>JBJDYV010000001.1:0-4467 GCA_051867655.1 Oscillospiraceae bacterium
TCGGCCAGGATCTGGTTTACCACCGTCATTCCCTTTTCTTCCCGGCGTCCGCAGACTACCACTTTAGCGCCCTCCGCCGCGTACAACCGGGCGATGCCCGTGCCGATCCCGCCGGTGGAACCGGTCACGATCGCTACTTTTCCCTTTAGTCTCTCCATAAACTCACCTTCAATTTCCTTTCATTAAAAGTAATCGGTTACTGGCATCATCATACTATATTTTGGGAAAATAATCAAACTACTTTTTAGGTAGGAATACCGCGGAATCCCGGAGAAATGGAAAAGCGCCGACCGCACGGTCGGCGCTTTTTGCACTCAACGTTTCAGCTTTCGCCTGGTTTCATAGTCTCTCAGAAGCTTCAGCGCCTCGCCGCCCAGGGGCAGGATGACGATGATGTTGAACACGGTCATCAGACCGATGCCGATATCGCCGATGTCCCACACCAGGTGATAAGCCGCCAGGCCGCCGATGAACAGCATGACCAGCGCCAGCAGCTTGTAGCCGGTCTGCGCCCACATCTTGTCGCCGAAAAGATAGGAGACGTTGGAGCGGGCGTAGAACAGGATACCGATGAAGGTGGAAAAGCTGAACAGCCAGAGGGTCGCGGCGATGAACACCACGCCGAACCGGCCCAGATGGTGCTCCATGGCCGCCTGGAGCAGGGTCATGCCCGTCAGCCCGCCCACGGCGCTTTCGGGCACCAGCAGCATGATGAGCGCGGTGCAGGTGCAGATGACGATGGTGTCGATAAACACGCCGAAGGCCTGCAGCAGGCCGATTCTGGCCGGGTCATTGCTCTCGGCGGCCGCCGCCGCGCAGGGGGCGGAGCCGGAACCGGCCTCGTTGGAGAACAGACCGCGCTTCACGCCGTTCATCAGCACCGCGCCGAAGCCGCCGGCCGCCGCCTGACGCAGGCCGAAGGCCTCGGAGAAGATACGGCCCAGCACGCCGGGGATCAGAGTAAAATTCTTTACCAGGAGGAAAATGGTGATCAGGAAATAAAAGCCCGCCATGATGGGCACCACCACGTCCAGCACCTTGACCGTGGCGTTTTTGCGCAGGACGATGACCGCAGAAAGGGCGACCAGGACGATGATGGTGTAGAGGGGCTTGATATGGAAGGCGTTGTCAAAGGCCTCGGTCACCGAATTGCCGATGACCTGACTGATGCCGCACCAGCAGATCAGGCCGGAGACAGCAAACAGGACGGCGACCACGGAGCGTTTCAGCTTCTTGCCCCGCTTTTGCTCCGCGAAGGCGTGAATGTAATATGCCGGGCCGCCCCGCCAGCCGCCGTACAGCGGGTCAGGCTGCTTGTATTTCTGGGCCAGGGTGGCCTCCACGAAAGCGGTGGCGGAGCCGATCAGGGCGGTGACCCACATCCAGAACACCGCGCCCGCGCCGCCGGCGGAGATGGCGGCCACCACGCCCACCAGGTTGCCCATGCCCACCCGGGTGGCCGTGGACACGATCAGGGTCTGCCAGCCGGAGAGGGCGCCGTTCTTGTGTTCGCTCTTTTCGCAGGTGACCCGCACCATTTCGGGAAACAGGCGCACAGGAAGCCCCCTGGTGCGGATGGTGAAGTACACGCCGGTGGGGATCAGCAGGAGAACCAGCAGGGAGAGACCCAGCGAAGCGCCGCCGGGCAGGGGGATCGTAATCAGGTCGCCCCACAGAAGGTTGCAGAGCCATTGGATCACCGCGTAAAAACGTTCCATGCCATCCCAGCCTTTCCGTCTTTTTGCGTCTTATGCCCGCTTGAACTGCTTTTCCAGCATGGCTTTTGTCAGCTCAATGGCCACCGGGCGGCCGTGGGGGCAGTACCGCACCTGACCGGACATGACCGCCCGGGCCACCCGCTCCAGCTCGGCGGGGCCGTTCTTTTGCCCGCCCTTGATGGCCGCCTTACAGGCCATGGTGTGCAGCAGCGCGTCCCGGGCGGCAGCAGGGTCGGCCCGGCCGCCGGTGGTCAGCAGGCGGCCGGCCAGCTCCACCAAAGCCTCCTCTGTCTGCTCTGCGTCGATGTCGTGGGGCACCTGGCGCACGATGAGCGCGCCGCCGCCGAAATCCTCGACCTCGAACCCGAATTCCGCCAACAGGGGCAGATTTTCCAACAGCACAGCGCCCTCCTCGGGGGTGGGGGTGAACACGATGGGAGCCAGGAGAATCTGGCTCATGGGCCGCCAGTCCCGGCTTTTCAGCTGATCAAACCACATGCGCTCGTGGGCGGCGTGCTTGTCGATGAACAGGATCTTCTCGCCCTGCTCCACAATGATGTAGGTGTTTAATACCTCACCCGCCAGACGCCAGGGCTCGTCGTCGCCGCAAGCTCCGTACCCCTCGCTTCCGCCTTGCGGCGAAAGCTCGCTCGCTGCGCTGCGGCTCCTTTCCCCAACAAAGCCTTCGGTTTTGCCGGGGGCCCCATTTGGGACAGAGACTTCCGGCTCGGCCTGAACCGCCGGAACAGACTGGGGGAGTTCTTTTTCCCCCGCCGGTGCGGGCTGCGGAACGGGCCGCGCGGAAGGGGGAACGGGGGCCTCCGCTTTGAGCGCTGCGGGTGCTGCGGCCCGGACGGGCGTGGGAGTGACCGGCGGCGGGGCGGGTGTTTCCTTTTGGATCGGGGCCGCCGGGCGGACGGGCGCGGCCTGGGGCGGCGTCTGCACGGCCGCCTTCTGCACCGGGCGGGCAGAGTCGTGAAGGGGCAGGGTGGTCTGGTTCGGGGTGACGGTGTCCACCGGCTTGGGCTTCTCCATGGTCATGGACGGGCGGGGGGCACTCCCACCGGTCAGGGCGGAGAGAACGGCGTGGTACACCGCGTCAAAGATCTGCCGCTCGGAGGCGAACTTTACCTCGGTCTTGGTGGGGTGGACGTTCACGTCCACGGCGGAGAGCTTGGTGGTCACATGGAGGACGCAGCCGGGGAATTTGCCCACCATCTTCTGGTTGGCGTAGGCCTGCTCCAGGGCGGCGGTCATGGTCTTGGACTTGATGTAACGCCCGTTGACGAAAAAGTGCTGGTAGCCCCGGGTGCCTCGGCAGCACACGGGCAGGCTGGCGAAGCCGGAGACGGTGACGCCCCCTTCGCCGCTGCCCTTGACGGGGGTAAAGCCCAGGGCGATGTCCCGGCCGAACACGCTGTACAGGGCGGATTTCAGCTGCCCGTCGCCGGGGGTGCGCAGTTCGGTCTTGCCCTCCCGGATGAAGGTGAAGGAGACCTCCGGGTGGGCCAGAGCCTCCCGCTGGACCACGGCGAGCACCGCGGCCCCCTCCGTGGCGTCCCGCTTGATGAATTTCAGCCGGGCGGGGGTGTTGAAGAACAGGTCGCGGATCACGATGGTGGTGCCCGCCGGGCAGCCGCTCTCCTCCCGCTCCGTGACCGTGCCGCCCTCCAGGGACAGGGCCACGCCCAGGGGGGCGTCGGGAGTGCGGGTCAGCAGGTCCACCCGGGACACGGCGGCAATGGCGGCCAGCGCCTCGCCCCGGAAGCCCAGGGTGCCGATGGCCTCCAGGTCGTACTCCGTGCGGATCTTGCTGGTGGCGTGGCGCAGAAAAGCGGTTTCCGCCTCATCGGCGGCAATGCCGCAGCCGTCGTCGGTGACCCGGATCAGGGACATGCCGCCGCTGCGGATCTCCACGGTGACAGCGCCGGCGCCGGCGTCAATGGCGTTTTCCAGCAGCTCCTTGACGGCGCTGGCGGGCCGCTCCACCACTTCACCGGCGGCGATCAGGTCGGCGACATGGGAGGGTAATTGTTGAATGTGGGGCATAATGTTCTCCTTTAAGTAACGGCTTTGAACAGCATAACGGCGTCGATCACGGCGTGCAGAGCGGCGGCTGACCAGATGGAGCCGCCCCGGTCATAGCACCAGGTCAGGGCCAGGGCTATGGGCAGGTGCTGGAAGGCCAGGATCAGGTAGCGCGCGTCGCCGTAGGCCACGGCGAAGGTCCACACGCTGTAGAGCATGAACAGAAGGACGGAAGCCGCCCAGGCCAGGGGGCGGCTGAACCGGCGCAGGGAGCCGAACACCAGACCCCGGAACAGCACCTCATCGATCAGGGGCATGAGAATGACCACGATGACCACCGTGGCGGCGGGGGAGTAGGCAAACTGCTCCGCCCAGGAGACCGAGTCGGGATTTTCCAGGGGCCAGGGGAGGAGGTTCATCAGGAACGAGAGCACTCCCGCGCCCACCAGTCCGGTGGCAAAGGCCAGCAGATTTTCCGGCAGGAAATCCACCAGAATGCCGAAGCTGTTTTTCAGAAATTCCCCGAACATCAGGACGGTCACCACGCCCAGGATCAGGTAATAGACCGCAGCTGACATGGCCTCGGATAAGTACAGGCCGAAAAAGTGGTCGAAAAACCACTCCACCCCCATTTTCAGGACGGGAAACACCAGGAAGTACAGGGCAAAAAAGATCAGCCCCCGAAACCGCTCCTGCCGGGTCAGCTGCGGCCGCCAGCGGC
>JBJDYV010000002.1:0-4439 GCA_051867655.1 Oscillospiraceae bacterium
CTGCACACCAGGATGGCGGTCGTTTTATACGCGCCTACATTTGACGGTTACGTTAAAAGGGATTCAACGTGCCTTTTTGCCCGAAAAAGCCCGGGGACGCTCACCCAATGGATGTGTCTTCCCGCTCGGCCAATAGCCGCAGCATGGTTTCAGGGGTTTCGGCCATTCCGCGCTTGATCCACTCGCTGACCCAGCAAAACAATCCCCCGGCAAACCACGCTTTGAGATAGGCGGAAATGTTTTCCTCCTCCTTGTCGATTTCGCAGGCTGCCTTGATCGTATCTAGCATGTGGTACGACAGCCCGCTTTCATAGAGCAGCTTGTAAAAATCCCGTTCCGCGTAATAGTGTTCCAGCAGGCTTTCGATTATATTAGGCTTACCGGCCTGCTCGAATTCTCTTCCCCATTTTTGAATCAGAACAGCCATGTGCTGGGTCAGAACGTCCTCTTTGTCCTTGTAATTCCGGTAAAAGGACGCCCGCCCCACCCCGGCGGTCTGCACGATCTGGGTAATGGTGATTTCAGAAAAAGAATGCTGCTTCATTAAGTGCAGCAGGGCATCCGTGATTTTCTGCTTTACATAGGATACTTTTATTTCTTCTGCCATGATACAAATCCCCGTTTTTGTCTCATTTTCGCGCGGGCTCTTGCGGTCCGTGCTTCCGTATGATACATTTGTCTCGCTGAGTTTGATCATACAGGCGTATGTGAAAAAAGTCAATCCCATCAGCGAAGGAGCGGCTTATGAAAAAACTGATCAAAGTATTGTTTATTATCCTGATCGTCGTGATCGCGTTGTTGTTGCTGATTTTCCTTTTTCTTTTCTGGGCGTCAAAGCAGCCCTCTGTGAAAGCGAAGTATTACGAGAACGTGGCGGTGGCCGGGCCGCTGGAGCAAAAGTATACGGGGCTGGGAGACTACGAGGTTTCATATACGGAAGCGGATGCCCCGGATGAAAAAATCAAGACATTCAAGATCTGGTATCCGTCGGAATTGGAGAACAGCACGGCAGCTTATCCGCTTGTCGTCATGGCCAACGGGACCGGCGTTCCCGCGTCGAAATATGAAGCTGTCTTTGAGCATCTGGCATCATGGGGATTTATCGTGGTCGGGAATGAAGACGGCGAGTCCTGGGACGGCACGTCCTCGGCCGCGAGCCTTACATATATGCTGGGCCTGAATGAGGACAGCTCCAGCGTATTTTTTCGGAAAATTGATTACAGTAACATCGGCATTGCAGGCCATTCCCAGGGCGGAGCCGGGGCGATCAATGCCGTCACGGCCCAGGAAAACGGGACCTGCTATACGGCTCTGTATACCGCGAGCACGACCCATCTTGCGCTGTCCCATGAGCTCCAGTGGTCGTATGATGTTTCAGACATCAAGATCCCGTATTTTATGACGGCGGGGACGGGAAAGAGCGACGCTGAAATGATCGCGCCCCTCTCCTCGCTCGAAGAAAACTACGACCTTGTGTCCGATGATACGATAAAGCTCCGCGCCAGAAGGGCCGGGGCGGAACACGGCGATATGCTCCCGTATGCCGACGGGTACATGACGGCCTGGTTTATGTATCTTCTCCGGGGAGACGCGGAGGCGGGAGAAATTTTCCGCGCCGAAAACGCGGAGATCCTCTCCAACAGCAACTGGCAGGATGTTGAAAAGAACTTCTGACCGGCGGGAGCCGCCGGACCCCGGCGCGAAAGAAAGCGACGCAAAAAGGAAGGCCGCCCGTTTTACGGGCGGCCTTGTTATCGGTCGCTGGCATACCAGTCCGGGTCGTGGAAGAAGATCAGATCGTCCACATCCCCGGAGGGTTCGGCCAGATCAGGGTTGATGAGGGAAGGTTCGTACTCATCCATGCATTGCCACATCCTTTCCATGCATACAGGCGATGTACAGACCAGTATATGCCCTGAAGCCTAAAAAATACCATGAAAAATGTGACTATGCAAAAAATTTCCAATTAAGGTTCCGGCTCAAACAGGCCCAGAGCGCCGTAATAGTCGTTGTCCAGGACTGCCACGGAGTAATAAAACATGTCGTTGACCTGCTCCATCATGTCCTGGGCGTAGCTTTCGGGCACGGCCACGTCGTCGTAGGGGGCGAATTCGTCCGTGCGGGCATTATAAAGCCCGTGCTCCGTGATAAAGCTGCGGTTGGAGAACACCACCAGCCCCTCGCTGTCCGACAGGATATCCCGGCCCATCAGCAGCCGGGAGTCGTACTCCAGGCCGAACAGGTTGGACAGGGTGGGCAGGATATCCAGGCTGGAGCAGGGCTTGTCGATGACGATGGGCTCCTCCAGATCACCCGACCAGAGGATCAGGGTGGACTCGTACAGCTCAAAGTTTTCCTCCACCTCGTGGCCGGCCAGCTCGTCGATGTACTCCTTGTTCAGACCGTAGGGATAGTGGTCGGGGGCCAGACAGATGACGCTGTCTTCCAGAATGCCCGCCTGCTCCAGCTGCTCCAGCAGATAGGCCAGGGCCTGGTCCAGCTCAATGTTGCAGGCCAGATAGGCCTGCGCCTCCTCGCTCAGGTCCAGGTGCTCCACAGCCTGCTGGTGCTTGGCGGACATGGCATTGACGGTGAAGTTGTAGTTCATGTGTCCGCTGATCGTCATGTAATAGACGTGGAAGGGGGTCTGATCCAGATATTCGGGGATGGACAGCTCCATCATCTCCACATCGGACTCCGGCCAGAGGTCGGACATCTCCAGCCCGTTGCCCCTGCCCTTGTAGTCGTAGCCCATGTTGGGGTGGGAGACGTTCCGGTTGTAGTAGTCCCAGTAGTGGTCGTGGTAGGCGTAGGTATCATAGCCCAGCCGCCGGAACTGGTTGCCCAGGGTAAAGGGCAGGCTGTTGGTGCCGGAGCGGTACATGGACCACACGCCGGATTTGGGGATCAGGGACTGGCAGTTGACATACTCCCCGTCCGAGGTGGACACCCACCAGAGGGGATTGTAGAAATTCTCAAACACAAAGCCGCTGTTGGCCAGCTTGTACAGGGTGGGGGTCAGCTCCTCGTCCACCGCGTAGGAGGAAAAGCCCTCCGCCGTCAGGAAGATCAGATTTTTCCCTTCAAACAGGCCCGTGTACTCGTTCTTGGCGGTGGGCTCCCGGCTGCCGAAATATTCGTGCATCTCCCGGAGCTCGGGGTCCTCTTCCGCTTCCGCGAGAGCCTCAAAGTCGATGTCCATGACGTTGTCGTCCCAGGCGACGGAAACGTAGGAGGGGGACGGCTCGGGATCAGGATCGGAGCTGAAATCGAGGTCAAGGTCGAGATCAAGGTCGAGGTCAAGGTCGAGGTCAAGGTCGAGGTCAAGATCCTCCTTCAAATCCTCGCCCTGGCTGAAGATCAGCTGCTGGGCGTCCTGACGCAGGGTGGTCAGCACCCCGAAATTGGACACGGACAGCTCCGGGATGAAAGCCTCCCGGTACAGGAAGCGGGGGGACATCAGCCCGCCGGTGGAGAGGTTCACCGCCAGCGCGGCGATCACATGAAAGGCGGCCGCTCCGGCAAATAAGAGGCGGCACAGGTGCTTGCCCGGCTCGGTCTGGGGGAAGTGCCTGCGGCCCTTCCAGACCAGCAGGATAAAGGGAATGGCCTCCAGAAGCAGGACCGGGAAGGACTCCACGATCCCGATCAGGATCTCCCGCCAGAACTGGGTGATCGGCCCCGCTCCCGTGCCCACCGAGTAGAGGGTCAGGAATGTGGTGCACACATGAAAGTAGACCGTCTGCACGATGTACCAGAAGGAGCACAGAAAAAGAAAAACTGTCATCAGGCGGCGGCACGTTTTGGGCTTGAACATGCAGCAGATAAAGTCCAGCAGCAGGCCGATTGCCAGGGTGAACAGGGGAATATAGATCAGGCCACGGCCCAACAGGGTGTGAAAGGCGTAGACGCGCACCACACCCTCCAGCCAGAGCAGGGACAGGGGCAGCCACAGAAGCCAGAGCCCGGGGCGGCACCACTGCCGGAAGCGTTGAAAACGGGACATGGCATCCTCCTTACGGAAATGGGGGGTTAAAGCTTTAACACGCGGGCGTACTCTGCGGGGTCGTTGACGTTGGTCAGGATCCGCTGCACATCAAAACCGGTCAGGCTCTCCGCGCTCAGCTCCAGGGTGCGGACCTGCTGGATCATGCTGAACATGGAGCGGCGCCCTTCCTCCAGTGCCTTGCTGATCGCGCCGAGACAGGTGGAGGAGTAAATGGCGAACAGAGGCTCCGGCCCTTTGGCGCTGCGGATCAGACAGACGTCATGGTCGCCCCGGACCTCCATCAGGTACTGCGCCAGGGCCGGGTCGCCCAGAGGAAGGTCGGTGCCCGTCAGGAAGATCAGGTCGGCTCCGGTGTCCAGAAAGGCGGCCTCCAGCCCGGCCAGGGGGCCGTCGCCGGGGTGGCGGTCCACCACCTCCAGCGCGCCGTAGG
>JBJDYV010000003.1:0-4410 GCA_051867655.1 Oscillospiraceae bacterium
TGTCCACGGTGGTTTCACCGGCTTTCACGGTCACATCATGGAAGCCCAGCTCTGTCAGCCAGTAATTGTCCTCTGTAGGCAGCTCTACAACAATGTACCGCCCTAATGGGAGATTTTCTGTACAGGCATAGCCATTGTCATCGGTGGTGAAGTCTCCGTAGGAGTTTCCATCGGAATCTTTCACCCGGAATGTCCAGCCGCCAAGCTGATTACCGGTGTTGGTGGTTTTCCTGAACTCAATGCGTCCGTAATGGGTATTGCTGAACGTGACTTCTGAGGTCTGACCGACTGCAACCGTTACAGACTTCACAGCGGTGTCAAACGCCCAATAGGGATCGTCCGTGGGAATCTCTTTGGCGTAATAGGTTCCCTTCTGCAAGCCAGAAACCGTTACCGTGCCATCTGCCCCAGTGGTAAAGGGAGAGCCAGATACAGCGTTGGTGCAGTCAGCATCCGTATACAGTCCGATCTGCCAGCCGCTCAGGTTTGCACCGGTGTTCGTGGCTTTGATCAGCTTCACGCTGCCTGTATTCAGCTTGTTTGTGAAACTGACAGATGCGGTGGCACCGGCGGTCACAGTCACCGACTGCGGATTGGTGCTTGCACAGTAGTACAAGGCATTGATGGCGCTGTCCGTATGCCCCAGCTCCTTCACATAGTAAGTGCCGGGAGTAAGACCCGTAACGGAAATCTTACCGCTGGTATTTGTGGTGTACGGCCCAGAAACCAGCGTGGTGCAGGTAGAATTGGAGTAGATTCCAAACTGCCAGCCGGACAGGTTCTGACCGTCCTCTGTGGTTTTGGTTAGGCTGATGGTTCCCGGATCAGGTGCTTTCAGCTTAAAATAGGCATTGAGACTACCGCTGGAAGCGCTGTACAGGTTGATACAGGTCTGATAGGTGGAACCGGACATATACCAGATATTGTAGGTAGAACTGGCTGCGGAGGGCAGGCTGCGGGTGGCCTTGAACACAGTAGAGGAAGAAATCGTTCCGGTCTGGGTGATGTACAGGGTGTTGCCGCTCTTGTAGAACTCAGCGCCGCTGCCGTCCGTGAAAGAGAAGTTGGACAGAACGCCGTTGCTGTCATAGACGCTGGTTTCCTCTCCCGTCAGGTTGATGGTAGGAGCGCTGCCGCTGGAGGAACTTGTGAAGCTGGGAATCTTCTTTGCAGCCTGAATGTTGGATACCAGGGTGTTGTAATTGCTGGCGAAGTTTGTAACAGAAGCCACACCTGCATTGTAGAAGATATTGCCCGCCGTTCCGCACTCGTTGGTGGAATTAAGGGTGAATGTGTTGGGATCACGCAAACCGCACACAATTTCATAGATCAGAAACTGGGTGGCAATCCGCAGGGGCACATTGGGGTTGTTGGCTTTGGATGTGGTGGTCACACTGATAGAGTGATCCCACATCTGATTACTGTACAGCAGGATCAGGCCAATGGCTTCCCGCCGGGCAGCAGGTAGAGCATACCACACATTGCTGCCGGTGGTGCTGCCGCTGCCGTCCAGCGTCACACCCCGGTCAACTGAGTTTCCGGAGGTGCTGGCTGCGTAGCTGCGCCAAGGTTCAATGCAGTATAGGGGGTCATCCGCATAGGCAACGCCGCCGTACCGGGCAAAATGCCAGCCCAAATTCTTGATGTACGCTGTCCGGGTGGTGCCGGTGCCATTGGGCTTATAGGCGCAGGCTACCTGTGAATTGAGGACGGTGGTGTAGTTGCCATTGTCGGCATAGTCAAACAGCATAATACTGTTCTGGGTGCTGGCAATGGACATCACGGACGCCCCGGTGAAAATGGCATCCATTATCCCCGGTTCTTCCATCGGCACATCGGCAGAGGGCGGTTCGGTGCTTTCGGATTCCGCTTCCGGGGGCAATTCCTCCGTGGGCTGTGTGTCCACAGTGGCAGGGGCAGTTTCCTCTGTTTCGGTTGCTTCCGTCTGAGTATCGGCTCCCGGCGTGTCCACTTCCGCTGCAGACACACCGGGGATCAGGCCAAAACACAGAACCAGCACCAACAGAAAAGAAACCATTCTCCGTAGGTGATTCATCGTGGTTCTCCTTTCTTTGAAATGGGAAAGCGCCTGCCGGAAACTGGCAGACGCTTTGCTGGATGGTTTCTGGATTACACGGTGATGAGGGAGGAGAGCTGGGGGATCAGCACCAGACCGATGATGGCGATACCCGCGCCAGCCATGAGCTGCTTCACGCCCTGGCTCTTGGCACCGGGGTTATCGTTGCCGTAGCCTTCCAGCAGGTTGATGCCGCCCCATGCGCAGACTCCACCGCCCAGAGCCACCACCAGTGTACCCAGAATGTTAATTGCAGAATTGAAAAATGCCATATAAGTGAACCTCCAAAAAATAGTAAAGATTTTGAAGGGACACTTCACAGTTGACTTCTCTGAACCTTTCTAAAGATTCTGCCCGGTCAGGCAGTTGTGTCGGACGAATTGACTTCATACACCTCGCAGACTGCGTCCGCTTTCAGCCGGAGGCGGTGGGACAGGAAACGCTCTAAGTCCAATTCGTTTCGCTTGTCAAAGTCGGATGTATACTTATAGTTGGGGTGCTTGGTAATATCGTATTTGTTGGACAGAAATGGGCGAACCCCTCGGAGCTGCAAGACGCACTTGCCGCCGTCCATGACAGCCAGCTCGTCCTGGCTCATAAGCTCCTTGCCCAGTTTCTGATAGTTGAGGGAATGGGAAACCTCCCGGCCACGGCTCTCCCCGGTGTTGAAAGTGTCAATCGTCTCTTTCCCAAGCGCGGCGGACAGCTCCTTCAGGGTGGTCGGCTCCTTGCCGCCCAGAAAGATGGAGGTGTCCATGTTGCCGATGATGGTGTCGGCATTGTCCTTGTAGATTGCCTTGAGCTGGGACTGGGCTTGCAGCACCAGGCAGCAGGAAATCTCACGGGAGCGGATGGTTGCCACCAGCTTTTCCAGCCGGGGAATCTGACCGATGTTTGCCGCCTCGTCAATCAGGCAGCGGACATGGACGGGAAGCCTGCCGCCGTAAACATCGTCTGCCTTTTCACACAGCAGATTGAAAAGCTGGGTGTAGCACAGGGAAATGAGAAAATTGAAGGTATCGTCGGTATCCGACATGATGATGAACAGGGCGGTCTTGCGATCTCCCAAGGTGTCCAGCTCCAGCTCGTCATAGGCGGTCAGATCACGCAGCTCCTGAATATCGAAGGGAGCCAGCCGCGCACCGCAGGAAATCAGGATGGATTTTGCCGTCTTTCCCGCAGCCAGCTTGTATTTCTTATACTGCCGGACTGCGAAGTGCTGGGGCTTTTCCTTTTCCAGTTCCGCGAACATCAGGTCAACCGGATTTTGAAATTCCTCGTCATCCTCCCGCACCTCCATGGCGTTGATGAACTCAATGAGGGTGGAGAAATTCTGTTCCTCCACCGGGGCCTCATAGTGGATGTAGCCGATGAGCGCCGTGTACAGAAGGGTTTCCGCTTTGACCCAGAAATCGTCCCCGGCTTTGCCCTCACCCTTGGTGTTGGCAATCAGGGCAGTTACCAGCTTCAAAATGTCCTTTTCGCTGTGGATGTAGGCGAAGGGGTTAAAGTGCATGGACTTTTTGAAGTTGATGGTGTTCAGAATTTTCAGCCGATAGCCGAAATGCAGAAGCATTTTTCCACACTCGTTGACAATACCGCCTTTGGGATCGGTGACAACGAAACTGACGGGGTACTTCTTGGAAGTACACTGCATCAGATTGGGTTTCAACCAGAATCGTGTCTTACCGGAGCCGGAGCCGCCGATAATCAGCACATTCTTATTCCGTGCCGTCTTGGGGTCGGCAGGGCGGTTGTTCATGGTCAGGCTCTCCGTCTGGGTGAGGATGATGTTGTTTTCAAACACCGGGTCAACATAGGGACGGATGTCCTCTGCTGTACCCCACCGGGCGGAGCCGTATTCCATGTTCTTGCGGAACTTTTTGGCATTTTTGCCCTTTACATAGACACCCAGGCGTATGACTGCGGCGATGACAATGCCGACGCAGAGATCTACCGGGTGGAAGCTTGGCAGCGGAACTGCAAAGGCATCTGACAGCCCTTCCAGGAAATGTAGGAATTTTTCAGCAAAGTCAGCACCGGGAGCCAGCCGCGCCGCCTGCCCCAGTTTGGTAGCAAACAGGCCGATGAACACATAAGGAATGTTCGGCAGAATGATCTTCTTCCAGTTTACCTGCTTCACCGCTCCAGCTCCTTTTTCTTTGTCCGATCCACAACGGCAGACTGAATCAGCGCCTTAAACTGTTGCAGTTTGGCAAGCACAGAGGGACGGGATTTCTTGTTCACGATCTGCTCCGTGTACTCTTTGAAAGCGGCAGTCATGGCATCGGCATCCTGACTTTTGAAGAAAATCAGGTAGCGATCCTGTCCCT
>JBJDYV010000004.1:0-4374 GCA_051867655.1 Oscillospiraceae bacterium
GCGGCGGTCACGTTGCGCTGGGAGAGGTCGGCCTGGCGCTGGAGCGCGATCTCCAGGGTGATGGCCACGTCGATCTCGCCGCGTCGCAGGGCGTCCAGAACGTTGATGTGGTTGTACCCGTCCAGGTTGACCTGGAGCTGCGGGTACTTTTCCACCAGGATGCCGCGCAGCTCGGGGTAGAAGGTGGACAGGTCCCAGCCGTCCAGACAGCCCAATCGGATGGTGCCGGTCTGCCCGGTGGAAAAACGCTTGGCCTCATCCCAAACGTTTTGAAACTCGGCGAAATACTTCTGGAAAAACTCATAGAACATCCGGCCGGCTTCAGTCAGGTTGAGACTGGCGGAGGAGCGGTCGATCAGGGTCAGCCCCAGGGCCTCCTCCAGAAGGGAGACCTGCTTGCTGACGGCGGGCTGGGAGACAAACATATGGGAGGCAGCTTTGGAAAAGCTCTGGTATTTGGCGACCTCCAGAAAGCAGGTGATCTGTGCTCGGGTCATGTGCGGTTCCCTCCATCCAGGCCTGTGCGGCGGAAATAACAAAGGTATTATAACATGGGAAAATCTATAAGTAAATGGTTATATCCCGATGAAAGAAAAGGTATTAGACTTCCCTGTGCAGTTATGATAGAATTTCCTCGCTTATAGGAAGGGAGTTTAGGGGAATTTCAATAAAACGGAGGGTTGCGGAATGAGAAAAGGCCGCGCACGCTCCGCCTCCGACCGGCGTATGGGCTTCTCCCGCGGACGCCGAAAGGAGTGATGGGCGGCCGGTACCCTGAACACCGCTTGCGGTACTCCTGATCCGGCGTACAGACACATGAGAAAGGGGCAATACAATGAGTTTGAGTCCACTCACCATTGCCGTGATCGGCGTCATCGTCCTGCTGGTGCTGCTGGTCATGGGCATGAACATCGGCATCTGTATGATGGCCGTGGGCTTCTTCGGCTGCTGGGTCGCCTACGCAGCCAAAGGCCTGGCCATCGGCAAGGCGCTGAGCGCAGCGTTTATTGTATTCCAGAAGGTCCCATTCACCCAGGCAACAAACTATTCCTTTGTGGTCATACCACTCTTTGTCCTAATGGGCCAGCTGTGCTACTACTCCGGCATGTCGGCCGGCCTGTATAACATGTGCGAAAAGTGGCTGGGCACGCTGCGGGGCGGCCTGGCCATGGCCACCGTAGTTGCCTGTGCCCTGTTCGGCGCCATCTGCGGCTCCTCCGCCGCCACCGCCGCCACCATGGCCGTGGTAGCCCTGCCCGAGATGAGAAAGCACAACTATGACGACGGCCTGGCCTGCGGCTCCATCGCCGCCGGCGGAACCCTGGGCATCCTGATCCCGCCCTCTACCGGCTTCATCCTGTTCGGCATCATCGCCGGCGAGTCGGTGGGCAAGCTGTTCGCGGCCGGCATCATCCCCGGCATCATCCTGGCCATCTGCTTCTGCATCTCCATCGCCGTCATGTGCAAGATCAACCCCAACCTGGCTCCCGGCAAGGTCAAGTACGCCATGAAGGAAAAGGTCGCTTCCCTGACCGGCGGCCTGCCCATGGTGGTCCTGTTCGTCATCGTCATCGGCGGCATCCTGACCGGCTTCTTCACCGCGGTCGAGGCCTCCGCCATCGGCGTGGTGCTGGCGTTCATCTACCTGCTGATCCGCCGCCGCTTCACCTGGAAGACCTTTATCAGCGCCCTGCGTGAGACCGTGAAGACCAGCGGCATGATCTTCCTGATCCTGATCGGCGCCTATGTGTTCGGCAACTTCCTGACCGTCACCAACCTGCCCACCACCCTGGCCAACTTTGTGGGAGGCCTGAACGTCAACCGCTACATCATCCTGGCGATCATCCTGGTCATCTACGCCATCATGGGCTGCCTGATGGACTCCCTGGCCATGGTCATGCTGACCGTGCCCATCTTCTACCCCATCATGACCCAGGCTCTGGGCTTCAACGGCATCTGGTACGGCGTGCTGATGGTCATGGTCATGGAGATGGGCCTGATCACCCCGCCCGTGGGCATGAATGTGTACATCGTCTCCGGCACGGCCAAGGACGTGCCCCTGCAGAAGATCTTCAAGGGTGTGGCGCCCATGTTGATCGGCATGATCGCAGCCATCCTGATCGTCATCATCTTCCCGCAGACGGCCCTGTTCCTGGCCAACAAGGTCGGCGTCTGATCCGGCCGCGGCTGCCTGAAACCGTGCGTCAACACGGAAAAACGTGTTTTAAATTAGGAAGGAGAAACAACATGAAAAAAGCGATTGCTCTGATTCTGTCCCTCGCGATGTGCTTCACCCTGCTGACCGCCTGCGGCGGCTCCGGCGACAGCGGCAGCAACAGCACCGGCAACAACAGCGGCACCAGCAACAACAGCGGCACCAGCAACAACAGCGGCACCGCAGACGACGGCAAGGTCTACGAGTTCACCGTCGTCAACCACGACTCCACCACCTCCATGGGCGAGAAGTACCTGGAGACCCTGCTCAACGCCATTGCTGAGGAGTCCAACGGCCGCCTGAAGTTCACCTACAACGCCGGCGGCTCCATGTTCGGCGCCAGCGAGACCATCGACGCCGTCAAGGTCGGCTCCGCCGACATCTGCTGGTTCACCACCGGCACCTACGGCGGCGTGTTCCCCGTCAGCGAGTTCATCAACCTGGTGGGCAACGGCATCGACAGCGCCCAGCTGGGCAGCGCCGTCATCAACGCCATGTACCGGGAGATCCCCGAAGTGGCCGCCGAGTATGAGGACTGGCATATCCTGGCCCTGCACGGCACCTCCAACTCCCCCATCAGCACCGTGGGCAAGAAGATCGAGACCGTCAATGACTTCAAGGGCCTGCGCCTGCGCGTGGCCGGCTCTATCCCCACCCTGTACATCAACGCTCTGGGCGCCACCGCCACCGCTCTGCCCACCTCCGAGGTGTATGACAACCTGTCCAAGAACGCTCTGGACGGTATGTGCAACGACTGGCACAACATCGACTGCTTCCGCCTGTACGAGCCCATCGACTACTGCATGAACGTCGCCCTGAACATGACTGCCAGCGGCGTGCTGATGAACAAGGATAAGTATGAGTCCCTGCCCTCCGACCTGCAGGCTCTGTTCGACAAGTACTTCAACAACTACTTTGCCGCCGACATGGCCGGTTACTGGTGGGATTCCTGCCGCTACTGGGTCGCCGACGAGATGCGTGAAAACGGCGTGGAGATCTATGAGCCCTCCCAGGAAGTGGCCGACTTCATGTTCTCCGACGAGGTCCTGGATCAGACGCACCAGGGCTACATCGACTTCCTGAACTCCAAGGGCCTGGACGGCCAGCGCCTGTATGACGAGTGCATGGCCATCGTGGCCCGCTACGCCGATGACTACGCCCACGTCTGGGACGAGGAGTTCAACTACGAGGACTGGGATATGTCCCAGGTGGACGGCTACAAGGCCGTTTACGCCGAGAATTGATCCGGCTTTGACAGGGGATCCGCCCCCGACAGCGGATCCCCTGTTACCCCGCATCATTGACAGTGTGTTTTCACATGGGGAGGTCCTATTTTGAAAAAGACTTTTGATAAGATCACGACGGTGACGGACAAGATCTGTTACTATGTCAGCTATTTCAGCATGGCCGTGGCGATCCTCATGGCGATCCTGCTGACCGCAGACGTCCTCCTGCGCAAGGTGACGTCGGGCGTGGCCTCCGTGAAAGGCTGCTATGAGATCACCCAGATGCTGCTGTGCACCTTTATCTTCTCGTCCTGGGCCTACACGCAGTCGGTCCACGGGCACATCCATGTGGTCATGTTCATCCAGAAGATGCCCCAGAAGCTGCGCTTCTTCTGCTACGGCCTGACCTCGCTTCTGTCCGTGGCCACCATGGTCTTCGGCGCCTACGCCGTGTATCACCAGATCTTCAATGTCATGAAGAGCGGCGAGAGCACCGCCAACCTGATGATCCCCTACTGGCCCTTCTACATCTTCGAGTTCGTGGCCATGGTCCTGCTGGCCATCGTGCTGCTGCGCGACGCCATCAAGGCGGTCATTGCCATGTTCCGCACGGACTTTGCGGAGGAGATCCAGTCCGAGTGGGTCTGATCTGTGCCTGAAGCGGGCGTGGCGCCCGTTCCTGCGGCGCCGCGCCCCCTCTTTCACCGAAAAAGATATAACAAAATGGTTATATCTGGGTGGAAGAAACCGTGTTTGACATCCCCGGCCCCCGAAAACAAGAAGAAGGGAACGAAATTCCATGGAGAAAATGTATACCAATATGACGGGCGGCGGCCCGGTCTCCGTCTACGTGGAGGACGGCAGGATCACCCGCGTGCGCCCGCTGCAGATCCCCGAGAGCGATTTCCCGAAGCCCTGGGTCATTGAGGGCAG
>JBJDYV010000005.1:0-21398 GCA_051867655.1 Oscillospiraceae bacterium
TCTGTAACCTGAACAATCAGCCCGAGCTGTGGGATCAGATCGCCGAAGCGACCGCAAATGAGATCATCGACATTGTTTCCAAGGTGCCCGAGAATGTGGAGGCACCGCGTGTATTGACGCTCCTGATCTCCTCCGATACCCTGAAGGCGTACACCCACGATTCCCAGCCCGGCGTTATGATCAACGAACTGGGCGGTATCAACGTGGTGGACGAAGACGGTACCTCTACTGCGTCCAGCCTTGATATCAGCCTGGAGGATATTTACGCACTGGATCCCGATATTATCTTCTACTCCGAGCGTTCCGCCGCCGGTGTGGATGTGCTGATGGATCTGGTCGGCGACAGTCCTGTGTGGCAGAGCCTGCGCGCCGTTCAGGATGGCCACATGTATGTTTTGGAGAAAGGCCTGTTCTTCAATAAGGCCAACAAGCGCTACAATGAGTCCTACCGGACCATGGCCAGTTATCTGTATCCTGACTTTGATTTTGGCGGAACCGTGAACACCGCGGCAAAGCTTACCCTGACAGAAGAAAACGGCCTGCTGACCTGCTTTGACGCAGAGACCAGCCCGTTTGAGGACTGTGCTGTTCGGGTCACGGTCGATCAGAGCGCCAAGACCGTTACATTTACCAAGGCGACGGCGGACGGAAAGGATACACAGGAATACTATTGCTTTATGCCCGAAGAGCACATGATGGAGCAGTTCTATTATGTGTCGATGATGGGAACCGGGTTCTATTACTACTATGATACTGAGCTGGGCGAAATGGTCCGCATGGAGAACATGAACCATGAGGATACCACGGCGTCCGCCAAGGAAAATGGACGCTTTGATGGGCCTGCTGAGCGCATCAAGGGGGAAGCGGCTGCCCTGGAAAGCTACTTTGAGGAGAGTTTTGGCATGACCATCGCGGAAGCCGTTCAGTAATGATCTGAATTGTGTCGGCGGGGCTGCAAAATTGTAGCTCCGCCGACTTTCGTAGGGAGGAATATGAATGAAACGCGCCCTTTGTTTATGTCTTGCAATTATCATGCTGCTGTTGTGTGCGGCGTGTGGAGAGAAAGCAGCCGATGCTGAAAATATTTCTCCCGCACCGGGCCAGGAATTAACGGCGGATGTGGAAAACCCGGATGAAGATGCCAAGGTGTCCGCGTCGGCGGGGGGCTATCCGCTGACCGTCCTGGATTATTTTGACTATGAGACGACCCTGGAGACCCAGCCGGAGCGGGTGGCGGTGCTGTCCGGCACCGCATTGAATATCTGGTATGACCTGGGCGGAAAATCTGTGTGTACCAGTGAGCTTTCCGGCAATCTCAAGCTGCATGAGGAGTATGCGGATGAGATCCGCGGCCTGCCTGTTGTGGGCGCGGTCTATTCCCTGAACCTGGAAGCGGTGATCGCCCAGGATGCCGATCTGATCATCACCCAGGCCGGCGTTCAGACCGATGCGACGAAGACGCTTCGGGAGATGGATACTCCGGTCATTTCCGTACTGCCCCGTACCTTTGACGATCTGATCGAGACGTACCGGGTGTTCGGACGCATTTTGGAGAAGGAGGAACTGGCGGAAGAAAAGATCAAGGCGCTCACGGAGGAGCGGCAAAGCTACATCGACCAGGCGCCGGCCGAGGGAAAGCGAGTCGTGATCCTTTATTTGACCTCCAACTCCCTGTCTGTCAAGCTGAACAGTTCCATCGCGGGTGATATCGCCACCAGCTTGGGAATCCACAACATTGCCTCGGACCTGCCCCCTGATACCATCGGGTCGGAGAATACGCCGCTGGATATCGAGTACCTGGTCGAGCAGGACCCGGACCTGGTCCTGGTCACCAGCATGATCGGCAGCAACGATTTGGCGGTGGAAACGATGGAAAAGCAGTTTGCTGAAAACCAGGCCTGGCAAAGCATAAACGCTGTTGCGGAGGGGCGCGTTTTCTATCTGCCGCAGGAGTACTATCTGTACAACGCGGGCCCGTATTACAACGAGGCGGTACGATATATGGCGTGTACCGTGTATCCCGAAATCTATGGGGAGGTCTCGGAGTGGTATGGAAAATAAACGCGCGCTAAGAGACCAGACATCCTTTCGCGTGACGGTTCTGGTGGTGCTGGCGGTCCTGTGTGTCTTCGCCTTTTTCCTGGGGAATGGCATCGGAACGCTGAAAATCCCGTTTGACAGGATCGGAACGCTGCTGCTTCACAATGACGGCTCCGCTGAAGGGAAAGCGCTTTGGAATATCCGGCTGCCGCGCATGATTCTCGCCGGCCTTGTGGGGATCAACCTTGCATTGTCGGGCGCAATTTTGCAGGGCGTTATGTGCAATCCGCTTGCGGATCCCAGCATCATCGGCATCAGCTCCGGCGCCGGCCTGTTTGGTATTTTTATTTTGGTGGTGGTGCCGCAGTACGTAACTCTGGTGCCGGTCGCCGCTTTCTGCGGGGCCATGCTCGCGGCGATCATTATTTACGCGCTCGCCTGGAAAGGCGGGATCCACCCCACGCGTGTGATCCTTGCCGGCGTCGCGGTATCGGCGCTGTTCAGCGCCGGTATTTCCGGCACCCTCGTGTTTTTCTCGGATCGGGTCCACGGCGCGCTGACCTTTATGAACGGCAGTCTGTCCGCCCGCAGCTGGGGAGAGGTCCGCACGATCCTCCCATATACGATCATCGGTGTGATCCTTGTTCTGGTCTTTTCCCAGCGCATGAACATTCTCGTCCTGGGCGACGATGTTGCCCGCGGGTTGGGACTGAATGTGGAAGCCACGCGCATGGGGTTCACCGCATTGGCGGCTTTACTGGCCGCCAGCGCGGTCAGCGTTGTGGGCCTGCTGGGGTTTGTCGGCCTGATCGTACCCCACACGATCAGACTCATCATGGGAAATGATTACCGGGTTCTGTTTCCGGGGTCCGCGCTGCTGGGAGCCGCCTTGGTCATGCTGAGCGACACGTTTGCGCGGACGATTTTCAGTCCGACCGAGATCCCCGTGGGAATCGTTATGGCCGTACTGGGCGCACCGTTTTTCCTGTACCTTTTGCGGAGGTGATCGTATGCCGGAAATTATTTTGCAGACGGAAAACCTCTGTGTGGGATACCGGGAGCATCAGGTCATCAAGAATATCAACCTCTCCATTGAAAAGGGAAAGGTGTACTCGATCATCGGCCCCAACGGGTGCGGTAAGACGACGCTGATGCGCGCGATCAGCCGCAGCATAAAGCCGACCAGCGGAACGGTCCTGCTGGACGGTCAGAATATTTTTAAAATGAACACCCGCCTCGTTGCCCAGAAGGTTGCGGTCCTCAGCCAGAGCAACACATCCATGAGTGATATCACAGTCCGCACTCTGGTGCAGTATGGCCGGTTCGCCCATAAAAAGTGGTGGCGCGGCGGCAGTGACAAGGACACCGCGATCGTGGAGTGGGCGCTGGAAAAAACGGGGATGACGGACTATTCCAACCGACGGATCAACTCTCTGTCCGGCGGCGAGCGGCAGCGGGCCTGGATCGCCATGAGCATTGCGCAAAAGCCGGAGATCCTGCTTCTGGATGAGCCGACCACATACCTGGATATTTCCCACCAGCTTGAGATCATGGAGCTGGTGGCCAGGCTGAACCGGGAAGAAGGGATCACGATCGTTATGGTGCTGCATGACATCAATCACGCGGCGCGGTATTCCGATGAACTGATCGTTCTGCACGAGCACCATATCTGGAAGCAGGGAGAGCCCTGGGCCACGCTGAAAAGCGGGGTGCTCCGCGACGTTTTCCGGGTCGACGCCGTGATCTCCAAAGATGAAGAAAGCGGTACTCCTATTTTTTACGCTCAAAAAGTGGTGAAGAACGGATGAAGATTACGTTTGTGACCGTGTCCGCCCCCGCTCTGAAGTTTTTGCCGGCTGCCGCGCGCCGGGTGAACGCGATCGTGCCCGGCGCCGTTTCCCTGCGCCTGTATTACGCGGTCGGCGAACTAGCCCGGGAGAAGTCAGACCGGATGGTCGCGGACATTGTGTCCGCCGACGCGGTGTTCCTTGATCTGATGGGGGCGCCCCCGGCTGTGATCCAGGCGGTCGAGCGGGGCTGCGAGAGCTGCAAGGGGCAGGTGATCCCCTACGGCGCTTCCTCGCGCCAGTATCTGCGTCTCGGCGACTTTACCGCTGCGTCCATGCAGAGCTCCAAAATGGGCGGCGGCAAAAAGCCCGGGATGGAAGCCATGAAAAAGATGCAGGGCATGGCGGAGACAATGGGAAAATACATGCCCGGCAAAATGCGGGACATGCGCAACTACTCTCTGCTGATGAAGTATTTTCAAAACGCCGGGGAACAGAATTACTTCAATATGCTTTTGCTGCTCACATCGTGCTATGGCGGGATCAGTGGCCTGCCGGCGTTCGGGGAGCCCCTGGTCCCGCCGGACGCCGCGTTTTACGATGTGGCGGATATGACGGCGTACCCCAAGCAGAAAGGCTTTGAACGGGTTGTCGGCCATGAGCCGGGAAAGCCCAATGTGGCCCTGTTGTTCACGCCCTATGCGTATCCCACCGACACCTCCGGCTGCGTCCGCGCGATCACGGAAGCTCTGTCCGGCTGCTGCAATGTCTATCCCATCGGGCTGAAAGGCTCGTTTTCAGACTGCGAAAAAACGCTGCGGGAGTATCTGTTTGGGATCAACGCCGCCCTGGTGCTGGACTGCAAGCCCTTCCGCCTGGCGGCCGGCCCCATGGGCGGCGACGCGGACGCGGGCATCCGGCTCCTGGACGAGCTGGGCGCGCCGTTTTTACATCCGTTCTTTTTGACGCGGCGCACGGAGAAGGAGTGGCGCGCGCAGACGACGGGGTGTTCTCCGGGGGAGGTGCTGATCTCGATCCTGCTGCCCGAGCTGGACGGTGCCGTCGAGACGCTCCCGGTCGCGGCGATGGGAGAGCCGGTTATCGGTGAGGACGCCGATACGGAACTCTATGAGCTGCAGCCGATCCCCGAGCGGCTCGAACGGCTGGCGGAGCGGGTCAAAAAGCATCTGGCCCTGCGGGAAAAGCCAAACGCGGAAAAGCGGGTGGCGATCCTCTGCTACAACTATCCGCCCGGCGAGGCCAATCTCTTCGGCGGCGCGTTTCTGGACATGTTTGAATCGGTCGCCGCGATTCTGAAGCGCCTGAAAAGCGAGGGCTATCAGACCGACGCGCTGACGGCGGAGCAGCTGATGGAGGTGTTCTGTGCCGGACACGCCGTCAATTCGGGAAAATACGAGTGTACCTGGGAGGAGCAGATCCGGTGGCCGGTGAGCAGCTACGAAGCGGACCCGGAAGTGGAAACCGCCTGGGGCAGCGCCCCGGGAGAGATCATGGCGGAGGGTCGGGAATTCCTGATCCCGGGCTGTGTGCGGGGCAATGTTTTTATCGGCCTGCAGCCGGCCCGCGGCGCACAGGGGACAAGCGACAAGGAATATCACGACAAAACACGCCCGCCGCACCATCAGTACGCCGCGTTTTACCAGTGGATCCGCAGAGAGTTTCAGGCGGACGCGGTCATCCACGTGGGGACCCACGGTACCGTTGAATTTCTGAAAGGGAAAGAGAGCGGGATGAGCGGCGACTGCTGGCCGGACCGCCTGATCGCCGACCTGCCGCACATTTATCTGTACTATTGCGGGAATCCCGCCGAGGCGGTCATTGCCAAGCGGCGCACCCACGCGGTCCTTGTCAGCTACCAGCCGCCGGTCTTTGTGCAAAGCGGCCTGTATGGAGAGTGGCTGGACCTCTCCGCCGCGCTGGAAAATTATCACCATCTCTGCGCCGTTTCGCCCAGCGGGGCCCCCGCCGCCCTGGATACGGTGCGGACGCGAGCCCGCGCGCTGGGCCTTTCAGATGACTTGGACGAGATCGAGGCGGAGCTGACCCGCATGAGCAGCAGCCTGATCCCCAGGGGGCTGCACGTCTTCGGTTCCCAGTATACGCCGGATGAGATCGGCGAATACGCGCAGGGGATCGCCGCGCTGCGTGCGGGGGACGGCGAGGCCGACAGCGAAATGCTCACGCAGGCGGCGCGCGACGCGGCGCCCGCGGCCCACAACCGGGAGCTGGACGCGCTGATGGAGGCGCTGAACGACCGGTATATTCCGCCCAGGCTGGCCGGCGATCTGTTCCGCAATCCGGAGGTGCTGCCGACGGGATACAACCTGTATCAGTTTGACCCCCGGCTCGTGCCCAGCGAAAGCGCCATGCAGCGGGGACGCGAGATCTGCGAGAACACACTCGCCGCCTATTACGCCGAGCATGGCTGCTGGCCCCAGTCCACGGCGGTCATTGCCTGGGGCCTGGAGGCGTCCCGCACGCAGGGCGAGACCGTCGGACAGGTGCTGGCGTATCTGGGAGTCCACCTTGCGCCGGACTCCCATGTCTGGAACCGGAAATTTGAGATCATTCCGATCAGCGAGCTGGGGCGTCCCCGGATCGATGTCACCATGAACATCTGCGGTTTTTTCCGCGACATGTTCGGCGATCTGATCGAAACGCTGGACGACCTGCTCCATCAGCTTTTTGCGCTTGAGGAGACCGACGAGGAAAACTATTTCCGCGCCCACTCCAAAGCGCGGTACCGGCAGCTGCTGGAACAGGGCTGTGAGGAACATCTGGCCGAACAGCTTGCGGTCGCCCGCATCTTCGGGCCGCGTGCCGGGGAGTACGGAACGGGTCTGACCAATGTGGTCGAAACGAAGGACTGGCAGCAGGAGAGCGAGCTCGGCGCCGTGTTCACGCAGAGCCTGCGGTATGTGTACGGAAGAAGCATGAACGGCTGTGAATCCGAGGGGCTGTATGAGGATAACCTGCGCTGCGTGGATGTGGTCAGCCAGCTGCGCTCCAACACGGAGTATGAGCTGGTGGATCTCGACCACTATTACGAATTCTTCGGCGGCCTGGCAAAATCGGTTGAGATGGTCAAAGGCAAAAAGGCCGCGATGTACATCACAGACACGACGGGCGGCCGGGTCCTGACCGAGACGGCGGACAAATCCATCGCCCGCGGGGTGCGCACCCGCCTGCTCAATCCCAAGTGGATCGACGGAATGCTGGAGCACAAATATCACGGCGCACAGAAAATTGCCGACAGGTTTGAAAATATCATGGGCCTTGCCGCCCTGACGGGCGCGGTGGACCCGCGGTTTTATGACGACCTGGAGGCGTGCTATGTCAAGGATGAAAATCTGCGCCGCCGCATGGCGGAGAACAATCCCCATGCCTATATGAAGATCCTGGAGCAAATGTATGAATACAACAGCCGCGGCTATTGGGACGCGGACGAGGAACAGCTTGCCCGTATCCGGAAAGCATATCTGGAGCTGGAAGGCGACATTGAAGATGAGATGAGCCCGGAGAGCCGGTGAGTTTTCCGGGGCCATCGGCCGCACCTTTGCGGTGCATAGACGGAAAAAAGAGCATGACAAGGAGACCGGGTATGAAGAACAATTATCCCTTTACAGCCATCGTGGGCCAGGAGCAGATGAAGCTGGCCCTGATCCTAAACCTGATCAATCCGGCTTTGGGCGGCGTCCTGATCCGGGGGGAAAAGGGGACGGCGAAATCCACCGCCGTCCGCGGCCTGACCGATCTGCTGGAGCGGGTGGAGGTGGTGGAGGGCTGCCCCTTCCACTGCCGTCCCGACAGTGAAAACCTCTGCGATGCCTGCCGTGAAAAGGCGGGACACTTTAAGACCGTCTCCTATACCCGCCGGGTGGTAGAGCTTCCGGTCAGCTCCACGGAGGACCGCGTGGTGGGCTCCCTCAATATGGAGCAGGCCATCAAAAAGGGCGAAAAGGTCTTTGAACCCGGCCTGCTGGCCCAGGCCAACGGCAACATCCTGTACGTGGACGAGATCAACCTTCTGGACGACCACATCGTGGACGTCCTGCTGGACAGCGCCGCTATGGGGGTCAACACCGTGGAGCGGGAAGGCGTCAGCTATTCCCACCCGGCCCGTTTCGTTCTGGTGGGTACCATGAACCCGGAGGAGGGCGACCTGCGGCCCCAGCTGCTGGACCGGTTCGGCCTGGTGGTGGAGATCCGGGGTGAGCAGGACCTCTCCCTGCGCAGTGAATTGATCCGCCGCCGCATGGACTTTGAGAAGGACCCGGAGGGCTTCTGCCGCGGCTGGGAGCGGGAGCAGCAGATCCTGCGCGATCAGGTGGCGGCGGCGCAGAAGCGCCTGAACGAGGTCAACATTCCCGAAAGTCTTTACCGGGATGCGGCCAAGATCGGTGTGACGCTGCAGGTGGACGGTCACCGGGCGGATATCACCCTTCTGAAGGCTGCCTGCACACTGGCCGCTTTTGAAGGAGCGCAGGAAGCCGGGCGGGAGCATCTGATCCGGGTCGCCCCCATGGTCCTGGCGCACCGCATGCGCCGGATGCCCTTTGACACCACCGACGGCCTGCCCACGGACTGGGAGAGTATCCTCCATGACTGATCTCAGATACCCGTTTGCCGCCATCGTCGGCCAGGAGCAGGTGAAAAAAGCGCTGCTGTACAATCTGATCGAGCCGCGCATCGGCGGCGTTCTGCTGTGCGGGGAGAAGGGAACGGCCAAATCCACCATCGTCCGCGGCATGGCTGCCCTGACCGACCAGGCAGTGGTGGACCTGCCCCTGAGCATCACGGAGGATATGCTGGTGGGCGCCATCGACTTTGAACGCGCGGTCAAGGAAGGGGTGCGGGCCTTTTCCGGCGGCGTGCTGGAGCGGGCCGACGGCAATATCCTCTACGTGGACGAGGTGAACCTGCTGCCGGACAGCATCGTCAGCACCCTGATCTGCGCTGCCGCCAGCGGGGAGAATCTGGTGGAGCGGGAGGGCATTTCCTTCCGCCACGCCTGCCGGTTCGTTCTGGTTGGCACCATGAACCCAGAGGAGGGCAAGCTGCGCCCCCAGTTTCTGGACCGGTTTGGACTTTATGTAGATGTAGCCGGGGAAGCGGATTTAAACCGGCGCACGGAGATCATCCGCCGCCGCATGGATTATGAGCGGGACCCCGCCGCGTTTTGCGAAAAGTGGCGTGGCGAGAGCGACGCGCTCCGCCGACGCATCGCCCGGGCCAGAGCATTGGTGGAAGATGTGACGGTGGACGAGGACATCCGCCTCCTGGCGGGCCGATATGCCCAGCAGGCGGGGACGGAGGGAAACCGCTGCGAGGTGGTGCTGATCCGCACCGCCGCCGCTGTTGCGGCCTGGGACGGCAGGGACTATGTCAAGGCGGAGGACCTGAAGGAAGCGGCTGTCTATGTGCTGCCCCACCGCCGGCGGCAGGAGCCGCCCGCCCCGGAAGAAACCCAGCCCCCGCAGCCGCCCGAGCGGCAGGAGGACCCGGAACCGGAGCCCCGGGAAGAAAAAGACGAGCCGCAGAGCCCTCCGGAACCGGAGCAGAACTGCGAGGAGCAGGAGGGAAACGACGGGCAGGAGGTGGACACTCCTCCGCCGGAGAGGGGGCAGAGCGGCGGTTCCGACGAAGAACAGCTGGTGGAGGGGGAAGAGGTCGCCCTTCTCTCCCTGATCCCGCCACTGCCCCGGGACCGCCTGCTGCGCCAGGGGAGCGGCCGCCGCAGCAAGACCAAGAGCGGCGCGAATAAGGGGCGGTACGCCGCCTTTACCGGCCATCCCACGCCCCGGCAGCACGATCTGGCGCTGGACGCCACCCTGCGGGTGGCCGCCCCATACCAGAGCCTGCGGGATCACACCGACTGCGCCGTTGCGCTGACCGACCAGGACCTGCGCTTCAAGGTGCGGGAAGACCACGTGGGCGCGACGATCGTGTTCGCCGTGGACGCCAGCGGCTCCATGGGTGCACAGAAGCGGATGAAGGCGGCGAAGGAGGCCATCCTGTCCATGCTGCTGGACTCCTACCAGAAGCGGGACCGCATCGGTCTGGTGGCCTTCCGGAAGGAGGGTGCGCAGACTCTGCTGGACATCACCGCCAGCGTTGACCTGGCCCAGAAGAAGCTGCAGCAGCTTCCCACGGGCGGGCGCACGCCGCTGGCCGCGGGCCTGTACCAGTCCTGGCAGCTTTTGAAGGCCCGGAGGCTGAAGGACCCGGAGCTGCTGCCCATGCTGGTGCTGGTCACCGATGGGCGGGCCAACCGTTCTCTCTGGACGGAAGACCCGGTCGCCGACGCCCTGCGGGCGGCGGAGCTGATCCGGCAGGATCACATCCACACAGTTGTGGTGGATACGGAAAAGGATTTTATTTCTCTGCACATCGCCCGGCAGCTGGCCGATGCGATGGATGCCGTTTATTACAAGGTGGACGAGCTGAAAGCAGAGCAGATGCAGACCATCGTCAAAAACCGCTCCATCCTGGCAGGCCTGGATGGCTGAAACGTTCCGTGAGGAGGACCTGAGATGCGTGCGCTGGTCATTGGAAACCTGTTGAATACCCCCGCTGTGGCCGCAGCAGCCGGAGAAGAAAACGTGGAGCTGTGCTTTATCACATCGGCCCAGGCCCAAAAGCTGACCGATGCTATGCCGGGGGAAGCCTTCTCCGCGATCCTGGCGGGGAGCGACCACGGCGGCCACGGGTCCCTGGCGGGCAATCCGCTGCTGGGACGGGACGCGGTGCTGATCCCCCTGAGCGGGGAAAACCGTGCCGCCGGGATCGGGACCGTGTCGGCCGCAGAAGCCGAACAGATGAGCGGCTATTTCGCCTATGGCGGGCCGGAAAACCTGCGCCATGGGTTCCGGTTCCTGAAAAAGCTTGCCGGGGAGCAGGTGGGCGAGATCCCAGCGCCCCGGCCGCTGCCGCTGGACAGCATCTATACGCCCGAAGGCCGCTTTTACGACAGCGCGGAAGCCTACTTCCGGGGAGAGGGAAGACGGTACCCGGTCTATGTGGGGATGATTAACTACCGCAGCCGCTGGGCCAACGGCGACACGGCGGTGGACGAGAGCATCGCCCAAAGCCTGGAACGGCGGGGCATCGGCGTGATCCGGGCCTACACAAACGGGGCTCCGGATCAGGAACTGAAAACCCTGCCCTTTGAGCAGGCGGTGGACCGCTTCTTCCGCCTGCGGGGGGAACGGGCCATCGGGCTGCTGATCAATTTTCAATTCTATGGGACACGGGCGGCGGACGGAAAGGATATGTTCACCCGCGCCGTGGAGTGCTTTGCCGCCTTGGATGTCCCGGTCATTCGCCCTGTGGGACTGGGCCGGAAGACCTTTGAGCAGTGGAGGGACGCTCCGCAGCCCTATGCCGGGGAACTAGCCAACAACTTTTTAACGCCGGAGCTGCAGGGGATGATCGAACCGGTCCACGTCTCCTGCGCCGGGGATGACCGCAGCCACCGGCCCATCGCGGAGCGGGTGGAGCGGCTGGCGGACCGTGTGCAAAGCTGGCTGGAGCTGCGGCGCAGACCCAATGGGGAGAAGCACGTGGCTGTCATGCTGCATAACGCGCCCTGCTCCGGTGTGGAGGCGACGGTGGGCCTTGCCACCGATCTGGACGCCTTTGAAAGCGCCGTCGCCCTCCTGCGCCGCCTTCAGGCGGAGGGCTGCCGGGTGGAAGGGATCCCGGCGGACGGCCGGGCTCTGAAAGATCTGATTTTTGAAAAGAAAGCGTTTTCCGATTTCCGTTGGACGGCAGCGGAGGACATCGCCGCCAGCGGCGGCGTCCTCTATGTCATGGACAGCGCGGAATATGAAAGCTATTACGATACATTGTCCGCCGCGGCGAAAGCGCGGATGGAGGAGACCTGGGGCGCGCCCCCGGGTGAGGCCATGGTGCTGGAGGGAAAGCTGCTCATCACTGGGATCTCCTTCGGCAATGTGACAGTCATGGTGCAGCCCAAACGGGGCTGCTACGGAGCCAAATGCACCGGCGAGGTGTGCAAGATCCTGCAGGACCCCACTTGCCCGCCCACCCATCAGTACCTGGCCACATACTGGTACCTTCAGCACAGGTGGGACGCCTCCGCCGTGATCCACCTGGGCACCCACGGCTCTCTGGAATACCTGCCGGGGAAAAGCTGCGGCCTCAGCGCCAATTGTTTCCCAGACCTTGCGGTGGGCAGCCTGGTCAACCTGTACCCCTACAACGCCTCAGTGATTTCGCAGGCGCTGACCGCCAAGCGGAGAAGCTACGCGGTCACGGTCAGCTACCTCCCCGCCCCCGGTAAGGGGCTGTCCCCGGAGCAGCGGGAGCTGGCGGCGCTCATTCGGGATTACTTCGCGGCGCAGGAGCAGGCCAGCGGACAGGCGGAGCTGCTGCGGGAGAAGATCGTGCAGGCCGGGGAGAGCTCCTCCGCCGTGCGCTCCGTCCTGGAGCGGGCAGAGGACTTTGACGCCGCCTGCCGGGAGCTGCAGACTCTCCTGAGCCGGACCGATGAGCGCCGCAAGGGGAGCTGTCTGCGGGCGCTGGGGGCGCCGCCGGACAGCCAATGGGTCCGGGACTACATTACCGAGCTGTGGCGCGGCGACCCGGAGATCGCCGAACGCTGGCAGGAGATCGAAGACCCGCTGGAGCGGACCAATGCCATGGACGCGCTGATTGAAGCCGCGCTCAACACCCCGGAGCTGGTCACGGACCCGGCGCTGCAGCCGTTGGTCCGCGATGCGCGGAGCGTTGCGGCGGGGCTGGGTCAGGCCGGGGCGGAGCTGGACGCTCTGATCCACGCCCTGTCGGGCGGCTACCTTTCGCCGACGCAGGGCGGCGACGCTTCCGCCGGCGGGCGGGAGATCCTGCCCACGGGCCGGAACATGCACGGGGGCGAGCAGGACCGTGTACCCACGCCGGCTGCATACGAACGGGGCCGCCGCGCGGCGGAGGATCTGCTGGCCCTGTATCAGAAGGAGGAGGGCAGGCTGCCGGAGAAGGTCGCCATGAATATGACCTCCCTGGACGTGACCCGCACGGGCGGCGAGCAGCTGAGCCAGCTGCTTTATCTGCTGGGCGTCCGCCCCCGCTGGAGCCCGGCGGGCCGGGTGGAGGGGCTGGAATGCATTCCCCTCGCGGAATTGGGACGGCCCCGTGTGGACGTGACAGTCCATATTTCATCCGTGCTGCGCGACGCCTGGCCGGCCATCCTGACCCTGATCGACCGGGCGGTGGTGCTGGCGGCCTCCCAGGAGGAGCCGGAGGAACAGAATTATGTCCGCGCCAACAGCAAGAAAATTTCCGAAGCCGGCGAGGAGGGGACCGGCCGGGTTTTCGGCGGCCAGCCGGGGACCTACACCTCCGCGGTGGGCCTGGCCCTGAAGGCCAGCGCCTGGAAGAGCGAGGACGACCTGGCCCAATACTTTCTGGACTCTTCCTCCTATCTGTACGGGGAGGAGAAGAATGGTGTCCGCGCGCCCGGCGCCTTTGCCGCCAATGTGCGGCAGGTGGATCTGACCTGCGATATTACCAGCTCCCGCCGCACCGACGCCATTGCCAGCAGCTACAGCGCCCGGGTGCAGGGCGGGTTCCGCCTGGCGGCCAAGGCTCTCGGAGGGAAAAAAGAGATCCGTCAGTACATGGGCGAGAGCACGGCGGGGAAAACCGTCCGGGTGGTGTCCATGGCGGACCATGTGGAACGCGCCATCGAGGACACGCTCCTGAATGACATCTGGCGGGAACAGATGATGGCGGAGGGCTATCAGGGCGCGGCGGACCTGATGTGCCGGATGCAGAATGTGTTTGACACCCAGTGCGTCTGCGGCAACATTCCGGACAGCACCCTGGACGCCGTCGTTCAGACCTGCCTGCTGGATGAGAATATGCAGCGCTGGTTCCGGGAGAACAATTCCTTCGCACTGGAGGAAGCGGGACGGCGCTTCCTGGAGCTGAACAGCCGGGGAAAGTGGAACGGGGACCCGGACACCCTGCGGCGGCTCCAGCGCTCCTATCTGAGCGCGGAGGGCGATCTGGAAGACGGACTGACCGGGCTGGGCGAGATCCAGGCCGGCAATGTGGATATCATCACCCAGGACCAGGTGGAGAGTTGGGGCAAGCGTCTGGAGGAGACGGGAGACCTGATCAAACGATGGAGACAGTAAAGCTGCTGGTGCTGCGCCTGACGGAGCGCTGCAACCTGCGCTGCGCCTACTGCTATGCGGCCCGGGAGGGCGAGACGCCCTTTGATATGAACGAGGAGACCGCCCTGCGGGCGGTAGAGCTATGCTGCCCGGCCGGGGGAAGCCTGTGCGTTCAGTTCACGGGCGGCGAGCCTTTGCTGCGGCTGGATCTGATGGAAGCAGTGGCCCGCTTTGGCCGGGAGAGCGGCAGAAAGCTGACCCTGGCGGTGCAGACCAACGGGACGCTCCTGACGCCGGAGACCTGCCGCCGGCTGAAGACCCTCCGCTGCGGCGTGGGCGTCAGCCTGGACGGCGTCGGGGCAGCCAACGGCCTGCGGGTCTTCCCGGACGGCACGGCCAGCTTTGACGCGGCGGCACAGGGGATTCGCAATCTGGGACAGTGCGGACTGCGCTGCGGCCTGACCGCCGTGGTAACGAAGACGAACGCCGCTTGCCTGGGACAGTTGGCCGATCTGGCCCTGTACCTGGGAAATGTGGCCGGAGTGGGGCTGGACCTGTTCCGGCCCTTGGGCCGGGGAGCGGAGCAGGACCTGTCCCCCGCGGCGGAGGAACTGGAGCTCGGATTGAAAGCCCTGAAAAGAAGAACAGAAGATTTTCAGGCCGCGCATGTGCCGTTCCGCCTGCGGGAGCTGGAACGGCTGCGCAGACGGCAAAGCCTTTCCGCCTGTGGGGAGACTTACTGCTACGCACAGACCAGCCTGTCCCTGGCCGTTGACGGCCGGGGGGACTGCTGGCCCTGCTCCTCGCTGGCGGGGCAGAGCGAATTTTTGCTGGGAAATCTCCGGGAAGGTCTCCCGGAGCGAAACCATAGAGCTGATGCGCTTGCCGCTCCGGCGGGGTGCAGAAGCTGCGATCATTTTTCCCGGTGTCGGGGCGGCTGCCCGGCGGGCAGGGCCGCGGGAAAGGGGCCTGACCGCCTGACCTGCGTGATGCACCGGGTTCTGGCAGAAGAAAATGAATGAGGGACGCCTATGATTCGAGTTTTGTGTCTGATCGCGACGGAGGACCGGCTTTGGAATATGCGCCGGGCCTTCCGCAGCCTGCAGGAAAGCCATCCCGGCCTGTTGGAGGGACGCTGCTGGTCGGTTTGGGAACTGAGCAATCATCCGGAGACGATCCCCCGGATGCTGGAGGATGCCCGGGACAGCGACTACGCGATGGTCTACTTCCACGGCGGCGCGCAGATCCTGCCCGACTTCCATGAGATCTGGCAGCGCCTGACCGAACGCCAGCCGGTCTATTTTCAATCCTCGCTGCCGGATGAGATCTCCGAGCTTCTGCCCACCTCCGGCCTGTCGCCGGAGGAATACAAGGGAGTGCAGCGGTATTTCCGGCTGGGGGATGAGGAAAACCTCCGGGCCATGCTGCTGCACATCGCCCACGAGCGGTTTGGGGCGGACTGTGCCGTCCCGGCGCCGAAGCCTCCGTTGGAGGAGGGCTTCTACACACCGGGCGGCGTACTCAGCGAGGAGGAGAGCCTGGCGCTGTGCCAGCGGGCGGCGGAGGGGAAACAGCCCGTGGTGGGCCTGATCCTCCACCAGAGCCAGATCGTCAACGGGAACACCCGCCATATCGACGCCGTGCTGGAGGGACTGGAGCGGGAAGGGGCCCTGGCGCTGCCCCTGTTTACCCGGATGGCCAGCGACGAGGACGACCGGCGGGGCGTCCGGCGGGCCATGGAGCGGTATTTTGTGTACGGGGATCAGCGCCTGCCCGACGTGATCCTGGTCATGACCGGCTTTTCCCTGACCCATATGGGCTGGCCCGGAGACGGCCTGCGGGAAATGGGGGAGAGTATCTTTGCCGGCTGGGACGTACCCGCCATCCAGGTCATGGCCACCCGGCTGACTTTGAAGGACTATCAGGAGCTGCCCCAGGGCATGGACAGCATGTCCCTGACGACCCAGATCTTTCATCCGGAACTGGACGGGCAGATCATTTCCGTCCCCTGTGCCGTGCAGGAGGTTCTGAACGAGGACGGCGTGGAGCGCAAGGTGTATCAGCCCGTTCCGGACCGGGTGGAGCGCATCTGCAAGCTGGCGGTCAACTGGGCCAAGCTGAAGCGGATGCCCCAGGAAGAAAAAAAGATCGCAATCCTGTTCAACACCATGCCGGGCAACGCGAAGATCGGCTGCGCCGAGGGCCTGGATACCTTTGAAAGTGTTCACCGCATGATCCAAAGACTGAAGGCGGAAGGGGTCCGGACCGCGTTCGATTTTGAGAGCGGGCAGGACATTGCGGACCGGCTGACGGCGGGGCTGACGAACGATCTGCGCTGGATCTCGGAAGAAGCCATGCTGGAGCGGGCCGCGGCGGTGGTGGAGCCGGAGACCTGGGGAAAGTGGTTCGGAGCCGTCAGCGGGAAAATGCAGAAAGAGCTTGCAGACACCTGGGGGGAAGCCCCCGGCGAGCTGATGGCCCGGGAGGGAAAGCTGCTCATCCCCGGGATCATCAACGGCAACATTTTCATCGGACTCCAGCCCTCCCGGGCGCTGGGGGAGCGGGCGCTGGAACTGTATCACAGCACCGACTCCACGCCGCCCTACAGCTATCTGGCCTACTACCGCTGGCTGGAGGAGTGCTTCGGAGCCAACGCGGTTTACCACATCGGGACTCACGGATCCCTGGAGTGGCTGCCGGGCAAGGAGGTGGGCCTGAGCCGGGACTGCTACCCCGACGCCGCCCTGGGCAGCACGCCGCACCTTTATCCCTATCACATCGGCGTGACCGGGGAGGGCATCCAGGCCAAGCGCCGCAGCTGGGCGGTGATCCTGGACCACATGCCGCCCTCTCTGGATGAGGCGGAGGCCTATGAGCAGCTGGCGGTGGTGGATGAGGCCCTGAAGGAGTACCACCAGGCCAGGCAAACGCGCCCTGCGCAGGTGCCGCAGCTGGCCCAGCGCATCTTTGACCTGGCCGTACAGGCCAAGCTGACCACCGATCTGGGCCTGACGGAGGAGAAATTCTGTTCCGATCCGGAGGGGACGGTGGACGCGATCCACCTCTGGATGGGAGAGCTGAAAAACTCCGCGGTGAAGGACGGGCTTCACATTTTCGGCAAGGTGCCCGAGAGAAAGCTCTATGACAACCTGCTTCGTATGCTGGTGCGGGTGCGCAACGGCAGCGTCCCCGCCCTGAATGACAGCATCCTGACCGCCCAGGGGTATGACCCGGACAGCGTCCGGGACAATCCCACGGCGAATTTCGGCGGGATCGCGGGCCTGGCCGTCTATGACGGCGCGGTCGCCGCCGCACGGCGGCTGACCGCGGCGCTGGCTCAGCGGGAATATGAACCGGACGCTGTAACAGATGTGATCGCAGCCGGGCAATTTCCCGGCCCAACGGCGGATCTGGAGCGGGTCCTGCGCTATATGTGCGAAGTGGTCAAGGACAAGCTGGACCATATTTCCGATGAGATGGACCATCTCATCGGCGGTACCAATGGGCGCTTTGTGCCCCCGGCCCTGGGGGGAAACCCCACCCGGGGCAATGTGTCCATCCTGCCCACCGGGCGGAATTTCTATGCCAGCGATCCTTCCCAGATCCCCTCGCGGGCGGCCTGGGAGATCGGCGGCAGGCTGGCCGGGCAGATGCTGGACCAGTATGACCGGCAGGAGGGAGGCTGGCCCGAAAGCGTAGCCATGGTAGTCTGGGCGGGCAATACTCTGAAGACCTGCGGGGAAGACTTCGCGGAATGTCTGCATCTGATGGGGGTGCGTCCGGTCTATTTGGGAGAGACGACCCGGGTGCTGGGCGTGGAGCCCATCCCTCTGGCGGAGCTGGGGCGGCCCCGGCTGGATGTGACCCTGCGCATCTCCGGCCTGTTTCGGGACATGTACCCCAACCTGATCCGGCTGATGGACCAAGCGGTGACCAAGGTGGCCGCTCTGGATGAGCCGGAGGAGATGAACTACATCAAAAAGCATATCCGGGAGGACATCGAGAAGCTGACCGCTGAAGGGCTCCCGGAGGACAAGGCGCTGGACCAGTCCTATATCCGGGTCTATGGCTGCGCGCCCGGCTGCTACGGAACCGGGGTGTCTCACGTGATTGACAGTAAGCAGTGGACGGACTTCCGGGACCTGGCGCAGGTCTTTGAGACCTGGTCCAGCTACGGCTATACCACCCGGGAGCACGGCGAAAGCCACCTCGAGGCGTTCCGCCGCCGCATGTCCACGGTGCGGGTGACCATCAAAAATGAGAGCACCGCCGAGTACGACATGCTGGACAGCGACGATTTTTACGGCTATCACGGCGGCCTTGTGGCCTGTGTGCGGGCCAACTCCGGGAAAAAGCCCCTGTCCGTGACCGGCCACACCGACGACCCGGACCGCCCCGTCACCCGGGACATCGACCGGGAGATGGCGCGGATCGTGCGCAGCCGCATTCTGAACCCCAAGTGGCTGGAAGGCCTGAAGCGCCACGGCTTCAAGGGCGCGCAGGAGATCGCCGCCGCGCTGGACAGCTTTTTCGGCTGGGACGCCACGGCGGAAACGGCGGAGGACTGGATGTACCAGTCCATGGCGGAGACCTTCCTGTTCGACGAGGAGACCCGCCGGTGGATGGAACAGGTCAACCGCTGGTCCGTCCACAGTGTCAGCGAACGGCTTTTGGAGGCCCATCAGCGGGGCATGTGGAACACGGATGAAGAGACCCTTCAGCGCCTGCGCGGGATCTATATGCAGGCGGAAGGGACCATAGAGGAGGTCGGCATATGATCGAGATCCAACATATTTCAAAAACCTATCCCGAGTCAAAAAACAAGGCCCTGGACGATGTTTCCCTGACCATTGAGTCCGGAGACTTTTTCGGGCTTCTGGGGCCGAACGGAGCGGGGAAAACCACCCTGATCAGCATTTTGTCCACACTGCTGCTGCCCACGCAGGGCGAGATCCGCATTGACGGCGAAAAGCTGACGCGGAAGAGGCAGGACATCAAGCGCAAGCTGTCCCTGATCACGCAGCACAATTCCCTGCGTGGGGATATGACCATGGACGAGATTATGGAGCTGCACGGGCGGCTCTACTTCATGGACCGGAAGCGCGTCCGGGAGCGCAGCGAGGAGCTGCTGACCTTCTGCGGGCTGATCGACCACCGGAAAAAGACGGTGCGCAAGCTCTCCGGCGGCATGAAGCGGAAGCTGATGCTGTGCCGTGCGCTGCTGACGGACCCCGAGATCCTGATCCTGGACGAACCCACCATCGGACTGGATCCCGCGTCCCGGCGGCAGATGTGGGATCTGCTGCGGACGCTGAACCGCCAGGGCATGACCATTCTGCTGACCACACACTACATCGACGAGGCGCAATACCTCTGCGGGCGCATTGCCCTGATCGATCAGGGGAAGGTCGCCCGCTTGGATACGCCGGGCAACCTGATCCGGGAGCTGGGCGAGGTGGCCATCGACGAGTTTGACGGCGACCGCACAAAAAGCGCCTTCTTTTCCCGGAAAGAAGATGCTCTTTCCTACGCCGCCGGGCTGGAAAACAAATTCATGGTGCGCAGCACCACGCTGGAAGATGTGTTCCTGAACGTGGTGGGCCGGGGATTGGAGGGCAGATGATGAAAGTGCGTACATTTTTTCATGTGATCTCCACCGTCCTCTGGGAAAAGTGGGTGGAATTCAAATTCGAGTGGATCAAGATCACGGCCTCCGGCCTGGTCAGCCCCCTGCTGTATATGATCGCGCTGGGGTGGGGTCTCGGATCTTCCAGCACAGTTACGGACCGCCCGTACATCGACTTCCTGGTGCCCGGCATTATCGCCCTGACCACCATGAATACCAGCTTCTCGGCGGTCAGCCAGCCCTTGAACGTGCAGAGAATTTTTGAGCGCTCCTTCGATCAGATCATCATCTCTCCCACGCCCATGCCGGCGTACATCTTCGGCCAGATGCTGGGCGGCGCGCTGCGGGGGATCTACAGCGGCGTGCTGATCCTGCTGCTCTCTATCCCCTTCGGCGCCCGCATCCATCTGAGCGTTGCCTTCTTCCTTGTTATGCTGCTCAACGGTCTTGCTTTCAGCGCCCTGGGTGTTACGGCCGCGATCGTGGCCAAAACGCACGGCGACATCGCGCGGTTCTCTTCCTTTGTGATCCTGCCCATGACCTTCCTGTGCAACACCTTTTTCCCCCTGGACCGGGTGCCGGAATTCATCCAGGTCCTGATCAGCATTCTGCCCCTGACCCATGCCAGCAGTTCCCTGCGTTCGCTGGCGTACGGCGGCGCGCCCAGCCTGCTGAGCCTTGCCGTACTGGCAATTTATGCGGTCGTCTTTATGATCATCGCCAATGTTGTGGTGATCCGCAGAAAAAACCTGTAAAGGAGAAGTGCCATGAAAACCGGAATTTTGATCGTCAGCTTTGGAACCACCCATCTGGACACATTGGCCAAAACGATCCAGGCGGTGGAGGAGGATCTGGCGTCGGCGTTTCCCGGCGCGTCCTGCTACCGCGCGTTTACCAGCGGGATCGTCCGCAGCCGGCTGAAAAGCAAGTATGACATTACTGTTGACAGCGTGGAGGAAGCTCTGACCCGGATGAAGGCGGACGGCGTGAAGCGTGCGGTTGTCCAGCCCACCCTGCTCATCCCCGGCGAGGAATACGACCGGATGCGCAGTAAGGTGCTGCTGAACGCCGGGGAGATGGAGATCGCCATGGGACTGCCTCTGCTGTGGGACGACAGCGACCTCTCCGCGGTCATGGAGATCCTGGAGCAGGCCTATCCGCGGCAGGAGGATACGGTCCTTCTGGCAATGGGACACGGAACGGAGCATGAGTCCAACTGCCTGTATGTGCGGCTTGCCCAGCGGATGAAGGAGCGGGGCGGGACGATGGCCCTTTGTACCGTGGAGGGAAAGCCCGACTTTGCGGATGCGGTCGATCAGCTTTCCGCCCAGGGCGCGCGGAAGGTGCACCTGGTTCCCCTGCTGCTGGTGGCGGGCGACCACTCCAAAAACGACATGGCCGGAGAGAGCGAAGACAGTCTGCGCGGCCTGCTGGAGAAAGCCGGTTTCGAGGTCTCTTGGTCCCTGCAGGGCCTGGGTGAGCTTCCCACGGTCCGGGAGATCTATGTCAGAAGGGCCAAAGCGGCGTATCAGTCCCTTGCAAAAGCCGAATAAGAGGGAAATCCGCCGTTTGGGAAAATACACCGCCTGCAGAGGACATCTCGGAGGAAAGTCCGCGGAGAGCGGAACATAGAATACTGCGGGCGGCAGGCCGCGGCAAGAGCCTGAAAAATCGATTGCATTTGGCCGAAAAGCTGTTATAATCAAAAAAAGAAAAGTGAATAACGAAAAAGGACAGCTCGTCCGGCGAGAGCCGGAAGCGGAATGGGGTGAGATGCCCCGC
>JBJDYV010000006.1:0-21396 GCA_051867655.1 Oscillospiraceae bacterium
GCGTGGGCGCCTGCCCCGCCAGCTCGGCCACCATGCGCTCCACCAGGGCGCGCAGCTCTGTATCGTTCATGTCGTCCTCGCAACCTCCATATTCTTCGCCCCGCCGCAAGCGGCAGGGCTTATCCATTCCGGTGCTCGTCCTCTCCCCACGAAACCATCCGGTTTCGCGGGGGCCCCTTTATGCCAGCAAAATGGAGCCGTCGCCGGCCAGCCTGGTCAGCTTTCCGTTCTCCACAAAGCCCATCTTCTCCAGCCACGCCTGGAAAGGCGGGATGGCGGTCAGGCCGAAGATCTCCCGCAGGGCCGCCGTCTCATGGTAGCCGGTGGTCTGATAGTTCAGCATGACATCGTCCCCGTGGGGGATGCCCATGAAGTAGTTGCACCCGGCGGCGGTTAGCAGAACAGCCAGCTCCTCGATGGCGTTCTGGTCGGCCTTCATGTGGTTGGTATAGCAGGCGTCGCACCCCATGGGGATGCCGCTGAGCTTGCCCATGAAGTGGTCCTCCAGCCCGGCCCGGATGACCTGCCGGGCGTCGTACAGGTACTCGGGGCCGATGAAGCCCACCACCGTGTTCACCAGGAAGGGCTGGAACCGCTTGGCGAAGCCGTAGCAGCGGGCCTCCATGGTCACCTGGTCCCAGCCGTTGTGGGCCTCGCTGGACAGCTCGGATCCCTGGCCGGTCTCGAAATAGAGCACGTTGGGCCCCACGGCGGTTCCGTCCCGCAGGGCCAACTGCCGGGCCTCCTCGATGGTCTCGGCGCTGAAGCCGAAGGCCTCGTTGCCCTTCTGGCTGCCGGCGATGGACTGGAAGATCAGGTCGCAGGGCGCGCCCTTGCGGACGGCCTCCATCTGGGTGGTCACGTGGGCCAGCACGCAGATCTGGGTGGGGATGTCCCAGCGGTTTCGGATCTCATGGAACCGCTCCAGCACACGGGTGACGCTCTCCACGCTGTCGTCCACCGGGTTCAGGCCCAGCACCGCATCGCCGATGCCGTAGGTCAGGCCCTCCAGCAGGCTGGCCATGATGCCGTCGGGGTCGTCGGTGGGGTGGTTGGGCTGCAGGCGGGCGGACAGGGTGCCGGGCAGGCCGATGGTGGTGTTGCAGTGGGCGGTGACCGGCAGCTTTTTGGCCGCGTAGATCAGGTCCATGTCGCTCATGAGCTTGGCCACGGCGGCGATCATCTCGCTCGTCAGTCCCCGGCTGATGCGCCGGACGGCGGCGCAGTCGTTTTTCTCGTCCAGGATCCACTCCCGCAGCTCGGCCACCGTCCAGTTGCGGATGGAGGCGTAAATCTTCTCGTTCACGTCGTCCTGGATGATGCGGGTCACCTCGTCGCTCTCATAGGGCACGGCGGGGTGGTTGCGCAGGTCGGCCAGGGTCAGATTGGACAGCACCACCTTGGCGGCCACCCGTTCGGCGGCGTTTTCGGCGGCGATGCCCGCCAGCCTGTCTCCCGACTTCTCCTCGTTGGCCTTGGCCATGACCGTGCGGATGTCGGGGAAGTCATAGACCTGCCCCAGCAGCTTGGTTTTTAAAATCATGGAATCACTCCTTATTGTTGAATACCAGGGTTTTGATGACCACGGGTAATACGCTTCCATTCGCCACCGGCGCGCCGATGTCGATGTAATCGCCGTTGCCCACCCCCACGCCGTCCAGGCTCAGCAGAGGGCCGTCCACCAGGGCGGCCAGGGCCTGCCCCAGCACCTTGGCCATGTCCTGCTCCACCACAAGGATGGGGAAAAAGCCCTTCTTCCGCAGCGGCTCCAGACCCCGGGCGATGCCCCGGGCCGCGGCCTGAACACGTGCATAGGAGGGGCTGCTCCACCCCCGCAGGCCCAGGGCAAGCTGGGTCAGGCCGCCCTCGTCGGAAAACCAGCGCAGCTTGTCCCCGATGGCGGCGGCCAGGGCGTTTTCGTCCCCGTCTTCCTCGGAGCGGGTCAGCTTCAGGATGGGGATGTTTTTCAGGGGAAAGGCCATGTCCCGGTAGAAGATGGTGGACCCGGACACGTCTGTGGCATGGGCGCCCGCCCCCACCACCGTGGCCCGGATGGTCTCGGCCCCCTCTACCTTCTCCGCCCGGCCCAGGGCGGGGGAGGCGGCGATGGCCCGCCCCAGCAGCACACCGATGTCCCCGTAGGCGAAGTCATCTCCCGGCGGGCGGAAGATACAGTCGGCCACCCCGCCGGAAAAGGAAAGATGGGTCACCCCCTGCGGGGGCGTCCAGCGGGTGCCCTCAGTGCGGAACTGCTCCATCTGTTCTGTTCCGTCTCCCAGACCCGCCGCCTGCTCCAATGCCTGGGTCAGCGCCTGTACCACAGGCTCCAGGTCCCGGGCCGTGACGCGTTGGCCTACTTTGATCTGAGGAAACATTTGCCGCAGGTGGGGGGTAATATAGGTGACGGTCTGATACTGATCCACCTTGATCAGCCGCCCGCCCACGTCGAAGCAGCCGGTGGCGGCCAGCTCCCCGTTGTCGTACAGAGCCAGGTTGGAGGTGCCTCCGCCGATGTCAAAGTGTAATAATTTGCATCGGTGCTCCCTGGAGTATTCATCTACCCCCGCGCCCCGGGCAGCCAGAATGGACTCCAGGTCAGGCCCCGCTGTGGCGACCACAAAATCCCCGGCGAACCCGGCCAGGGAGTCCAACACCTGCCGGGCGTTCTCCTTGCGGGCGGTCTCGCCGGTGATGATGACCGCCCCGGTCTGCACCTGGGCCTTGTCGTACCCGGAGGAGCGGTACTCCGCCTCCACGATGTCCCGCACCCCCTGGGCATCGATGGTGCGCTCGTCCAGCAGGGGGGTAAAGTGGATCTGGCTGCGGTAGACCACCTCTTTCTCCGCGATGGCGATGCGGGGAATGGAAAAGGGATTTGCCCGGTTTTCCAGGGTCAGCTTGGACAGGACAAGCTGGGTCGTAGAAGTTCCAATATCGATGCCGACGGATAAGAGCTGCTCCTTCATGTGGCCAGCTCCCGCAGAATGGTCTCCAGCTCCGCCGCCGAGGGCTTGCGGGGATTGGTTGCGGTGCACCGGTCCTCCAGGGCAATTGCGGCGACGGCCTTCGGGTCGTCCACCGCCAAGGTCTTGGGCAGCTTCAGGGCGGTCAGCATCCGGTTCAGGGCGGCGGACAGGGCGCGGGCCGAGCCCGCCAGGCCGCAGAGCCGGGCCAGGTGGGCGTACCGCTCCGCCGCGCGGGTCTGAACGGCGTTATAGGCGATGACCCGGGGCAGCAGCATGGCGTTCAGCCGCCCGTGGGGCATGTGGATGCGCCCGCCCAGGGCGTGGGCCAGACTGTGGCTGATGCCCAGTCCGGCGGCGTTGAAGGCCATGCCCGCCAGGCAGGAGGCGTACAGCATGGCCTCTTTTGCCTGAGAGCCGCCTGTTGTCCGGTAAGCCGTGGTCAGATTCTGATAGGCCAGGACGAAAGCCTTTTCCGCCAGGGCGTCGGTGAAGGGCGTGGCCCCCACGGAGACATAGGCCTCAGCCGCGTGGGTCAGCACATCCACGCCCGTGTCTGCCGTCACCGACGGGGGCACCCCGTCCAGCAGCGAAGCATCCAGCACCGCTGTCTCGGGCAGCAGGGCGTCGTCCACCAGCGGGTACTTGACCCCCTTCTCCGTGTCGGTCAGCACGGCGAAGGAGGTCATCTCCGACCCGGTCCCCGCCGTGGTGGGGATGGCCCACAGGGGCGCGGCGCTGCCCGAGCACCAGCGCACCGCCTTGGCGCAGTCCATAGGGGAACCGCCGCCGAAGGCGACGATGGCGTCCGGCTGGCACTCCCGCAGCAGCTGCACACCCCGGGCCACCAGCTCCACGGATGGGTCGGGCGTCACCTGGTCGAACACGGTCACGTCGCTGCCCGGCAGGTGGGCGCGCACCCGGTCCAGCAGTCCGGAGGAGGCCAGAAAGCCGTCGGTCACCACCAGCACCCGCCGTCCCGCCAGCTCTCCCAGGGCACTCAGGGCATCGGGGCCAAAGTACAATTTTGGTTTCAGGGTAAAGGTCTCCATGCATTTTGCCTGCCTTTTCCTTGCCTTAATGGTTGTAGTATGGCAGGACGGGGAAATTTTATGTGCCCATGGAAAAAGAAATCGGCCCGCCTTTCGGCGGGCCGATTCCAATCAATCTATCTTAATCCAGTTTGACTGCCCGGAGCAGCTCTTCCGCGGGCACTCCGTAGAGCTTTGCCAGGGCGCAGAGGTTGGTGGTGCTGGGTTCCGACGTGCCGTTTTCCCACTTCGACACCGCCTGGCGGCTGACCCCGATGGTGTCCGCGACGAACTCCTGGGTCATCTTGCAGCGCGTGCGGTGTTCCTTCAATGCTTCTCCCAGCGGCTTGCGGATCTCCGCCTTTTTCTTGCTGTCACCGGCATCCCGAAGGTATTTTAACAGGGCGCGAATCGCCAGAACCAGCACCACAATGACCAAGACGCCGACGGCCAGATTATAAAGGACGCTCGTCCACATCATAACGGCCGGGAAAAAGCCTATAACATTCATACAGCCAAGTCTCCTTTCTGATCTGGCTGTATTTTAGCATGATTTCCCCGGTTGCGTCCAGCAACTATCCCGCCACGAAACGTAACATTCCGGCCACAAAGTAAAATGCCACCTATGGGAACGGCCCATAGATGGCATTTCTTATTATGTCCGCGCGGCGGGGAGGGTGACGGTGATCGTGGTCCCCTCTCCCACCTGGCTTTTCAGATCCAGCGTCCCGCCGTACAGGACGGTGATGTGCTTGACGATGGCCAGGCCCAGGCCGGTTCCGCCCGCCTTTTTGGAGCGGCCCTTGTCCACCCGGTAGAACCGCTCGAACACATGGGGCTGTGCCTCCTCGGGGATGCCGATGCCGGTATCCGCTACCCGAACGAACACCCGCTTATCCTCCGCCTCTCCAACGGTGATGCTCACGCTTCCGCCGGGCACATTGTATTTGACCGCGTTGGAGGCCAGATTCATGATGACCTCCCGCAGGCGGCCCGGGGAGATGTTGCCCCAGCACTCCGTTCCCTCCACGGAAATGGTCACATCCTCCGCCGTGGGGCGCAGCAGGTCGGCCACATCCCGGGCCACGGAGAGCAGCTCCGCCGACTCGTTGGGCTGGGAGATGGCCACCGATTCCAGCTCGGAGAGCTTGAGCACGTCGTTGATCAGCTGGATCAGCCGGTCGGCCTCCACACCGATCATGGTGATGAACCGCTTTTCGTCCTCCGGGTCCTTCACCATGCCCGCGCTGAGCATATCGGCAAAGCCCTTAATGGAGGTCAGGGGAGTCTTCAGCTCATGGGTCACGTTGGCGGTGAACTCGCTGCGGGAGGACTGCAGCTTTTCATCCACCTGAGCGATGGCCTCCTCAGCCTGCTCCACGGGCTCAGCCGTCTTGCCTGCCAGCTTGCGGGCAAGCAGGAAGGCCAGGATCAGGGCCAGCACGCAGGCGCACAGGAAGCCCGCCGCCGAGCGCCACACCATGGAGGTCACCGAGGACAGGGGCATGGCCACCCGCACCACCATCCCGTCGGTGAACCGCCGGGCCTCATAGAGCATCCGCACCCCCACGGTACCGGAGGAACGGATGGCCTCGCCGGAGCCGGTGCTCATGGCGTCCGCGATCTCCGGCCGGCCGGCGTGGTCCTCCAGGCCGTCGGGGTCGGCGGCCGTGTCGGCCACCACAGTGCCGTCGGCGGCAATGGCGGTGAACCGCTTTCCGCTCGCCGCCCGGGAGAACTGCTCCAGCAGGGCGGCGGGGTCGGTCTCCTGGCTTTGGGCGTCCATCAGGGCCAGCAGCTCCACCAGGCTCTCCCGGGCGGTCTGGATCTCCCGCTCCCGGAACGTGAAGATACCCACCGCGCCGGACAGCAGCAGGCACACGGCGGCAATGAAAAAGATCGCCGCCGTCAGACGGCGCTTCAGAGCGGCTCCTCCCTTTTCCATATGTATTCCTCCTCAGGAAATGGAAATTTAAACTTTATAGCCCACGCCCCGGACCGTGGTGATGTACCCATCGCCCAGCTTTCGTCGCAGGGCCTTGATGTGCATGTCCACCGTGCGGGTCTCGCCGGAGAACTCATAGCCCCACACGTTGGTTAGAATCTCGTCCCGGGTCAGTACGGTCCCCTTGCGGGAGACCAACAGGCGCAGCAGTTCGAACTCCTTGTAGGTCAGCTCCACCAGCTCGCCGCCCCGGCGCACCTCCCGGGCGGCGGGGTCGATCTCCAGGTCCTCATATTTCAGCACCGTCTCGGACGGGGCGCTGTGGGCGCGCCGCAGCACCGCCTTTACCCGGGCCTGCAGCTCCATCAGGCCGAAGGGCTTGGTGATGTAGTCGTCCGCCCCCTGCTCCAGCCCGGCCACCTTGTCCATCTCGGCGGCCCGGGCGGTCAGCATGATGACGGGCACCTGCGCCGTCACGCCGGACTTGCGCAGGCGGTTCAGGATCTCCAGCCCGTCCATGCCGGGAAGCATGATGTCCAGAATGCACAGCTCGGGCACCGTATTCCCCAGCGCCTCAAACATGGCCTCGCCGGACTCAAAGGCTAAGACAGCATGGTTCATGGATTTAAAATAGTATTCCAGCATCGTGCGGATGGACTCGTCATCCTCCACGATCACGATCGGATTCGGCATCCGCCGGCACCTCCTTGGATAAATGGTCAGGATTTTGCGAGCTGCCCGGTGACACAGAAAATGGCCCACTGGGCAATGTTCACCGCGTGGTCGGCCACGCGCTCCAGGTACTTGGCGATGATGATCAGGTCGATGGCGTCGTCCGCGTCCTCGCGGTTGGACGTGATCCGCTCGATCAGCTCCGCCTTCACTTTGGCAAACAGGTCGTCCACCTCGTCGTCCAGATTGATGACGGCGGCGGCGGTCTCCGTGTCCCGCCCGGTGTAGGCGGCAATGGCCTGCTTCACCATGACCCCCGCCCGGCGGGACATCAGGGTAATGTCCTCGGGCACCCGGATCTGCTCGCCCCGGGCGAGCAGGATGGAGATCTCCGCGATGTTGGCGGCCTGATCGCCAATGCGCTGCAGGTCGGTGACCATCTTCATGGCGGTGGAGATGGTGCGCAGGTCCCGGGCCACGGGCTGCTGGCGCAGCAGCAGCCGCAGGCAGCGGTTTTCGATGTCCCGCTCCATCTGGTCCAGAGTGGACTCGATCTGAATGGCCCGCTGGGCGGTGGGCTCGTCGCCGGTGGTCAGGGACTCAGTGACCACGTCGATGGCCTCCTGCGCTGCCGCCGCCATGGCGGTCATTTCGTCGTTGAGCTCCAAAAGCTCGGCGTCAAAGGTTTTTCTCATAACTTTCGTCCTCTCCTTAACCAAATCGTCCGGTGATGTAGTCCTCGGTTCGCTTGTCCTTCGGCATGGAGAACAGCTGCTCGGTCTGGCCGCACTCTACCAGTTCTCCATGGAGGAAAAACGCGCATTGGTCGGAGATCCGGGCGGCCTGCTGCATGTTATGAGTGACTATCACTATTGTATAGGATTTTTTCAAATCTGCAATCAAATCTTCGATTTTTGAGGTTGAAATCGGGTCCAGGGCGGAGGTGGCCTCGTCCATCAGCAGCACGTCGGGCTCCACAGCCAGGGCCCGGGCAATGCAGATGCGCTGCTGCTGGCCGCCGGACAGGGACAGGGCGGATTTTTTCAGCCGGTCCTTCACCTCGTCCCAGATAGCGGCCCCGCGCAGAGAGTTCTCCACGATCTGGTCCAGCTTGGCCTTTTTGTGTACGCCGTGGGTGCGGGGGCCGTAGGCAATGTTGTCATAGATGGACATGGGGAAGGGGTTGGGCTTCTGGAACACCATGCCCACGTGCCGGCGCAGCCAGGTCACGTCCACCTGGGGGTCGAAAATATTGCTGCCCCGGTACATAACCTCGCCCTGGATGCGCACGCCGGGGACCAGGTCGTTCATCCGGTCCAGCGTCTTCAAAAAGGTGGACTTGCCGCAGCCGGAAGGGCCGATCAGGGCGGTGACCTGGTGCTCGGGCATATTCAGGCTGACGTCCTTCAGGGCATGGTTGTCTCCATACCACAGGTTCAGCTTTTCTGTTTTTAAGATCGCGTCCATTGTGTCCGCTCCTTTTATTGTTTCTTTTTCAGCTTCTTGCCCGCCAGCATGGCGGCCAGGTTGATGATCAGGGTGATGATCATCAGCACCGCGGCGATGGCCAGAGCCGTCTTCACGTCGGCGTATTCGTTGGCATACAGGTACAGCGTCACGCTCAGGGTACCGGAGGAGGTGTGAAGGGCGTCCACAAAATTGTTCAGCGTCACACCCATACCGGCGGTGAACAGCAGCGCGGCGGACTCGCCCACAATGCGGCCAATGGCCAGGATGCAGCCGGTGACGATGCCGTCCACGGCGTTGGGCAGCACCACGGTGCGCACCATGCGCCACTTTCCGGCGCCCAGGCCCAGGGAGCCCTCCCGGTAGGACTGGGGCACGGTCTTCAGGCTCTCCTGGGTGGTGCGCACGATGGTGGGCAGGATCATGACCACCAATGTCAGGCCGCCCGCCAGGATGCCCGTTCCCATGCCGAACAGCTGGACGAAGATCAGCATACCCACCAGGCCGAAGATGATGGAGGGAATGCCCGTCAGGGTCTCGGTGGCAAACTCGATGATGGCCACCAGCCTGCGGTTGGCGGCGTACTCCGTCAGATAGATGGCGGCGCCCACGCCCAGGGGCAGAACGATGATCATGGACAGGAAAATGATATACAGGGTGTTGAGAATGTTCGGGAAAATACCGTCTGTGTTTTTGAGATAGCTGCGCTGGGAGGTCAGAAACTCCCAGGTGATGCCGCCCAGCCCGCGGTAAAACACATAAATAATGAGGAAGGCCAGCAGTGCGCAGGTCAGGATCCCGCACAGGTACAGCAGCGTCTTCATACCCTTGTCGTAGATACGGCGCTTCCAGGACAGGCGTTCCATGCGTTATCCCTCCTTCTTCTTTTTAATAAACACGTTGAGGATCACGTTGATGAGCATGATGAACAGGAACAGAACCAGGCCGATGGAGAACAGGGACTGCTTCCACAGGGAGCCGGCGGTGGCGTAGTTCATCTCGGAGGCGATGGCTGTGGTCAGGAACCGCACCGGGGTGAACAGGCTGCCGGGCATATTGGCCACATTGCCGGACACCATGATAATGGCCATGGCCTCGCCGATGGCGCGGCCCACGCCCAGCACCACGGCGGTAGCCACACCGGAGCGGGCGGCGGGCAGGGACACCCGGAAAATGGTCTCGATGTGGGTGGCGCCCAGAGCCAGGGACGCCTCCTCATACTCCTTGGGGACGGCCCGCAGGGAGGTCTCCGCCACGTTGATGATGGAGGGCAGGATCATAATCGCCAGCACCACAATGGCCGCCAGCAGGTTGGCGCCGGAGGACAGCTTGAACAGCTTTTGGATGGCGGGCACCAGCACCACCATGCCCACCAGGCCGTACACCACGGAGGGGATGCCCGCCAGCAGGGAGACGGCGGTGCGGATGACGGCGGCGATCTTCTCGTTGGCCACCTTGGCCAGAAACATGGCGGTGAGCACGCCCACGGGAACGCCGATCAGCACCGCGCCGCCTGTACCGGCGATGGAGGTCAGGATGAAGGGCAGGATTCCGTACACGCCGTTTTTGCCGTTCCAGATTGTGCCGAACAGGAAGTCGGTCACGCCGATCTCCAGGATGGCGGGCAGGCCGGAGATGATCAAATAAATGCTGATAAAGAGCACGCAGGCCACAGCCACAAAGCCGCACAGGAAAAAAACGCCGTGAACCACGCGCTCCACCGCCTCCCGCACGGAGCGCAGGCTGGACTTCATGGGAGGCGCGCTCTGCCCCTCCGCCGGTCCGTCTCCTGATGCGGGTGACATATCGGCCAGAATTTTCTCGTTCTCCACAGAAAAAGCTCCTTTCCATCAGTGGGAATAGCCCCCACCCCGATGTGGGATGGAGGCTTTTCCATTCCGGATATGCTCTTACACGACAGGGACAGCGCCGGCGCCGCGGATCAGGTCGGCGGCAGCAGCAGAGGTCGCCCAGTCGAAGAAGGCCTGGGCCGCGTCGCTCAGAGCAGCGCCTTCCTTGGTCACCAGAACGAAGGGACGCTGGATCTCATAGCTGCCGTTCAGCACGGTCTCCTCGGAGCAGACGGTGCCGCCCACGGTCAGCAGCTTGATGCCGTCCTGGCCCTCGGCGGAGGACAGGGAGGCGTAGCCAATGGCCTGCGCGTTGCCGCGCACCGCCTCGATAACGGCGCCGGTGGAGGTCAGCTCCTGCTGCAGGACGCAGGCGTCGGTGGTGCCGGTGATGGACTCAAAGCCGTCGCGGGTGCCGGAGCCGGCCTCACGGCCCATGCAGGCAATCTCCAGATCAGCGCCGCCCAGCTCGGACCAGTTCTTGATCTCGCCGGTGAAGATCTTGGCGATCTGCTCCACGGTCAGGTCGGCGACGGGGTTCTCCGCGTTGACGATGATGGCGATGCCGTCCAGAGCCAGGATGGTCTCCTGCAGGCCGTTTGCCTTCTCCGTGTCCTTCAGGGCGCGGGAGGCCAGACCGATGTCGGCGGTGCCGTTGCTGGCAGCTTCCACACCGGCGCCGGAGCCGCCGCCTTCCACGGAGACGGTCACGCCCTTGTTATCCAGGTTGAATTGCTCGGCCAGAGTATTCATGACCTTCTCCATGGAGGTGGAACCGAGGGTGATCACCGTGCCGGACAGCTCCGTATTCTGAGCGGGCTGCTGGGAGGTCGGAGTGTTGTTGTCACTGGGGTTGCTGCTGGGATTGGAATTGGCATTGTTGTCGCCGCCGCAGCCGGCCAGCAGGCCGACGCACAGAACGGCAGACAGAAGCAGTGCGGTGAGTTTCTTCATTTCAGGTTCTCCTTTAATTACATGATTTTATCTTTCTCAGGAACAGCTTTCAGTATACCGGGCCATTGTAAAGTCGTCCCTCGCACTCCTGTAAAGTTTATGTAAAATAGGGTGCCCGATTTCCGCGAAAAAAGACCGCACCGGCTGAGCCGATGCGGTCTTTTTTACATTGAATCAATTTATCCCGTCCCTGAGCCAGCGCAGCAGGTCGGCCAGGTCGGGCGCGATGTGGACATGGGGATAGTCGGCAAAGGCCTCGGCCGGGGTGGTGCCGTTGAGCACGGCGCAGAAGTCCACCCCCGCCCGGCGGGCGGTCTCGGCGTCGATGACGGTGTCGCCGCAGAACAGGACGGCATTTTTGTCTTCCTTCAGACGCTCCACGGCCAGATTCAATCCCTCCGGGTCGGGCTTGACCTTGGTCACGTCCTGACCGCCCACGATCAGCGTCAGACGGGAGCGCAGGCCCAGCCTTTGAAAAATCGCCTCCAGCACGTCCCCGCCCTTGGTGCTGACGATCCCGGTGGGAGTCCTGCTCTCGTTCAGCCAGTTCAGCAGCTCGGCCGCCCCGGGACAGAGGACGGTATCCGTCACCATAATGGACGCAGCGTGGGCCTTGAAGCGGCGGAAAAACTCCCTGCGGTGCTCCCCATCGGCGTCGCCGGTCAGCATGGTGTAGCCGTCCTCCAGGGTGTAGCCCACAGTGCGGCGCACCGCCTCCCGATCGGGTACGGGCCAGCCCATACTTGTCAGGCCAACGGTATAGGACTCCACGATGGGCTTGGTGGAATCCCCCAGCGTGTAGTCAAAGTCAAACAGAACTGCACGGTATTTCATAAGCGTCTCCTATAAAAAGATGGCCGCGCGGGTGCGCGGCCATCTTTGGTCTGTGTTTAATCCGTGACCAGCATCAGATCTTGACGTGCTGAGTCAGGCCCAGGATCTCGCGGGTGTCGGCGGCAGTGGCGATCTCACGGCCAGCCATCTCGCCCAGCTTGACAGCGCGCTCAACCAGCTGAGCGTTGGTAGCCAGGACGCCCTTCTCGTAGTAGATGTTGTCCTCCAGGCCGACACGCAGACCGTCGCAGCCGTTGGCCAGGCCCAGCAGCAGGCAGGGCAGGTGAGAACGGCCGATACCGGTGATGGACCAGGTGGAGCCGGGCAGCATCTTGGGCAGCAGGTAGTTCAGGGAGTCCATGTTGCCGGGCATAGCGCCGGTAACGCCCAGAACGAACTGATAGTGAACGGGGGTCTGCAGGGCGCCGATCTTGACATAGTGCTCAACGGACTGCATGTGGCCGCCGTCGAAGACCTCGATCTCGGGCTTGATGCCCTCGTCGATGGCCAGCTTGCCCAGGCGCTCCAGGAACTGAGGAGTGTTCAGGAAGACGTAGCTGTTGGCCCAGTTCAGGGTGCCCGGGTCATAGGAGCACATCTCGGGCTTGCAGATGGGCAGGTGAGCCACACGCAGGTCCTCGGAGAACTTGGAGCCGGAGCTGGTCAGGTTGATGACGCAGTCCAGGTTTTCCTTGGCCAGAGCGTTGCGGACCTTGTCGCAGATCTCGATGAAGGTCTCGGTGGCCATGGAGTTCTTGCCCTCGGGGTCGCGGGCGTGGATGTGCACGATGGAGGCGCCGGCCTTGACGACGGCAACGGTGTCGGCAGCGATCTCGTCGGGGGTGACGGGAACGTAGGGGGTCTGCTGCTTGGAGGTAGCGGCGCCGCACAGGCAGCACTGAATGATCAGTTTCTTAGCCATGATGATTCGATCTCCTTTTTATTTGGGCGGAAATACGCCCTTTTTAATATGTATTGAACTGTCCTTCCGACAGGGGGAAACTCAGTCGCAGAGCTCGACCACGCAGGCCTGGCCCATACCGCCGGCAATGCACAGGGTAGCCAGACCGTACTTGACGCCGCGCTTCTTCATCTCGTGCACCAGGGTGACGATGATGCGGCAGCCGGAGGAGCCGATGGGGTGGCCCAGAGCGATGGCGCCGCCGTTGACGTTGATGATGTCCATCTTGTCCTCCCAGCCCAGCTGGCGGATGCAGCCCAGAGACTGAGAAGCAAATGCCTCGTTCAGCTCGATCAGGCCCATGTCGTCGATGGTCAGGCCGGCATTCTCCAGAGCCTTGGGAGCAGCCACAACAGGGCCCAGACCCATCAGGCGGGGATCGCAGCCGCCGTTACCGAAGCCGCGCAGGCGAGCCATGGGCTTCAGGCCCAGCTCCTTGGCCTTCTCCTCGGTCATCAGCAGCACGGCGGAAGCGCCGTCGTTACGGCCGGAGGAAGAACCTGCGGTAACAGTACCGGTCAACTCCTTGGTGGGATACACACGGCCGTTCTCATCCTTGCGGATGTTGAAGCAGGGCTTCAGCTTGGCCATCTTTTCCTCGTTGGTGGTGCGGTTGGGGAACTCGTCATCCACGAAGACAATGGGATCCTTCTTCTTGCCCTGGGGAACGACCACGGGCACGATTTCGTCACGGAAACGGCCGGAGTCCACGGCGGCGATTGCCTTGCGCTGGGAAGCCAGGGAGAAAGCGTCCTGATCCTCGCGGCTGATGCCCAGAGTCTGGGCGATGTTCTCGGCGGTGGCGCCCATGGAGAAGGAACCGTACACGTCCTGAGGCTGGCTGGTGAGCTGGGCCTCGGTCAGAGCATCGACCAGATTCACATTGCCGGTGCCCACACCCCAGCGGGCGTTGCTCAGGTAGTGAATACCGTTGGACATGGACTCAGTACCGCCGGCAATGACGATGTCGCTGGTGCCGGCCATGATGGCATAAGCGCCGTTCTGAATGGCGGTCATAGCGGAGGCGCAGGCGCGCATGACGGTGTAAGCGGGAACGCTGTCGGGGATGCCGGCTTCCAGCGCGGCAACGCGGGCAACATTGGACTCGTCGGAGGACTGGCGGCACTGGCCCATGATGACCTCGCTGACCTTAGCAGGGTCCAGATTGGTGCGCTCCAGCAGGCCTTTGATTACGGTGCTGGCCAGCTCGTGAGCCTTCACAGGCTTCAGGGTGCCGCCGAACTTGCCCACGGCAGTACGGCAAGCATCGACAATAACGACGTCTCTCAGCTCATACATGAGTGATTTCTCCTTTTATTTTTGTTTTTTATTGCAGACCGGCCTGTCCGGGCGCTTCCCGTGGGAACCGGTCATGTAATCATATCAGTTCTCTTCCGGGTCGGGTTTGCCGTAAGAAGAAAAGTCGATCTTCTCCTCCTCGCCCACCATGGGGAAGGTCTCCAGAATGGCCTCCTCCGCGCTGTACAGCAGGGTGGGGATGTCCATGGCGCGGTCGAATTCCACCGCAAACAGGGTGTCCGAGGACTTGGCCAGCTCGTCAAACATCTCGGGCTGGGTCCAGGACTTGGGCTGAAGGCGGCGTCCGGCCTGAATCTGACCGGCGGTATGGTTGAACATCTGATAATTCTCTCCGCCGTCCAGGAAATACAGAAAATCATCCTGGGTCCGGGCAACGAGGAGTTTTCCCGCGTCCAGGGCTTCGATCAGCTTTTTCCCTTCCTTGGGAAGCTGCTCCATGCAAATGTCTTCCATGGTTCGTCCTCACTTTCTTTAACATTTTTCGGGCATTTCCCGCAAATTCGCAAGAATAAAAGCTCATCCTTGCCGAAAAAGCGCCAGCCGGCTCATTTGCCACAATATATTAAACCCTGGAACGGTTCCAAGGTCAAGAGTGATTTATCCGAAAACTTCAAAAAAACCGGGCCGGTTCCGCCCACTTTATATGATCTTTTGTATTTTGATGTTTTTTTCGCAAAAGATGTGATAAAATGCAAGGGAAATAATCGCATCATCTTACATTACATAGGAGGTATGCAGTCATGCAGATCAATCTCACCTATGCCGCGGAAGCCCTTTCCCCCGATTTCCTGACGTCCCGGCTGGACGCCCTGGAGCGGGCGCACCAAATGCTGCGTCTGGGCAACGGCCCCGGCGGAGAGTTTACGGGCTGGGTCAACCTGCCCACCGCATATGATAAAGAGGAATTTTCCCGCATTCAGGCCGCCGCGCGGCGGATCCGCGCCCAGTCCCAGGTTTTGGTGGTCATCGGGATCGGCGGCTCCTACTTAGGCGCCCGCGCGGTGATCGAGCTGCTGGGCACCGACCCCGGCGCGCCCGAGATCTGCTTTGCCGGCAACGGCCTTTCCACCGACGCTACGCTGGCCCTGATTCAGAAACTGGAGGGCCGGGACTTCTCCGTCAACGTCATCTCCAAATCGGGCACCACCACCGAGCCCGCCGTGGCCTTCCGCATCTTCAAGAAGCTGCTGGAGGACAAATACGGCAAGGAGGGCGCCCGGGAGCGCATCTACGCCACCACGGACAAAGCCCGGGGCGCTTTGAAGTCCATGGCCGACCGGGAAGGGTACGAGACTTTTGTGGTGCCCGACAAAATCGGCGGGCGCTACTCGGTGCTGACCGCCGTGGGCCTGCTGCCCATCGCCGCCGCGGGCATCGACCTTTCAGCGCTGATGAACGGCGCCCACGCCGAGATGGATGCCCTTCTGGAGCACCCCGGTGCGGACAACGCCGCCTGGCAGTACGCTGCCGCCCGCCACGCCCTGTACGAAGGGGGTAAGAAGATCGAGCTGCTGGCCTGCTACGAGCCGTCGTTCCGCTTCTTCGCCGAGTGGTGGAAGCAGCTCTACGGCGAGAGCGAGGGCAAGGACCACAAGGGCCTGTTCCCCGCCAGCGTGGAATTTACCGCCGACCTGCACTCCATGGGCCAGTACATCCAGGACGGCGAGCGCCATCTGTTTGAGACCGTGGTCCGCTTTGACAAGCCCTTGGGCGAGCTGACCATTCCCCACGATCCGGATGACCTGGACGGGCTCAACTTCCTGGCCGGGAAGTCCCTCTCCTTCGTCCTCGACCAGGCCATGGCGGGTACCCGGCTGGCCCATGTGGACGGCGGCGTGCCCAACCTGCTGCTGACCCTGCCCCGGCGGGACGCCGAAAACGTGGGCCGGATGATCTACTTCTTCGAATTCGTCTGCGGCCTGTCCGGCTACCTGCTGGGGGTCAACCCCTTCGACCAGCCGGGCGTGGAGGCGTATAAGAAAAACATGTTCGCCCTGTTGGGAAAACCGGGTTATGAAGCGCGGCGGGAGGAACTGATCAGCAGGCTTTAAACTTTCCGTTAATTTTCTAAAATCTGTTGAAATTAACCCCAAAAAATGATACGATACTGACAGAGGCTGAGAAATGCCTGGCACACAATGAAGGAGTGATTCATATGGTTAAAGTTATCATGGGTCTGAAGGGCTCCGGCAAAACCAAGCAGATGATCGACCTGATCAATACCGCCGCCGGCACCGAGCACGGCAATGTCGTGGCCATCGAGCGCAGCCCCAAGCTCACTTTTGATATTCATTATAAGATCCGTCTGGTTGATTCTGAGAGCTATGGCATCACCAGCTATGAGGGTATGAAGGGCTTCATCAGCGGCCTGTACGCCGGCAATTACGATATTACCCACATCTTTATCGACAGCCTGTGCAAGATCATCCCCGGCGAGTGCGACCATCAGACCGAGGTCTTCCTGGACTGGCTGGAGAGCTTCTCCGAGAAGAACGGCATTAAGTTCACCGTGACCATCACCGCCGACGAGACCCTGGCTACCGAGGGGATCCGCAAGTACTTCTAAATCTACGTAATGATACAGGCCCTGCCGTTCGGCAGGGCCTGTCATTTAGATTTGTGCCGCATGCAGCGGCAGAACGGGGGATTATTATGGATAAATCCGCATTTTACGACCTGACCTACGGCATGTTCATTCTGGGCACCCTTCACGACGGAAAGCCCACCGGCTGCACAGTGAACACCGTGCTCCAGGTGGCCAACGAGCCCGCCACGCTGGCCGTCAGCGTCAACCACCAGAATCTGACCAACGAGTGCCTGAAGAAAACCGGCCGGGTCACGGTCTCCGTCATGGACCAGGACACACCCATGGACGTCATCGGCACCTTCGGTTTCCAATCCGGCCGGGATACCGACAAGTTTGCCCAGGCGGCTTACACCGCCGCCCCCTCCGGCCTGCCCCGGCTGACCGACCATGTCTTCGCCTGGTTTGACTGCAAGGTCAAGACCTCCATCGAGCTGTCCACCCATACCCTGTTTATTCTGGAAGTCGAGGACGCCGGCCGCGCCGCCGACCCCGGCACTCCCATGACCTACGCCTACTATCACCAGGTCAAGAAGGGCACCGCGCCCAAAACCGCCCCCCATTTCGTCGAGGAAGCGGCCCCTGCGGCCGGGGACAGGTACATCTGCTCCATCTGCAAGTACGAATACGACGGCAGCCAAGGTCCCTTTGAGAACCTGCCCGATGACTGGAAATGCCCCATCTGCGGGATGCCCAAGACCATGTTCGAGAAGGCATAACGCCTTCCCAAGCAAGCCAGCCCCGGCAATTTGATGACCGTTCCGCGGCGGACGTGGAATATTATTACATCCTCTGAACAAGATAATGGGGTGCGGTACCCATTCAGGGTCCCGCACCCCATTATCTTGCGGAGGATTTTTATGAAGCAAAAAAGAATGATCCTTGCCGCAGCCGCCCTGGCCGCCGCGGCCGTTCTGCTGCTGGTTCTGTATTTCATGACCCGCCCGGCCACCCAGGAGGGCTCCAAATCCTTTGCGGTACAGGTGGTCCACGCAGACGGCACGTCCAGGGAGTTCCATTATACCTCCGATGAGGAATATGTAGGGAGCGTTCTGATCGAGGCGGGCCTCATCGACGGCAAAGAGGGCGCATGGGGCATGTATATCGAAACCGTGGACGGCGAACGGGCCGTCTACGAGACTGACGGCGCGTACTGGGCCCTCTACGTGGGCGAAGAATACGCCGCGCAGAGCATCGAGCTGACTCCCCTTGAGGACGGCGGCACCTATTCGCTGGTGTACACCCTTGGCTGATCTGAAGCTGACCGTACGGGAGCTTACCCGGTTCGCCCTGCTGGGCGCCCTGACCTTCGGGGTCAAGTTCGCCATGAGCGGCCTGCCCAATATCGAGCCGGTGTCCCTGATGGTCATGCTGTTCGCGGTGGTGTTCGGGAAAAAAGCCCTGTACCCCATCTACCTGTATGTACTGCTGGAGATCCTGGTCTTCGGCATCCAGCTTTGGAACATCAACTATTTGTATATCTGGGTCTTTCTCGCCGTGGCCGCCTATCTCCTGCGGGGGATGACCCATCCCCTGAGCTGGGCCCTTCTCTCTGGCGTCTTCGGGCTGCTCTTCGGTCTGCTCTGCACCCCGGTGTATCTCATCTCCGGGGGACCCGCGTTTGCCCTGAGCTGGTGGCTCTCCGGCATTCCCTATGACATCGCCCACTGCGTGGGCAATTTCGTCATTGCGCTGATCCTGTTCGTTCCCCTGCGCAAGGTGCTGGAAAAGCTGTACGCAAAGAGAACTTCTTAAAAAATCTGCCGCGGAAAAATCCGCGGCAGATTTTTTACACCTTCAAGCTGGCAATAAATTGCCGCGCCGTCCGGGGGGTCCGGCCGGGATGGCGCGCCTCCCACGCGATCGCCCCGGCATGGAGCTTTTCTTTCTCCATGCTGATCCCCTCCAGAGCGGCCAGACCGTCCACCAGGGCCAGGAACTCCGGCTTGTTCAGGGGCAGATAGGCCACCCGCAGGCCGAAGCGGTCGGCCAGGGCGGTCTTTTCCTGGATGGTCTCGGAGATATCCACCTCATCCCCCGCCCGGTCGGAGAAGGTCTGCCGCACCAGATTGCGGCGGTTGGAGGTGGCGTAGATGGCCACATTGGCAGGCCGGGGCTCCAGTCCACCCTCCAGGATGGTCTTCAGAACCGAATAAGTGCGGTCGTCCTGGTCGAAGGCCAGGTCGTCGATAAACAGAATAAACTTCTGCCGCCGGTCCCGGAGCTGACGGATCAGGGCGGGCATATCGGTCAGGCCCTCCTTCTGCAGCTCGATGATGCGCAGGTCGTCAAAGCCCTCCACTGCCAGCAGGGACTTCACCGTGGCCGACTTTCCGGTGCCGCTGTCGCCGTAGAGCAGCACGTTGTTGACCCGGTGCCCCTCCAGCATGGCGCGGGTGTTGGCCACGACCGCGCTGCGCTGCAGGTCGTAGCCCAGCAGCTCCCGCCTGTCGGGGGTGTCCGGCTCGGGGATGGGGGTCAGCTCTCCCCGCTCCCAGAAGAACGCCCGGTACCGGGCGAACATCCCCGCCCCGTGGGTGCGGTAGAAGGCGGTCAGGCTCTCAAAATCAAAGGGCGCGCCCGCCTTCCACCGGGGCAGATTGGACAGCATGGACTGATACTCATCGCCCAACAGGGCTTTGATGGCGCCGATCAGCTTGTCACAGTCCAGCCCGGCCAACAGGGTAAAGGTCTCCACATCCCGGCGGGCGGCGTTTTCCAGCGCGGGGTCGGAGCCGGAGCGCTCGGCCAGCAGGGGATAGGGGGACTCGTCATAGCGCAGCTGCTCGTCCAGCCAGTCGCCCAGTCCGGCACAGCCGGCCTGGCGCAGCTGGTAGAATACCTCGATGTAAGCGGCGATGGCGTCTTCGCCCCGCCCGGCGGTGACAGCGTCCAGCAGGGCGGCGACCTGCTTCATCAGGTCCTTCCGGCAGATGCTTCGGTAAGCGCAGACGCCCTTGAGGGCAACGCGCAGGGCAGATAATTTCATGTCCGTCACTCCTTGTTGATCACGCCCCATTCGGGCAGGGGCAGGCGCTGCATGGCGCCGAAGGTATAGTCTTTCAGGCGGGGGTACCGCTTGCTCAGATCGGCGATCAGGTCCTTGATCTCCTGGCGCTTGGTGGCGCCGTTGGCGGGGCAGGGGTTGTGAACCACCGGCAGGTTCTCCCGCTGGGCCACGCTGCGGATGTGGCCCTCGCCGCAATAGAGCAGGGGCCGGATCTGGGTAATGTCGGTGCGGTCCAGATAGGTCACCGGCTGGAAACAGGACAGCCGCCCCTCATAGAACAGACACATATAAAAGGTCTCCACCGCGTCGTCAAAATGGTGCCCCAGGGCAATCTTTTTGATTCCTTTCTCCTGCAGCACCCCGTGGAGAGCACCCCGGCGCATTTTGGCACACATAGAGCAGGGGTTTTTCTCTTTCCGGACATGAAATACAATGTTGTTGATCTCGGTAGGCACCAGGGTGTACGGGATGTCCCGGGCGGCGCACCAGTCTGCTACCGGGGTAAAGTCCATCCCCGGGATGCCCAGGTCCAGGGTAATGGCCTCCACTGTGAAGGGCTTGGGATAGAACTCGCGCAGGCGGGCCAGCGCAGCCAACAGGGTCAGGGAATCCTTTCCGCCGGAGACGCCCACCGCCACGCGGTCGCCCGCCTGGATCATGTCGTAATCCTCGATGCAGCGGCGGGCATAACTGAGTATTTGATTCATATGCACCTCAAAAAACAAAAATTGAAAATGAGATTTTCAGAGTTTCAGCGAGAAAACAAAAGAAAATCAAAGATTTCGATGCCACAAATTAAAAAAATCAAAAAAATCGGTTGACACTTGATTTCCCAAGCATTATAATACATTTCGCTCGCCTTTGTAAAGGTGGGTTATCTTCGTGTGTAAAAACAAATTCACATAGAAAGCGAGAGAAACACCATGTCCACTTTTATGGCAAACAAGGGCAACATCGTGCGCAAGTGGTATATCCTCGATGCCGCCGGTAAGCCCCTGGGCAAGACCGCTGCCACCGCCGCCGTTCTGCTGCGCGGCAAGCACAAGCCCGAGTACACCCCCCACGCCGACTGCGGCGACTACGTCATCATCCTCAACGCCGAGAAGGCTGTCCTGACCGGCAAGAAGCTGGACCAGAAGTACTACCGCACGCACTCCGGCTGGGTAGGCGGTCTGAAGGAAACCCAGTACCGCACCCTGATGCGCGAGAAGCCCGAGCTGGCCATGAAGCTGGCTGTGCGCGGCATGCTGCCCCGCAACACCATCACCAAGGACTCTCTGCCCCGGCTGAAGGTCTATCGCGGCGCCGAGCATGAGCACGCCGCTCAGAAGCCCGAGCCCTGGACCCAGGATTAAGGAGGATTTCGAACATGTACAAGAGCAAGAAGCCTTATCATTACGGCACCGGCCGTCGGAAGTCCTCCGTGGCCCGCGTGCATCTGTTCCCCAACGGCACCGGCACCATCACCATCAACGGCCGTGACATCGACGATTACTTCGGCCTGGAGACCCTGAAGATGGTCGTCCGTCAGCCCCTGAACACCACCGGCACCCTCGGCAAGGTGGACATCGAGGCCACCGTTGCCGGCGGCGGCGTGTCCGGCCAGGCCGGCGCTCTGCGCCACGGTGTGGCCCGCGCCCTGCTGGAGATGAACCCCGAGTACCGTCCCGCTCTGAAGGCCGCTGGTTTCCTGACCCGCGATCCTCGTATGAAGGAGCGTAAGAAGTACGGCCTGAAAGCAGCCCGTCGCGCTCCCCAGTTCAGCAAGCGTTAACAACAAACCTGCTGCGTCTTTACCGCCCGAG
>JBJDYV010000007.1:0-20901 GCA_051867655.1 Oscillospiraceae bacterium
ACGCTGAACTTGCCCGCCTTGACCACCTCGCCCGCCTCGCAGGTGATGATCTTGGCCTTGTCCAGCAGGCGGTGCTCCTCCAGCTTCAGCTTGACCAGCCCCGCCGTCATGCGGGTGGCGTAGATGGGGGCGTTGACGCTGCGCAGCAGGTAGGGGATGGAGCCGATGTGGTCCTCGTGCCCGTGGGTCAGGAAGATGCCCCGGATCTTGTTCTGGTTCTTGATCAGGTAGGTGAAGTCGGGGATGACCACGTCGATGCCGTACATGTCGTCGTCGGGGAAGCCCATGCCCACGTCCACGATGATCATGTCCCCGCCGTACTCGTAGACGGTCAGGTTCTTGCCGATCTCGTTCAGACCGCCCAGAGAGATGATTTTCAGTTTTTCTGCCATAATATTCTCCTTTTCGTGGCGGAACCACGCAGCGAATGTGTCTGCGGCGTCTTGCCAATTCGTTCGTGCTTCCGCTTGAACTTCTGCTTAATTGAGCGCGTATGTAGGCAGAAAAATCAACAAAAACTGGGCGCACAAAAGACGGACGGTGGGCTGCCCGCTCGTTTGACCCTGTCTCGCCAAAAGAGCCGGGCGGCCGCCGTCTTGTGTGTCGTTATTGGATCTCTGCCGTATAAAAAAGCACGAAAAGCACGTTCCCGTGCGGTACGCCGAAATAAATCGTTATAGTATTATAACACATTCTTTGGGAAAAGTATACCATAATTTTAATGCTGAATTCAGAATGCAGTATGCAGAATTTAAAAAATTCAGCATTCATCATTCAGCATTCTGCATTTCCCCCCGTATCCAACTGCCGGATTTCCTTCTCGTAAAACCCGCACAGCTCCCGGGCGATCTCCGCGTCGGCCCCCTCAGTCTGGAGGAACACGGCCCGGCGGCGGATCAGGGGGTGGACGTAGACCCAGCCGCCCCCGGAGCGCAGGCGCACCCCGGTCCCGGCGGGCTCGGAGCAGCGGAACCGGCCGGTGAAGGCCTCCATCAGCGCGCCCCGGCCCCCCTGCAGGGGGATCTCCGCGGAGCTGATGGTGAAGGGGGGCAGGCGCTCGAGCAGTTCGGCCAGAGTCTGCCCCTTGCGGCCCAGGGCGGCGGCCAGGTACCCGGCGGCGAACAGGGCGTCCCGCAGCCAGGGGGAGCGGGCATAGACCTCCTCCGCCCCCTTGTCCCGGCCCAGGCGGAGCACCTTTCCGCCCGTTTGGGCCCCCAGCTCGTCGATGACCGCCGGAGCGGAAGCGGGTACGGCCACGGTGTTGCCCTTTTCCAGCTCCAGCAGAGCGATCAGGGCCAGCAGCCGCCCGGAGTCCACGCTCGTTCCGTCCTCCTGCCGCCCCTCCAGCCGGAAGCCGCCGTGGGCGGCGGAGAAGGAGGGCGCCCCCGCCGCTTCATGGCGCAGGGCCCGGCAGCCCATGCGCTCCAGCAGGTTGACCAGCGTCTGGTCCCAGAGGCTCTCCCCGGGCACGGCCACGGTGACGCTTGCCGCGCCCACCCGGCGCTCGGCGTCGGCGGCGTAGGCGGTGTTGACCCCCGCCAGATGCTCCCACGCTCCCACCTGGCCGGCCCCCACCCGGGTGCCCGCCCCGGCGTTCCACTGCTGCTCCGCCCGGGCAAGGCGCTCCCGCTCCGGGGGCAGGCCCCGCTGGTCGAACCAGTGGAGGAAGATCCGGTCCTTTTCCTGCTCCACGAACAGGGAGGCGGACAGGTTGTAATACTCCCCCAGCCACGCGGCGGCGGCGGGACAGCAGCCGTCGTGGGCCAGCACCACGCCGCCCCCGGCGCAGATTCCGGCCCCCAGGGCCCGGGAGAGCATGGCCGCGCCGTCGCCCCCCGACCAGCCCAGGGCCACCTTGCCCTCGCCCCCCAGGACCACCCCCAGGGAGGTGAACAGCTCGGGGGACAGGGCCTCGCCCACGGCCCCCCGCAGCACGCCGCCGTCCCCGAAGCGCAGGGGCTCCGCCTCCCGCTGGGTGGACAGGGAGCGGCGCAGCCGGGCCCCGGCGGGCACCTCCCGGCCCGGCCAGACCGCCACCCGCTCGGACAGCACCGCCCCTTCGCCCGCCCGGGCGCGGTCGGCCAGCACGCTGCCCTCGTTGAGTACGCTGCCCTCTCCCGCCTGCGCGCCGCAGCCCAGAATGGCCCCGTACAGGGTGGCCTTGTCGTCGGCCCGGGCGTCCTCCATCAGAACAGACCGCTGCACCAGGGCCCGGCGGCCGATGCGCACGCCCTTTCCCAGGGCCACATGGGGGCCGATCAGGGAGCCCTCGCCCAGCTCCACGCCCGCATCGAACCAGCAGGGGGGCACCACCTGCACCTTGTCCGGGATGGGCACTTTGGACCAGATCCCCGGGGCAATCTTGGGGGCGGGGGGCTCGTCCGCCCCCTTGCCGCTGAGAAGCTGGGCCATGCAGTCCAGATAGCGCTCCGGGCTGCCCACGTCCCGCCAGAAGCCCTCCATGACGTGGCTGCTGATGACCACCCCCTGCTCCAGCAGCACGGGGAACAGGTCCCGGGCGAAGTCCCACCGGGCCTGGGCGGGGATCAGATTGGCCGCCTTGCGGGTCATGATATAAACGCCGGTGTTCACCGTGCTGGACAGCACCTGGTCCCAGCCGGGCTTTTCCACGAAGCGCTCCACCCGCCCGGCGGCGTCGGTGACCACCATGCCGCACTCGGGCACGCCCTCCCACCGCTTCAGGGCGAGGGTGACCGCCCCGCGGCCGGTCTGGTGATAGGCCATCAGCTCCTTCAGGTCGAAGTCGAAGACCGCGTCCCCGGGCAGCACCAGAAAGTCCTCCTCCCCCAGCTCGTCCAGCAGGGCGCGCACCGCCCCGGCGGTGCCCATGGGCTCCTCCTCCCGGCGCAGGCGCAGGATCATCCCCTCGGGCGTGTTCTCGCCGCACCAGGCCTCGATCTGCTCGGCCTGATGGCCCAGGGACAGGATCACGTCATGTACCCCCGCCCGGCGCAGGTTCTCCAGGCAGCGGGAGAGCACGGTGCCGTCGAACAGGGGGAGCAGGGCTTTGGGACGGCTCAGGGACAGGGGCCGCAGGCGCGTCCCCTCGCCCCCGGCCAGAATGACAGCTTTCACGCAAGGTCACCTCATTTCTTGATGACCTTTAGTATTTCCGCTCTGTCGGCGGTGTAAACCTCTTTTCTTCCGGCGGTTTTTCCGGTATAATGATTGTAGGGGCGGATTCCATATCCGCCCGCGACGCCATCCCCATGCAGGGGCGGATTCCATATCCGCCCGCAATACCATACCGACGCGGAGGTTCCCCATGAACATTCAGATATTCGGCAAGTCCAAGTGCTTTGACACGAAGAAAGCGGAGCGGTATTTCAAGGAGCGGCGGGTGAAGTTCCAGTCCATCGACTTGGTGAAGACGGGCATCAGCCCCGGGGAGCTGAAAAGCGTGAAGAACGCCGTGGGCCTGGACGCGCTGATCGACGAGTCCAATCCCGACGCGGCGCTGCTGCGCTACCTGGCCTACGAGGAGGACAAGATCGAGAAGCTGCTGGAAAACCCGAAGCTGCTGAAAACGCCCATCGTGCGCAACGGCAGGCAGGCCACCGTGGGCTATCAGCCCGACGTGTGGAAGGGGTGGGAGTAAGTGGGAAATGGGGCGTGCCTTTTTCCCTGATACGCATTGACAGTCCCTGAAATGCGTTCACTTTACTTGACAATCCGGGATAAAACATGTATGATAATCATACAATAGAGTGTGACTTGTCACACTTTTGGGCTGGCCGAAAGGCCCTGGTCCACCTTCGGCGGGGAATTTCCCCGCCATTTTTTTTGAAAGCGTGGGGTGCGCGTGAAGAAGGAATTGAGCATCTTCATTGATGAATCCGGGGACTTCGGCGCCTTGAGCAGCCACGCCCCATACTACATCGTCGCGCTGATCTTTCACGAGCAATCGACCCCCATCGACCTGAATGTAAAAGCGCTGGATGAGCATGTTTCAAATCTGGGCTTTGAACAACACGCCATCCATACCGGGCCGCTGATTCGGAGAGAATCGGTCTATGAGAATCACACTCTTGAGGAACGAAAGCGTCTGTTCGGTGCGCTGTTCAACTTTATGAGGAAGGCCCCGATCCAATATCAGACGGTCAAGATCCGAAAAGCCGAATGCAGCGGCCCGATCGCTCTAACCGAGCGGCTTTCCCGCGCAGTCGCAGAGATCATCAAGTCCGACCTGGAGTATTTCCACAGCTTTGATTCCGTCATCATTTATTATGATAACGGGCAAATTGAGTTGACAAAGATTCTGACCGCGGTATTCCACGCGCTGCTGTCCCATGTGGAATTCAGAAAGGTTGCGCCCGGCGATTATAAACTGTTCCAGGCGGCTGACTTGATTTGTACGCTGGAACTGTTGGCGCTGAAAGCGGACGAAGGCGTTTTTTCCAAATCAGAAAAAGGTTTTTTCAATACACCCCGCGACTTCAAAAAGAATTTTTATAAACCCATTCTGAAAAAGCAGCGATAATAGTAAGGAAGACCCCGGCGCCGCCACGGCGCCGGGGTCTTCCTTATTTTTCGTACAGCTTCGCCACGTCGCTCAAACGCTTCCGGTACTCCTCCGCCGCCCAGGCGGGGGCGAGCAGTTCCACGCCGTCTCCCAGGCCGAACAGCCAGCCCCAGAACTGGGGGGACACCACCACCTCCACCGTGACGGTAAAGGTCCCATCCCCCCCGGGCACCAGCATGGCCTCCCGGCCGAAGCGGTCCAGCACCACGCCCGCCAGATCCTCCCGGCAGCGCAGGGTCACGTTGGCGTCGGTGCCGCTGAACATGCCGAAGTGCTTTTTCGCGTACCCCGCCATGTCGAACTCCCCGGCGGCGTCCCCCTCCAGGGGCGATTCGGTGACGGTCAGATCGCTCATCTTGTCCACCCGGTAGTGGCGCACGTCCCCGCGGTCGTGATCCCAGCCCACCAGGTAGTAGTTCTCGTTGTCCCACACCAGCCCGCAGGGGGACACGGTGTAGCGCGCCCCCTCCCGGCGCAGCACCTTCTCCTTGCGGCTGTTGTAGTCGAAATAGAGGAAGGACACCGCCCGCCGCTTCCCCACGGCGGCGTGCAGCTCGTCCACGTTGTAGTAGATGCTCTCGTTCATGGTCTTGACCCGGCCCGCCACGTAGACCTGCCGCTGCAGCTGCCGGGCCTGATGGACGCTGGCCAGCCCCTCCAGCTTGCGGATCAGCGCGTCGCTCTTGCGCCGGGTGATGAATTTGGAGGACTGCACCGCGTCCACCAGCAGCTTCAGCTCGGGCAGCTCGAAATCCCGCTCGCCCACGAACCAGCCGCCCGCACGGCCCTTGCGGCACTGCACGTCCAGACCGAAGGCGCGCAGCTGCTCCAGATCGTCGTACAGGCTCTTGCGCTCGGCCTGGATGCCCCAGCGCTCCAGCTCGCCGATCATCTGCTGCACAGTCATGGGGTGCTCCTCGTCGGTGCGCTCCAGCAGAAGCTGCCGCAGCACCAACAGCTTTTGCTTCTGGTTTCCGCTCTTTGCCATGCCGCCACCTCCAAAGTCCTGTTTATGGTACTATCAGAATACCATCTTTTCCCTCTGCCCGCAAGGGTTGCTTTACAGAACTCCCTCCCCGTGCTAAAATTTAAATAAATAAATGCGAGGTAAAACGCCATGACAAAATCCGAACTGACCGCTTTTCTGGACACGGAGATCGCCGCCTTTCCCGGGCAGGTCTCCCTGCTGATGGTGGATTTAAAAAGCCGCAAGGACCTGCTCGCGTACGACGCCGACGCCCCGGTCCCCGCCGCCTCTCTCATCAAGGTGCCCATCCTTTTGACCGCCGCCGATTTGGCGGCTCAGGGCCAGCTGAGTCTGGAACAAAACGTCTCCGTGGAGCATATCTTAAAAGACACGGAGGTCTTTGAGCCGGAGAACCTGCGCCCGGCGTATCCCCTGGCCGAGCTGCTGGAGTGGATGACCGTCCAAAGCGACAACACCGCCGCCAACGCCGTCATCGATCTGCTGGGCATGGACGCCGTCAACGACTTCTGCCGCCGGGTGGGGGCGCAGAATACCGTCCTGCAGCGCAGAATGCTGGACTTTGAGGCCCGGGCTGCCGGGCGGGACAACATCACCAGCGCCCGGGACCAGTTCCAGTTTTTCTCCCTGCTGTCCTGGTGCGCCGAGCGCAGCGAGGTCTGGCGCGCCGCCCTGGAGATGCTGAAGCGCCAGCGCTGGCAGGACTGCCTTCTGCGCTACATCTGCGGGCCCACCCCGGCGGCCCACAAGACCGGCACGCTGCCCGACGCCGCCCACGACTGCGGGCTGTTCCTGGACCAGTCCGACCCGTACTACCTGGGCGTCTGCACCCGGGACGGCGGGGACCGGGCCAAGCAGTTCATCGGCAAACTGTCCCGGGCCATCTACGACTGCCACATGGAAGGGACTCTTTAATGCAGAATGCAAAATGCAGAATGATGAATTGTCCTGCATTTTAGCGCCTGCCTTTTGATCGACCATAGGAGGGATTGGATGCGCTTCACCTATGTCACCGCCACCCGCTGCCCGCTGATGGGCGCGCCCGCCTTTGAAGCCGAGCAGACCGACGAGTTGCCGCTGGGCTGGCGGGCGGAGATTCTGGAGGAGGCCGCTCCCGGCTGGTTCCGGGTGCGCACCGACTACCGCTACGAGGGCTATGCCCCGGCCGCCTGCCTGTCCGCAGAAGCGGACGGGGTCAGCTTTTTCGCCGCCCTGCCCAAACAGGCGGTTACCCGGGCTTTCTGCGCCGTTCTGGCCGAACCGCGGGTGCAGAGCTGGCCGGTGGCCGAGCTGACCCGGGGCGCGCTGGTCGCCCCCCTGACGGCCCCGGACGGGGACGGCTGGGTCAAGGTGGCCCTGCCGGACGGCCAGACGGGCTATACAAAAAGTAATTTTCTGGGTACATATCACGAAACGTCTTCGCTTTCCGAGGCGAAATTCCGCCAAGCCGTGGCCGGCACCGCCCTGACCTACCTGGGGGCCCCCTACCGCTGGGGCGGCAAGTCGCCGCTGGGCATCGACTGCTCGGGCCTTGCCTTCATGGCCTACTGGCTCAACGGCGTGACCATCTTCCGGGACGCCCGCATGGAGCCGGGCTTTCCGGTGCACGAGATCCCCCGTTCGGCGATGCGGCAGGGCGACCTGCTGTTTTTCCCCGGCCATGTGGCGGTCTATCTGGGCGAGGGCCGGTACGTCCACTCCACGGCCCGCAGCGGCAGCGACGGCGTGGTGGTCAACAGCCTGGACCCCTGCGCTCCCGACTACCGGGAGGACCTGGACCGCGGCATGACCGCGGTGGGCAGTATTTTTTAAATTGATTTTTCGGAACACCCAAAGTTTCACGCAATCGCGTGAAATCTCCAAATGGGGCCCCCGCCGAAACCCAGCGAAACGCCCGCTCCCCGGGCGCATATGGAATGCGCCCCTACACTTGTGGGAAAGCGAGGGATGTGAAACTTGTAAAACGGGGCCCCCGCCGAAACTCAGCGAAGCGGTTTCGGTGGGGAGAAGGAGGCGCAATGGAATGAGTGAGCTTTCGCCTTCAGGCGGAAGCGAAGGATATGTAATTTGCGCCGACGTGTCTACCAGATGTCTACCAAAAAATCGCCGCAAGCCCTTGGGGCGCAAGGGGTTCGGAATTTCCAGCTTTTCCCTGGCTACCAAACGTCTACCAATTCACCATTTTTGCCATCAAACGGCCCGATTTCTTTGAAATCGGGCCGTTTTTGTCACCTTTTGAAGGCTGTCAGAGGTGTTATACAGGCCTAACACCCAACATATGGCAAACCTTGTCAGAAAAAGGGAATTTCGAGGGCAAAAACCCGAGATTTTCCCAAAAATTAGTAAGGAGGAAAAAACCCAATGAGAAATCTGAAAAGAGTTCTCGCGCTGGTTATGGCACTGGTCATGGCCCTCAGTCTGATGGTCATGGGCGTCAGCGCCGCCAGCTACACCGACGCGGATCAGATCGACGCTGACTACAGCGAAGCGTTCGAGGTTCTGACCAACATCGGTGTGATCAAGGGCCAGGACAACGGCAATGGCATCGTTGCCGCTCCCAAGGCCATCCTGACCCGCGCTGAGGCGTCCACCCTGGTCTATCGTCTGCTGACCGGCGACGTGACCGACGCGCAGAAGAAGAACTACGACTTCTCTTCCTTTGACGACGTCAAGGAAGGCGAGTGGTGGACCGGCTACATCACCTACGCTGCCAACGGCGGCTATGTGGTGGGTGACGGCAACGGCATGTTCCGTCCCGAGGATGAGGTCACCGGCATTCAGGTGCTGACCATCATGCTGCGCGCCATTGGCTACGGCCAGAACGGCGAGTACGTGGGCGCCGGCTGGAAGGACAACGTCCTGACCGATGCCAAGGAACTGGGCATCATCGGCAGCATCTCCACCAAGGATCTGGACAAGGGTGCTTCCCGTGAGCTGGTCGCTCAGCTGCTGTTCAACGCCATCACCACTCCCAAGATGGTCACCTACAGCGCTCTGCTGGGCTACAGAACCGACCGCGACGCCACGACTCTGGGCGACAAGACCTTCGGTCTGGTCAAGGTCGAAGGCGTCCTGACCGCCAACGAGAAGGCTGACCTGTACGGCACCAAGACTCTGGCTGCCGGCAAGTCCAAGCTGGACGACAAGACCACCTACAACTTGACCACCGACGAGACCCTGCTGGGCGAGAAGATCACCTTCTGGGCCTATGGCCTGAAGGGCGCCAAGACCGCCATCACCGCTCCCGAGTCTCTGGCTACCGTCACCGACTGGAGCAACGGCGTTCCGTCCGCCGCGCAGCAGAAGAAGATCGCCGCCGCTACCACCGCTGCCACCGAGATCTTCTACAACTATGATCCCGCCAACACTTCCGACTACCCCATCTACGGCAAGGGCATCCTGACCAAGGCCATCGACAACGACGGCGACGGCAAGTATGAGTACATTCTGAACGAGAAGGAGACCTTCGCTACTGTTCAGTATGTCAGCACCTCCGGCGTCATTACCCTGGACAAGGTCAACACCGGCGACAACAATCAGGTCGCTTATGACGGCATCGCTGTCGGCGACAAGGTCCTGGTCATCTCCTATGACGGCAACTCCTACATCGAGAAGGCCGCTTATGTGACCGGCTACATCTCCGGCGTCGAGTATGCCGCTTCCGGCAACACCGCTACCATCGGCGGCGCTGACTACATGGTCTCCGGCATCGACTATGCTGTCAAGAACAACACCGCGGTCACTCAGTTCAAGGCCGTTGACGACACCTATGTCAAGAACTACAACGGTCTCACCTATGACTACTTCCTGGATGAGTACGGCAACATCATCGCCTATGCCAAGGCTGGCGAGCTGGATACCGAGTACGCTCTGATCCTGGACTACGATTGGTACCAGACCGGCGCCTTCACCGGCGACCTGTGGGTCAAGTATCTGACCACCGCCGGCGAGGTCAAGACCTCCATCGTTGACCGCACCTACAGCATCTACTGGAACAGCCAGCCCGGCGATGTGATCAAGTACCGTCTGAACAGCGATGACGAGCTGGTCCGCGTTTACCCCATGACCGATGTTTACGGCACCGTCCAGACCGACGCCGCTCTGGATCTGGCTACCGTGGATGTCACCGATAACAGCCTGGACGGCAGCTACGGCGTTACCGAGGACTTCGTGGCTTTCTTCTACGTGAGCGCTTCTAATCAGGGCGAGCGTTCCAGCATGAACTATGACCGCACCCACAACGCTTACTATGGCGTTCTGACCGGCGCTGACGCGATCGCTGACCTGGCTGTCCGCGAGAAGAATCTGGCTCAGATGGACTATGTTTCCGGCACCGGCGAACACGTCGACAAGTATGGCTATCTGAAGATGGTCAATATCAATGGCTACATCAACGCCGAGTCCCAGTACTGCTACCTGCTGAGCAATAAGTACTTCAAGAGCACTTCCAGCCTGGAAGAGGGCACTCTGTACTTCTACAAGGCCATCAACGCTGAGGGTACTCCCATCGATGTGGTCCTGACGTATACGCTGCCCACCGATAACCAGGATCGCGTCTGGCTGTACACCACCTACACCGAGAGCACGGTTGCCGCCGGCACTTACACCTACAACCTGCTGCAGGCTGTCGGCTCTGACTACACCGGCAGAGACGATAAGGTTGCCATCGGCGACATGCACTCCATCCCCTACAACAGCAGCTACCTCTACATCTACGACCATGCCAGCCAGGATGCGACCGAGATCGTCGCTCCCAAGGTCATCGCTGACGTCAGCACTGCTAAGGGCGGTACCACCGAGCTGGATTCCACCTACTGCGCTGCCGGCTATGTCGTGTATCGCCAGGTTGGTCCGAAGTTGGTAGCCGTCGCCGCCTTCGTGGAGAAGCCTGTCATCAATGAGGTCACCTTCATTGACACCATGATCGCTGGCAAGGACGTCCATGTCGAAATCGGCTCCAAGATCTGCTTCGGTACTGTCTATGCCAACGGCACCTACACCTGGACTCCCGTCGGCGCTACTCAGTCCATCACCAAGGATCTGGATAAGGACGGCAACCTGGTCGTCGAGGAGTCCATGAAGGGCACTTCTGTCGCTGTGAATGTCAAGGTTCCTGTCACCACTGCCACTGTCAACTACGTTGTCAAGGTGTATGACAAGTATCAGAACCTGATCGGCACTTACAAGGCTGAGCGCACCATGACCGCTGCCGAGTGCGATGCCGGTACTCTGACCTTCAAGCTTGAGGTTGCTCTGAACTATGTGAACGCTGCCAACAATGTCACTCTGAACACCTCCGATTATGAAACCACCGACGGCATCATCGCGCGTGATCTGGATGTCACTGCGGGCAACACCTATGACGTCGTGTTCTCCATCCGTTACGCAAACTAATAATTAACTGCGTAAAAAACATTTTATTCATGTTCCGGCCCCAAGGGATTCCCTTGGGGCCGGTTTTTTCTTACACTGCCATGACACCATAGCCGTAAATCATACATTCACTTTCGCTCTCCACGCTGAAGCGGAGCCGCATCTCAGATAGCGCCTGCGGCAGTGCCGAGTTGAAAATCCACTCCTGACACGCGGTCCCCTCGGGCGTCTGGCTGGCCCGGGTCTGTTCCAGAGCCATGCTTGTCCAGCCTTCGGGCAGTTCCAGCTCTGCTGTCACCGGCACGCCTTCGTCGACCTGGACCCACGCCGTGATGTCCTGGCCTGCCAGCGGGAACTGCGCCGTAGTGAAGCTCCCTTCCGTACAGCGCACCGCCGTGGCTGTCACAGGAATGTCGGCGTATAGCTGTACGGTTTGATCGTAACCAACAGCGCCATTATACACCACGATTCTCAGGCGGTATTGTTTTCCCGGCTCAATCTGTGGCCCAGAGGAAAAGGTCAGTGTCGCCGTGTTCGCGCCGCCGCCGTTTCGCCCTATGCCTGCTGAGCCTGTCGCTGCGATCTCCGTTTCGCCGTCCATTAACACCGCTGAAACCATCACGACGGTCGTCGAACCATTTGAGATATAGCCCTTAACCTGAACCGTATTCAGATTGGCTTTTCCCGCCGGGGACCATTCGTCTGTCAGCAGTTCCGCCGTTTCACCGTAGGCAAGCGGGAAGTTCTGCGCCGCGAATTCGATGGTTCCCCCGCTCCAGCCATCCACGGCCAGGCGCACCTGCCCATTGTCCGGCTCCAGCACCGCCGCGCCGGAGGTGGACTCCACCTGATGGTCGGCGTTCAGGCCGTCGAAGGCGATGCCCTCCCGCCAGCCGGTGTAGGTGCCCTTGCCGTCCTGCTGATAGGCCAGCCGGCACACATCCCCGGCCAGCTTTTTCAGCACGCCCAGCCCCCGGTCGCCCGTGGCCTGAGCCGCCGCGGCTTCGCCCGCCGCCTCGCTCCGGATCGCCGCCAGCGCCGTGTCGATCCTGGCGTTGTCCGCGTTGAAGTCGGCGCGCCGGATCGCGTCCCCCGCGCCCCATTGGTTGAGCTGATAATTAGCTGTCTTTTCCATCAAAAAGACCTCCCTTCGCCAAAGGCGAAGGGAGGTCAAACTTTGTACCATTTTGTCCGGTCCGTGGGCGGCAGATTGCCGCCCCTACAGGCTGGACCGGAAGTCCCGATCATGAATGTAGGGGCAGATATCATCTGCCCGCCGTTACGCCACGTTCCCGCGTTTCTAAATCTCCCGCAGCGGCGGGCCGTCCAGTACGATCACCCGGTCGCAGCGCTCCAGCACATGCTCCTCGTGGCTGGCCAGCAGCACCGGCACGTCCAGCGCCCGGATGCGCTCCAGAATGCGCCCCGCGCGCTCCGGGTCCACCCCGGCAAAGGGCTCGTCCAGCAGCAGCCATGCGCCGCCGAGGGCTAACGCACGCGCCAGCGCCAAACGCCGCTGCATCCCGCCGGACAGCTCGTCCACCCGGGAATCCCCCTCGCCCTCCAGCTCCGCCAGGGCCAGAAAGCGGTCCGCCTCCCCCCGGCGCTGCCGGGGCAGCACGGCGGTGATCTGCTCCCGCACCGGCCGCCAAGGCAGCAGGCGGTTTTCCTGGAACAACAGGACGGTCTGCTTCGGGTCGATGCCCACCACGGCTCCCCCGTCCGGCTTCTGCAGCCCGGCCAATACCCGCAGCAGGGTGGTCTTGCCGCAGCCCGACGGCCCGGACAGGGCGGTGATACCCCTGTCGGGGATCTCCAGGGTGAAGCCGTCCAGCACCTTCTTGTCCCCGAAGGACACGGACAGGTTTTCAATGCGCGCCATGGCCGTTCACCGCCTTTCGCAGCAGCCGCACCAGCACCGTCTCCACCAGGAAGCTGAGCAGGATGACCACCAGCGTCCAGGCGAACAGGTCGGGGGTCTCCATGTAGGTGCGGGAGAAATAGACCTGGGTGCCGATGGCCAGCTTGGGGCGGCAGAGCACCTCGGCGGCCACCCCGGCCTTCCAGGCCAGGCCCAGGCCGGTCTCCACCCCGGCGGTGAAGTAGGGGGCCACCGAGGGGATGTACACCAATTTTAACGTCCTGCCCCGGCCGAAGCGGTAGGCCGCCGCCAGCTCCAGAAGCTGTTGGTCGGTCTCCCGGATGCCCTTGGACACGTTGCCCCAGAGCACGGGCAGCACCATCAAAGCGGAGATGACCCCGGGCACCCGCCCGGTGGACACCCAGAGCAGCACCAGCAGGATGAAGGAGGCCACCGGCGTGGCCCGGATGACTTTCACCAGGGGGGACAGCAGCCGGTCGCACCACACGCTGGCGCAGGTCAGCACGGCCAGGAGGGTACCCAGCGCCGCCCCCGCCAGCATCCCGGCGAAAATGCGCACCAGGGTCAGGGCCGTGATCTGCCAGAACCGCGCCGTCACCACCAGGGCGGCCAGGGTCTTCAGCACTGTCCACGGCCCGGGCAGCAGCAGGTCCTTGCCCACGACCCAGGCGGCGAGCTGCCAGACGACGAGCCAGAACACCAGGGGGATGACCGTGCGTTTGATGATCTTCATAAGCGGCACCCCCTTTTTAATGCTGAATGCTGAATTCAGAATGCAGAATTCAGCATTTTGCATTCATCATTCTGCATTGATATAGTAGAACGCGTCGTCGGGCAGGCCGCCGCCGATGGACGCGGGGTTGGCCTCATAGAGCACCCGGTAATAGCCCTGGATCTGGTCGCGCATCTCCTCCCCGGGGATGTAGACCAGGTTGCAGTCGGGGATGGCCAGCTTGGCGATGGCGGCGGAGGGCACGATGCCGTACTGCTCCACCAGGGCGGCGGCGTCCTCCACGTTGCTGTTCACGTACTCAATGGAGGCCTGATAGTCCTGCAGGAAGGCCTCCACCGCCTCGGGGTGCTCCTGGGCAAACTCCGTGCGCACCACCACGGTGGTCATGGTCAGCACGCCGTCGCTGGTCACCTTGTTCCACTCCTCGGTCAGGTCCAGGACGGACACGACCTCGCGGTCCTCGGTCTGCTTGGACTTGATCTGCGCGGCGGTGGCGGCGGGCACGGGCAGCATGGCGTACTGGGCGTCGCCGGTCAGCAGGGCGGCCTGCACCTCCTCGGCGGTCTGCCAGACGATCTCCACGCCGGTGGCCGGGTCCACGCCGTTCTCACGCAGCAGGTAGTTGAGCACATACTCCGGGTTCGCGCCCTGGCCGGTGGCGTAGATGGTCTTGCCCCGCAGGTCGCCCAGGTTGGTCACGGTGGGGGTAAAGCCCTTTTCGCCCCGCTCCAGGATGTACAGCACGCCCAGGGTGGACAGGCACAGGGCCTGCACGCCGCCGTCGGTCTTGTTGTACAGGGTGGCGGCCAGGTTGGAGGCCATGCAGGCGATGTCCAGGTCGCCGTTGGTCAGCTTGCCGGCGATCTCCTGGTTGTCGGCGGCCATGGTCACGTCATAGACGCCCACGGTCTCGCCCGCCTCGGCGTCGGCCATCAGCTTGACCGCGCCCACGCCGGTGGGGCCGGACAGGACGGCGAAGCGCACGGTGGTGGGTTCAGCGTCAGGCTCGTCGGGCGTCGGCTCGGCAGAGGGGCTGACGGACTGACTGGGGGAGGCGTCGGAGCTGGGGCTGGCCTGCTCTCCGCTTTCCCCGGAGCCGCAGGCGGCCAGGCTCATGCCCAGAGCCAGGCACAGAAGCAGTGCAAGAATTCTCTTTTTCATCATGTTTTCCTCGATTCCTTTAAGTTTAGGTCCGCTTGACCCGGATCTCTTTGCCCGCGCGGGAGATCGTCCCCCGCTCTTCCAGACGGTCGAAGGCGCGGTAGACGCTGGCCCGCCCCAGGCCCAGGGCCTGGGCGATGGCGGTGGCGGACACGGTGACCCGGCCGTCGGAGTCCGCGCTGCGCAGCAGGAACTGTTCCACCTTTTCCTCCGCCGTCCCGGCGGCCAGGCTGTTCAGCCGGTCGCTGAGAAAGCAGATGCGTCCGGACAGGTAGCGCACGTAGTTGGCGCCCGCCCGGGGCCAGCGCTCCATCAGAGCGGCCACCGTGTCCTGGGGGAAGAACAGCACCCGGCACTCGGTCAGGGCGGTCAGGGTGGAGGGGTACTCCTCCCGGTCGTTGAACAGGGCGGCCGCGCCGAACCAGTCGCCCTGCTCGAGCACGCCCACGAACAGATCGCCCCGGGTCACCCGGACCTTGCCCGAGAGCACCAGCCCCAGGCAGCGCCGGAACCGGGCGGGGGTGTACAGCTCCGCGCCGCGCGGGGCCCGTTCCTCCCCGCTGTGCTCCAGGCAGAAGTCCAGAGCCTCCTCCGGCACTCCCCGGAACAGAAAGGACTCCCGGACCAGGCCGCGCTGTGCGCCCTTCAGTTCCACACCGTTCACCTTCAATTCTGTATCATTTGGGACAATTTCAGCATACAGGATTTTTTCACCTTTGTCAAGCCCCCGGCATAAACTATCTCAAAGGAGGTATGCCCATGGAAGAACGCGAACTCTGCGGCTGCGCCGCTTCGGAGGAATTTCTGGAGGATATGCCCATGCGCCGCTACCGCAACCCCATCCCCACCTGCGAGAGCAGGCCCAAGCCGGAGCACAGCCCCTGCGTCTGCCGGGAGGAGCTGGAGGAGATCCTGGACGCGCTGGCCTGCCAGAACCAGCTGATGATGGACCTGCTGGGGGCGGTGAACAGCCTGACCGCCGCCCGGCTGGCCCAGCGGGACGGTACATAGGAAGCGGCAGGCCCGCCCCGGTTTTCGGGGCGGGCCTGCGGTTGCGGGCGCATCTGGAATGCGCCCCTACGGATTTGAGGATTCCGGATTCTATGATGTAGGGGCAGATTCCATATCTGCCCGTCCGCCCCGGTGTCCCTCCCAGGACCCGCCGCGCCGCCCCCAGGGATGGCCGGGCGCGCCGGCGGCCCGCTCCGGCGGTGTGTCCTCCCCGGCCGGTTCGCTCTCCCCGCCGCTCTGCCGCTCGGCCTCGTAGTCCAGAATGCGGCGGAACTGGGTCTCGTAGAGCATGCGGTAGACGCCGTTTTTCTCCAGCAGCTCCTCGTGGCTGCCCTCCTCGGCGATGACGCCCCCCTGGAGCACCAGAATGCGGTCGGCCTTCAAAATGGTGGACAGGCGGTGGGCGATGACGATGCTGGTGCGGCCCACCATCAGCTTTTCCAGGGCGTCCTGGATGGCGCTCTCCGAGATGGAGTCCAGGGCGCTGGTGGCCTCATCCAGAATGAGGATCTTCGGGTCCTTCAGCACCACCCGGGCAATGGAGACCCGCTGCTTTTCGCCGCCGGAGAGCTTCAGACCCCGGTTGCCCACCAGGGAGTCGTACCCGTCGGGCTGGCTGACGATGAAGTCGTGGATGTTGGCGATGCGGCAGGCGTATTCCAGCTCCTCCTGGGTGGCGTCCTCTTTGGCGTAAAGCAGGTTCTCCCGGATGGTGCCGTTGAACAGGTAGGTGTCCTGGGTCACCACGCCGATGCACCGGCGCAGGTAGGCCAAATCGAAGTCCCGCACGTCCACCCCGGCCACGGTGACCCGGCCGCCGCACACGTCGTACAGGCGGGGGATCAGGTTGGCCACGGTGGACTTGCCCGCGCCGGAGGGCCCCACCAGGGCGATCATCCTGCCGCTGGGCACCGTGAAGTCCACGTCGGTCAGCAGAGGCTTTTCGGGGATGTAGGAGAATTGGACGTGCTCGAAGCGCACGTCTCCGTCCGATACGTCCGGCTTTTGTCCGTCGGGCGGGGAGACGATGGTGTTTTCCAGGTCGAAGTAGTTGAAAATGCGGGTGAACAGGGCCAAGGAGCGGGTAAAGTCCACCTGCAGGTTCAGCAGGGACTGCACCGGGCGGTACAGCCGGTTGATCAGGGACACGGTGGCGGTGATCATGCCCACGGTCAGGGTGGCGTCCAGATGGGCGATCATCAGCCAGCCGCCGGCAAAGTAGATCAGCAGCGGCCCCACCTGGGTGAACATGCCCAGGACGACGGTCAGCCATTTGCCGCTGCGCTGCTCCTTCATGGCCAGGTTCATAACCTCCCGGTTGACGGAGCGGAAGCGATCATATTCCCGCTCCTCCCGGGTGAACAGCTTCACCAGCAGGGAGCCGCTGACGCTGAGGGTCTCGTTGACCATCTGGTTCATCTCGTCGTTCTTCCCCTGCCCCTCGGACAGCAGCTTCCAGCGCCTGCGGCCCACGGTTTTGGTGGGCAGGATCAGCAGGGGGATGACCACGATGCCCACAATGGCCAGCCGCCAGCTCATGGAGAACAGGGCCACCGTGGTGGTCACCACCGTGGCGATGTTGCTGATGGCGCTGCTCAGGGTGCCGGAGATGACGGTGCTGACGCCGCTGATGTCGGTGTTCATGCGGGTGATGATGTCGCCCTGCTTCTCCGAGGTGAAGAAGGCGTGGGGCATGTGCTGCAGGTGGTCGTACATCTGGTTTTTCATGTCGTAGATGATGCGCTGGGAGATCCAGGCGTTGATGTAGCTCTCCAGCACGCCGATGACCTGGGAGACGGCCAGGGTGACGAAGGCCAGCAGCAGAAGCTGGATCAGCAGCGCCATGTTCCGGCCCACCAGGGCCTCGTCCACGATGCGCCCGGTGATGATGGAGGGGAACAGTCCGATGACGGCGGACAGCAGAATGGCGGCGAAGACCAGCAGGAACTGCAGCCAGTAGGGCTTTAAGTAGGACAGGATGCGTACCAGAAGGGCGCGGGTCACCTTGGGCTTGTTGTGCTTTTCCTCATCGGTCAGATAGCCCCGCGGACCAAGCTCGGGGCCAACTCCGGGTCGCGGCATAATCCCATCTCCTTTTTGCTTTGTTAGGCACCTAACAAAGCGCATCATAGCAGGGACGGATTCATTTGTCAAGTACCAAAGGATTTTTATGAGCAAAAACTTTTTGCTGTAAGGAAAGCCCCGCGCCGCGCGCGGGGCTTTCCTTCAAAACATCTGATTCTGTACCAGGTTTTCCACATACGCCGCCATCTCCTGCTTGGACTGGATGGCGTGGGTGCCGTCCACCACCCGGCGCTGCTGGTCGGGGGACAGGGACGAGAACACCTCCATGGCCCGGACGTTCTGGGCCAGCGCCATGCCGAAGCCCATGGGCAGGTCCTGCAAGGGGTTGAAGCCGTTCATTGAAAGCACTCCTTTCGCCCTTAGCTTGCCCGGAAAAAATAAAGTTTTTCTAAAATCGTAAAAGGCTCTTGCCGAATGTGGTGGAATTTTGTATACTGAAAGCCCGACCAGTTAACATAAGTTTACTTTTCAGGAAAGCGGTGGAACTCCATGGCCACGAACATGAAGCGCAGGATCACCCCCGGCCGCGTCATCAAGACGATCCTGAAGATCATCTACATCCTTATTTTCATCGTCGCCGCCCTGATCGTGACCCTGTACATTGTCTTCAAGGTGACGGTCAAGCCCCCGGCGGTGGAGGAGCCGCCGGTGATCGAGGTGCCCATCGTCCAGGTCAGCGACGACCCGGCCACTCCCGAAGTGGACGAGGGCAAGCAGACCGACCCGGAGCCCGCGACCACCACCATCCAGCTGGAGCGCAAGGAGGAGTTCCACACCTTCCTGCTCATGGGCACCGACGACGGCAACGGCAACGCCGACACCATCATGGTGGGCTCCTACGACCTGAAAAACAACAAGATCTCCGTGGTCTCGGTCCCCCGGGACACCCTGGTGGACGTCTCCCGCACGGTGAAGAAGATCAACGGCGCTTACGGCATGGGCGGCGTGGAGCAGCTCCTGGACGAGCTGACCGACGTGCTGGGCTTCCGCCCCGACCACTATATCATGGTGGACATCCGGGCCTTCGTGGAGGTGGTGGACCTGCTGGGCGGCGTCAGCTTCTACGTGCCCTGCGACATGTACCACAACGACGGCGCGGGCTTTATCATCGACCTGAAGCAGGGCACCCAGTGGCTGGACGGCCAGCACGCCCTGCAGCTGGTGCGCTACCGGGGCTACGCCAACGCCGACCTGGGCCGCATCCAGACCCAGCAGAAGTTTCTGCAGCAGATCGCCAAGCAGACCCTTTCCATCAGCAATGTGACCAAGGTCAACCAGTTCGCCCAGATCCTGAGCAAGTATTTCAAGACCGATCTCAGCGTCACCGAGCTGGCCTATTTCGGCACCGCCGCCCTGAAGCTGGACTTCTCCCAGGACATCACCTTCGCCACCCTGCCCGGCGACGGCGACACCACCTACAAGGGCATCACCTGGTACTACCAGCTCTACCCGGAGGAGTGCCTGGAGATCATCAACCGCACCATCAACCCCTATACCACCGACATTACCACGGATATGGCCCACATCTTTCAGGTGAAGTGATGGAACAAAAATATACCCGCATGAAGCTGAAGCTGCTTCTGTTTGTGGTGGCGGGCACCCTGGCGGCGGGCCTGGCGGGGTGGTTCCTGCTGGAGTTCGTGGTGGACGGCCTGCTGCAGGACCCCTTCGCCCGCTTTTTCGTCTGGGTGGCCCAGACCCTGTTCGGCCAGAGCGAGACCCGGGCGCTGGAGCTGTACCAGACCTGCATCCGCGACCACAAAAACGACTCTGTCAACCTGGCGGTCATTGTGATGATGCTGGCGGCCTTTTATCTGGCCATGGGCAAATTCACCCGCTGGCTGAACCAGATCGGCTCCGGGGTGCGCCAGGTGGTGGACGAGACCGGCGAGCCGGTAAAGCTGCCCCGGGAGCTCGCCCCGCTCCAGGCCGACCTGACCAGCCTGCAGGCCACCCTGCGTGCGCGGGAGGCCGAAGCGCGGGAGGCCGAGCAGCGCAAGAACGACCTGCTGGTCTTCCTGGCCCACGATCTGAAAACGCCCCTGACCTCGGTGATCGGGTATCTGAACCTGCTGAAGGACGACCCCGACCTGACGGCGGAGCAGCGGGCCAAATACACGGGCATCGCCCTGGACAAGGCCCTGCGGCTGGAGGACCTGATGCTGGAGTTCTTCGAGATCACCCGGGAGAGCCTGCACGGGGCAAGCGGCGAGGCGGCGGAGATCCAGCTGTCCATTCTGCTGGAGCAGCTCTCCGACGAGTTCATGCCCCAGTTCCAGGACAAAAACCTGACCTGCCGGACCGACATCCAGTCCCGCCTGACGGTCACCGGCGAAGCGGACAAGCTGGCCCGGGTGTTCGAGAACGTGCTGCGCAACGCGGTGAACTACAGCACCGAGGGCGGCACGGTGGAGATCGAGGCCGCGCGGCAGGAGGACCAGGTGGTCATCGCCATCCGCAACCAGGGTCTGGAGATCCCGGAGCAGGAGCTGGCCCTCATTTTTCAGAAGTTCTACCGGCTGGACAGCGCCCGCTCCTCCCGCACCGGCGGCGCGGGCCTGGGGCTGGCCATCGCCAAGGAGATCGTGGAGGCCCACGGCGGCACCATCCACGCCGAGTCCACCGGACAGAAGACGTCGTTCATCATCACCCTTCCCGCCGCCCAGCACCCCGTCGCCTGACGGGGTGCTTTTTTGCGCTCCGCCGCCCCATCGCCCGCTCCCCGTCCGGATATTGTTAAGAAAATATCCATCCTTGACATCTGAACTTTCGGTCGGTAAAATTTTAGATACTTATTTAATATAAAAAGTAATTTCCCACCGAAAGGAGACACGCCATGAAGCCCTTTGATCCCACGCCTGACCTGCTGACGGCGGACGACAAGGCCGTCATCGACCGCGTCATCGCCGAGCACGGCAACGACCCCACCCAGCTGGTGGGCATCCTGCTGGATATCCAGGCCGCCTCAGAGCGCAAGCACATCTCCCAGCCCGTCGCGGTCTATGTGGCCGATAAGCTGGACCTGAAGATCACCCAGGTCTACGACGTCATCAGTTTTTACACCGCTCTGCACGTGCGCCCCCGCGCCAAGTACCCCCTGGAGGTGTGCAACAGCGCCCCCTGCCGGG
>JBJDYV010000008.1:0-4224 GCA_051867655.1 Oscillospiraceae bacterium
TGTTCTCCCGAACCATCTCAATCAGCTTCTGCACCTGGGGACGCTCAAAATTGGTGCCGCTGTAGCCGTTGTCAACGAACTCCAGCACTTCGGAGTTGAGGGCTTCCGGCATTGCTGCCGCATATTCGTGCAGCACAAGGCGCTGGTTCTCGATACTCATGCTGTCATATTTGAAGTCCTCAATGGACAGCCGTATGTAAAGGGCGATCACATATTTTTGCATCGGTTCAGCACCTCCTCATTGGAATCAAATTCACTTTCAAAGCGGTAGTGGACAGTGATCTGCTTGTCCTTGGCGATTTCGATACGGTCAATCAGCCGGTCAATCAGAGCGGCGGTCAATTCCCGATTCTCCCGGAGGTCATCGGAATCCCGCTTCAAAGCACGGTATTGCGCAATCTGCTTATCCAGAGCCTTCAAGCCTTTTTCCAAATGCGCGACTTCCTCGGTGAGCTGCTGGATTCTGGATTCATACTTCCCCTTATAAGTGATGTATTCCTCCTTCGACAGAAGCCCCTGAATCAGATTCTCGTAGAGACTGCGAATCAAGCCGTTCAGCCGCTGAATTTCCTGCTTGCGGCTGGCGATCTTCTCCTTTAGGTCGGTGCGTTCGGCTGTCTGCTGGGGCAGCTCCACAAGAGAAAGAGAATAGCTGCCCAGCGCTGTCTCCAGAGCGTTCTGAAGCATATCGGCAAGGGAATCTAAAAGGTCATTCTCCCGAATAAACACACCGGGGCAGCGCTCCTTGCCGACCCTGCTGTTTGTCAGGCAGTAATAGTTGTAGACATCAGCGGACTTCTTGCGGATATTACGCTGCCGGTGAAGGCTTCCGCCGCAGCAGGCGCAGAATACTTTCCCCTTAAGAATGTTGGGGGTGTACTCACGGATTACCCGCTCCTTACTCTGTTGTGCGGCCTTCTCCAAAATGATCTGGACGGTTTCAAACAGTTCATGGCTGATGATGGCTTCATGGGTGTCGTGGACAACCGTCCATTCCATTTCGCTGGCTTCCACCTGCTGATGGTCTACAATTTTTGTGCGACCCTGCACCAGATCACCGGTGTAAACCTGTGCGTGAAGGATTCTTGCAACCGTTCGGGTGTTCCAGTTCCCATTGCCCATCAGGTTTTCGTGGGTAATAATACCCTGGGTGTTCTTGTAGTGGCTGGGGGGAAGATACCCCGCATCATTCAGGCGGACCGTAATGGTGTTCAGTCCAGCCCCCTCAGATGCCCACTGGAATATTTTCTGTACCACAGGAGCGGCAACCGGGTCGATGATTAACTGGTGGCAGTCATCCGGGGCTTTCAAATATCCATAGGGAGTGCGGCTCCCAATGAACTTCCCATCCTTCATAGCCTGCCGCTGCTGTGCCTTGATCTTGCGCCCGATGTCCAGCGCATAGGCTTCGTTAATCATGTTCCGCAGAGGGATGATGATTCCGGCGTGGGCATCCTCCGGGGCGAAGGTGTCGAAGTTCTCGTTGACGGCAATGAAGCGGATATTCCGCAGGCGGAAATACTGCTCGATGTAGTAGCCTGTGTCGATGGTATTCCGGCCCAGCCGGGAGAGGTCTTTTACAATGACGCAGTTCACAAGTCCTGATTCAATGTCAGAGAGCATCTTCTGGAAGGCGGGACGGTGAAAGGTGGTTCCGCTGGTGCCGTTGTCGATATAAGTGTCATATACCTGGATGTCGGGATTGCGCTCCAGAAATTGAGCAATAATCATTTGCTGGGTTTCGATGGACGCACTGTGGGTGTGGCTGTCCTCAACGGACAGGCGGACATAAATCGCGGCGCGGCAGGTGTTTACGGTTTCCTGCACCATCACCTGTGCGCTTTCTTTTCTGCTTTTTCGTGCCATAGCTTAACCTGCCTTTCTTAGCAATTCGGGTATGGACAGCTCTGCCTCCTGCGCTGTCAGCGCAATCAGACGCAGGGCTTTTTCATATTCATCTTTGTAGTTGAATCGGATATCCAGTTCGTTTTTACCCTGAACACGAATGCTCTGAACCATGTGAATCAGCGCTTTGCGGTCAAGGGTTTCCATAGATTCAAACTGGGTAAAGTGCGTAATCCAGCGGTTCCGCTCGCTTCGGTTTTCCAGAACATCCGTCAGCTTTTCTTTCAAAGCGGCGATGGATGCCTTGATTTCCTCCGCCTGCCGGGTGTATTTCACCTTGTAGCTGGCATATTCTTCTTTGGTAATCATGCCCTCCACCAGATTTTCATACAGCCGGGATTTGTAAGCCTGCGCCTGCTCTAGCCGTCGTTCGTTTTCCGCAATGTGGGCGGTGTATTCCCTTGCCAGCGCCTGATTGATGCTGGACTGATCAATGCTGTTCAGAAGGGTTTCCAGAGAAGCCACATTTTGGATATAGGCTTTCAGGCTTTCCTGAACACAGTCGATCAGCTTGCTTTCTTTCAGCATCACCGGATTGGCACAGCCGTGTTTCTTACCTGTGGGGCAGTAATAATAGTGGTACTCCTTGCCATTCACCCGGTTGGTCTTGCGGGTCATGCGACTGCCGCAGCAACCGCAGATCAGAACGCCGGAGAACAGGTATACCGTGTCCTGCTTCGGAGAGGTACGGGTGTCCAGCCCCCGGATTCTCTGAACCAGATCAAAGTCCTGTTTGGTTACCAGAGGCTCGTGGGCGTCGGGAATGCGAATCCATTCGGATTCCGGTTTCTGCTCCATCTGCTTGATTTTGTAGTTGGAGGTGCCTTGCTTACCCTGTACCAGTGTCCCGGTATAGGTTTCATCCTGCAAAATGCGGATGATGGTGGTGGCTGACCATTTGCAATCTTCTCTGTCGGCATAGCCCTTCTTGGCGTAGGGCAGACCGTGGTTTTTCTTATAGGCCAGTGGAGAGAGAATCCCAAGGCGGTTCAGCTCGTTTGCGATCCGCAGAGCGCTGGAGCCTTCCAGGCGCATTTGGAAGATGTTCTGGACAACACAGGAGGCATAGGGATCGGGGATCAGAAGATTCTTGTTGTTCTCGGACTTTATGTAGCCATACACCGTAAAGGCTCCCACAAAATCACCATTCCGACGCTTCACATCCAGAGAGGTACGGGTCTTGACGGAAATATCCCGGCAGTAGGCTTCGTTCATGATGTTCTTAACCGAAACCGTCAGATCATCACCGCTGCTTTCCTGGGCTGTGTCGATGTTATCGGTGATGGCAATGAACCGCACACCGTAGGCCGGGAACACCCGGCGAAGGTAACGCCCGGTTTCGATGTACTCACGCCCCAGCCGGGAGAGGTCTTTGACAATAACGCAGTTGATTTCACCGTTGGTGACATCCTGCATCATTTCCTTGAAAGCGGGGCGGTCAAAGATGATGCCGCTGTAGCCATCGTCGACTTTGTAGGACACAACCTCAATGTCGGGGTTGCGTTCAACAAAATTTTGAATGAGCTTGCGCTGGTTGGATACGCTGTCGCTCTCACTGGAGCGATCATCGGTGTAAGACAGGCGGATATAGGCGGTTGCTTTGTACTTGGGCATGAAATTACACTCCTTTCGCTCCGGGAAAGATTTTGAAAAGAGTGATTTCTGAGATGGCCTAAGTTTCGTTCTTTTCCAAGTTCATTGTATCACTCTTGGCGGAAAAAGCGAGTTTGTCACCTACCTGAGAATACCCCGCAGGCAGTCCTCCAGCGTTGCGCCGTTTCTGGCGAAAGAGGCGTTCACAACAAAATCGCCGCAGCGGAAACGGTAGGGATTTTTAATCTGGCGAACAAAGTCCGCAATGCGTTCCTCTTTGGGAAGGCGCTTATCAACGGTGACGGTTCTGATGTCAACCAAATCGTTGCCCTGGGTGGATTGTGTTATGTTCTGATTCATACCAAAAAACTCCTTTCGTATCAGGCATCAAAGTCACATGAATGCGCTGGCAGTAAAAGGCTCCCAGCGCATGGTATCTGACTTTGAAAGCGCCGCGCCGACCATTTGAATCGCTGTAAACAAACAACTCGTGGAGCAGCGCCTTTTTCAGTACCGATTCATTCTACCCGTCACATTTGCCACGCACCCCTGACGGTGGGTATGATACAAGCCGCCTTTGGCGAGGCTGTCATAACTCTGCGATACCGCTGCCGAAGCTGGCGCATACCGAAGGGCTTCCCCCTAGTCCTTGGGAGAGCGTGAGCAAGTTTCATTTCACGCGGTGTGGGGTGTATGCCCAGGTTGCCTGCCCAGGCTCGACAGCAC
>JBJDYV010000009.1:0-4213 GCA_051867655.1 Oscillospiraceae bacterium
ATATTTCATAAGCACAGGGGCGTTCTCCCAAAGAGGACGCCCCTGCATTGTCACTATGGAATTTATGAGTGACTCATAAACTTGCTAATATCTTGCTGATCATGAGTTGATTTTCTATAATGCATATGCTGAAACAAGCAAATACAAATTTGGAGGTTTTCTTATGCTGAACGAAAATGTAATGAAGCTGCTGAATGCGAGTATGTGGGACTTGGCTACCTGTGCGGATGGAGAACCCAATGTGGTTCCTGTCGCGTTTAAGAGCGTGACCGAGGATGGCAAGCTGGTCGTGGGCGACGTATTCCTGGAGACCACCCTGAAGAACATTCAGGCAAACGGCGGCAAAATCGCCATTTCCGTCTATGACCCTCAGAACCTGGAGGGCTATCAGATCAAGGGCACGGCCCAGTACGTCACCGAGGGCAAGATCGTGGACACCTTCAAGGCCATGGTGGAGCAGATGTTCAACGGCGCCGCCACCGCAAAGGGCGCTCTGATCATCACGCCGGAAAAGGTGATCGTCACCACTCCCGGCGCGGAGAACAAGAAAGTTCTGTAAAACCCAACACACACGGATGCGCTGCCCGCGTATCCGTGTGTGCGGTTTGGGAGTATCCTTTTTATGGAATTTACACGAGGAAATAACGGGAAAGCGCGGATCGACCCGGATAAATGCGTTGGATGCGGCGCATGTATCGCTGCCTGTCCGGCAAAGGCGATCCATATGCTTCCCGGGTGGGTCAGCAGGGTAGATGCGGCAAAGTGCGTCGGCTGTGGGACTTGTGTATCCCTCTGCCACAGACATGCGCCCCGGTTGACAGAACCGCAGCAGCTATAATTTGTATAGTTACTTGCTATTTTAGAGCTTTCGCGATAGAATCATGGAAACGGCATTCACAGCCATCCGATGCCGTGATCGTGAAAGGATGAGAATACTATGGCATATCAGAGAAAACTGGACAAAGACATTCGCTGCCCGCTGGAATATGGAATGGAACTGTTCGGCGGAAAGTGGAACTCCCGGATCATCTGCGTACTGGCTACGCTGGGGACACTCCGCTACAGCGAGCTTCGGAAGGAAATGGGGAACATTACGGATGCCGTTTTGGCATCGACTCTGAAGGAACTGATCGCAAACGGGATCGTTCTACGGAAATCCTACGATGAGATTCCGCCCAGAGTGGAATATTCCCTGTCGGAAAAAGGCAAGTCCGTTGTTCCCATTTTGCAGAGCATCTGTAAATGGGCAGGCGTATTTTACAAGGAAGACAATGGCACAGCAATGATCCAGTGCCAGAAATGCGATCACCGGGAGGGTATGGTGTAAGTGTATCCTTTCCTGAAGAAGGAATCACAAATTGAAGGATCAAAACAATATTTTGGCCAGCACGCCGGTTCCCAAAGCCTTTTTGAAACTTGCAGTTCCGGCTGTGGCCGCGCAGCTCATCAATATTCTGTATAATCTCGTAGACAAAATGTTCATCGGTCATATCCCTGAGGTGGGAAAACAGGCGCTTGCCGGAGTTGGTGTTACCACACCGGTGATTCTGGCAATTTCTGCCTTTGCCGCATTGGTCAGCATGGGCGGCGCGCCGAAGGCTTCTATCTTTCTCGGAAAAGATGAAAAAGGCGAAGCGGAAAAGGTGATGGGAAGCTGTACCTGGATGCTGCTTTTGCTTTCGGTTCTGATTACCGCTGTCATGCTGGCATTCGGACGGCCCATTTTGCTGTTATTCGGTGCAAGTGTGGATACCATTGGGTTTGCCACAGATTATATGAATATCTATTGCCTCGGTACCGTATTCACACAGCTTACCTTGGGGTTGAACGCATTTATCACCGCGCAGGGGAAAACCTTCGTCAGTATGCGCAACGTTGCTGTCGGCGCTGTGACCAATATCCTTTTGGATGCCCTGCTGATCAACGGCTTGCAGATGGGGGTTGTGGGTGCGGCTCTTGCGACAGTCATTTCCCAGGGTGTGTCTGCCTGTTTGGTGGTTTGCTATCTATGTACGGGGAATCGTGTACTTCGGTTGAAGTGGGAAAACATCCGACCTGATGGACGCATCCTATGTCCTTGCATTCTGCTGGGAACTTCCCCGGCACTGATGCAGCTGACGGAAAATCTGGTGGCCATCAGCTTCAATACCTCGCTGCAAAAATACGGCGGTGACATGGCGGTTGCCTCCATGAGTATTCTGAACAGCGTTATGCAGTTTGTCATGCTGCTCCTGCCTGGATTGGTGCAGGGTGCGCAGCCGCTTCTGAGCTATAACCTCGGCTCCGGAAATATCCCGAGAGTGAAAAAGACATTTCGTCTTCTGCTCCTGTGCTGCGTCAGCGGATCGTTTTTGATCTGGCTTTTGTGCATGGGGGCACCTGGAGCTGTGGCCCGCATCTTTACGAGTGATACCGACCTGATCCGCTATACCGCATGGAGTATGCGTATCTACCTGGCCATGCTGCTGATCTACGGCATTCAGGTGGCCTGCCAGTACAGCTTTGTGGCGCTGGACCAGGCACCAAAAGCAATTTTCCTGACCGTTTGGCGAAAGGTCATTCTGCTGATCCCACTGATTTTCGTGCTTCCGCTGGTATGGCCGAACCCCACCATGGGTGTTTTTCTTGCTGAGCCTGTTGCGGATACCATTGCAGTTTGTACGACAGCTCCTATGTTTTATAGCTATTATCGGTCGTTAAAATATCAGGACGCTTTACCCCAATCCCTTACCGATTGAAGCTGCTTTCGGTACCCGTTGCTATGCCGAGCTGTAGAATTCATAGAAACTCATAAATTTCCTAGTGACTTGTGTTTGAAGGCTGTTCGTAATACAATGTTTTCGACATATGTCAAAAACAAAGCATGGCGATTGCAAAACAGTCAGCACGCAGATGAAATAACGAAAGGAAGTAACGCATATGAGAATTGCAGTAACTTATCAGAATGACATGGTCTTTCAGCATTTTGGTCACACGGAGCAGTTCAAGCTCTATGATGTGGAAAACGGAAAGATCGTCAGCAGCCAGGTGGTGGACACCAATGGTCAGGGTCACGGGGCATTGTCCGGATTTTTGGCACAGGCAAATGTAGATGTTCTGATCTGCGGCGGTATCGGAGGCGGTGCCCAGACCGCTCTGCAAGAAGCTGGAATCCAGTTCTTCGGCGGAGTAACCGGACAGGCAGACGATGCTGTCAGCGCATACTTAGCGGATAAACTGACTTACGACCCGAATGTACATTGTGATCACCATACGCATGAACATGCCTGTGGGGAGCATGCCTGCCATGAGGATAAGCATGGCTGTGCCGGAAATGGGGGCAGCTGCCATGCGTGAAGATTGCTCGCATAACTGCTCTGAATGCGGCAGCGAATGCAGTGAACGGACCGCGCCCAAGAGCATGGTCGAGAAGCTGAATCCGAACTCCTCGGTGAGAAAGGTGATCGGTGTGGTCAGCGGCAAGGGAGGTGTGGGAAAATCTCTTGTTACCTCTATGCTGGCAGTTTTGACCCAGCGAAAGGGCTATCAGACAGCTGTGCTGGATGCGGATATCACCGGGCCGTCCATCCCAAAGGTGTTCGGCATTCATGAAAAGGCAGTCGGAGGCGAGAACGGAATCCTCCCCGCTGAAACAACGTGCGGAACGAAAATCATGTCCATCAATCTGCTGCTGGACCACGAAGGGGATCCCGTAGTGTGGCGCGGGCCGGTGATTGCCGGAGCGGTCAAGCAGTTTTGGACGGATGTGTACTGGGGCGATATCGACTATATGTTTGTGGATATGCCTCCCGGAACAGGAGACGTTCCTCTGACCGTCTTTCAGTCGCTGCCGGTAGACGGAATCATCGTCGTTGCTTCTCCCCAGGAGCTTGTGGAGATGATCGTTGAAAAAGCGGTTAAGATGGCAGATATGATGAAGGTTCCTGTTCTGGGGCTGGTGGAAAATATGGCGTATTTTGAGTGTCCCACCTGCCATGAGCGGCACGCTATCTTTGGGCAAAGCCACATTGCACAGTTGGCTTCCCGGTTCCAAATCCATACTGTAGCGCAGATCCCTATGGATCCGGCGCTGGCATCCCTGTGCGATCAGGGAAGGATCGAGTCATTTACAGGAAACTGGCTGGATCAGATGATCCAAGTCATCACAAAATAAGGAGGAAAACAAAATGAAAAAATATGTATGCGATGTTTGCGGTTGGGAGTATGACGAGGC
>JBJDYV010000010.1:0-190926 GCA_051867655.1 Oscillospiraceae bacterium
TGCAGGCGGCGATCATCAGAGCGGCAAAGACCATGCCGCGGATGCTGCGGAAGGACTTTAAGGATTCCTTCCAATAGGCGCGGGAAAACGGTGTTTTGAAAATGGGCATAAAAATTCCTCCTCTTTGAATTCGGCAGCCCGGCAAGCCGGAAATGCCGCACAAAGGGAGGTGACCCGATCTGCGGCAGCGGGATGCGGAACACGCACTGCGGCAAATCGCCTTTCGTCCGGCGGACAACTCCCCGTCCCGCCGGCACTGGACACGCGCGCTCCTACTCTGCCTGATTGATGTTACTATATGCCTTCTTACGAAAAAAAGCAAGCACAAAGAGACGGGAGCGCCAATTTTTGGCGCTCCCACTGATTTTTTCTATTCCACTGTCACCGATTTTGCCAGATTTCGCGGCTTATCAATATCGCACCCGCGCATCAGTGCCACATAGTAGGCGAACAGCTGCAGAGGTACCACGTCCAGAGAGGGCAGCAGCAAGGGGTGGGTATCGGGCACCAGAATGGCGGAATCCACCGTCTTTTTCATCTCCTCAGCCTGACTCTCGGTAGTCAGCCCCACCACGTCGGCTCCCCGGGCCTTGACCTCCTTCACGTTGCTCATGAGCTTCTCAAACAGCTGTCCGCAGGAGGCCAGCGCCACCACCAGGGTGCCGTCCTCGATCAGGGAGATTGTGCCGTGCTTCAGCTCACCGGCGGCGTAGGCCTCCGAGTGGATGTAGGAGATCTCCTTCAGCTTCAGGGAGCCCTCCAGCCCGACGGCGTAATCCAGATTGCGGCCGATGAAGAACACCGACTCGTGGTTAAAATAAATGGAAGCGTAATACTGGATATCCTCTTTGTGAGAAAGGATGGTCTCGATCTTGGAGGGGATCTGGAGCAGTTCGCTGACGATGCGGTCGTACTCCTCTTTCCCGATGGTCCCCAGCATATCGGCAAAGGTCAGACCGATCAGGTCAATGACCGCCAGCTGGGTGGAGTAGGCCTTGGTGGTCGCCACCGCGATCTCCGGCCCCGCCCAGGTGTAGAGCACGTCGTCCGACTCCCGGGCGATGGTGGAGCCCACCACGTTGACGATGGACAGCACCCGGGCGCCCAGGCGCTTGGCCTCCCGCAGGGCGGCCAGGGTATCGATGGTCTCGCCCGACTGGGAGATCACAATGGTCAGAGTCTTGTCGGTGACGATGGGATCACAGTAGCGGAACTCCGACGCCAGGGAGACCTCCACCGGCTTGCGCAGCAGCTTTTCCAGGGTGTACTTCGCCACCATGCCCACATGGTAGGAGGAGCCGCAGGCGATAATATATATTTTGTCGATTTCCTTTACATAGTCCGCGTCAATGGACAGATCGTCCAGTACCACCCGGCCGTTGTGAATGCGAGGAAACACCGTGTCCCGGATGGCTTTGGGCTGCTCCATGATCTCCTTGAACATGAAATGCTCATATCCGCCCTTCTCAGCGGCCGAGACCTCCCAGTCCACATGGCTCAGCTGCTTTTCCACCGGACGGAAATAGGCGTCATAGATCTCTACACCGCCGGCAGTGAGCACCGCCACCTCGCCGTCATCCAGATAGACGACCTCACGAGTATATTTGATGACTGCCGTCACATCAGAGGCCAACAGATTGAAGCCGTCGCCGTATCCCAGGATCAAGGGGCTGTCCTTGCGGGCGGCCACCAGCCGGTCGGGGCAATCTGCGCAGATAATGCCCAGCGCGTAGGCACCCTCAATTTTCTCCAGAACCTGCGCCACTGCGCCCAACAGATCACCGTCATAATAGTATTCCAGCAGCTGGGCCACCACCTCGGTATCGGTCTCCGACACGAAGTGGACACCCTTGGACTGAAGGAACTCCTTGATCTGAACATAATTTTCGATAATGCCGTTGTGCACGACCGCGAAGTGACCGTCCTCGCTGACCTGGGGGTGGGAATTGATGTCAGAGGGCGCGCCGTGGGTAGCCCAGCGGGTGTGTCCCAGACCAATAGTACCGTCCAACGTTTTTCCGCCCTGCACAATGTCACACAGAACTTGAAGTCTCCCCTTCGCCTTGACGACCTCCAGGCCGTCTTTGGGCGAATAGACCGCCAGCCCCGCCGAATCATAACCTCTGTATTCCAGCCGCGCCAGACCATCCAGCAGGATGGGAGCGGCTTCTTCCTTTCCAATATAGCCTACAATACCGCACATGGTAAAAGCCTCCTCAGGGTAAAACTTGATTTTTAAGTATACTGCATCTTGCGGAAATGTACAACAAAAAAATCAGCAGCGGCCCTCTTTGGTCTGGACCCTTCCCAACAGCGCCGCACCGATGATCCCGGCGTCATTGCCCAGCTGACACTTGACCAGGATCGTCTGCGGCACGTCTTTCTGGCGGGAGTTATACCTCTCTCCCGCTACCAGATCCCGCAGCGGCTCCAGGAAAAGGTCGTCCGCTTCATTGCTCACTCCACCGCCCAGGCAGAGGATCTCAGGCTGGAAAATGTTCACCAGGTTGGTCAGCCCGGCAGCCAGATACTTCAGATACAGGCCCACTACCTGCCGCCCGGCCTCGTCTCCGCTGCGCGCAGCCTGAAAGGCGGTCCGTCCACCTACATTGTCCAGACTGCCCTCACAGAGCTGCCACATCGCGGATTCCGGGCTGCGCGCCATTTCCTCCCGGGTCAGGCGCTTGAGTGCAGTGGCCGAAGCGTATTGCTCCCAGCAGCCGCGCCGTCCGCAATTACAGGGCGCGCCGTCCACAACAATTACCATGTGGCCGCCCTCCATACCGTTTCCGTTGAGGCCCAGAAAACTCTGGCCCTCTACCACCGCGCCGATTCCCACGCCGGTTCCCAGAGTGACCACAACGGCGGAATGCTTCCCACGGGCCGCGCCGGCATAGCACTCTCCGAGGGAGGCGCAGTTGGCATCATTGCCTACATAAACAGGTACATTCCAGCTTTTGTGGAACCAGTCCCGAATGGGGGTATTCCGAAACGGCGCGTTGGGTGTATAGATCACAACGCCTTTTTTTCGGTCCACAGCACCCGGAAAGCCGATGCCGACATCATCCACTTCGTCAGGCCGCAGGCCTGCGTTTTCCGCCGCCTCACGAGCCAGCGCCACCAAGTCGTCGCACAGCATTTCTACCGAAGCGGATGCCGCCGTTTTCCGTTTTGCCCGGGCCACGATCTGATTGTTCTCATCCACCACGCCGGCCACCAGATTGGTCCCGCCCACATCAATGCCAATATACATTGCTCTGCGCTCCCTCTGTGCTTTATTCCGACATTGCCTGATCGAAATGCTCGTTGATCTGCTTGGTAAACTCCAGCGCTGCGTTGTAGCCCATCTTTTTGTTTCGGTTATTCATAGCGGCAACTTCGATGATCACAGCCAGGTTTCGTCCCGGTTTGACAGGGATTGTTAAGGTCGGGACCTTTACATCAAAAATCGTGGTGTACTGCTCATCGGTACCCAAGCGGTCATACACCGTATCGTCCTTCCACGGCTCCAGATTCACGATCAGGTCGATGTCCGAGTCCTTCTTGACCGCACTCATGCCGAACAGACGGTGCACATCCACCACACCGATACCCCGCAGCTCCAGGTAATGGCGGATCAGTTCGGGCGCCGAGCCGATCAATTTCCGCCGGGAAATGCGGCGGATCTCCACGGCGTCGTCGGCAATCAGGCGATGACCGCGCTTGACCAGTTCAATGGCGGTCTCACTTTTACCAACGCCGGACTCGCCCAACAGAAGCAGTCCCTCACCATAGACCTCCACAAGGACGCCGTGCCGAGTGATACGGGGGCAGAGCATATGCCGCAGGTAGCTGATGATCCCCGACATAACGTTCGTCGTGCTCTCAGGTGTACGCAGAACAACCCGCCCGTGTTTTTTTGCCATTTCAATACACTCCGGAAATGCCTCCAACCCATGCGCAATAACAAGGGCAGGGATCTCATAGGCAAACAGACGCTCAAAGCTCTCCCGACGTTCTTCCGGGGTCAGGTTGTTCAAATATGTGGTCTCCACCAATCCGATCAGCTGGATCCGTTGCGGAACAAAATAGTCAAAAAATCCCGCCAACTGAAGGCCGGGACGGTTCACATCCTCTGTCTTAATTTGAATATTCTCATAATCCTCCGGTGCCCAGAGCACCTCCAGACTTAATTCCTGAATGATTTTGCCCAACGGAACATGATAACGGCTTTCCACAGGACATCCCTCTTCCCTTTTTCAAGATGGTTTAAGTATATACGGAATTTCCCTGTTTGGCAATAAAGAGCGAAAGAAAAAAACAGCATTCCCAAAGGAATGCTGTTTTTCTGGAGGTGCCACCCAGATTTGAACTGGGGGTGGAGCTTTTGCAGAGCTCTGCCTTACCACTTGGCTATGGCACCATGCACAATATAAGTTTATGCGGGGAATCCAAAAGAAATGCTAAGAACTTTAAGGGGGCCTTAGCATTTCTTTTGGAGCGGGTGACGAGGCTCGAACTCGCTACCTCCACCTTGGCAAGGTGGCGCTCTACCAGATGAGCTACACCCGCATGGGGTCCCTGCGAATGGTCATTCGCAGGGAAATGGTGCCTCCGGCCGGAATCGAACCAGCGACACGCGGATTTTCAGTCCGCTGCTCTACCAACTGAGCTACAGAGGCAAATGGCGACGCGGAAGGGACTTGAACCCTCGACCTCCGGCGTGACAGGCCGGCGTTCTAACCAACTGAACTACCGCGCCATATGGTGGGAACAACAGGGCTCGAACCTGTGACATCATGCTTGTAAGGCATGCGCTCTCCCAGCTGAGCTATGCTCCCCTGTCGGACGTCCGGCCCCAGACGACGAATGTTATTATACTAAAATGAATTCGAGATGTCAACAAAAACTTTCAAATTATTTTCCCATTTTTCCTTCCTCTTCTCTTTTATCCGCTGTGCAGAATTTCCTTCGCACGGTACTCTTGACAGGCAATCCCACCCGCATTATAATAAAACATAGTTTTAAAACGATGTTATGGAACAAGGTTTTCATTTGAAAGGATGAACCATATGCCGCCGAAGCCAAAGTTTACAAAAGAAGAAATTGCCGCCACCGCACTTGCGATCATCAAAGAAAACGGGGTCGGCGCTCTGACCGCACGGGAGCTCGGAAGCAGGCTTGGAGCGTCGGCACGGCCGATCTTTACCATATTTAAAAATATGGAAGAAGTCAAGTGGGCTGCAAGGGAGCTTGCACTGCGTGAATTTGAGGAGTATGCCGGCGACTTTACGGCATACTCCCCCGCCTTTAAACGGGTCGGAATGCTGATGGTCTCCTACGCCATCCATGAACCGGAACTGTTCAAGCTGCTGTTCATGCAGGAGCACCCCGAGGGCCGCAGCTTTGACAGCTCCATGCGGGAGCTTGGACAACTGGTGGATGTGTGCATCGAGTTGATCCAGAAGGACTATCAGCTGTCCCCTGCCGAAGCGAAAACATTATTTGAGCAGATGTGGGTGCATACCTTTGGATTGGGCGCCCTATGCGCCATGAAGGTCTGCGACTTCACAGAAGAGGAAGTTTCGGAAAGGCTGGGACAGGTGTTTACCGGATTGCTCATGATGCTGAAATCCGGAAAAATGGACCAGTGCTCCGAGCAGCCGGTCAAAGAAATCCGTAATTCTTAACATGCCCCGCCCTTTAAACTGATTTTTTTGAAAAATCTGTTGACGTTCCACCTTCTGGAAGGTGTAATGTGGCTCTGCGGAGAGGCATTTTCGTGATCTCTCCCGCACGATTTGTATTATTGTAATGGAAACTGGAGGAAAAGAACATGCTGAGAATCGAGCATCTGACCAAAGCTTACGGAGACAAAAAGGCCGTGGACGATCTTTCCCTACACATTCGCCCCGGGGAGATTTACGGCTTCATCGGGCACAATGGCGCGGGCAAGACCACAACCATCAAGGCCTGCTGCGGTATTCTGCAGTTTGATGAGGGTGAGGTTTTTGTGGACGGCATCTCTATGAAAAATGATCCGCTTGCCTGCAAGGCCAAACTGGCCTACATACCCGACAATCCCGACCTGTATGAATTTATGACCGGCATCCAGTTTTTAAACTTTGTGGCCGACATTTTCGGCGTCAGCGCCGCGGACCGGCAGAAGCGCATCCGCCGGTATGCGGACACATTTGAGCTGACCGCCGACCTGGCCCAGCCAGTCAGCGCCTACTCTCACGGCATGAAGCAGAAGCTGGCCCTGATCTCCGCGCTGATCCATGAGCCGAAGCTGATCATCATGGATGAACCTTTCGTGGGACTGGACCCCAAAGCATCCCACCTGCTGAAAGAACTGATGCGGGAGATCTGCGGCCGCGGCGGCGCCATCTTTTTCTCCACCCATGTACTGGAAGTGGCGGAAAAACTGTGCGACAAAGTCGCCATCATCAAGGGCGGCAGACTGATCAAATCCGGTACCATGGAAGAAGTCAGGGGGGATACCTCTCTGGAAACCGTGTTCCTGGAACTGGAGGCCGAACAATGACAAAAGCCTTATTCAAGAAGCAGATGATGGAGGTTTTCTCCTGGGTTTACCGGAGTAAAAAGTCCGGGAAAAATCGCTCCAAGCAAGGCCTTGTAGGGTACATTGTACTTTATCTGTTTATTTTTGCTTTTCTCGGAAGTGTGTTTTACAAGGTCGCCGATATGCTCTGCGCGCCGCTCGCTGCAGCCGGTCTGGGCTGGCTGTACGTTGCCCTGATGGGACTGATTGCGGTGGCGCTGGGCGTGTTTGGCAGCGTGTTCAGCACCTATTCCTCCCTCTACCTCGCAAAAGACAACGACCTTCTGCTCTCCATGCCCGTCCCCGCCGCAAAGATCCTGCTGGTACGGCTGTCCGGCGTGTTCGCCATGGGGCTGCTGTATGAATTGATCGTCATGATCCCAACAGTGATCGTCTATTTCATGTCCGCGCCGGTCGGCGTGCTCGGGGTCATCTTTACCCTGCTTGTTCCCCTTGTTCTGTCGATCCTTGTCCTGACTCTGTCCTGTCTGCTCGGCTGGGTGGTTGCGCTGGTCAGCAGCAAACTGAAGAACAAGAACATTATTGTAGTCTTTCTCTCCCTGGCGTTTATTGCGGCATATTATTACTTCTATATGCGGGCCTATTCCATGCTGCAGAGCATCCTGGCCAATCCTCAGGCGGTCGGCAGCAGCATCAAAGGCGTCCTGTATCCCTTCTACCAGATGGGACTTGCCGCGGAGGGCCATGCGCTCTCCATGCTGATTTTTACCGTGATTATCGCGGCGTTGTTTGCCATTGTCTACCTGGTACTGTCCCGCAGCTTTTTGAAGCTCGCCACCGCCAACCGCGGCGCGGCAAAGGTGAAATACAAAGAAAAGGCGGCCCGTGCAGGAAGTGCCGACAGCGCCTTGCTGCGCAAGGAGCTGAAACGCTTTCTCGGCAGCCCCACCTACATGCTCAACTGCGGACTCGGTATCGTGATCATGGTGATCGCCGCCGTCGCTCTGCTGATCAAGGGCAGCGCAGTAGTGGAGCTTATTTCCGGAATCTTTGCGAGCGGGGAAGATTTTATCCCCCTTCTTGCTGCTGCCGCCCTCTGCCTGCTGACGTGCATGAATGACATTGCGGCCCCATCCGTATCTCTGGAGGGCAAAAGCCTGTGGCTGGTTCAGGTTTTCCCGGTCTCCGCCTGGCAAGTGCTGAAGGCAAAGCTGAAGCTGCATCTGCTCCTGACGCTCATTCCCGCGCTGATCCTGGCGGTATGCGTGGACATTGTACTCGCGCCCGCGCCGGTCTTTGCAATTCTGATCCCGGTGGTCACGGCGCTGTTTATTCTGTTGATGGCCCTGATCGGCCTGTCTCTGGGCCTGAAAATGCCCAATCTGAACTGGAGCGATGAAACGGTCCCCGTCAAGCAGAACATGAGTGTCATGCTGGCGCTGTTTGGCGGCTGGGCGCTTGTCCTCGCGCTGGGTGGACTGTATTTTGTACTGCGGAAATTTGTCAGCCCTCTGCTTTACCTGGCCTGTTCCGCGGCGGCACTGTTGATCGCTTCGATTGTCCTGTTGGTCTGGCTGAAGAACAAGGGTTCCAAGATCTTCGAAAAGCTGTAAGCGCACCGCTGAATGTGCTGCGGAGCGGGAAACAGAAATGAGAAGGATGAGCAGGCATGAAAAGCCTGACAACCATTCAGAAACCTTCCGTGTATTTCAGATCCTGTCCAAAGTTTTTATGATCCTGTCCTTCGTTGCAGCAGGTCTTGCACTGCTAGGGGTAACCTACGCTCTGGTCTGGCGGAATGGCGGCATGGTGGTGGGCTCCGATTATGAAACCATGTTGTCTCTGACCAATACCGCCGGTCTGGATCAAATGATCGCAGAACTGCTGGCTGACACTGTATTTGCCCTGACCGACGGCATCCTGTTGCTGTTTGCCTTCCTATACTTCAGGGCAGAGCAAACGGACGGCACGTCCTTTACCCGCAACGGGGCGCACAGGGTCAATAATCTCGGCATCAAAGCCATCGTACTGCCCATCGTGGCGGCGATCATCTCCGCGATCATCTATGGCTGCGTTGGCCTGACCCGTTCCAATGACTGGAACAACGCAGGCTTTATCTTGCTGGGTATCATCCTGATCCCAGCGTCGCCAGTGTTCCGCTACGGCGCAAAGCTGGAGGCAAACATAAAGGAGGCTGCAGAATGAAGTTCAAGAATCCCTTGCTGGCAGTTACTGACATGGAGAAGTCTGTTGCATTTTACAAAGAGGTATTGGGCCTTCGCAAGATCATGGACTTTGGTGCCAATGTAACCCTGACCGGCGGAGTGTGCCTGCAGACGAGAGAGACCTGGGCAGAATTTATCGGAGTATCTCCCGACGAACTGGGTTGCTGCGGCAAGGTCAGTGAACTCTATTTTGAGGAAGACGATTTCGACTCTTTCCTGGAAAAGCTGACGGGTCTGGATCTCCGCTATATCCACCCGGTCAAGGAGCACGCGTGGGGACAGCGTGTGGTGCGCTTTTATGACCCTGACGGCCATATCATTGAGGTGGGTGAAAACACGAAGGCCGTCTGCCTGCGTTTTCTGGACAGCGGCATGACCGAGGAACAGACAGCCGAACGGATGGATGTGCCGCTCAAGTTTGTGAAAGCCTGTATGAAAGGAAAGCATTGATAAAGGACTTTATCCGGGAATCGCTGCCCTGAGTATTCATTATCGCAAACGGAGTCAATTGAAATGAAGCTTTGTGAAGGGATCCATCAAATCCGAATCGATTTTCAAGTCACGCCGCTGGTCAAGCGCTATGTGTATGTCTATCTGATCGAAGCGGAGCACTGCTACCTGATCGATTCGGGAGTTGCCGGAAGTGAAAAGATCATTTCCGAATATATGAAAAGCATTGGGCGGGATCTGTCGGAGATCAAAGGGATCTTTCTGACCCACGCTCACCCTGACCATATCGGCGGCGCGCCGATGCTGAAAGCTCTGACGGGATGCCGGATCTATGCCAGTGCGGGAGAACGGCGCTGGATCGAAGATATTGATCTGGAGTACCGGGAGCGGCCCATTCCGAACTTTTACCAGCTGACCGGTCCGTCATCGGTTCAGGTGGATACCGTGTTGGCGGATGGAGAACTTGTCCAACCGGAACCGGGTCTGCAAATCGAGGCGGTCGGCACGGGCGGCCATTCCTGCGACGATCTTTCCTTTTGGCTGCGCGGCAAAGGTGTTTTGTTTACGGGCGACGCCATCCCGGTGGTCGGCGATATCCCGATCTATATCGACAGTCAAAAGAGTCTGGACAGTCTGGAACGGCTGCGTGAGCTGTCCGATACGGCACAGCTTTACTGCCCCGCGTGGGATCGTGCTTATCAAAGGCAGGAATGTAAGCAAGCCATCGCGCAGGCAATCGCGCTGATCGAAACGCTGGAGCGGAATGTCAGTTTGCTGCTCCAGGAAAAGCCAAACGCCACGTCCGAACAATATACCGCTCTTTTGTGCGAGAAGATGCAGATACAACAATTTATGAATAACCCGCTTTTTCAGAGAACCGTGCTCAGTCACATCCATTCATTAAAAAATAAATTAAAATCGCGGGAGGATTGCAGCGTATTGCAGCAAAAATCCGGAAATGGCAGATAGCGGAAGCCAAAGACCAAGCCGAGACGCGCAGCACGGCGCAGTGCACGGTCAAGCGTCTGGCCCCTGAGGAAGACCATGCGGCAGGACTATGCGCAGCAGGTGTTCACAGTCCGCTCCTCCCCCTGCGCGGTGGAGAGTTACCGGCATCTCGGCTTTCGGGAAACGGACGCCGAACAATCTGTAAAGGGATTGCGCTATACAGCAATGAAGTTTGAGGGATAAGGTGGTCACTTATGAAAAAAATGTTTGCTCTCGTCATCGCGCTGTGCTGTCTGCTGTTGGCCGGCTGCAGCCATACTACCAACCGGAGCCTGTTCGGCGATACCTTTCGCTATGACAACCCGGAGCGCTACACCGTCGGCGGCGGGGCTCTGGCAGATCCGGTCAAGCACCTGGAGATCCAGTGGCTCACCGGCCGTGTGGAGATCCAACGCGGCGACGGAGACAATGTGGAGTTTGAAGAAACAGCGAACCGCAAGCTGTCTGACGAACTGACTATGCGCTGGTGGCTGGACGAAGAAACTCTGCACATCAAATTCTGCAATACCGGCCGGTGGGACATCGGAAATCTGCAAAAGACGCTGACGGTGACTTTGCCCAATGACCTGCTGTTGGAGTCCGCGCAGATCACAACGGTCTCCGCCGATATCGAAGCGCCGGAGCTGTCTGCCAGAAGAATCGACTGGAGCACCACCTCCGGCGGCATGACAGCCCAGCTGTTTGACACGGAGCACATCGACGCGCGGACTGTCTCCGGTACAGTGGATTTGACCTCCTATGCTGACGCGGAGGAAGTCGAGGTGGATTCCACCTCCGGCGATGTCCGCCTAAGTCTCGGGATCACGGAAGAGCTGAATGTGGGCACGGTCTCCGGAAAAATCCAAGTTGCAGCCGTGAAAAGCCCACAAACCGAGCTGGAAAGCACCAGCGGCGCTATCGCCCTGCGTCTGAAGGAAGTATCCGGGGCGTGCAAGATTGGCTCCGTTTCCGGGGCGGTGACTTTGGCTTTGCCCGAGGACGCCCAGTTTTCCGTGGAGTTCAAAACGGTGAGCGGCAGCTTTGACAGCGAGATCGAGCTGAGCAAGGAAGGCGAGACCTACCTCGCCGGCAGCGGCCAGAACTGGTTTGAGGTCAAAACCACCTCCGGCAGCCTGGAAATCTGCAAAGAAAACGGATGATCCCTAACTGAAAGGAACTGTCTGCAAAGATTTATATCGTGAGGTTTGAACGCATGGCTTTTGATTACAAGAAAGAGTATCGGGAATTTTATCTGCCCAAGGAAAAACCGGAGATTGTAACGGTGCCGCCCATGAACTACATCGCGGTGAGCGGTGCGGGGGACCCCAACGAGGAGGGCGGCGCGTATAAGGCTGCGATCGGGCTGCTCTACGGCGTCGCCTTCACCATTAAAATGAGCAAGAAGAGTAACCACCGGATCGAGGGGTATTTTGACTATGTCGTTCCTCCGCTGGAGGGCTTTTGGCAGCAGGAAGGCGTGGATGGCTTTGACCTGACCCGAAAAGAAGAGTTCCGTTGGATCTCCGTCATCCGGCTGCCGGACTTCGTGACACGGGCGGATTTTGATTGGGCGGTCGTGGAAGCCGCGAACAAGAAAAAGCAGGATTTCTCCCCGGTGGAGTTTTTGACCCTTGAGGAAGGACTGTGTGTGCAGATGATGCACATCGGCCCCTTTGACGAAGAGGCCGCAAGCGTCGCACGAATGGACGAATTTCTGGCAGAAAATGGATATGAAAATGATTTCTCCGATTCCCGCCTGCACCACGAGATCTATCTCTCCGACGCGCGAAGAGTGGACCCGGCAAAGTGGAAAACCGTGATCCGCCACCCCATCCGAGCAAAATAGCAAGGAACATCGAGCGATTTCCTTTTCCCCCATGTATAATCGAATGCGTCGGGAGGTGAAAAGATGAAGGAGCAGGTTCTGGCGGTCCAGCGGATGCAGGAGTATATTGAGGAAAACCTGGAAAGCGAGATCAGTCTGGCCGATCTGGCGCGGGCGTCGCTTTTCTCTCCGTGGCACTCCTACCGCCTGTTCCGGCAGTATACCGGGCTGACCCCGGCGGAGTACATCCGACGACTGCGGCTGTCCCGTTCGGCGGTGCGGCTGAAGCAGGGCGGCTGCCGGGTAATCGACGCGGCATATGACCTGGGTTTTGGCAGCGTGGACGGCTATCAGCGGGCTTTTTTCCGGGAATTCGGCTGCAATCCCGGCGAATACGCGCGCACGAAGGTCCCCCTTCCCCTTTTCATCCCCTATGGCGTGAAATTTCGGGAACTGAGAAAGGAAGTCGTTGATGTGAAAGATGTTCAGAGCGTATTTGTCCAGCTGATCCAGAAGCCGGAACGCAAGGTCATTCTCAAGCGCGGTGTCAGCGCCGCGGATTATTTCGCCTACTGTGAGGAAGTGGGCTGCGACATCTGGGGTCTTCTGACCAGTATGGACTCCCTGTGCGGGGAGCCGGTCTGTCTGTGGCTGCCGGAGCAGTATCGGAAGCCGGGGACCTCTGTCTACGTGCAGGGCGTGGAAGTCGGAGCAGATTATGACGGCACCGTTCCGGAGGGATTCGACGTGATCACTCTGCCGCCGGCGGAGTACCTGATGTTCCAGGGCGAACCCTTCCGGGAGGAGGACTACTGCCAAGCCATCACGGCGGTGCAGCAAGCCATGGACAAGTATGACCCCGCGCTGCTCGGCCGCCGGTGGGACGACGCCAATCCCCGCGTCCAGTTGGAGCCCCGGGGAGAGCGCGGCTACATTGAGCTGCGGGCGGTCAGTCCGCTCCGGGCAGAGTGACCCCATCTCACACGAAAAGGAAGAGCGGACGCCCCCTGCGGGCCGTCCGCTCTTCCCTTTTACCGAATATCTTTTTTACAGTACCTCACATAGGCCGCGGCAATTCCAATGATCCCATATAAAATCCCAAGCAGTACAAGCGGGACGTCCAGGCTTCCGTTTGTCACGATGTCGGCCCCCTCCGCATAGCCGAAGGGAGTGATGTATTTCAGGCACTGCGCACTGTCGGAAATATTGGCAATGATGTTCAGAAAGTACATCACCGCCGCAACACCCAGACCGATCCCCAGGCTGCCCTGCCGCAGGAATGCGGAGATGCCGAAGCAGATCCCCGCCAGCTCCACCTGCAGCAGAAAATAGGCCAGGTGCAGCAGAAGAAGCTCCTTCCAGGGGATCGCCTCTCCGATGGCTGCGACGGAGCCAAGGGCCAAGGCCAGAATGACTGCGTTCAGCACGACGATCTGCGCCAGGACAGCGCAGAGCTTTTCCGTAATAACACGGCGCCGGCTCACCGGATGGGTCAGCAGGAATTCCGCAGTTCCCTCCTTTTCCTCCTTGGCGAGAACGGTCACCGCGACGAGGGAAGCGAAAAACGCCCCGCCGAGGCCCAGAATGTTCCCGCACTCCACGGCATAAAAGCCGGTCAGCGTGCCGAAATTGAGACGATCCATGCCGAAGGCCGCCGAAAAGCTGCCCATGGAGGCAAACATGCCGCTGACTGCGTCCATCTCCCCTTTCATCTCCGGGAACAGGAAAATGCAGATTGCCATCAAAAAGCCGATCGCAGCCGTCCAGACGATCAGGGAGGTCCTCCCCTGCCGCAGTTCATGTTTCATCAGCGTCATGGGTTCGCACCTCCCTCCTCATAATAGTGCAGGAAGATCTCTTCCAGGTCCGGCTCGGCCAGCGACAGGTCCGTGATCCGACCTGCCGCTAAGGTGCGGAGCAGTTCGCTGATGTTGCCGCCGTAGAGGAAGCTGACACTGTCTCCGTCCGCCTGTAGGCCGCGCACACCGGTCAGGCCGGACAGATCGACCTGACCGTGGACCGTGACCCGCTTGGCACTGGTCTTCGCCAGGGTCTCCACGCTGTCGCAGGCGATCATGCGTCCCTCCCGGATGATGGCTGCCTTGGTGCAGTTGCGCTGGATCTCAGAAAGCACATGAGAGGACAGGAACACGGTCGCACCGGCTTGATTGCGCTCCCGGAGGATTTTGAAGAACTCCCGCTGCATCAGCGGATCCAGACCGCTGGTGGGCTCGTCCAGAATCAGCAGAGGTGGTCTATGCTGGAGTGCGCAGACAATGGCGACCTTTTTCCGGTTGCCAAAGGACAGCTCCTCCACTTTTCTGGAGGTGTCCAACTGCAGCCGCTGGCACAGGCACTCCCGTTCCGCCGCACAGTCCGCCTTTCGCAGGTCGGCGGAAAACTTCAGAACATCCCGGACGCGCATACCGGGATAGAACACCGCCTCTGAGGGAAGATAGCCGACATAGCTCAGGATTTTCTCCTTCTCTCTGACGATATCCATCCCGAGGATCATTCCTTCGCCGCCGGTGGACTGAATCAGCCCCAGCAGGGTGCGGATCGTGGTACTCTTCCCCGCTCCGTTGGGGCCGATAAAACCAAAGAACTCCCCCTCCGCAACAGTCAGGTTCAGGTCGATGATCCCTCTGGACTTTCCGTAATATTTGGTCAGGTTTCTTGTTTCGATGGCGTGCATATCAGCCCTCTTTTCTCAAAAAAATGCTCTTCCAAAAAGAAATAAGCTGTGTAAAATCTTTCTCCATCTGGTCCATGTCAATGTTGTCCCGCTGGACCATTTCCCACAGATAGCCCTCTGACGCCCAGTACATATCCCGGTACATCATCGGGATATCCAGTCCCGGTATGAACTGCTCCGGGTCAAGGTTCATCAAGGTGGAGCTTGCTTTCAAGTCAAAGTATTTCTGATAGCTCTTCTGGACCGCCGCGCAAATGTCGGGGTCCTTTTCGTAAAACGCCTTGATGACAAAGGCGGCCATGTCGGGATATTGTCGGATGATGTCCATTTTGGCCTGCATTCCGCGCGTCATGCTTTCAAACAGGTCCTTCTGCCCGTAGCAGTCGTATTTGGTTAGATATTCAATCGTAATTTGCGCACAGGTATCCCAGAGGAAAAGATACAGCTCTTTCTTGTTGTGGAAGTAGTGGAACAGCAGGGATTTGCTGATCCCCGCCGCGCCCGCGATCTCGCTCGTGGGGCTGTTTTTATAGGAGTTCTGCGAAAACACCCGGTACCCGGCATTGAGGATCGCCTGCCGCTTCTCCTCCGGCAGAGAGAAAAAACGTTCATTCATTACATCACCTCCATAAACCGCTGCGGTCAATTCTCATTATAGTCCATTGACCGATTTTGAGAAGACCCCCCCAACAAAAAACTTCTCTTGTCTTATCGGGCAAGAGAAGTTTTTGATGTTCTGTATACAATCATTTCAGCATCTTCCGAGAGATGGGTTCCAAAGTTGAGACCGTCGGATTCATCCGGCGCAGATGGGTGATGCAGGCCGCGCAGGCCGGTATGAGGAACAGATCAGCGCACACCCAGGCCGCCGGTGAGGCAAAGCAGGCGGCGGTATATCCAAACAGGGGTACCAGCCATATGCCCATAGTTGTTCGGGCCGCCATTTCCAGCACCCCGGACAGGATGGCAAAGGCGCTGAACCCCATCCCCTGGATGGAAAACCGAACGATATCCACCAGGGCCAAGGGAAAGTAAAAAGCGGTTTGGGTAATAATGTACTGGCTGGTCAGCTCTACCAGCTGCTCCACATTGCTCTCCTGGGGGTCCAAAAACAGCATAGCGCATTGGGGAGCAAACAGCAGCATAGCCAGAAAAGCAGCCAAAAAGCAGCCCGCCCCCAGGAGGACACAGGCCCGGATGCCCTGGCCCAGACGCTCCAGCTTACGGCCCCCCACATTTTGGCCGCAGTAAGTGGCCATGGTGGCTCCCAAAGCGTCAAGGGGGCATGACAGCAGTTGAGCCAGCTTTACCCCTGCTGCGATCGCCGCTACATACATACTACCCAGCGTGTTGATGGCGGACTGGAGGACTATGGAGCCAATTGCCGTGATGGAGTACTGCAGACCCATTGGGATCCCCATGCCGCACAGCATCTTGCAAGTGCGGCCATCCAGCTTCCGCTCCTCCCGAGTCATGCGCAGGATCGGATATTTTTTGATCATATAACACAGACAGGCTGCCCCCGACACACCCTGGGCGGCAACAGTCGCGATTGCAGCGCCCGCCACACCGGCGTGAAACCATAGGATCAGTGCAATGTCCAGAAAGATATTCAAAACAGAAGAGAGAGCCAGAAAATAGACCGGGGGCTTGCTGTCCCCCAGGGATCGGATAATACCCGCCAAAAGATTGTATAAAAAGGTGATGGGGATTCCCATGAAGATAATGAAAATATAAGTATAGGCATCTTCAAAAATATCCGCCGGGGTACGCATCACGGTCAGGATCGTCCGGCACAGCAAACCGGTAGCCACCGTGAGCACCAAAGCAAACAGAGCGGCCAAATAAGCCGCGTTCGCCACACAGTGCCGCATTCTGGAATAGTCCATGGCCCCCATCCGCTGGGCTACCGGGATCGCAAAGCCGCTGCACACGCCCATGCAGAAGCCGATGATCAGAAAGTTGATGGAGCCGGTGGAGCCCACCGCCGCCAGGGCCTGAGCTCCCAGCAGCTTCCCCACGATCATCGTGTCCACCAGGCTGTAGACCTGCTGAAACAGCAATCCGAACAAGGTGGGCAAGGCAAAGCCGATTATAAGCCGCATCGGGCTTCCGACTGTCAGATTTTTTGTCATAGATAATTCTCACTTTAAGAAAAAATACCGTGTTTTGCGTTCACGGAGCGATAATCCGTATTATATTCGTCTGTCTGTGTTTTGACCAGCTCTTTTTTTCACAATATTGTGGCCTGCCACCAGATATTTTTTATGAAATTGAAAGCATTTTCGCTTCTGGGCGCTTGGGCAAATAAAAAGAACCGGAAAACACTTTCTTTCAAGCATTTTCCGGTTCTTTTGGCGCGGAAGGAGGGATTTGAACCCTCGCGACGCTTTCACGCCCTACTCCCTTAGCAGGGGAGCCCCTTCGGCCACTTGGGTACTTCCGCAAGTCGAAAATCAAAATAATGATTCAATTTTAATTGGCGGAGAGAGTGGGATTCGAACCCACGGCTCTTGCGAGTCACCGGTTTTCAAGACCGGCTCCTTAAACCACTCGGACATCTCTCCGTATACCCGAGTCTTGCCCAAACGCAAGAGTTATCTTACCATAATTATTTCCACTTGTCAATCGTTTCTTGCAAAAACACCGGACGCGCCGTTTCCGCGGCGCGTCCGGACGTTCCTTATTCCGAGAGCAAAATGCGGTCGTTGTCCAGCTCCTGTCCCGCGCCGGCTTTGAAGCGGCGCAGAAGATCGTCCACAGTCAGGCCCTCGCGCTCCTTCCCCGCGATGTCCAAGACGATGTGCCCATCCGCCATCATCAGGGTGCGGTTGCCAAGGTCCAGCGCCTGCTTCATGTTGTGGGTCACCATCAGGCAGGTAATATGGTCATCCGCCACGATCTGGCGGGTCAGCTTCAGCACCTTCTCCGCGGTGCCAGGGTCCAGGGCGGCGGTGTGCTCATCCAGCAGGAGCAGCTTGGGCGTCACCATGGTGGCCATCAGCAGGGTCAGGGCCTGGCGCTGTCCGCCGGAGAGAAGCCCCACCGGCTGCTTCATCCGGTCCTCCAAGCCCATTTCGAGCAAAGCCAGACGGTCGCGGAAGCGCTTTTTCTCCGCCCGGCTGACGCAGGAAAACCAGCCGCCGCTGCCCACGGCCAGAGCCAGATTCTCCTCAATGGTCATGCCGGGGGCGCTGCCCCGCATGGGGTCCTGGAACAGACGCCCAATGACTCTGGCACGGATATATTCCGGCTGGAAGGTGATGTCCTTCCCATCCAACATAATGGACCCGGAATCGGTGAAAAAGCTTCCCGCGATGGCGTTGAACAAGGTGGATTTACCCGCGCCGTTTGAGCCGATGATGGTAACAAAGTCACCCGGCGCCAGGTGGAGGGACAAGCCGGTCAGAGCCTTTTTCTCATTGACCGTACCGGGGTTGAAGGTCTTTGAAATGTTCGTCAGCTTCAGCATCAGCGCACCCCTCCCTTCGAGCCGGCTATTCTGCGCTGAATGGTAGGCCACTGCCGTTTCAGGTACGGGATGAAGATAGCCAGCACCACGATGATCGAGGACACCAGCTTAAGCATGTAAGCAGGCATCTGGAAACGCAGGGCAACGGCATAGACCAGCCGGAAAATAAACGCGCCCAGCACCATGCCAATGGCCCGGATGCAGATGCCGCCCCGGGGGATCAAGGTCCGGCCGATCAGCAGAGCGGCCAGGGCAATGGTCACCATGCCGCTGCCGATGTTGATCTCCGCGGATTTCTGGGACTGCGCCAGCAGACAGCCGGACAGGCCGGTGAAGGCGTTGGCCACGCACAGGCCTACGGTAGTGGTGAAAATGGGGTTAATTGAGGAGGAGCGCACCATATCCGGGTTATTGCCCGTGGCCCGGATTGCAAGGCCCAGCCGGGTATTCAGGAAAAAGGTCAAAAATGCCACCACCAGGATGACGGCGATCCCGGCCACGATCAGCTTGTACTGCCCCGCCAGGAACGTACCGGCCAGCAGGTCCTTCATCTTCGTAAAAACGGTCTCGGTCTTGTTCAGATTCAGCAGGGACGCGCCCTTCATCACCGCGATATTGATGGAATACAGACCGGTGTTCACGATAATACCGGCCAGCAGCGAGTCCACGCCCATTCTGGTCTGGAGAAACGCGGTGACAAAGCCCGAGCACACACCCGCCGCCATGGCAGCGAAAATGGCCAGGTACGGGTGACCTGCAATGGCCACCGCGGCCCCGACCGCCGCGCCCAGGGTAAAGCAGCCGTCGGTGGACAGGTCGCACACGTTGAGCATGGTATAGCTCAAAAACAGCGCCAGTACCGTCAGGGAACAGATCAGCCCCAGCTCCAGAGCCGTCTGTCCCAGAGAGAGGACAGTGGCAAGATTCATGAAAACGCCCTCCTAATAAATTCCTGCCAAACACAGGGTTTAGGGATAGGGGGAAATTCCCCCTATCCCCTTTTGGTTACTTGATTACCGAATCAGCCCTGCAGGTCGCCGAACTCTTCGGCGGTGGTGATGGTGGTCACCTTGGTGCAGAGCGGAGCGAAGGCCGCCTCGATCTCGTCGTAGTTCAGGCCCAGGGCCTCGCAGGTCTCGGTGTTGACGGTGGCGGTACCATTGTCAAAGGTCATAACGGGAGTGGTAGCGGGATCATTGCCGTCCAGCAGGAGACCGGCCACCATGTTGGCGGTCTCCACACCCAGGTTGGCGTAGTCCACGCCGTAGCCCATGAAAGCGCCGTTCAGAGCAAAGGAGTCCGCGCCGGTGTAATGGGGGATGCCCGCCTCGATGAAGGTCTCATAGATGGACAGCTCAGCGGTCATAATGGTGTTGTCGGTGGGGGTAAACACGGCGTCCACGCCGTCGGCCACCAGAGCCTGGGCGGCCAGCATGACCTCATCGGTGGTGGTGCCGGTGCGCTCCACATAGGCGATGCCCTTGCTGTCCAGATACTCCTTGGCGTGGGCGATGGGGGTGGCGGAGGAGTCTTGGCCCTGGTCATACAGCAGGCCGATCTTATCCGCGTCGGGATCGGCGGCGAAGATCAGGTTCATGATGGAGTTGGTGTCCAGGTAGTCGGAGGTGCCGGTCAGGTTGGCGCCGGGGGCCTCCAGGCTCTCCACGATGCCGGTGCTGACGGGGTCGGACACGGCGGCGAACACCACAGGGATCTTGTTATCCTCGGTAGCAGCCTGCATGGCCATGGCCACGGGGGTAGCCACGCCGACCATCAGGTCCACGTCGTCGGCGATGAAATTGGCGATGATCTGGTTCAGAACGGTGGAGTCGGCGTTGCAGTTGTCGTAGTTGATCTCAAAAGTCACACCCTTCTCCTCACCGATAGCCTTCAGCTGGCTTTCGATGTTTTCCACGATCTGGTTCAGAGAGGCATCGTCCACGTAGTTGCAGATGCCGACCTTGTAGGTGTCTTTCTTGTCCTTGTCGGCATTCCCGCCGGAGCAGGCGGCCAGGGACAGGGTCAGGGCAAAAGCGGCGGTCAGGGCCAGGATCTTCTTCAGGTTCATCTTTTTCATTTTGGATTTCCTCCATTAAAATAAATTTGGGCGGCAGATGGATCTTGGAAACAAAAAAACGCTTTTGTCCCCTACATGGGACAAAAGCGTTTGCTTCTGCGATACCACCCAAATTGACGTTCAAAACGTCCACTCAAACCACATGCCATCACATGTGTCCCGATGGATAACGGGTGGGGTCCCGTCGGCATCTACTGAGAGTTTCCTCTGTTCAAGCCGCCCTCGAAAGTCCATTCGCCGGGTTCCTCAGACTCCGCTTCCACCGTCCGGAGCTCGCTAAACCTTGAAATGACCGGGTACTCTTCTTTCTCACTGGTTTGCCGTGTTTGGTTGTTGTTTGCATTATATTCAGCTTCCCCCGATTTGTCAACCCCCTTTTTTCAACTTTTTTTCTGACACAAAAGAAAACTTGGTCTCCGAGCAGATGATGCTCACAAAGATCAGGACGAAGCCAAACACCATGGATGCAGTGGGCCGCTCATTGCCGAACAGGACGGAAAAGAGCACGCCGAAGGGAGCCTCCAGCGCCAGCAAAACGGCTGCGGCGGAAGGGTTTGTGTACTTCTGCCCCACGTTCTGGAACAGCAGGGCCAGGGTTGTGGCCGCGATGGCCAAATAGAGCAGCACCAGCCAGGCTCTTCCCGGCAGACCATCGGCGGGTACGCCGCGGGTCACACCGGCACAGATCCAGGACCAGACGGCGACCACGGCAAACTGCAGCACCGTCAGCAGGAAGATGTCCCGCCCTTTGGAGAAATGGGCCACCGCCACAATGTGGCATGCGTATATGAAACCGCCGATCAGGGTCAAAACATCGCCGTGGGTCAAAGCAAAACCGCCGTCCCAGGAGACAAATCCGATCCCCGCCAGGCAGAGCACGGCGGCGATGATGTTGAACCTGTCCGGTCGGGTCCGGTCAATGATCCAGTACAGGAATGGAACGATCACGCAGTAGACGGCGGTAAAAAAGGCGTTCTTCCCCGGCGTGGTGCCCATCAGGCCGAAATTTTGCACCGCATAGCCCAAAAAAAGCAGAGTCCCCATGACGCCGCCGGCCAGGAGATAGCTTTTGTCCATGTACTTCCACTTCTTCCAAAACACCAGGGCCAGCACCACGGCGGCGATGGTGAAACGAAAGGCCAGCATAAAATAGACCGATACGTCGTCCAGCGTGTCTTTCAGAATAAAAAAAGTGCTGCCCCAGATAATGGTGGCAAGGACGATCAGCGGACGGGCAAGTTTTTTGAGAATGGCATCATTCATGGGTTGTCTGGGCTCCTTTGCGTGTGGTAAGATGGAAGCGGAGAGTGATCACAATGGAAAAACTGACGCGGGATTTCTATGACCGCGATACGATCACGGTGGCCAAAGAACTGCTGGGCAAGCATCTGGTGCGGGTCCTGAACGGTGAAAAGCTGGTCTGCCGCATTACGGAGACCGAGGCTTATATCGGCCGCTGCGACAAGGCCTGCCATGCCTATGGTTACAAGCGCACCAACCGGACGGAGACTCTGTTTGCCCGCCCGGGCACGGCCTATATCTATCTGATCTACGGTATGTACAACTGCCTGAACTTCGTCACAGAGCCGGAGGGGGAACCGGCCGCCGTCCTGATCCGGGGACTGGAAGCCGTGTCCGGGATCGAAACGCTGAAGCGCCTTCGCTATCCGAAAAATCCGGGGAAGCTGACCGCTTATCAGCAAAAAAACTTTCTGAACGGCCCCGGAAAGATCTGTAAGGCTTTATCGCTTGACAGGTCATTAAACGGTCTTGATCTGACCGGCGACACCCTGTATGTCGTCTCCTCCGGCGAGACGCCGGAGACCATCCACACCGGCCCCCGCATCGGCATCGACTACGCCGAGGAGGCGGTGGAGTTCCCCTGGAGGTTCTGGATATGAAGCTGTTTGATTTGGATGGGACTTTAATCGACTCCAACGGCGTTTGGACCCAGATTGATCTGGATTTTCTGGCCGCGCGGGGTCTCCCCTACTCCCGGGAGTACAGCGACTATGTCTCCCACGTCACCTACCAGGATGCCGCGCAGTACACAAAAGACTGCTTCGGACTGAAGGAGAGCACGGACGAGATCATGCAGATCTGGTCCGACATGGCGCTGGACGCCTATGCCCACCACATTCCGCTGAAGGACGGCGTGCTGGAATATCTGGAACAGGAAGTCCGTAAAGGAGAAAAACTTGCCATTGCTACTTCCTGCATGGACCACTTGTGCAATGCCGTGCTGGAGCGCCACGGCATTCGGGACCTGTTCGGTCAGATCACGACCGTCCGGGAGGTGCCTCGGGACAAAAAGTTCCCGGATATTTATCTGCTGGCCGCCCAAAAGGCCGGGGTCTCCCCCGCCGCCTGCACCATGTACGAGGACTCCCCTTCCGCCGTCAAGGGCGCCCGGAGCGCCGGAATGCGGGTCGTGGGCGTCTACGATCCCTTCTTCGCCGCCCATGAGGTGGAAATGCAGAACTTTTGCGACGGGTATATCCGCAGCTTTCGGGAGCTGCTGGACTGATTCTCAGAGCTTCGTCATGTGCTGCGCCGCCGACTTGAGCATCAGCTTCTTGGTGCCCACGGTATCAAAGGCGATCTCAATCAGCGCGTCGCCGCCCATGGGCTGGATGGACAGGACCATGCCTTTGCCGAAAGCCTTGTGGGTGAGCATGTCCCCCTTGTGGAAGTCGGGCAGCGGACCGCTTTTGGCTGCGGCCGGCCGGGGCGTGTAACCACCTTGGATACCTGCGGGCCGGGACGGACGTTCCGTCCCGGCAGGACGCGCGCTGCCATATCCGCTTGTCTGCCGGAAGCCGCCGGACGCGGTGCTTCCGTAAGTCGGCCGGGCGGGCCGGCTGTAACCCCAGGGCTCGTCGTCCTGCACGGAGGGCGACAGCGGGCTGCGGCCCGATTGCACGGTCAGCTCCGGCGGGATCTCTCCCACGAAGCGGGAGGGCCGGTTGGCACTGGTCTTGCCGAAAAGCATGCGCTGGGCGGCGCAGGTCATGTACAGCTTCTCCTTGGCCCGGGTCATGGCCACATAGCACAGGCGGCGCTCTTCCTCCATCTCCTCCGCCTCGCCGATGGCCCGGACACCGGGGAAGATTCCTTCCTCTGTGCCCACCACAAAGACCACCGGGAACTCCAGGCCCTTGGCCGCGTGCATGGTCATCATGACCACACAGTCCTCGCTGGCGTCGTGGGCGTCGATGTCGGTGTACAGGGCGATCTCGTCCAGGAAACCGGCCAGAGAGGGCGCTTCCGGTTCATTTTCCAGGTAACCGTTGATGGAGGTCAGCAGCTCGCGCACGTTCTCCAGACGGTTGCGGCTCTCGGGGTCGTTCTTGGCCTCCAAAGCTGCTACGTACCCGGTGCGGACCAGGACTTCCTCATAAAAGTCAGGCAGGGGCAGCTCCCGGGCCAGAGTGCGCAGAGACTCCATCATATTGGTGAACTGGGCCAGCTTGGCCGCCGCCTTGGACAGCTCCGGGCGCTGCTGGGCCTCGGTAATGACTCTCCAGAGAGAGACCCCCTCCCCTTCCGCCAGAGCCTGGGCGGTCTCCACCGTGGCGGCGCCGATGCCGCGGGTGGGAGTATTGATGATGCGCCGCAGGCGCAGGTCGTCGTCGGGGTTGTTGATCACGCACAGGTAAGCCAGCATGTCCTTGACCTCCGCGCGGTCAAAGAACCGGGTGCCGCCAATAATGCGGTACGGGATGCCGTTGCGCTTGAAGGCCTGCTCGATCTGGTTGGACTGGGCGTTCATGCGGTACAGGACCGCGTGGTCCTTCCATTTGCGCCCGGTGCGGAAGCCCTCCATAACCTGGGTGGCCACATAGTGGGCCTCGTCATTCTCGTTCATGGCGGTATAAAGCTGGACCTTGTCCCCTTCCCCGTGCTCCGTCCAGAGCTCCTTGCCTTTGCGCCCCTGATTGTTGCGGATGACCGCGTTGGAGGCTTCCAGAATGTTTTTGGTGGAGCGGTAGTTCTGCTCCAGGCGGATGACCCGGGCGCCCTTGTACTGCTGCTCAAAGGAAAGGATGTTTTCAATGGTGGCGCCCCGGAAACGATAGATGGACTGGTCATCATCGCCCACCACGCAGATGTTTTCCCATTTCCCCGCCAGCAGAGCCGCCAGCCGGTACTGCAGGTTGTTGGTGTCCTGGTACTCATCAATCAGCACATAGCGGAACTTATTTTGATAGTACGAACGCACATCCTCATGGGCCTCCAACAGGCGGACCGTGTGCAGGATGATGTCGTCAAAGTCCAGGGCGTTGGCCTCCCACAGGCGCTTCTCATAGGCCTGGTACACCCGGGCGATCTTAGTCATGCGCAGGTCGCCGTCCTTCTGACAGCGGGCCATAAAGTCGCCCGACAGCTCCATGGCGTCCTTTGCCCGGGAAATATGGCTCAGCACCGACCGGGGCGGGAACATCTTGTCATCCAATCCCTGCTCCTTGAGAATATCTTTAATAACCCGCAGGGAGTCGTCGGTGTCGTAAATGGTAAAGGACTTACCGAAGCCCAGCTTCTCAATGTCACGACGGAGAATACGCACACAGGCGGAATGGAAGGTAGAGGCCCAGACATCCAGCGCCGCAGGACCGAGCATCTTTTCCAGGCGCTCCTTCAGCTCCCCCGCCGCCTTGTTGGTAAAGGTGATGGCGATAATGGACCAGGGAGCCGCCGGTTCCAGGGCACAGAGCCGCTCCTGCCGCGCCTTTTTCTCCGGGGTGGGATGGTTTATGTAATCCTCCAGAAAGGCCAGGTCGTCCGCCGTCACCCATTCCGGCACCTCATCGCTGTCCGCTCCGCGGCCATAGCGGATCAGGTTCGCCACCCGGTGGATCAGCACCGTGGTCTTTCCGCTGCCCGCTCCGGCCAGCAGAAGCAGCGGCCCCTCGGTGCAGAGGGCGGCCTTGCGCTGCTCCGGGTTCAGATTTTGAAAGTCCAGCGCGATAGCGGAGCGTCTCGCCTGACAAAAACGCAGTTCCAGTTCTCGTTCCAACATAGTTCCCTTTTTCTCCATTCTCGCATGCAGATCATAAGTCGAATAAAATAATTTTATCTCAAAGTTCAGAACAGGTCAACCCTTGACTTTCCCTTCTGTGTGGTGACCCGGAGCGTAAAGCACGGAGGCCTTGAGATGCTGCATCGAAACGAGAACGGCTCCGCAGACAAGGAAAGGCCTGCAGAGCCGTTCAAATGAAAACATCTGTCAAGCAATTTTTCTTGACAGCTCCGCCACAAAGCGGTCCACCTCCCAGGGTTGATTGAAGGCGGAGAAGCTGGCCCGCACGGTACCGCTCTCAAAGGTGCCCGCCGACTGGTGGGCCAGGGGTGCACAGTGCAGCCCCGCGCGCACGGCGATATCCGCACCTCCCAGCTTTTCTGCAATCTCCTCGCAGTCTGCGGCGGGCACCCGGAAGGACACGACTCCCGTCTGGTTGAGCAGATTCTGTGCGGCAAAGACCTCCACGCCCGGGATACGCTCCAGCTCCCGGACCGCCCGCAGCGCCAGACGCCGTTCATGCTCCAGGATCGCGTCGGGGCCCTTCCGCTCCACGAATCGAAGGCCCTCCAGCAATCCAGCGATTCCGGGGACATTGTGGGTCCCGGCCTCCAGCCGGTCCGGCAGAAAGTCCGGCATCTCCTGCCGGGCCGAGGTGCTGCCGGTCCCGCCTTCAATCAAAGGCTGAACCGCATCGCTGGCGCAGAGCAGCAACCCCGTCCCCTGGGGGCCATACAGCCCCTTGTGTCCCGGCATGGCCACAAAAGCCGCCCCCCACTCTCCCAGGGAAACAGGCAGGCACCCGGCGGACTGGGACGCGTCCACGATCAGCGGGACCTTCTTTGCACGGCACAGGGCGGCGATCTCCGGGATGGGCAGCACATAGCCGAAGACATTGGACACATGGCTGCACACCACAGTCCCCACCTCACCCGTCAGCAGCGCCTCAAACCGTCTCAGCAGCAGGTCGGGCCGGAACAGGGGACTTTCCGCCACACGGGTCTTCACATTCTTGATGGCCGCCAGCGTCCGGGTCACCGCATTGTGCTCATAGCCGGAGATCAGGACCGTGCTACCCGGTTTTACCAAAGTTTTAATGGCAATGTTCAGAGCATGGGTGGCGTTGAAGGTAAACACCACATGCTCCGGCGCGTCCACGCCAAAAAGCTCTGCCGCCTTCTCCCGGCAGGCAAACGCGGTTTCCGCCGCCAGCGCGGCCGGCCGGTGTCCTCCCCGCCCGGGAGTCGCCATGTGCGCCATGGCCGTACGCATCGCGTTGGAGACAGCGGCGGGCTTTTGCAGCGTGGTGGCCGCGCTGTCCAGATAAATCATAGACTCACCTCTTTATAGCTGCCGTCGGCGGACATGATATACACACGTTCGGGCGACAGCCCCACACGGTTCAGCACGGCCAAAGAATCGGTCAGGCGGCGTTCCGAGATCTTGACCGCATGGCTGCACCCGGTATCGGAGATGCTTCTGGGCGAGCGCATGATGTGGGCGGTGATCCCAGCCCGTTCCAAAGCGGCCGCCGTTCTTTGTGCATACGTGAGAGACCGACAAATAATCAGATAATAGACCATAGAAACCTCCATGCGCCTGACAGCGCTTCAAAAGAAACGAACGCCTGCGGCTGCCGGCAAGCGGGCGATCGCAAGGTCAAACGCTAAAACGCTCCTCTCGTGCCATTGTATGCACGAGAGGAGCGTTTGGCTCTTTCCGTTTTCAGAATCATGCCCTTACAAGGAGCGCCACAGCCTGCGCCGCGATTCCCTCTCCGGAGCCGGTAAAGCCCAGCCCCTCCTCGGTGGTCGCTTTCACGTTGATCTGATCGGGAAGCACGCCCATAATGAGGGCCAGATTCTGCCGCATCTGGGGCAGAAAAGTCGCCAGTTTCGGCCTTTGGGCAATGACCGTAGCGTCCACATTCCCCACTTGCCAGCCGGCGGCCGTCAGCTTCTCCATCACGGCCGCCAAAAGCCGCAGGCTGTCCGCTCCGGCATAGGCGGGGTCGCTGTCCGGGAAATGCTGTCCGATATCTCCCAGCCCCGCCGCGCCCAGCAGAGCGTCCATGACCGCATGGGTCAGCACATCGGCGTCGGAATGACCCAGCAAACCGCGCTCAAAGGGCACCTCCACGCCGCCCAAAATCAGCTTCCGTCCTTCCACCAGCCGGTGGACGTCGTATCCCTGCCCGATCCTCATCGCCGTTCCCTCCAATCCAGCAGCGCCTCCGCCACAGCCAGATCGGCGGGCGTGGTGATTTTAATGTTCTCCTCCGAACCGCGGGTCAGCGTCACCTTCATCCCCATCCGCTCCACAGCGGAGCAGTCATCGGTCAGCGGCAGTTTTTCCTCCACCGCCTTGTAAAGAGCCGCCCGGATCAAATCGGCTTCAAAGACCTGGGGTGTCTGCACGGCGAATAGTTCAGAGCGGTCGGGTGTTTCCTCCACAACGCCCCCCACCGCGCGCTTGATGGTATCCTTCACCGGGATGGCCGGGGCGGCGGCGCCGCAGCGGGCCGCCGTCAGAATGGCTTCCTCCAGCACCTCCGGCGTTACCAAAGGCCGCGCTCCGTCCTGAATGGCGATCAGCTCCGCCTGGTCCGACACCTCCAGCATGCCAAGGCGGACCGAATGAACGCGGGTCTCGCCGCCCAGGATCACCTTGCGCACCTTGGTCAAAAAGTAATCGGAACAGAGCTTGCTCAGGGGGACGATCAGATCCTCCCGGGTCACGACAATGATCTCCTGAATATAGGGGCAGTATTCCAATGCCCGCAGGGTATGGACGATCACCGGCTCATCCCGCAGAGGGAGCATGATCTTATCCGCTCCCTCCATGCGGGTGGACGACCCCGCAGCCGCCACAATGGCCGCGCAATACGGCATGGACTCCTTCTTTTTCCGCTTGAATAATCCGGGCAAACCTGCCACCTCCAAAAAACAGGGCGGCCGCCGGGCCGCCCGTACGTGCTTGTCTTATTTTTATTATGCGAGAGCGCGGTTTATGCGGTCCTCGATCTCTTCATAGCTGCTGCTCTGGGAGAGTACCAGCTCGGAGATCAGGATCTGTTTGGCAACGTGGAGCATCTTCCGCTCCCCGGTGGACAGGCCCCGGGCTTCATCCCGTAGCATCAGGCCCTTTACCACCCGGGCCACCTCCAGAAGGTCGCCGCTCTTCAGCCGGATCATATTTTCCCGGTAACGGCGGTTCCAGTTCTGGTCCATTTCCACTTCGATCTTCTCAAAGGCGGCAATGACCCGGTCTCCCTGGTCCTTGTCGATCACCGGCCGCACACCGATCTCTTCACTGTTCTCCGTGGGAATCATGACCAGCATACCGCCAACCGGCAGCTTAAGCTCATAATAGCTGCGCACAACGCCATTGACCTTTTTCTCCACAATGCCGTTGACCACACCTGCGCCATGCATCGGGTGAACGATCTTATCTCCTACCTGAAACACGATTCCCACCTCCCGATTTTTACACAAATGGCCAAAAAAACAGGATCCGAACGAGAATATTATAGACGTTTTCCCTGAATCGTGCAAGTGAATTCCCGAAAATCTTCCCAAAAAAGAAAAAGCACCCCGTTTCTGCCTGAAACGGAGTGCTTTTTGAAAAATCGGATGAATTATTCGGCAGTCTCTTCGGCCGCGGGCTCCTCAGCCTCGGCGGGAGCCTTCTCAGCCTCCAGCAGGGCGCGGATGGACAGAGAAACCTTCTTGTTGTCGAAGTCGATGTCAGTGATCTTCACGTCGACCATCTGGCCCTCGCTCAGCACATCGCCGGGCTTCTCGATGCGGCGGTCGGCGATCTGGGAGATGTGGATCAGGCCGTCCACACCGGGAACGATCTCGGCAAAGGCGCCGAAGGTCATCAGCTTGACCACCTTCACGTTGGCCACATCACCGATGCCGTACTTGCCGGTGAACACAGTCCAGGGCTCCTGGGTGCGGTCCTTCATGCCCAGAGAGATCTTCTTCTTCTCGGGGTCGAAGGAGATCACGTAGACCTCGACCTGATCGCCGACGGCAACCACCTCAGAGGGGTGCTTGATGCGGGACCAGGACAGCTCGGAGATGTGGACCATGCCGTCCACGCCGCCGATGTCCACAAAAGCGCCGTAAGAGGTCAGGCTCTTGACGGTGCCGGTGTACTTCTTGCCTTCCTCGATGTTTGCCCACACCTCGGCAGCCTTGGCAGCGCGCTCCTCGGCCTCAACGGCGCGGATGGAACCCACCACACGGCGGCGGGCGCGGTTGACCTCGGTAATGCGCAGCTTGACCTTGGTCTTCACAAGGGCGGACATCTCAGCATCACGGGGCAGGCCGGTCTGAGAAGCGGGAACAAACACGCGGATGCCCTTGACATTGACCACGATACCGCCCTTGTTCTCCTCGGTGACCAGACCCTCGACGGTGGTGCGCTCCTCGCGGGCAGCCTCGATGTCTTCCCAGTTCTTCACGGTGTCCAGGCGCTTCTTGGACAGGGTGACAACACCCTCCATGTCGTTGACGCGCATGACATAGGTCTCGATCTCATCGCCCACCTTGACGATGTCTTCCACTTTGACCGTGGGATCGTCGGTCAGCTCGGCCACGGGAATGTAACCGGCATGCTTGGTACCCAGGTCAACGTAGATCTCCGTCGGCGTAATACCGGTGACTACGCCAGTTACCTTATCCCCCGTATTCAAAGTTTTGATCGACTTCTCCAGCAGTTCAGCGAAGGATTCCTCGATCTCCATGATTTCGTCGCTCATTTTGTCAAAAACCTCCTTTATGATCCACCCGGGCGTGGAAGCGCCCGCAGTGATACCGACCAAAGCCGCACCCCTCAACAGGGCCGGATTCAGTTCTTCCGCCCCTTCGACCGCAAGGACGACGGGACAGCGTGCGGCGCATAACTCAGCCAAGCGCTTCGTGTTGGAACTGTTGGGATCTCCGATCACGATCATGGCATCGCACCGGGCCGCCAATTCCTGAGCCTCAGCCTGCCGCTTATACGTAGCACCACATATTGTATCAAAAATTTCTGCGTTTGTACACACTTTTTTTATTTTTTCCACACTGGCTTTCCAAATTTCCTGCGTGGACGTGGTTTGAGAGACCACGGAAAGGGGCTTTTCGCGGTATTCCGGATTGTTCTCCAGCCAGATCCCGACCTCCTCCGGCCCGCTGAGGACCACCGGCGACCGGCACCAGCCGGCGATGGCGATAACCTCCGGGTGGTTCGGGTTGCCGATGATCACCGCGGTGCGCCCCGCCGCCTCGGCCTGTTCCACGATCCGGTGGATCCGGGATACATTGGGACAGGCCGCGTCGATGACATGGTTTCCCCGCTCCGCAAGAGCCTGATGCACCGCACGGGCTTCTCCGTGGGAGCGAAGGATCACCGCCGCATTCTCAGGCACCTGATCCAGGGACTCGACGACACGCACACCTTCCCGCGCCAGGCGGTCGGTCACATGCCGGTTGTGGATCAGGGACCCCAGCATGACGCAGGGCTGACCGGAGGCCGCCGCTTCCTCCGCCATCTCGACAGCCCGCCGCACGCCGTAACAGAAGCCAGCTGTTTTCGCCAGTTCCAGCTTCATCGTGCCAGCTCCTCCAAGGCATAGATGCGCTCCATCAGATCTTCCGCGACAGCCTGGTATTCCTCCGAGCTGCCCTTCTTGCTTTCCACCTGGGGGTAATACGGCTCCCCAATCACGACAGTGGTAAACCGGAACCACGGCTTTTTCGTGGGAATGTAAACCGGCACCAGCGGCACGCCGGTCCGTACAGCCAGCATGGCGGCGCCTGCCCGGGCCTCGCTCTCATTCCCGTATTTATCCACGCCGTTTTTGATGCGGGTCCCTTCGGGGAACATGAGCACATTTTCCCCATTTTTCAGGTACCGCATGGCGGTTTTGATGGCCGTCACATCCGACTTTCCCCGTTCAATTCCAAAAATGCCCACCTTTTTCAGCAGCCAGCCGAGCACCGGGATGCGCATAAATTCAGCCTTGGCCATGGCACGCATCTGGTGCTTGCTGCCCACGGCCAGCATCACACAGATCGGATCATTCAGGCCGGAATGGTTGGCGCAGAACAGGCCGCCGCCTTCCGGCAGGTTCTCCCGCCCCACAAGGCGGCAGGGGTGGAACAAGCTGAAAAAGGGCCAGACAATATACCAGAGAACCGTATAGAGCCTTCTCATGCTTTTCATACGTCCAGACGCTCCTTCACAGTTTTTAAAAGAAGTTCAAAGCTCTGTTCCAGAGTGTTTCCGGTGGTATCCACCAGCAGAGCGTCTTCCGCCTGACACAGCGGAGCAGAGGCGCGGGTGCTGTCGTTGCGGTCTCGCTCCTCCAAATCCTGCAGCACCGTGGCAAAATCGGCCTGCTGCCCCCGCTCCAGCAGCTCCTCATAGCGCCGCCGCGCCCGGTCCTCCGGGGCGGCCGTCAAAAAGAGCTTCACATCGGCGTCGGGCAGGACCACGGTGCCGATATCCCGTCCGTCCATGACCACATTATGCGTCCGCGCAAGGCTGCGCTGCATATCCAGCAGGAAGGCCCTGACCTGGGGAATGGCCGACACCGCCGAGGCATAGGCGGAAATGGCGTGCTGACGGATGTCCGCCGTCACATCTTCCCCGTTCAAAATCATGTGCTGCAGACCGTCCGCGCCGTGGTTCATCTCAATTTGAATGGTATCCAGCAGCTTGGTGACCGCCGCAGCGTCATGGGGGTCCACCCCATTTTTCCAAGCCCAAAGGCCCACCGTGCGGTATATAGCTCCGGTATCCACATACAGAAATCCCAGTTCTTCCGCGACCTTCCTGGCAAGTGTGGACTTCCCTGCCCCGGACGGCCCGTCAATCGCAATACTCCGAAAGCTCATAGCTTCCCTTCCTTCCCCGTCCGGGCCGCGGCCTGCCCTGCGGCATGACCGGTGGCCCAGGCGATCTGCAAATTAAACCCGCCGGTATAAGCGTCCACATCGATGATCTCCCCGGCAAAAAACAGGCCGGGCACCAGCCTGGACTGCATGGTTTTGGGGTCGATCTCCGATACCTTGATCCCCCCGGAGGTCACGATGGCCTCCTCCACCGGGCGGGGCCCGGTCAGGACGATCGGAAAACACTTCAGAAGTTCCAACAGTCGGCGGCGCTGCGCACGGGTGATCGAGTGGACCTTGGTCTCCGGCGGGATGCCGGTGCGCTCCACCATGACCGGGACCATGGCCCGGGGCAGCAGGCCGCCCAGAGCGTTGATGAAATCCCGGTTGGAATTCTCTTCAAACTCCCGCAGCAGGCGGGCATCCAGCTTTTCCTCATCCAGAGCGGGTTTCAGATCCAGGCAGACCGTGTACCGCTCCCGGTCAAACCGCCGCAGATGGGCGGACGCGCTGAGGATCACGGGGCCCGACAGGCCAAAATGGGTGAACAAAAGCTCCCCCTGATCCTGATAGACCACTTTTCCCTTCTCATTCTTCACCTTGACGCCGGTGTTTTTCAACGCCAGGCCCTGCATCTGGGGGCAGCAGGGGTCGTCCGAGCAGAGCGGGACCAGGCTCCCCTTGGGCGGCACGACGGTATGGCCCAAGGAACGGGCCATCTCATATCCGTCTCCCGTGGAGCCGGTCAGCGGATAGGACACGCCCCCCGTTGCCAGGATGACCGCTTCACCGGCAAATTCCCCCTGCTCCGTGCGCACGCCGCGGATGGCTCCGTTCTCCGTCAAAAGGCCGGTGGCGCGGGTCTCCACGAGATCCACCTTTCTTCTGCGCAGCTCCCGCAGCAAAGCGTCGATAATATCGGCGGCCTTGTCCGAGGTCGGAAAGACCCGGCTGCCCCGCTCCGTCTTCAGCGGCACACCCAGCTTTTCAAAAAAAGCCATGGTTTCGGCAGGCGGGAAGCGCTCCATACAGCTATAAAGGAATTTACCATTACATGGCGTGCTGCGCAATACTTCCTCGGCGCTGCAGTTATTGGTCACATTACAGCGGCCCTTCCCGGTGATATAGAGCTTGCGCCCCACCTTTTGATTTCGCTCCAGCAGGGTAACAGCGGCTCCCCCGGCAGCGGCGGTGATGGCCGCCATCATACCGGCAGCGCCGCCGCCGATCACAATACAGTCAGGTTTCATCTTCTACCTTTTCATATACCTGGTATTCGTCCCAAATCTCTTCCAACGTCTCAAAGGTATGGGACAGGTCTTCCTTCTTTTTCCGGCTGACCGCTACGATCAGGGCGTTGACCAGACTCAGCGGAGCGACCAGACTGTCCACAAAGGAGACCATATCGCTTTTGGCCAGCAGGGTATGGGTAGCGCTTGCCGCCAGAGGCGAGGCCGCGCTGTCCGTAATGGCGATCACCTTGGCCTTGCGATCGCGGGCAAAGTGGAGGGCCTGCACCGTCCGCCGGGAGTAGCGGGGGAAGCTGACACCGATCACCACGTCTCCCTCTCCCACCCGGAGAAGCTGCTCGAACATCTCACTGGCGGAGTTGCTATGTACCTGTACCACATTGTCAAAAATCAGATTGAAGTAAAAGCCCAGAAAGCTGCTCACCGCCACAGAGGAGCGCACACCCAGGATATAAATGCGCTTGGCCTCCACGATGGCGTCCACCGCACCATAGAAGTCGGCGCGGTTGCTCTCGTCCAGCGTCATGCGGATCTTCTCGATGTCCGACTGCATGACCAGAGACAAAACGTCCTGATCACCGATGCGGTCGTTGGCGACCTCGATACGCTGGACGGACGTGAGTTTGTTGCGGATCATCTCCTGCAGAGCCTTCTGCATCGCAGGATATCCGTCATAACCCAACTCAGCCGCAAAACGAACCACGGTGGACTCGCTGACATTCACCGTTTTTCCCAGCTTGCTGGCCGTCATGAATGCGGCCTTGTCATAGGATTCCTGAATAAAGGATGCGATACGCTTTTGCCCCTTGGAAAAAGTAGACATATTGCTCTGGATCAGCTGAAGAATATCTTTCGGCATAGTAACCTCCATGCGCCGGCGGCGCACAAATCGAAATGAAAGCCCTCTGAATGAGGGTTCGCGATTTTTATCATATCTTCATTCCCGGTAAAAAGCAATAGAAATTTGCAAGTTTTGCAAAATAACTTGCAAAGTTAATGTTTTTTGATGTAACTGATTTCCGCCTGCGTCAGGGGCCGCCACTGTCCCGCCTGCAGATCGCCCAGCAGGAGTTCACCCTCCCGGACCCGTTGAAGCCGGGTCACTTTTAATCCGCCCGCGGCGCACATCCGGCGCACCTGCCGCTTTTTCCCCTGGTGGATGATAAAACGCAGGATTCCCTTCTCCCCTTCCTCCTGAAGCACATCGATCTGCGCCGGGGCCAGAAGCTGGCCGTCCAGCTTCAGCGGACCGCGCAGGATGGGCAGCGCCCGGGAGATCGGGCCAGTGACCCACACATGGTACTCCTTCTCCACCTGAAAACTGGGATGAAGGAGCTGATGGGTCACGTCGCCGTCGTTGGTCAGCAGGAGCAGCCCTTCGGAGTTCTGGTCCAGGCGGCCCACAGGCCACACCCGCTCCGGGACATCCCGGATCAGATCCGCCACGGACGGCCTGCCCTGTTCGTCGGAAAGGGTGGTCACATATCCCACCGGCTTATGCAGCATCAGATACAAAAACTGCTCCGGCGCGGCCCCCACCGGCGCTCCGTCCAGGGTGATCCGGTCCCGGTTCGGGTCCGCCTTCTGGCCCAGATGGGCGGTCTCTCCGTTGACCGCCACCCGGCCCGCCCGGATATATCCCTCCGCCGCGCGCCGGGAACAGGCCCCGGCGGCGGAGAGGATCTTTTGCAGCCGTTCTTCCATACGCGGCCTCCTGTGTCGTTCAAAATCACCTAGTCCCCCAGCCAGTCGCGCACCCGTTCCCACAGGCTGCGCGGCTGCGCCGCTTCCCGGTGTACCGCGGAAGCGGCAAGCAGATCCGTCTCCCCGATCAACGTATCTCCCAGATAGAAGGACAGCTTGCCCAAAGCAGCCCCTTCTTCCACAGGAGACTCCACAAAATTGGGCAGCGAGACCTGGGCCTGAACCTGCTCCCCCTCCGCCAGCGGGAAGTACAGATCCTCCGCCGTGACTACGGACACAAAGGGTACCAGCCCTCCCTGCACCGGAACGCGGCGGAACTCCTTTCCCGCCGTGCAAAGCACTTGACGGGGGAACATGGCAAAGCCATAATCAAACAGGGCCGCGTGGTCGGCCCAGTCGTTGGGCGCGCAGAGGGTAACGGCAATGAGCGTGCGCCCGTCCCGCTGGGCGCTGGACACCAGGGTCCGGCCCGCCTTTTCGGTATATCCGGTCTTCATGCCGGTACACCCCTCATAGCGCCAGAGGAGCTTATTATGGTTGGTAAAGGTACGTGTGCCCAGGGTGATGGACTTGGTCGCCGCGATCTTTGCCACGGTTTCGTTTTCCAGGCACGCCCGGGCCAGCAGGGCCATGTCATAGGCCGTGGAATAGTGCCCGTCCTCACTCAGCCCGTTGGGATTGGTAAAATGTGTCTGCTCCATGCCCAGCTCGGCCGCCCGGTCGTTCATCCGCTGCACAAAGGCGTCCACATCGCCGGCGCAGTGCGCGGCCACCGCGATCGCCGCGTCATTGCCCGAGTTCAAAAGCAGTCCATACAGCAGGGTCTCCAGCGTGACCGTCTCCCCCGCCCGCAGATAGATGGAGGAGCCCTCGATCCCCGTCCACTCCGGCCGGATGGTCACTTCTTCCTGCAGGTCATCGGCACTCTCCGCCGCCACCAGCGCGGTCATCAGCTTGGTAATGCTGGCGATGGACCGCTGCTCACGGGCATTTTGCTCGAAGAGGACCCGCCCGCTCTCTCCGTCCACCAGAATGGCGCTGGCCGCGGAGAGAGCGGGCGGGCCGGATGCTTCGGCGGACGCCGCCGGGATCAAGAGCGCAGCGGCCAAAATGACCGCGAAAAACCGTTTCAACATGGATCACCTTCCAAACAAGGTGATGACAGTATGCCCTTAAAACGTCTCCTTATCCTCTTTTTTCTTTTCCAGGAAATCGGTGACCTTGTCCACGACCTCGGGCACCATCTCGATGACCCGATCCACGGTGGTGGCCGCCGGAGGATCGACGGGCAGCAGCCGCACCGAGTCGCCCTTCACGATCAGGAAGGCCACGGGAGAGATGTTTACCCCCGCGCCGCTTCCGCCGCCGAAGGTATTGTTCTCCCCGGGCTTATGGTTCTTGGAGACAAAGTCCGAACCGCCGGAAGCGAATCCGAAAGAGAGCTTGGAGATCGGGATCAGCGTCATCCCCTCCGGAGTGGTGATGGGCTGGCCCACGATGGTATTGACATCCACCATTTCCCGGATCTTCTGCATGGTCGTGCTCATCAGGTCGCTGATCGGATGATTATTCTCGTTCATGCTTGCACCGCCTTTTCTTGTTCAGTTTGTTCCCGGCGAACACCGAGATAAATTTTCAAAGCCTTGAACCCCAACCGCAAGCCCAGGGAAACGAACTGCCCGATGGTCAGGGTCGCCTGCGCCTGCGCGGTCAGAGCGGGCGTCTTGCGTTCAAAATCCACATCCACCCGCAGGTCATACTTTTTCACATGAAAATTATGCTCAAAGATGGGCCAAAGTATCCCCAAAGCGGCATTTCCCGCGCCGAATCCCAGGGCGGCTGAAGCCGGGTCAGCACTCCCCCAGATCACATGCAGGTTCAGGCAGTCGATGCGGATCTTCCGGATGAGCTGTCCGGCTGCTTCTCCCAGCAGGGGCACGAAGCGAAGGGCCAGGGAAAGGGTATCCTTGACGCTCCTTTTGCTTTCCGCCTCCGCTCCCTCTTCCGCCGGATGCTTGGAAGCGGGTTTGGGCTTCTTTTCTTTTTTCTTTTTTCTTTCCTTCGCGGGCAGGATCTGAAGGCGGACCGGCCCCGCCTTGATCTTCAAAAAAAGACCGGCCTCCGAATAGTCCACCGCGGCCCCCACCCGGATCTGTCCGATGAGCAGGAGCGCCAGCAGGATACATCCCAGGACGATCAGCGCCGTCATGGGGCGCTCTCCCCTTCCGGCTCCGCCTGGGCTTGCAGCTGCTCCAGCCGGGCCTGCATTTCCAGCGTGATCTGCCCGTCCTCGGCCGTGGTGGAGGGCAGTTCGGGCAGTTCCTCCAACGAGGAGAGGCCAAAAGAGCGCAGGAAATTCTTTGTGGTCCGGTACTGAATGGGCCGTCCCGGCACCGCCAGACGCCCCGCCTCCTCGATCAGCTCCCGCTCCAGCAGCAGGCCCACGGTGTAAGAGCTGTCCACACCACGCACCTGGTCGATATAGGCCCGGGTCACGGGCTGGTAGTAGGCGATAATGGAGAGAACCTCCAGCGCGGGCTGGGACAGCTTGGCCGGCTTGCGGCTTTCAAAAGCCTTGCGGATCAAAGGGGCGTACTCCGGCGCGGAGCAGAGCTGATAGCTGGTATCCATGCGCACCAGGCGCAGGCCCCGCCGCTCATAGCTGTATTGGTCCGCCAGCCGCTGGCACAGCGCTTCCACCGTCGCCTTGTCCAGCTCCAGAGTCAGGCAGAGCCGCTCCACACCCACCGGCTCGCCGGCGGCAAAGAGGATAGCCTCCAATGCAGCCTCCATTTCCTTCAGTTCCACGAGGCATCCCCCTTTCTAATGAATACTTATGAGTAGGTGTCGGCAGTGAAGCCCTCCATGGACTCCCCTTCCCCGGTGCAGGTGACTGTGCAGTCGGTCTCCGTCCCCGCCAAGCGCACCCGCTTGGCTTTGCAGAGCTCCAGCACGGCAATGAACGTCGCCACAATCTCCGAGCGGCTGCGGTTGCCCTTGAACAGGGCGCGGAACCGGGTCACGCCGAAGCGCAGCAGGCGCTGGATGATCTCCGACGCCTTGTCCGACACAGGGTATGGCTCCCGCCCCACGATCCCCTGGAAGGCCGCCATAGGCGGCGGCAGCTTGTTGCCGATGCGCTCCAGCACCAGGGTCATGGTCCGGCGCAGGTCTTCCTTATCGTGTACATAGCGGTACACCTTGTCCACCGGCAGATGCTCCGGCATCTTTGTAATGTAATCCCGGCCGATGGCGTAGCGCCCCTCCAACTCCGGGATGACCGTCTTGATCTTGCCGTAATTTTCGTGGCGCTGGTGCTCCTCCAGGGACGCAATGAGCTGCTCCATCTCGGATAGCGCCTCTTCGTCGTGGATGGACAGCAGCATCCGGGTCTTAATGTAGACCAAATGGGCGGCCATGGTCACAAACTCGCTGGCCACTTCCAGGTCCATCTGCTTTCGGGCATCCATCCACTCCATATACTGGTCCAGGATCAGGGAGATCTGGATATCCTTGATCTCCATTTTGTTCTTGCTCAGCAGATGGAGGATCAGGTCCAGGGGGCCCACGAAATCCTCCATGTCCTCCTGCTTCGCTTTGACCACCTTTTCCAGGTGAAACACGGGGGTTTCCATCGGGGCTCCCTCCCTTCCTCTGAATTATCCGACAATCAGCATATAGGGCCACTGCGCCAATGTAAGCAGCGCATTGGTGATCCAGCCGCGTACGGCGTAGAGCGGGCTGTCCAGCACGCCCAGCCAGAGCAGGGCCATGAGCACGATCGTCCCTGCGAATTCATAGCGCAGAATTTTGTAATAGATCCGGTCGGGCAGAAAAGCCCCCACCACCTTGGACCCGTCCAGAGGCGGAAACGGGATCAGGTTGAACACCCCCAGGCCGATGCTCAGGCTGGCCGTCAGGGAGCAGAAATCCAGCACACCCTGTACAAGGCTTGACGCAAACGCCCCGGACACGACTGCGATGCCGAGGATCAGGTAGGCGATCAGCAGCGCGACATAGGCCAGAATAAAGTTGGAAAATGGCCCCGCCAACGCCGTAATGGCCATGCCGGCTTTGGGCTTTTTAAAATACCGCATATCCACCGGCACGGGCTTGGCCCAGCCGAACCCCACCAGCAGCATCATCAGCGCGCCGAAGGGGTCGATGTGGCGCAGCGGGTTGAAGGACAGACGGTGCTGGGTCTTCGCGGTCGGGTCGCCCAGAAGATAGGCCGCCAGCCCATGGCAGACCTCATGGACCATGATGCAGATCAGCACAGCCGCCACCCGCAGCAGCAGTGCAAGCAGGCTGGACCAGTCCATATGATCCAAAAACGCGGAAAGCTCCTGCACGGCTCAACCTCCCTTCCGCGGGTTGTACAGCAGTAATTAAGTTATTATAGCAAAGAAACCTTTGATTGGCAAGATTTGCGCTGTGGCTCACATACCGGCCAGCAGCTCTTCCAGGTCCTCTTTGGTGAACTTGTAGACCGCGTCGCAGAACTGGCAGGTCAGCTCGGCGCTGCCCTGTTCGTCGATCATGGCCCGCAGCTCCTCCCGGCCCATGCTGATCAGGGCGCGGCTGACCCGGTCCCGGCTGCAGTAGCAGCGGTACTCCACCGGATGGGTCTCCAGCACCTCCAGGTCGAAATCCGACAGGACGGCGCGCAGCAGGCTTTCCGCATCCATGCCGCTCTCCAGGGCGCGGCTGACCGAGCCCACACGGCGCACACCCGCCTCGATCTTGTCGATGACGGAATCGTCCGCACCGGGCAGCAGCTGGATCAGATAGCCGCCGGCCGACGTGACCGACTGGTCCACCCCTACCAGCACCCCCAGGGCGCAGGCCGTGGGGATCTGTTCACTTTCCACGAAGTACATAGCGATGTCGTCGGCGATCTCGCCGGAAAACAGGCCGATGGAACCCACATAGGGTTCTTTCAGGCCGAGGTCCTTAATGACGGTCAGGGTGCCGTCGGTGCCCACCGCGGCGCCCACATCCAGCTTGCCCCGCTCTTTCTCCATCAGCTCCACATGGGGGTTCTGCACATAGCCGCGGACATTGCCCTGGCTGTCGGAAACAGCCAGCACGGTGCCCAGCGGGCCACCGCCCTTGATCTGAAGGGTCAGGGCAGCATTTTCCTCCTTCATGGCGTCGCCGATCATAGAGGCCCCCATCAGGGTGCGCCCCAGGGCGGCAGTCGCCACCGGCAGGAGCGTGTGAATATTTCGGGCCCGTTCCACCAGGTCGCGGGCGCTGATAGCCGACGCCTTGACCGGCGCATCTTTGGCAATCATCCGAATGATTTGATCCATGGTTTATACTTGCTCCTTTCGCGCGGTAAAAAAGACCCGCTCTTCTCCGGAGCGGGGCGCCCGCAGCTTTAAGTTTCCCCAGCGGCGCACATCCACAAACCCGGCCTCGTGCAGGTACTGTTCCAATTCTTCCAGGGTATAGGCGTATTCCTCGTGGACCTCTTCGCCCCGGTCCCAGGCTCCGTCCTCACGCCGTCGGAAGATATCCATTCCATAGGTCAGCACCCGGCGGCGGGGCGAATAGTCCGCCCGCCAGACACAGTAGGTCTCCTCCGTCTCGTCCAGGTACACCTCGCCGTCGGCCTCCTCCAGCACCTCGGGCGACTTCACGTCGAACACGAACAGGCCCCCCGGCATCAGGAACAGGTGCACCCGCGAAAAAGCCCGCTTGAGCGCAGCGGGCCTTGTCACATAATTTACGCTATCCAGGCAGCAGACGCAGGCGTCAATGGTCCCGTACAGGTCCAGCTTTTCCATGTTCTGATGGAGAAAAATCGGCGCTTCCCCCGGCAGGCCCCGGCATTTCTCCGCCGCCACCGCCAGCATCTCCGCCGATTGGTCCACCCCGATCATCTCATAGCCCCGCAGGGTCAGCTCCGCAGTCAGCGAGCCGGTGCCGCAGGCCAGATCCAGCACGGTCCGCACCGGAATGGAACACTTTTGAAAATGCTTTTCCAAAAAGTCCGCCCAGGCGCGGTAGCGCACGTCTGTGGTCAACTGGTCATAGCTGTCCGCCAGGAACTCGTAGCTGCCCATTTACTTCTTTTCCTCTTCTTCGCACAGCTCCCGGATACGGGGCAGAACGGTCTGATAGCCGTCAGCGCCGTACTGAAGGGCGCGGTTGACCCGGCTGATGGTGGCGCTGGACGCGCCGGTGCGCTCCAGAATGTCATTGTAGATCATGCCGTCCGACAGGAGGATGGCCACCTCCAGGCGCTGCTCCATGGCCCGCAGTTCGGACACGGTACACAGATCCTGAAAAAACTTTTTGCATTCCTCCACATTTTGAAGAGTCAAAATACCCTCGTACAGCAGGTCGCTGCGGATCTGCTCCTTCTTTTTGGGTGTCATGTGTCCGCCTCCTTGGTCGTGTACTGCTATACTATTTTATCAATTCAGAGTGCGAAAGTAAAGAAGGATTTTCCCTCCCCCGCACCTTTTCCTCCCCGAATCCATACATTGAATCAAAAGGAGGCGTTTTTATGGAGTCATCCTCCCCGCCCGTCACTCCCCAGCAGTGGAAGCGCGTCATGAAGCAGGACGGTGAACAGGTTCTTATCCTGTCCATCCGCCGTCCGGCATTTCCGGACACGGGAAAGACCAGGCGAATGGAGCGCTACTTTGCCGAAGTGGCCCAGCAGTGGAAGACCCGTTGGGAAACCGCGCTCTTCCCCAGGGCATGCCAGGCCCTGGCTGACGCGCGGGAAACCAGCAGACCGTTTACCCCCTGGCAGGCTCAGCTGGACTACACCGTCACCCTCTGGCAGCCGCCGCTGCTCAGTCTGCGCCTGGACGCCGTGGAGACCGGCCCGGGCCCCCGGCCTCTGCGCGTCTGCACAGGCGAGACCTGGGACTGCGGGAGCGGATACCCCCGCACCCTGCGCTCCTTCTTTCCCGCGAAGGAGCGCCGCTGGCGCAGACAGCTTCTGGACAATATACGGGAACAGGCCGCCCAACAGCTGGCCTCCGGGGAGTCCCTGCTGGACCCGGACTGCGCCCAGGTCATGGAGCGCGCCTTTGACCCGGACCGCTTCTATCTGACCGGGGATGGGATCGCGGTTTTCTATCCGCTCTACGTTTTAGGCGCGTATGCCGAGGGTATTCCGGTCTTTACTGTCCCCATTCCGGAGGATAATTAAACAAAAGGCTGCCCTTCCCCGTCCAGAACCGCCTTGCGGTGGTACCGGACGAAATCCGGCTTCAGCATGGGGTACTCCCGCTCCAGTGCGGCCGTCAGGAGCTGCGGATTCAGGCCCGGATTCTGGGCGCTGATGACCGCATTCAGAATCACAGCGCCGCTTTCTTCCGTCAGGTTAAACGACTTTACAAGTGGGATAATATCAACGATCGTCTCCCCTGTCTTGGACTTTTTGGACTTCTTCGTCACTTCCAGCCGCTCCCGGCCCAGCAGCTCCTGCCACGCCTGCGCCGCGCCGTCCGGAACGCCGCCATCATACTCCAGCGTCAGGTGGTAATCCACAAGAGCCAGTTCCTTGGCCTTACGCCCGCCCTCATAACAGGTTTCCACCACGATGCCCTCCGGCAGCGCCGCGTTCAGCCGCGCGGGCACCTCGTCGGGGGAAATATCGTCCAGCAACTGAAACTCCAGAATCTCGCACTGGCTGGAAAAACCCAGGGGCAGCGGCAGCAGGATGGAAATGAACGGATGAGGGTTAAACCCCTCCGTGTGCTTGATGGTCAAATCGGCGCGCTGAAAGGCGCGCTGAAAGGTCCGCATCAGGTCCAGATGGGAGATGTACTTGGCCCGCCCGGTCTTGGAAAATAGCAGTCTACTCATCGCACTTTCCTCCCGTATACAGCTTGTCCGCGCCGCACGCCATGCACTGGCGTCGGCAGTCCGGGGTGATCACGGCCTTGTAGCACTGCTCCCGCTCGCGCCAGAAAAATTCCGGCCGCACACCCACCGAGGTCACCGACCATGGCATGATCTCGTCCTTGCCGCGCTCCCGGTTGGCATAAAAAGTCGGGTCGATGCCGCACTGTTCAAAGGCGTTCATCCAGCGGTCCATATCAAAATACTCGCTCCAGGAGTCGAACTTGGCCCCGTTGCGCCAGGCCAGCTCAATGGCGTCGGCCAGGCGGCGGTCACCCCGGGAGAACACGGCCTCCAGGAAGCTGGTATCCGGGTCGTGCCAGTTATAGTGGATGGAGCGGTCGCGCATGTGCTCCCGCAGCAGGGTCACACGGCGGTAGTACTCCTTCCGGGTCACCTGCCCCTCCCACTGGAAGGGCGTGTGCGCCTTGGGCACGAAGCAAGAGGTGGACACGGTGACGCGCACGCCCCGCTTCTTATTGGGAGAATACTCCCGCCAGCACTGCACCACCTTGTTGGCCAGGTCCGCAATGCCCAACACGTCTTCATCGGTCTCCGTGGGCAGACCCAGCATGAAATAGAGCTTCACGCTGCTCCAACCGCCCTCAAACACCATGCGGGCCGAGCGCAGGATCTCTTCCTCGGTGACATTTTTGTTGATGGCGTCCCGAAGCCGCTGCGTCCCGGCCTCTGGCGCGAAGGTCAGACCGCTTTTGCGCACCTTCTGCAGGCGCTCCATCAGGCCCAGGGAGAAATTATCGATCCGCAGGGAGGGCAGAGACATGCTGATATCCCGGGGTTCGCAGTACCCCAAAAGGCCGTCGCACAGCCCTTCCAGGGGACGGTAGTCACTGGTGGACAGGGACGACAGCGTCATCTCCTGATAGCCCGACTGCTTGCAGGACTCGACGCCCTGCTGCACCAGCAGCTCCGGGTCCTTGGAGCGCACCGGCCGGTAGGCATAGCCCGCCTGGCAGAAGCGGCACCCGCGGATGCAGCCGCGGAACACCTCCAGCATGACCCGGTCGTGGACGATCTCGGTGGAGGGAATGATAGTCTTTGTGGGAAAATAGGCCTTGTTCAGATCCTGCACGATGCGCTTGGTCACCGGAAGAGAAGCTCCCTCACGGGGGATGATGGAGGCGATGGTGCCGTCCTCCTTGTAGCTGACATCGTACAGAGAAGGTACATACAGCCCGGGGATCTGGGCCGCCGCGAGCAGAAACCGCTTTTTGTCCCAGCCCTCCCGCTTGGCCTGACGGTACAGCTCAATCATCTCCACCGTCACGTCCTCACCCTCGCCCAGGGAGAAAATATCCGCGAACGGGCTCAGGGGCTCCGGATTGAACGCGCAGGTGCCGCCCACCACGACGATGGGGCTCAGTTCCGTGCGCTCCTCTGCCCGGACAGGCAGGCCGGCCAGATCCAGCATGTTGAGGACGTTGGTGTAGGCCATTTCATAGCCCACGGAAAAGCCAATCAGGTCAAAATCGCGAATGGGATCTCCGCTCTCAAGGCCGTAAAGGGAAATCCCTTCCCGGCGCATTTCGGTCTCCATATCCCCCCAGGGGGCAAAGACGCGCTCACACCAGACGCCGTCCATTTCATTCATCAGCCCGTAGAGAATGCGCACGCCAAGGTTGGACATACCGATCTCATAGGTGTCCGGGAAGCAAAGGGCAAAGCGGATGTCCACCTGCTCTTTGTCTTTCACCACCGCGTTGTATTCGCCGCCGGTGTAGCGGGCCGGTTTCTGCACCCGGGGCAGGATGCGCTCCAAGGTTCGATCCATGATGTTCCTCCGTTATCTTTCCACGCGTACCGTGTATTTTTCCTGTAAGGCAATGGGGTGGTAGGACAGCTTGGACTTGCGCAGGCCGGGATCGCCCACGTCCTCCTCCCGGTTGATATACCGCACCTCATCCGTCACATATTCCCGGGCGAAACAGTTGACCAGCTTCTGATAAACGCCCGAATATTGGACATCCGCTTTTTCAATGTGGACATACAGGGTGTCCCGGACGATCTCGCCCATGGAAATGCCCACGATCTTTCCATCCACGCGCAGGATGCCGCCCAGGAAGGCGTACGCATCAAAGTGGTCCAGCACTTCAAAAATCTCGCCCACCTCTGCCTGTGCCGTCTCCCCCTCCTTGGTCCGTTCCTGAAGAAAGCCCCGGTAGAATGAGCGCACCTCTTCCACATGGTCCGCCGTCATCCGCTCAAAGCTCCAGTCGGGGCAATCCCGCTCGAACCTGTGGATGTGGTTGCGCTGGGCGGCGTATTTGCGTCCGGCAAACTCCACCATGTCCCGGCTCTCATAGAGATAGTCGTACCAGTCCCGGTTTTCCTCCACCTTCAGGTCGGGCCAGCGGCTGCGCAGCAGCTCCAGGTCGTTGGGCGTCACCGTGCAGAACTCCAGCGGGATCCCGCGGTCCCGGCAGTATTCCTCCGTCTGTTCCAGCAGCAGCTGTGGGTTTTTGCCGATGGGGACGGTAAAGGCGAACTGTCCGTCCAGATAGCGTGACCGGAAGATCAGCGTGTCATCCACAATCGCAAAACAGTTGTCAAAATAGTTCCGCCACATCAGCGTGCTTCCGACCGTGCAGTCGCAAATACGCCGGTTCTGCTGCAAAAAGAAAGGCCGGATCAACGGGATGTGCTCCAGCTCCAGCTTTGTAAATTCCAACGCGCTCATTTTTAATACTCCTGTTGTTCTTTCCTATATCCATTGAATTTTTATTATATCAGACCTCGGAACTCTTTTCAACTGATAAACTTTTTAAACTCTTCCATTAAAATCCCGGTCAAACCATGCGTCCAGAGGTTTTCCTTCCAAAAAGGCGGTCAGTTTTTCCGCCGCCACAAGGGACTCCTCCTCCAGAAGGGCCAGCAAATCCTCGTCGCAGCGTGCGTAGGCGGCCACCTCCCGTTTCAGCGCCATATCCCGGAACAGCTCGCCCCGGCGCGACACCCGGGCCGCCAGCTCAAAGCAGCTCCCCGCCGCCCGGCTTCCCGCCGCCCTTGTGTGCCAGCCACTGGCTTTGCAGTAAAAATTCAGCCCTTTCCGGTATTGCCAGCCCTCTACGCCGGGGTAAACGACCTGCTCCAGCAGCTCGTAAAAGGAGTCGGGCATCGGCGGGTTGGGCATCGGCGTCTCCTTGTGGGGATCCGCTCCATTGCGCACCATGAGAAAGCGGTCAAATTCCGCTTCCAGGCTCGCATGGGCGATCGTTCCGCTGTCCTCCCGCTGCCGGATATAGGGATGGCACCGGCTGTCCAGCGCGAAATGGCAGAGAAACCCTGCCGCGTACCCGGCGGAAAAGTCTCTCTCCTCCTTCACTGCAAGCCGCAGGCGCTCCATGACCGGGCGCACCGGATGGCGATGGACTGATCGGCCCACAGCACGCACTGTTCCGCCCCGTACCGGCCGGAAAAAGTACAAGGGATCCGGGCCGTACTGTCCCAATGTATAGGCGTTTTCTTCCCTCTCCAAACGGATACGCAGGCTTTCCGGCAGAGCCGCCAGAACCAGAGTTCCAAATTGCAGGTGGGCGTAATAGTTGGGCATGGTTTTCCCCCTCACAGCATTTATTATGTCCTTCCGAAAGAGAGGAAGGAGCTTTTCCGTCGGAAAACTTTTTCGGTAAGGCTCTGTTTTCCTGCTGCGGATTCAATACATTGACATTTTATTTTTAAGATGTTAAATTATTAAACAGAGAAAATCCCTTGCAGAAAGGACGGAACACCCATGGGTATTTGGAGATCATCCGGCGGCAAAGAAAACAATACGTCTTTTGATCCTGCGTCAGAACAGCAGAAGGCGGTAGAAGCTGCAAAAAGATCCAGAAAGCTCAATTCAATTTGTCTTGTGGTGATTATCGTCGTATTTTTGGCGTACTCTCTCTTCTTTCAGAAGCCAAAAGTAGAAGCCACAATGGGCGATAATGCATTCGGCCTGATCACACTGAACGATACGACCATCGCCTTTTACCTGACGGATGTCGAATCGGTGGAGCTCGGCGACAGTCTTTCCACATTTGACAAGGGCACGTTTCAGTCGGGAACAGAAGAATCCACCTGCTGCAGCGGGACCTATGTCAATGACGCCTTCGGCGAATATGAACTGCATGTCAACCTGAAGGTAGAGCCCTACGTGATTGTACACTATACGGACGGCATTCTCGTTTTCAACAATCCCTCGGCGGAGGGCACGATGGAGTTATATACCAATCTGTTGGATGCCGTCGGCAATTAAAAGGCGTCCGAATCCCCATCGAAATCGAAAGCAGACACACACAAAAAATGTGGGTGTCTGCTTTTTTGATGGCAGAAGCATCCGCGCAAACGGCTTCTTACAGCAGGGGCGCAAACACGCGCAGCAGAGCGCGCAGGGCCCTCCGGGGCCAGGGGACGGCGCGGCACTGCTCCAGGCTGATCGCCTCGGAAACCGACTGTGTCGCCAGAAAGTCCATTTTGATATCCAGCACGGAAGGCGTATCATAGAGTACCACGCCGTCCTCAAAGTGGAGAAACATACTGCGGTAGTCCATGTTGACCGTGCCCACCGTGCCGTAGCGGTCGTCCACCGCAAAATTCTTCGCGTGGATAAAGCCGGGCGTGTACTCAAAGATCTGGACGCCTGCCTCCAGCAAAGCCTGATAATGGGCCCGGGTCAGTTCAAAGATGATCTTCTTGTCCGGGATGTGCGGGGTAATGATGCGCACATCCACACCCGCCTTGGCCGCCGAAATCAGCGCGGTGGAGGTGGCGTGATCGATAATAAGATAGGGTGTTGTCAGATAGACATAGCGCTTGGCTTTGTTGATCAGATTCAGGTAGACCGTCTCCCCCACCGGCTCATCGTCCAGGGGACTGTCGCCGTAGGGCTGCACAAAGCCCCTCCCGGTGGCGTCGTCAAGCTCCGGTCGGAACTGTTCGAAATTCTCCCGGGTCCTGGCGGTAAAGTTCCACATATTCAGGAACATGACCGTAAAGCTCCACGCCGCTTCCCCCCGCAGGAGAATGGCGGTGTCCTTCCAGTGGCCGAAGCGCTCCTTCTCGTTGATATACTCGTCCGCCAGGTTGGTTCCGCCCGTATAGGCCACCTTGCCGTCCACCACCAGGATCTTCCGGTGGTCCCGGTTGTTCATGCGCACCGAGAGGATGGGCAAAAAGCGGTTGAACACATGGCATTGAATGCCCCGCTGTCTCAGTTTGTGGTCATAATCCCGCGGCAGGGTGAACATGCTGCCGATATCGTCGTAGAGCACCCGCACTTCCACCCCGGCGGCCGCTTTTTCCTCCAGAATCTCCAGAATGGAATCCCACATCTTGCCTGGTTCGATGATGAAGAACTCCAGAAAGATGTAGCGCTCCGCCTTTTTCAGCTCCCGCAGGATGCTCTCAAACTGCACCTCGCCCAGGGGAAAATACTCGGTCTCCGTATTGCCGTAGACCGGGCAGTGGGCCACACGCTCCAGGTAGCGGGCCATATTGCCCGCATCCTCCCCCACATCGCGGGTCAGGATCTCCGACTGGTGGGTATCCCCCAGCTCCTCCTGCTGGATCTGATCCATGCTCTGCATCTTCTGGCGGGTCCGCCTGGACAGCCGGTTCCCGCCGAACAGCAGGTAGAGCAGCCACCCGAAGATGGGAAACAGCATGATGGGAATGATCCACGCGATCTTGTAGGAGGGATTGCTGCGGTCTCCCACGATCCAGATAACAATAATAAAGGAAAGCGTCCCACAGATCAGGTTGAAGTAACGATAATACTCATTAAAGCCCAGCAAAACGATCAGCAATGCCGCAAGCTGGATCACAATGGACAGCGCCACCAAAAAAACACGGTGGGTCAGCAGCTTCATCAGCTTGATCATTCCATCCCTCCTCTTTGGCAAAGGTTCTCACGAACCGGCTTTTTCGTCTCTTATTTGACCACGACATTTTCTTCGCCCAGCCGCTCCCGCAGGTCTTCCACCAGCGCGTCGTGGATCTGACAGCGTGTGCCCAGCTTTTTGCGGGTATCCGCCAGCACGATGACTGCCTGCTCCTCACCGGGGAACATGGAGAAGACAAGCTTGATCTTTTCCAGCAGCGGTCCCTCGGAGGGAACACGTATGTAAAGCTTTTTTGCTTGTCCGCTTTCCTCCGGCGGTTCAGACAGGGGCGTCAGGCTGTCACAGAGAAGCTGCGGCGCTTTTTCATCCCGGACGGACAGCTTCCCCCGCGCCGCCACCGGCATTCCCTCCTTCAGATAGGGGGAGCATTCGTTCAGGGTGCGGGAAAACACCAGCAGCTCCATGGAGGCGGTGTCATCCTCCAGCGTGACATAGGCCATCAGGGTGTTGTTCTTCGTGGTCTTGGTTTTGGCGGAGGCCACCACACCCGCAATGACCACACGCTGCTCGTCACGGAAGGTCTGGGGGCCGTCCTCCCGGTCAAAGTCAGCCATAATGGCTCCAATGGAGACGGCGCGGCAGGCTTTGGCTGCTTCCCGGTACTCATCCATAGGGTGTCCGGTCAGGTACAGTCCGGTGGTCTCCTTCTCCATCGCCATCAGTTCCCGGCGGGAAAACTCCGGCAGGGCAGGATTCAGGCGCAGGGCCGGTGTGGTGGGCACATCTCCCCCGCCGCCGAACAGGTCAAACTGGCCCTCCAAGTTCTTGCGCCGGTTCTGGGCGATGGAGTCCATCAGGGACGCCGCGGCGTCCAGGAGCTGGGAGCGTTTATAGCCCATCTTGTCAAAAGCGCCGCACTTGATCAGCGATTCCAGCACCCGGCTGTTCAGTGCCTGATCAAACATGCGGGAGCAAAAGTCGGGAAAATCTGTAAAGGGACCTCCCTTTTCACGTTCTGCCAGGACGGCATCTGTAAATCCCCGGCCGACCCCCTTCAGGGCAGCAAGGCCAAAGCGGATATTCTCACCGGCCACGGTGAAGGTGGCGCCGGACTCGTTGATGTCGGGAGGCAGCAGCTGAATACCGTTGTCCTTGCACTCCCCGATATACTCCGCCACCTTATCCTGGGAATCCAGCACCGAGGTCAGCAGAGCGGCCATGTACTCCCGGGTGTGGTGGCATTTGAACCAGGCGGTCTGGTAAGCCACAATGGCATAGCAGACCGCGTGGGCCTTGTTAAAGGCATAGTTGGCAAAGTCGTAGATCTCGTCGTAGATGGCCTGTCCCACGGTCTCCGGCACGCCCCGGTGTACACAGCCGTCGATGCCCCGGGCCGGGTCGCCGTGGAGGAAGGCCTCCCGCTCTTTCTCGATATCCTTGACCTTCTTTTTGCTCATGGCCCGGCGCACCATGTCGGCCTGGCCCAGGGAGTAGCCGCCCAGCTGCTGGAAGATCTGGATGACCTGCTCCTGGTAGACGATACAGCCGTAGGTCGGGGACAGAATGGGCTCCAGCATGGGGTGCTTATAGGCCACCCGTTCCGGGTGCTGCTTGCACTCGATGAACCGGGGGATGGAGTCCATGGGTCCGGGACGGTACAGGGCGATGATGGCGGTGATATCCTCAATGCTCTGCGGCTTGAGGCCCACGCACACGCCGGTCATGCCGGCCGATTCCATCTGGAACACGCCGGAGGTGCGGCCGTCCGACAGCATCTGGAACACCTGGGGGTCGTCGTCCGGGATGTCCGCCAGAGAAAAGTCGGGTTCACTTTGGCGCACCATGCGCACCGCGTCGTCCAGAATGGTCAGGTTGCGCAGACCCAGAAAGTCCATTTTCAGCAGGCCCAGTTCCTCCAGAGTGGTCATGGTGTACTGGGTCACGGGCAGGTCGTCATTAGTGGCCAGCGGCACGTATTCGTAGACGGGCTTGCGGGTGATGACCACGCCGGCGGCGTGGGTAGAGGCGTTGCGGGGCATTCCCTCCAGCGCCATGGCGGTGTCGATCAGATTCTTGACCCGCTCATCCCCCTCATATTGGTCCCGCAGGGGCTTGGACAGCTTCAGGGCGTTTTCCAGGGTCATATTCAGGGCGAAGGGCACCTGCTTGGCGATGGCGTCCGCCTCCGCATAGGGAAAAGACAGGGCGCGGGCCACGTCGCGCACGGCGGCGCGGGCTTTCATCGTGCCGAAGGTCACGATCTGGGCCACGTGGTCGGCGCCGTATTTCCGGGTCACATAGTCAATGACCTCCTGCCGGCGGCGGATACAGAAGTCGATGTCAATATCGGGCATGGTGACCCGCTCCGGGTTCAGGAAGCGTTCGAAATAGAGGTTATATTTGATGGGGTCCACGTCCGTGATATTCATGCAGTAGGACACCATGCTGCCCGCCGCCGAGCCGCGCCCCGGCCCCACCGGGATCTGCTGGCTTTTGGCGAAGCCGATAAAATCGGAAACGATCAGAAAATAATCCACAAATCCCATCTTGCGGATCATGTTCATCTCAAAGCGCAGGCGCTCCTTCAGCTCTTCCCCGCCCTGAGGGTAGCGGCGCTCAAAGCCCTGCAGGCAGAGCTTTTCAAAATAGGAGTCGCTGTCGGTCTCCCCTTCCGGCAGCTTGAATTCCGGCAGGTGGTGCTCTCCGAACACAAAGTCCAGGTTGCAGGCGTCCGCGATGCGGCCGGTGTTTTCAATGGCCTCAGGCCATTGGGAGAACAACGCCTGCATCTCCTCGGTGGACTTGATATAAAACTCGTCGGTCTCAAACTTCATGCGGTCCGGGTCGTCCACGGTCTTACCCATCTGGATGCACATAAGCACATCCTGCAGCCGGGCGTCCTCCCGTGTCAGATAGTGGGCGTCATTGGTAGCCACCAGCGGAATCCCGGTCTCCTGGTGCAGACGAATGATACCGGCGGTGACTTGGGCATCCTCCGGCAGATTATGGTCCTGCAATTCCAGATAATAGCCGTCCGGGCCGAAGATGTCCCGCATCTCCAGTGCGTGAGCTTTCGCCCCCTCATAGTCGCCGTTGAGCAGGCGCCGGGGAATCTCCCCCGCCAGGCAGGCGGACAGGGCGATCAGGCCCTCGCTGTGCGCGCGCAGCAGCTCCAGATCAATACGGGGCTTGATGTAAAAGCCCTCGGTGAAGGACTTGGACACCATATAGCTCAGGTTGCGGTAGCCCGTCTCGTTGCGGCAGAGCAGCACCAGGTGACGGGACTCGGCGTCCAGCTCATGGATGCGGTCAAAGCGGGTGCGGGCGGCCACATACACCTCACAGCCGATGATGGGCTTGACCCCTTCCGCCTTGCAGGCCCGGTAAAAATCGATGGCACCATACATCACGCCGTGATCGGTCACGGCCACCGCGCTCTGTCCCAGTTCCCGGGCACGCTTGGCAAGCCCCTTGATCCGGCACGCGCCGTCCAGGAGGCTGTATTCCGTATGGACATGGAGATGGACAAAGGACATCGGTTTTCACTCCTCAGGGATACTTTACAAGGTTTGCTTATTTCATGTGGATCTTCTCGCCGCACTTGGGGCACTCAAAATCCACCGCGCCGCGCTCCATGGCCTGCTTGAACAGGGATTCCTTGCAGGCGGGGCAGCGCAGGCCGCGCTCGGCCACCACCGCGCTTATGCACACCACGATGATGCCCAGTACAATGATGAAGCCGCTGCGCAGCAGGTACCCCACTGCCAGCAGGACCAGGAAAATCACGACGCAGATCAAAAGCTGTTTTTTCCACTTTCGGTTCACGTTCATTGAACATCCTCCTCTTATGGCTGCCGCGCCAGCTCCATCAGCTTGCGCAGACGGTGGTTCAGGGCGGATTTCGTCACAGGCGGATTACACAGGGTGGCCAGCTGGGTCAGGGTCAGCTCCGGGTTTTCCCGGCGCAGGAAGGCGGCCTCCTTCAGCTTGTCCGGCAGCTCGTCCAACACGCCGCGTTCCTCCAACCGGCGGATGGCCTCGATCTGGCCCTGGGCGGCGTCCACGGTCTTGTCCAGGTTGGCTGCGTCGCAGTTGACCCGGCGGTTGACGCTGCCCCGCAGATACTTCTCCACCTTGGCATTCATGATCCCCATGGCTGCCACCGGGGATCCAATGGCAGTCAGGAAATCCTCAATGTACTCACTCTGCTTAAAATATGTCACATAATTGGCCTTGCGCTCCACCGATTTCGGCTCAAACCCGGACTCCCGCAGCAGAGCGGGCATCTCCCGCCCTACATTGTAGTGGGAAGTGACAAGCTCCAGGTGGTAGCCCTTGTCCGGATCCGTCACCGATCCCCCGGCCAAAAAGGCACCCCGGAAAAAGGCTGTGCGGCAGTGGTCCTCCTCCAGCACGCCGAAATTGATGTGCAGAGCCACGCTCTCTCCGGGGTCATAGCCATAGGTGTCCCCAATGGCCGTGATCTTGGCCGGATCCGTGATCAGAAACGCGCGCTTTCCCGGGCGGTCTGGGGGCAGCTGGTCAAACTCCAGCTGAAACGCCTTTTTAAACAGAAGAGGCAACCGGGCGGCAAAGGCCTCCGACTCGGTCACGATGCGGATTCCGTCTCTCCGAAAGCTGCTGCAGTAGAGCAAAACACCGTATGCCTCCGCCTGCGCGCAGCATTTCCGGTTCAGGGCCGTTTTACAGAGTTCCCGCTTGATCTCAGCGGAAAAGGACATATCCATCCCTCTTTCCCATCTAAAAGACCTTGGTCTCGGCCCGCTCCCGGTAGAGCTCCAGGATGGCCTGGGCCAGCCGCGCCGAAGAGTGGCGGGCGTAGTCCGATGTCTCGGAGGCCAGCGGACGCTCCACCAGTTCCACCCCCAGGGCTTCCACCGCGGCACGGTCCACCACGATGGGGGCGGCATCCTCCGCCCGGTAGCGCTCCACCAGGCCGGGGCGCACAGTGGCCGAATTCGCCATGCAGATATCCACCAGGCCGGGCGCGCCATGGCGGAGCAATGCGGCCACATGGTCGGAGGCAGTCATTCCCTCCGTCTCCCCGTCTTGGGTCATAATATTGCAGATGTACAGCTTCAGAGCGGAGGAGGCGCACACTGCCTCCACGATCCCGTCCACCAGAAGGTTGGGGATGACACTGGTATACAGGCTGCCCGGTCCCAGCAGAATCAGGTCGGCTTCTCCGATGGCCCGCAGCGCCTCCGGCAGGGCGGGAGGATGCTCAGGCAGAAGGCGCACCTGCTTAATGCGGCAGTCCTGCTCCTTTTTAAACTGAAAGATCTTGGACTCCCCCACGACACGGCTGCCGTTTTCAAAGATGGCCTCCAGCTGTACGTCGGAGTTGGTGACCGGCAGCACCCGGCCGGTAATGGCCAGGACCTCGCTCATGCGGGCTACCGCCTGATCAAAGGAGTCCGAGATGCCGTTCAAAGCGGCCAGCAGCAGATTTCCGAAGGACTGGCCCGTCAGACTGCCCTCGGTAAAGCGGTAGGCCAACAACTGCTCCATGACCGGTTCCACATTGGCCAGCGCCTGCATACAATTCCGAATGTCCCCCGGAGGGGGCATTCCCAGATCCTGCCGCAGCATTCCGGAGCCGCCGCCGTCGTCCGCTACGGTCACGATGGCGGTCAGATTGCGGGTATAGGCTTTCAGCCCCCGCAGCATGGTGGAAAGGCCGTTTCCGCCGCCGATGGCGACGATTTTCGGTCCTCTGGTCAATTGATCCATCACTCAGGCCCTCGTCATATCCCGGTGGTTTTCCGCCGCATTGTATCCCTTCTGCCGGATAAACTCGGCCAAGGCGCGGGTAATGGCCACCGAGCGGTGCCGTCCGCCGGTGCAGCCCACGGCGATGACCAGGGCGGTCTTCCCTTCCTCCACATAGTGGGGCAGCAGGAAGGCGATCAGGTCTTCCAGTTTGCTCATAAAATCCAGGGTCTGCTGATAACCAAATACGAAATTCCGCACGCCCTCGTCCAGGCCCGTCTGGTTTCTCAGCTCAGCGATGTAATACGGGTTGGGCAGGAAGCGCACATCAAACACCAGATCGGCCTCGATAGGGACCCCATATTTAAAGCCGAAGGAGATGACCGACACGCTCATGGATGTACTGACGTCCTCGGAGCCGAACAGGCGCAGTACCTCTCCCCGTAGCTTGGCTGTAGAGAGGGCCGTCGTGTCAATGATGTACTCAGCCCGCTTCCGCACCGGCTCCAGGGCGGAGCGCTCCTGCGCCACCACTTCGTCCAGGGACCGCCCGCTGCGGGCCAGGGGATGACTGCGCCGGGTCTCCTTGTACCGCTTGATGATGGTCTCGGTGGACGCCTCTACAAACAGGATCTTGTATTCGCAGTTCATGGCACGCAGCTCTTCCAGGGCGTCAAACAGCCCGTCAAAGGTCTGCCCGCCCCGGATGTCGGTCACCACCGCCACCCGGTCATGCTTTCCGGTACCCGCCATACACAGTTCGGCAAATTTGGGGATCAGGGCCGCGGGCAGATTATCCACGCAATAATAGCCGATGTCCTCCAAAAAGGAGACCGTTTTACTTTTTCCCGCCCCGGACAGCCCGGATACAATGACAAAATTCATGCCGTTACCTCCCCAGCAGCTTGACTTCCGGTTCCAAGGTCACGCCGGTCTGGTCAAACACCCGTCTGCGAACCTGGTCCATCAGCTCCAGGATATCGGCGCAGGTGGCGCCGCCCTTGTTGACCACAAAGCCCGCGTGCTTTTCCGATACCTGGGCGCCGCCTACGGTCAGCCCTTTCAGACCGCACTGGTCGATCAGCGCGGCGGCAAAATATCCCTGCGGCCGCTTAAAGGTGGAGCCCGCACTGGGCCACTCCAACGGCTGCTTGCTCCTGCGGCGCTCCATCAGCTCCTCCATGCGCTCCCGGATCGCGTCCGGGTCTCCTTTTTGAAGCTGCATTCGCGCCCCCAGAATCAGCCGCTTTCCATCGGAGAAGGCGCTGTGCCGGTAGGAGAAATCAAACCGGTTCGTCGTCTCCACCTGGCCTGCAATGTTCAAATAGGTCACCTCGGAAACGACCTGCGCCATCTCTCCGTCATAGGCGCCGGCGTTCATCGTCACAGCGCCGCCCAGACTGCCCGGAATACCGTGGGCAAATTCCAGGCCGGTCAGGCCGCAGTCCCGGGCAAAGACAGCCAGACGGGAGAGCAAAATGCCGCTCTCCGCCGTGATACAGGTCCCCTCCGCCATAACATTACACAGGCCGTTGGCTGTCTTGATCACAAAGGCGTCGATCCCCTCGTCGGGAACCAGGAGATTGGAGCCGTTGCCCAGAAAAAAGGGGGTGATCCCCTCCTCTGCCGCCGCACTCACCGCCTCGGCGGCCTGCTGTGCAGACCGGGGCAGCGCCATCAGGGAAACGGGTCCGCCCACCCGAAACGTGGTATGACGGCTCATCGGCTCCTGCTCCAGCAGTTCCAGGGCAGGAGATATTTGATTCAGTTTGGCTTTCAGGGCGTCCAGTCGCTCCATGTTCCGCCTCCATGCTTTCGGTCCATATAATAATTCGAGTATATTATACCATATTTCCAAACGAAAAAGAATAGTGTCTGTTCAAAAGGATTTAATTGTAAATATGCACAATTATTCCGTTTTTATTTTGTGCAATTCATCAATTTATCTCTTGCTTTTTCCTGGCCAAAAAACTTATACTAAATGTCTGTTCAAAACCGCATTTTCTATCAGGAGGGTTCGGCATGGAGTATCGTTTTATCTTCGATATCGCAATTATTCTGTTTGCCACGAAAGCTCTTTCCATTCTGACCAAGCGCTACAATATGCCGCAAGTCGTGGGTGCCCTGGTGGCAGGACTGCTGCTTGGCCCCAGTTTCTTAGGTATCCTGCAGCCCACGGAATTTCTCAGCTGTGTATCGGAATTGGGCGTCATCGTGCTGATGTTCAGCGCCGGTCTGGAAACAGATCTGCAGGAGCTGAAACGTTCCGGCAAGGCTTCTTTCGTCATTGCGCTGATCGGTGTTGTCATCCCGCTTTTGAGCGGCTACGCTGTGGCAGCCATCTTTAATCGCGGCCACGATGCGGCGTTTCTGGAAAACCTGTTCGTGGGTGTCGTGCTGACGGCCACCTCGGTGTCCATTACCGTGGAAACCTTAAAGGAAATGGGCAAGCTGTCCACCAAAGCCAGCAACGCCATCTTGGGCGCGGCGATCATCGACGATGTATTAGGTCTTATGGCGTTGACCATCGTGACCGGCCTCAGTGACCAGTCGGTCAGTCTGCTCCTGGTAGTGGGAAAGATCATTGCCTTCTTTGCGATCAGCATCATTCTGGGAATCTTCCTGCACAAGGTCATCCAAAAGTGGATGGACTCCGCCTCTTGGGACCGCAGACGATTCGCTATCATCGCCCTCGCCTTTGGTTTTCTGTACGCCTTCGTGTCTGAACACTTCTTCGGCGTGGCCGATATCACCGGAGCTTTCATCGCCGGTCTGATCATCTCCGGCACTACCCGGGTCACCTATGTGGCATCCCGATGCGATATTTTGTCCTATATGTTCCTCTCCCCGGTCTTCTTCGCCAGCATCGGCATCCAGGTGGTGCTTCCCAAGTGGACACCGTCCATCATTCTCTTTACGGTGCTGCTCATCCTTGTGGCCATCGTCAGCAAAATGGTGGGCTGCGGTCTGGGCGCCAAGCTCTGCAAATACAGCAATAAAGACTCCCTGCGCATCGGGATCGGCATGGTCAGCCGCGGCGAAGTGGCGCTGATCGTTGCCAACAAAGGCGTGTCCGCCGGTCTGATGAACACCGCGTTTATGGCCCCCATCGTCCTGATGGTCACCGTCACCGTCATCGTCTCCCCGATTCTTTTGAAGCTGGCCTACAAGAGCAAGCCCGACTCCTTTATGGATCTGGAGCACAGCGAACTACAGGAGAACTATTCCGAGATCCAGGACTTCGAGCTTGCCTCCCAGGCCATCCTGGATATGCATGACGAGCTGCAGGGGAAACCCACCGGCGGAAAAAAACAGTAACAAATTGAGAAGGCAGACAAAAACAGACCTGCGGCCGCAGGTCTGTTTTCATTGACAGATAGAATTACAGGATCGCTTTGATGCGCGCCACCGCTTCCTCGGTGGCCTCCGCGCCGCCAAAGGCGGTCAGGCGGATATAGCCCTCGCCGCTGGGGCCGAACCCGGCACCGGGGGTGGTGACTACGTTGGCCTGCTCCAGCAGCTTGTCGAAGAACTCCCAGGAGCCCAGCCCATCAGGCGTCTTGCACCAGATGTAGGGGGAGTTGACGCCGCCGGACACGGTCAGTCCGGCGCTCTTCAACCCCTCAAAAATGACCTTGGCGTTTTTCTGATAGAACGCCAGATTCTCCCGGACCTGGATCTTACCTTCCGGGGAGTAGACCGCCTCGGCGCCCCGCTGGGTGATGTAGGGAACGCCGTTGAATTTGGTGCACTGGCGGCGGTTCCACATGGCATTCAGGCTGGCTCCGCCCCGCTGCAACTGCTTGGGCACCACGGTATAGGCGCAGCGGGTACCAGTAAAGCCAGCGGTCTTGGAGAAGGAGCGGAATTCGATGGCGCAGGTCTTCGCGCCTTCAATCTCAAAGATGGAGCGCGGAATGTCCTCTTCCGTAATGAATGCCTCATAAGCGGAGTCATACAGGATGACCGAGCCGTTGGCATTGGCGTAGTCCACCCAGGCCTTCAGCTGCGCCCGGGTGGCCACAGCTCCCGTGGGATTGTTGGGGAAGCAGAGGTAAATAATATCTACTTTACAGTTCGGAATCTCCGGGGAAAAACCGTTCTCCGCGGTGCAGGGCATGTAGTGCAGCTTGGTCCACATGCCGGTCTGCTCATTGTACTCCCCTGCCCGGCCGGCCATGGCGTTGGTATCCACATAAACCGGGTACACCGGGTCGCACACAGCCACGACGTTGTCCAGGCCGAAAATGTCCCCGATATTGCCGCAGTCGCTCTTGGCGCCGTCCGAGACAAAAATTTCATCGGCATCCAGCTGGATGCCCCGGGCGGCATAGTCATTCTGCACGATGGCTTCGCGCAGGAAATCATAGCCCTGCTCCGGGCCGTAGCCCCGGAAGGTCTCGCTGCGGCCCATCTCGTCCACAGCCTTGTGCATGGCCTCCAGCACCGCAGCGGGCAGCGGGCGGGTCACATCACCGATGCCCAGCTTGATAATCTTTTTCTCGGGATGTGCGGCGGCATAGGCGTTCGCCCGGCGGCCGACCTCGGAGAAGAGATAGCTTCCGGGCAGCTTCTGGTAATTCTCGTTAATCTTCATTGGTTTGTCAGTTCTCCTTCAAATACCGTTTTGGCCGGTCCGGTCATATAGATATGTCCATCTTCTTCCGACCAACGGATGCTTAAATCACCGCCCAACAGATGGACGACAGCTTCACGCTCACACGAACCCAAGGAGGCCGTCACTGCCAGAGCCGCGCAGGCCCCCGTCCCGCAGGCCAAAGTCTCTCCGCTCCCCCGCTCCCACACCCGCATGTTCAGGTGGGTGCGGTCCAGGACCTCGACAAATTCCGTGTTGGTCCGGTTGGGAAACATGGGGTGGCATTCAAAATGCGGGCCCAGATCCTCCAGGTCCAGCTTGCCGATCTCCGGCAGGCAGACCACCGCGTGCGGATTGCCCATGGATGCGGGATACACTGTATAGGTTATTCCCTTTACAGCAATTTCTGTTTCCGGGCTTAGACACGGTTCTCCCATATCCACCGTCACGGCGGACACGAAGCCGTCTTTCAGTGACAGCTTCAGCGTCTTGATCCCCGCCAGGGTCTCCACGGCCAGCGTGGTCTTGGAAACCAGACCCTTGTCATAGACAAATTTCCCTACGCAGCGGATGCCGTTGCCGCACATCTCCCCTTCGGAGCCGTCGGCGTTAAACATCCGCATTTTCACATCCGCGCACTCCGAGGGGCAGATGCAGATCAGGCCGTCGGCCCCCACGCCGAAATGGCGGTCGGAGATGCGTATCGCCAAGTTTGGCAGGTTCTCTGGCGTGCGTTCCAGGCAGTTGACATAGACATAGTCGTTGCCCAAGCCTTCCATCTTGGTGAAACGCAGCATTCCATACCTCCCTGTGTCGGGATCGGATATTCAATTGGATCGTGGATCTTAATAGTTGATGATATATTTCTCCCGCTCCCAGGTGGTGACATGGGTGCGGTACTCATCCCACTCCTTCATCTTGCCCTCGATATAGTTCTGGGCAACGTGGGGGCCCAGCGTATCCAGGATCAGCTGATCCTTTTTCAGCTCCCGGATGGCCTCCTCCAAGGAGCCGGGCAGCGCCTCGATGCCCTTGGCCTCACGGTCAGCGGCGCTCATGGCAAAGATATTTTCCGTGATCTCAGCGGGCGGGGTCATATTCTTCTCGATACCGTCCAGGCCGGCTGCCAGGCAGACGGCCAGCTCCAAATAGGGGTTGCAGCAGGGGTCGGGGCAGCGCAGCTCCACGCGGGTGGACTGGCCGCGGGACGCGGGGATCCGGATCAGGGTGGAGCGGTTGGAGGCGGACCAGGCCATATAGCAGGGGGCCTCGAACCCGGGCACCAGACGCTTGTAGGAGTTGACCAGCGGGTTGGTAATGGCGGTCATGCCCTTCATGTGGTACAGGATACCGGCGATAAAGTTGTATGCCACCTTGGACAGGCCCTTCTCGCCGTTCGGATCATAGAAAACATTTTTTCCGTCCCGGAACAGGGACATGTTGGTGTGCATGCCGTTGCCCGCCTGACCAAAGACAGGCTTGGGCATAAAGGTCGCGTGCAGGCCGTTTTGCTGGGCCAGCGTCTTGACCGCCAGCTTAAAGGTCATGATATTGTCCGCAGCGTGGAGGGCGCCGGTGTACTTGAAGTCGATCTCGTGCTGTCCCATGGCGCACTCATGATGGCTTGCCTCGATTTCATATCCCATCTGCTCCAGCGCCAGACAGATCTCCCGGCGGGTACCCTCGCCATGGTCCAGAGGGCCCAGGTCGAAGTAACTGGCCTCGTCGTTGGTCTTGGTGGTCGGCTTTCCCTCCTCGTCCGTCTTGAACAGGAAAAACTCACACTCCGGGCCCACGTTGAACGCGTCGTATCCCATATCGGCCGCCTTCTTCAGCGCTCGCTGCAGCACGCCGCGGGGGTCGCCGACGAAGGGTGTGCCATCGGTGTTGTACACATCGCAGATCAGGCGGGCTACTTTACCATACTGCGGCTGCCAGGGAAAAATGACAAAGGAATTCAAATCGGGATAGAGATACTGGTCGGACTCATCGATGCGCACGAATCCCTGGATCGATGACCCGTCGAACATCATCTGATTGTTCAGCGCCTTCTCGACTTGTTTGGCGGTAATGGCCACGTTTTTCAGCATGCCGAAAATGTCGGTAAACTGGAGACGGACAAACTCGATCTTCTCTTCCTTGATGATGCGGATGATATCTTCCTTCGTATATGCCATATGCGGCACTCCTTCCCCATGAAAATCGCTTGGTTTATTCTGCACCGGGTTCATTGGAATGATTACCCATTTTCAATAAAACCTGCGAAAGGCGCTCCGCCCTGGGGAGGAGCGCCTTTGCTCAAAACTGCACAGTCAGTATACCGGTTCCGTTCCGCCTTGTCAAGAAGATCAACTCCCTTTGGGCAAGGGGTGCGCAGGCGTTTCATTTGCCGGTTTCAAAACGAAATTTAGTCTTGATCCCAGTTGTGATACACATGCTGGACATCGTCGTTGTCCTCCAGCAGGTCGATCAGCTTTTCCATGTTCCGGATGTCGTCTTCGTTCTCCAGCTTGACGTAGTTCTGGGGAACCATCTCCACGGCGGCGGACAGGAAGGTGTAACCCTTATCCTGCAGAGTCTCCAGCACGGTGCCGAAGTCATCGGGCGCGGTGGTGATCTCGAACACCTCGTCGTCCGCCTCGAAATCGGCGGCGCCCGCATCCAGAGCGTCCATCATGACGGTGTCCTCGTCCTGATCCTCCCGCTCCATGACAAGTACGCCCTTCTGGTCAAAGGACCAGGAGACGCAGCCGGTGGCGCCTAGGCCCTTGCCGTACTTGTCCAGCAGGTGGCGCACTTCGGGCGCGGTGCGGTTGCGGTTATCGGTCAGGGCCTCCACGATGACGGCAACGCCGGAGGGGCCATAGCCCTCGTAAGTAACGTTCTCGTAGTTGTCGCCGGCGCCGGCGCCCAGGGCCTTCTCGATGGTGCGCTTGATATTGTCGTTAGGCATGTTGACCGCCTTGGCTTTGGCGATCACGGTGGCCAGGCGGGAGTTGTTGGCGGGGTCGCCGCTTCCGCCGGTCTTGACGGCCACGATAATCTCGCGGGCCACCTTGGTAAAGGCCTGGGAACGCTTCGCGTCCATAGCCCCTTTAGTTTTCTGAATATTATGCCATTTGGAATGACCGGACATGATATCCTTCCCTTCTCAAAAATTCGCTAAATATTGTACCATAGGCTTTCGATCTTGGCAAGGGTCACAGATAAGAAAATACCTCTTTATGGCATTTAGAGAGCACAATTTCGACCTCCGGGAAGCCCTCTTTCAGCCAGGAAGCCAGCACAGGGCATACCACATTCTCCGTGGGATAGTGTCCGGCGTCGATCAGATTCAGGCCCATGGCCTTTGCATCCAGAAAGCCGTCATATTTGACGTCGGCGGTCACGAAGGTATCGCACCCGGCGGCCAGGACATCCTTCATGGAGCCGGAGCAGCTTCCGCCGCCCACGGCGACCTTTTTCACCGGCCGTCCGGCATCCACATAGCGCACGCCGTTGGAGCCCAGCTTCTCCTTGACCGCGGCAGCGAATTCCACCAGGGAGACCGGTCCGCCGGGCAGAATACCCACCTGCTCGATGCCGTAGGGCGTGCCGTCCTGATAAACGCCGTAGGTCTTCAGCAGCCTGGTATCGGTCAGGCCCAGCGCAGCGGCCAGGCAGTCGTTAACGCCGCCCTTAGCCGCGTCCAGATTGGTGTGGGCACAAATGGCGGCGATATCGTTGGTAATGAGCGCCAGCAGCTTCCGGCCCAAAACAGTCTCATCGGTAACGGACTTTGCACCATCCCAGATCACCGGGTGATGGGATACGATCAGCTCCGCCCGGGCTTCCGCCGCTTCCTTTGCCACTTCTTCCGTGATGTCCAGCGCCACCAGAATACGCGTGACCTGCCGGTCGCTTCTGCCCACCAAAAAGCCCGCATTGTCAAAGCCGAGCTGGGAGCTGAAAGGCGCTTTTTTATCCAGGAAACAATAGACATCTTTTACCGCTGCCATGCATCCCACTCCTTTTTCATGGCGGTCAGGCCGTCCAGAATCTGAGCAGACCGCCCGATCGCCGCCTCGTCCCTGCGGGCGGCGGCACGCTGCCCCTCCAGGGCACGGCCCACCTTGGCGATCATGCGGTCCAGATACTCTCCCCGCAGCGGATCACTGCTCTGACGTCCGGCCAGCAGCTCCGCCGGTGTCAGCTTCTCCATCTGTCCGGCTTTGACCAGCATAATGGTGTAAAGTGTTTTATCTTCACAGGCTATACACTCTTTTTCGATGACATAGCCGTTCTCGAAAAGCCACTGGCGCAGGTCCGGCTGGGAGCTCATGGGCTGCAGGATCAGGGTGATCCCCTCCCCTTTTGTCCAAGGGGCATCCGCCAGAATGTTCGCAATGGTCTCACCTCCCATGCCGGCGATGGCGATGGTATCGGCCTCGTCCGTGCGCAGGCCGGTCAGGCCGTCGCACAGCCGGAAGTCCATCCGGTCGGAAACGCAATACTTTTCCGCCGTCTCCCGCGCCCGGTCCAGCGGTCCCTGCCGCAGGTCGGCGGCAATAGCATGGTCGATCACGCCATTCAGGATCAGCCACACGGGCAGATAGGCGTGATCAGTACCGATGTCGGCAAAGCGTGCGCCGGGCGGCACCAGCTCCGCCGCCGAGCGCAGGCGGGGTGATAGCTCCATATTCGTTCCTCCCAACCGCGTTACATTGGAAAAAGGAGCGGCAAAGCCGCTCCTTTTTTCACATTCAGAACCTTACTTTCCGGCGGCAATCAGGCCGTTGATCTGCTCCAGCAGGCTGTCAACGTCCACGCCGTGCACCATGCAGGCCTCCTCCACGGTCTCGCCGCGGGCGGAAGGGCAGCCCAGGCAGTGCATACCGATGGAGAGGAAAGCAGGGGCGGTCTCGGGAGCGATGTCCAGAATATCGCCGATGATGGTATCTTTGGTAATCTGAGCCATGGTTGAAAAACCTCCAAATTCGTACTGTCGGTATTATACCCGAATATCAGCAGGAAATCAAGCCTTTCCGTCGCAGCCCAGCACGTTGACCAGCTTGTGCTTGACCAGCTCCTTGAGGTTGGCGCGGGCGGGCTTCAGATACTCGCGGGGGTCGAACTTGTCGGGGTGCTCATCGAAGAACTGGCGGATGGTGCCGGTCATGGTCAGGCGCAGGTCGGAGTCAATGTTGATCTTGCACACGGACATGGAAGCGGCCTTGCGCAGCTGCTCCTCGGGAATGCCGATGGCGTCAGGCATCTTGCCGCCGTGCTCGTTGATCATCTTCACATACTCCTGGGGCACGGAGGAGGAACCGTGGAGGACGATGGGGAAGCCGGGCAGACGCTTGGAGACCTCCTCCAACACGTCGAAACGCAGGGGCGGGGGAACCAGGATGCCCTTCTCGTTGCGGGTGCACTGGGCGGGCGTGAACTTGTAGGCGCCGTGGCTGGTGCCGATGGCGATGGCCAGGGAGTCACAGCCGGTCTTGGTCACAAACTCCTCCACCTCTTCGGGGTGGGTGTAGGAGGAATCCTCGGCGGAGACCTTCACTTCATCTTCCACGCCGGCCAGGGTGCCCAGCTCGGCCTCGACCACCACGCCGTGGTCGTGGGCGTACTCCACCACCTTCTTGGTGATCTCGATGTTCTCCTGGAAGGGCTTGGAGGAGGCGTCGATCATAACGGAGGTAAAACCGCCGTCGATGCAGGCCTTACAGGTCTCGAAGTCAGGGCCGTGATCCAGATGCAGGACGATGGGGATATCGGGACACTCGATTACAGCGGCCTCCACCAGCTTGATCAGATAGGTATGGTTGGCATAGGCGCGGGCACCCTTGGACACCTGCAGAATCAGAGGGGCGTGCACCTCTCTGGCCGCCTCGGTGATACCCTGAACGATCTCCATGTTGTTGACGTTGAACGCACCGATGGCATAGCCGCCATCATAAGCCTTTTGAAACATCTCTTTTGAAGTTACCAGGGGCATAACGGACATCTCCTTACATTTGAAATCAAATAATTTTACCATTTGTGATTGATAATTGCAAGAGTCCATGTTATGATTGTAGCGTTAAATCTTGCAACTTTTACAGGGAGGTTATTCATATGAGTCAATTAAAAGGAACCTGCATCATCGGTCAGTCCGGCGGCCCCACCGCTGTCATCAATGCCAGTGCCCAGGGCGTCATCCAGGCCGCGCTGGCCAGCGACAGCATCACCCGCGTGCTGGGCGCGGCCCACGGCATCAAGGGCGTTTTGGATGACAAGCTGTACGACATGGGCCAGGAGGATCCTGCCGAGCTGGACCTTCTGCAGTATACGCCCTCCTCTGCCCTGGGCTCCTGCCGCTACAAGCTGGCCGATCCGGACAAGGACGACACCGACTACAAGCGCATTCTGGAAATTTTCAAGAAGTACGATGTGCGCTACTTCTTCTACAATGGCGGCAACGACTCCATGGACACGTGCAATAAAATCTCCAAGTACATGCAAAAAGTGGGCTATGAGTGCCGCATCATGGGCGTGCCCAAGACCATCGACAACGACCTGTTCGGCACCGACCACTGCCCCGGCTTCGCCTCCGCCGCCAAGTATATCGCCACCTCCTGCGCCGAGGTCTGGCAGGACGCCCATGTGTACGACACCGGCATGGTGACCGTCATCGAGATCATGGGCCGCCACGCGGGCTGGCTGGCCGGCTCCGCCGCCCTGGCCTCTCTGACCGGTTGCGGCCCCGACCTGGTCTACCTGCCCGAGGTGGACTTCGACATGGACCAGTTCCTGGCCGACGTGAAGGCCATTTATGACCGCACCGGCAAGTGCATGGTGGCGGTCTCCGAGGGCATCCACTACGCCGACGGCACCTTTGTCTCCGAGGGCGAGACCTCCGCCACCGACGGCTTCGGCCATGTGCAGCTGGGCGGCCTGGCTGTCCGCTTGGCTGAACGGCTCCAGCAGGAGACCGGCGCCAAAGTGCGCGGCATCGAGCTGTCCCTGCTGCAGCGCTGCGGCGCCCACCTGGCCTCCCTGACCGACATTGAGGAGGCCAAGATGGCCGGCCGCACGGCGGTGGAACAGGCCGTCGCCGGTGTCACCGACAAGATGGTGGCCTTCTCCTGCACCCGCGAGGGCGGCAAGTACGCCTGCCAGCCCGCCCTGATCGGCCTGACCGATGTGGCCAACGTGGAGAAGAAGGTGCCCCGTGAGTGGATCAACGCCGCCGGCAACGGCGTGGAGCAGCCCTTCATCGACTATGTGCTGCCTCTGATCCAGGGCGAGCCCGACCTGCCCCGGGAGAATTCCCTCCCCCGCTTTGCCCATCTGAAAAAGGTGCTCACCACCGACATGTGATCTGTCTTTCCGCATTCGTGAAAACGGGCGGCAGGGAATTTCCCTGCCGCCCGTACTTTTTGGCCGCTCCTATTTCTGGATCTCACCCGCCCAGACAAAAGCATATTTGGCAATGATAACCGCAATGACCTCGTTGATGATGGCCGCCGCGACGATCGTTCCCTGCACGATCGTCGCCAGGCTCGGGTCGATCCCGTTCAATGTGGTGGCCGCGATCCCCGTGAACACAAGGGAAACGCCTGAGTGAGGCAGAAGCGTGAACCCCAGATATTTTGTGACCGTGTCCGGCGCTTTTACCAGCTTTCCCCCCAGATAGGCGCACCCGATCTTACCCGCCGCGCGGGAAAGGATGTAGACGGCAGTAAACAGGCCGGCCCCGGCAATCAGGCGATAGTCAAGCGGCATTCCCAGATTGACGATGACCAGAATCAGGGACACATTGAGGATCGGCCGATACTTCTCCAGCACTTCCCCACTCTTTTCTTCCGGCAAAAAATTGACCAGCGCGGCGCTGAACGCCATCCCAAGCAGGATATAATTCAGCTTGAATGAGTGAAAAACGAGAACATCAACCACAATTCCGAACGCCGTGGAAAGGCAGAGGAAAAACAGCAGCAAAACAAAGTTTACGGTTTTGCTTTTTACCCTTTTCATAACCACGGACGCCGCAAATCCGACCCCGATCCCGATGACGAACGGGGCACAGACAGAGGCGATCACAACAAGAAATGATTCCGATTCCGCCCCCATAACCGAACTGATAATCGAAACGATGGAGAAAAACACCACCACGCCGATCACATCGTCAATTGCCGCCAGAGGAATGAGCGTTCGGGTCACGGGCCCGCTCGTGCGGTACTCATTTACAATGGAAAGGGCCGGTGCGGGCGCGGTCGCCAGAGCGATCCCGCCAAACACAAATGCCAGGTATACCGGGATATCCATCCACAGAAAGATCACCGCAAAGACCAGCGATACGACCAGGAATGTGCCAAGGGACTGAATGAAGGTAATCCCGACGATCTGTTTTCCCGTCTTTGCGAGCTTTTTAAAAATGATCTCCTTGCCGATCATCACGCCGGCAAAACACTCAAACACTTTGATGGCAATTCTATACCAAAGGGCATTCAGGATCTCAGCGGTAACGACACCGGCGAGATAAGGGCCAAAAACGACCCCCGTGACCAGCCATCCGAGGATCGCGGGCAGCCTGACTTTCGCCGCAATCTTCCCTACAACAGAGGCAATACAGACAATTCCAAAAACACGTAATACCTGGACAATCATTTCAGTTTCCTCAACATTCTGATCAGCGCGTCAGGATCGACATGACTGCTCATCGCTTTTTCGAACGCGCCGTCTAAGATCAATTTATAAATTCCGGCCTCGGCGTCAGACATTGCAGGACATAGATACCCCTTGATCCGATTCCAGACATCCAGATGACGCTGCAAAGCAGATTCCCCGATCGCACGGTTCAGGCAATACTTGTTAAAAATCTCTTTTCGAACCATCCGCGCGGAGTCAAAATAACAATGCAGCAGCTCCTCCGCCGAGGCGTTCCTCTGCACGAGCCGTTGGATCTCGTCATTTAGATCGGTATAGTATTTTTCATACATCGCGGCAGCAAGTGCCTCTTTGGTCGGAAAATACTTGTACACTGTTTTCTTTGATATTTTCAGCTTTTCAGCCAACGTATCCACCGAAAAACGCAAGCCTTCCTGCTGCAAGCTCCGGATGGATTCTTCAATGATCTTGTCTTTCATTGGAAACAAATTATCCTCTTTTTGTTTCCAACTATAGCACACCCCCTCTTCGCAGTCAAGCTTCTGAAACCTCGCGCAAAGGCTTGACCTCGTCACATTTCGGGTGTAAATTATAAGAAAACACCTTTGAAATGAGTGAAGATATGTCGAAAAATAAGCTGATTGATTCAAAAAGTGACGAAGCTCGTCTGGACGCTCATCACAAAAAAATGACGGAAACACCCATCCCCAAGCTGGTCACCCGTCTTGCCATCCCCTCGATTCTCAGTATGCTCATCACATCCATTTACAACATGGCGGACACTTATTTTGTCTCTCAGCTAGGCACCAGCGCCGCAGGCGCCGTGGGTGTCGTCTTTTCCCTGATGGCGGTGTTTCAGGCGGTGGGCTTCACGCTTGGGACCGGCGCGGGCAATATTCTGGCCCGCCAAATGGGGGCCAAAGACTCCAAAGCGGCTAACTGCAGCGCCAGCACCGCCTTCTTTACCGCTTTTGCGATCGGCCTGTTATTCGCCGTTTTTGGGCATATCTTTATTGAAGACCTGATGCGTCTGCTGGGCGCCACCGAAACCATTCTTCCCTATGCTCTGGCATATGGGCGCTATATTCTGCTCGCGGCTCCCTTTATGTGCGCAACCTTTGTCATGAACTGTCTTCTGCGCTGCGAGGGCAAGTCCTCCCTGGCCACCATCGGCATCTCCACCGGCGGCATCCTGAACATCATTCTGGACCCCATCTTTATTTTCGTACTGGATCTAAAAACAGCCGGCGCGGCTCTTGCCACCGCTCTGAGCCAGCTCATCAGCTTTTTGCTTCTGCTTTCCTTCTTCCTCCTGAAAAAGAGCAATTTGCGTCTGGGGATCACCCGGGTTGCCAGAACGCCGCATGTGTATGGGCGCATCATCCTTACCGGCCTGCCTTCCTTCAGCCGTCAGGGCCTCTCCAGCATTTCCTCGATGCTGCTCAACCGTGCCGCCGGATTCTACGGAGACGCAGCCGTCGCCGCCATGAGCATTGTCTCTAAAATTGTCGCGCTCATCTTCAGCGCTACCCTCGGTTTCCTGCAGGGCTATCAGCCGGTATGCGCGTTCAATTACGGTGCCAAACGGTTTGACCGCGTCAAGAAAGCCGCCTTCTTCTCCGGCGCAGTGTGCCTGGCGGCCACGCTGCTGATCGGTGTGGGCTTTTTCCTGGCCGCTCCCCATATCATCACCGCTTTCCGGCGGGACGACCCCGCTGTCATCGAGATCGGCACACTGGCCCTGCGTTTCCAATGCGTCGTCTTCCCACTCAGTACGATCAGCACCCTGGCAAATTTTTCGCTCCAGAGCACGGGCCAGTCTGTCCATGCGCTCATTCTCGCTTCCTGCCGGCAGGGAATCTTTTTTATTCCTTTGATCCTGATCCTGCCCTCGGTGATTGGTCTGCTCGGTATCCAGATGACGCAGGCCCTAAGCGACGCCTGTACGGTAGCCATCAGCATTCCCTTCATGATCCATTTTCTGCGCTTACTGGACCGGAAACAGCAGCTTGTGGCGCAGGAACAAGCGACAATTCCGGCAAACCAATAACGGGTATCCGCAAAGAATATGCCGCACGACGGGCCGCTCCCGCCGCGCGGCATATTTTTTCCGAAAAAAAGATTTTAGTGGTTGACATCCAAAGAAAACTATGGTAATCTTATCGCAGTTAGTTTAAGCTAACTTTCGTAAGGTGTGACAGTTATCCTTCTTGATCCGGTGCACCTCCTGCCTGATCGCCGCACTTGCCATCTGATCCCCTCCGGGGTATCAACGCGGTGTTCTACAAGACACGCTGCCCGTTCGCTGCCACGTTCGGAGCGGCGGTACCTGTCACACGTTCATCTCCTCCTGAACCCTTCCTTTGTCAAGCAAAAAGGAGCCGGATTTCCGGCTCCTTTTTGCTGTTTAATCGCTGCAGTCGTGGATCTCTTTGTAGTTGTCCCCGCAGCCCATGCTGTTGGGCGGGAAGAATTCGTCCACGGGGAACTGCACCCGGCGGAACACCTCGCAGGGGTCCTCTTCCTTCGTGCAGCCGCTGTCGCAGCTGCACTCCTTGTCGGGCAGGCAGTAATCATAGGCGGGCATAAGCAGTTGGGTATCCCGCTCCAGGCGGATGATGGAAAACTGGCCCAGAGTCACGTAGACCCGTTTGCCCTCGCCGCCAAAGCAGAGATCGCTGCCAAAGCAGGCGCAGATACAGGGCGGAATCTCGGTCAGCTCGCTGTCGCAGGCGCGGCATTCGCATACCTCCACCAGCTTGGTGTTGAGCACCAGGGGATCGACTGCTTCCACGACGGCTGTGGGCAGATTGCTCTTGCTGCCCTTCTGTTCGTTCAAACCTTCAAACGCCGTCTGGGAGCTGAAGATCTTGGCCGAACCCTCGCTGCCGAACAGGATGACCCGCTTGTCGAAGACGCACAGTCCGCAGATCTCCACCGGCCGGGCGGCGCCCACGAAAGCGTGCGCCGTGACCCGGTAGAAATAGCGTACGTCCACGGTGAAGAATCCCCTGTTGAAGCCCACAGGCTCCACATCGATGTACACGTACAGAAGCTCCGCCTTTCCGGCCTTTACGCTGATCGCCCGGTCGATCACCGCCTGCGACTGCTGAGTCGGATAGAAGCGAAGGTCTTCGACGCAATCTTTGTCCCGGCAGGAATCAAAGATCTTTTTCGTGTGTATGCACACGGCCTCCCGAATACAGGCAGCGTCGCCCACGGGGCCGGGCACGACCTTTTCAGGCATTGTGATACCTCCTAATGAAATGAAAATGGTGGTGGTTTCCTTCCATCCCATTTTATGGTTTTTGCAGCTATTGGTGCGGTCAAATTTACGTAGAGCATCATTCGTCAAAACTTTCTATTGCTTTTTGGTTTCAAATAGGTTACAATGTGGTTACAATCTTTGCAAAACAGCAACAAGGAGTGTATTCAAATCATGTTAAAACGGATCTCCTGCCTCGCCCTGAGCTTGGTTTTTCTTCTGGGCGTTTTAGTGCAGCAGGTCACTGCTTTGGAGGGTTCCGCCGTCGCGGAGTCCGCTTCCCCGGAACAGCTTGCCGCTGTCGAGGAGCCCGCTGCTGAAGAGCAGCAGGCTGACACCGCAGAGGACGAACTTGTCTCGGATGAGCAAACCAATGGATCGGACGGCCCCCGTGTTCTGGCAGACGGGGTCGTGATTGAAGGCGCAGCCCCCTCCGTCTATGAGCAGACCACTTATGTTTCCCTGCGCAGCGTGACCATGGCCCTGCGGCCCGACGCCTCCGTAACCTGGGAAGGCGACCATGCAGCCGTGACCGCTGAAGGACTGACCATCACCATCTACCCCGACAAATGCTATCTTGTGGCCAATGGCCGCTACCTCTACCTCCCCTACGGGGTACGCTTTGAAAACAACAGCACCCTGCTTCCCGTGCGCGTACTGGCCCAGGCGCTGGGCGCTGAAGTCCAGTGGGATGCCAGTGATGGCAGCATTTATCTCAGCAGCGGGACCGGCGCCATCGTCTCCGGCGATGAGTACTACGATGCCGGCGCACTCTACTGGCTTTCCCACATTATCTACGCCGAAAGCGGTAATCAGCCCCTCGCGGGAAAAATCGGTGTGGGCAACGTCATTCTCAACCGGGTCAAAAGCCCCCTCTTCCCCAACACGATCTACGAGGTCATCTTCCAGAAAAATCAGTTCACCCCTGCCAGCAGCGGCAGCATCTACAAGGAACCCAACGCAGAGAGTGTGATCGCTGCCAAGCTCTGTCTGGACGGCGCCGTGGTTCTCCCCGATGCCCTCTGGTTCAACCGGGCGGGCTGCAGTTCCTGGGCTTCCCGAAACAAGTCCTGTGTCGCTACGATCGGCGCCCATTCCTTCTACGCCTAAACAAAAAGAACTCCCGGCCTGCGGCCGGGAGTTCTTTTTGCTTATTCTACCGTAATCTCATTTGACAGCGGGATGATATTGACATAGCTGGTTCCAGCGCCCAGGGTAAGCGTGTCGCCTGCCTGCGTCGTGTAGACCAATTGGTCGTTGACTCCGCCCTTGCTCCAGCGGATGGGAATGATCTTGCCGCCGCAGGCGTACCAGCCCTCTCCCCCGCTGCTCAGGTCCACAGTGATCCGTCCTGCGTCATCGCCCGGGATCAGGCTGCAGTCAGTCCTGAGCACCAGCACATTGGTCACGGACACCTGCTCGCCGGTGTTGCCGTCGATGTACGCCGCGCCGTATTCCTCTACCCTGTACTTCCCGGATTCAGGATCATAAGTAAACACACCGGTCTTATAGGAAGAGAAAGGCACCCTGATCGTCAGCGCCTGCTGTCCATCGGCAGGGGTTCCGTCCTCGGAAAACTGCATCTCATAAACGTAATCTTCCTCATGCTCCTGCCGGAAGCTGTAGGTCGGAAACAACTCCAGGATCGTCTCGCCCGATGTAACGACACTGTGCACCATTCCATTCTTCTTGATCCGGTCCGCGTCCCGCCAGAACAGGCTTCCTTCATAGGGGCCGTTCACGCAGTCCAGTGCCGTCACATTCCAGGCCTTGATCTTATTGTAGGCGTCCGGGCTGCCGCCGGCGTGGAGATAGATCGCGTCATGGCCCAGAGCCAGCTCCAGATAATAGGTTCGGGCGGAGCGGACCGAGCCGATCAGGCCCACATCCTCCACACTCTGATACAGCGCAAGCATGCGGGTAATGCCGCCTTCCGCCAATACCTCGTAGATGATGTCTGCCTGGGAAACGCCCAACTGCGGCATCGCCTGCTTCAGGTTATTGAGCATGATTGCCACCGGGCGCGCGTTCACCCACTGCTCGTCAATGGGCAGGCCGGTCAAGGGATTGACCGGGCCTTCCTGTTCCGGCGTGGGCGTGGGGACGGGGGTCGGCGTCGGCTGCGGAGATGTGCTGACCGGTGGAGTCGGCGTAGGTTCGGGTGTAGGCTGAACCTCGCCCCCGCTCTCTCCGCACGCCGTCAGGAGCAGCGCAAATACCGCCAAAAGCGCCAGGACCTTTCGTTTCATAGAAAACCCTCACATTCCTGTTTTTAATTCCTGTTTATTCCTTTTTACTTAGAATACCTCTCCGAAAGGCGTTGTGTCAAGCGGTTCAATCCCACGGCACTCCATCTTGGTCATGCGCAGGGGGCCGCGGAAATTCCGGCTTGCCCTTCTCCGGTTTTTCAGGTATAATTGACAAAGTTCTATTTTCTTTGTCCCAAACGAAGGGAGACAGATCAATGCCGCGCTATGGCTTTATCCATGATAAGCTGGATATCAAATTTTTGGTTCTCTATCTGCTGGCCCGTACGGAGGCACCTATTGACTTTGTCACTCTGACAGACCTTGCCATGTGCGACGAAGGTGTGGACTATTTTCTGTTCACCCAGGCGGTTTCAGAGCTGGTGGAGTCGGAGCATTTGCTGCTGGAGGAAGGACTCTATTCCATCACGGAAAAAGGGCGCAAAAACGGCGCTGTCTGGGATGAGAGCCTTCCTTTTTCCGTGCGTCAAAAATGTGACCGCAACCTCGCCCGGCTCAATGCCCGGCTGCGTCAGGAGGCCCAGATCCGTGCTGAGGTCCTTCCCCGCCCCGAAAACGGCGGCTTTACCGTCCGCTTGATCCTGGATGACAATCAGGACAACCTGATGACCCTGGAGCTCTATTCCCCGACTCAGGAGCAGGCCGATCTGATGACCGCCGCGTTCCGCTCCTCCCCGGACCGGATCTACCGCACCCTTTTGTCCTCCCTGCTGGAAAGCGAACATACAAAGGAGTAAGTTATGCACGAACCGATCTTGTTTGGCTACCCCCTTCATCTTCTGTTCCTCTACTTTATCATCTATTCCTTCCTGGGCTGGTGCATGGAAACCGTCTATTGCTCCATTGGCGAGCGGCGGCTGGTCCCCCGCGGCTTTCTGCTGGGCCCCATCTGCCCCATTTACGGTGTCGGCGTGCTGATGATGATCTGCTGGTTTGCCCCCTTTATGGACTACCCTGTCCTATTCTATGTCATTGCAACGGTATGCATGTCCGCCTGGGAATACTTTGTCGGCTGGTTTCTGGAGACCACCACTCACATCAAGTACTGGGACTACAGCATGTACAAATTCAACCTGAAGGGCCGCATCTGTCTTTGGGTCAGCCTGACTTGGGGCGTGCTGGCTTATCTGATCCTGTATTGGATCCATCCCGTTGTCTCCGGTCTGGTTCTGAAAGTGCCCCAGCTTGCACGATACATCATTGCGATTGCCCTGGCAGTCATTCTCGTTGCCGATACTGTGACCACGATCCGCAAACTGGCTTTGACTGCCAAGCTGATGCGCAAATTGGACGAGATGCGCGTACAGCTTGCACTGGGGCGTGCTGAGCTGGAGGACTCCCTGCAGGAAGCCAGAGAGGAGCTTTCCGAAAAGCTTGCCGCCAGCTCCCGTGAACGGAAGGCAAAACGCGCTGAAAATACCGCCAAGCTTCAGAAAGCCTATGATGAGCTGCTGAAACGGACCGAACATCATTCCCGCCGTTTCCTCAACCGGTATCAGCTGATGTCTTCCAAATCCTACAACCGGGATATTTCTGATCTGCGGGAATTCGGCAAGCAGCTGAAAGAGCGTCTGGCGCAGGCACGCGAGGAGCGCAAGAACGCAAAAAAACATTGAGAACAGGAGCCAAAACCATGTCCATCGAAATTGTCAGAACTTATTTTAAATCTCTCGGGATCGAAGACCGGATTCAGGAATTTTCCGTCTCCTCCGCCACAGTGGAGCTGGCCGCCCAGGCCCTGCACTGCGCGCCGGAGCGTATCGCAAAGACCCTCTCCTTCAAAGTTGACGACGCCGCCATCCTGATCGTCGCCGCAGGCGACGCCAAGGTGGACAACAGCAAATTCAAGGGGCAGTTCCACACCAAGGCCAAAATGCTCACCCCGGACGAGGTGGTGGAGCTGGTGGGCCACGCGGTGGGCGGCGTCTGTCCCTTCGCGGTCAAGGATGGTGTCGCGGTCTATCTGGACGAGTCCCTCAGGCGGTTCCAGACAGTCTTTCCCGCCTGCGGCAGCGCCAACAGCGCCATTGAGCTGACGATTCCAGAGCTGGAGCAGTACTCCGGCAGCAGCCAGTGGGTGGATGTCTGCAAAAACTGGCAGAGTGAAGAATAAACTCTCACCCCTCTATAACCAAAATCGTCCCCGGTTCATGAACCGGGGACGATTTTTTATAAGACCGTGTGCCTGCTCAGGGTGAAAGATCCTCAAGAGGGCCCAAAACCTGTAAAGTCAAATCACTTTCCGACACGGAAACGATCCAGCCGCCGCAGTTTGGGGTCATCCAATCATAATACCCCCTCTCGGGACGTCCGAATTTCCAGAGAATATTCATAATGGTACCGCCATGGGTCGCCACGCCAACTCTGTTAAGTTTTTTTACCTTACATGCTTCTACAATGATCCGCAGAGCCTTCTCTACACGGCTGACACACTGTTCCAGGGTCTCCGTACCGAGAAGGTCCTTCGTCCCGCCGGTATCCAACCAGGCCAAGTAGTCCGGATCGTCCGCCAGGTCCTCATGGCACTTGCACTCAAAGCGTCCAAAATCGGTTTCCCGCAGCTCGGGCAGTACGGTGCGCTCCGTCTGTGGCCAGAGGATCTCCGCTGTGCGCAGGCAGCGGCGCAGCGGGCTGACGAACACATGCTCCACTGCCGGGATCACTTCCGCCCGGCGGGCGGCCAGAGCCTCCCCCTCCGGCGTCAGGGGTTGGTCTGTGACGCCGATGAACCGGCGCTCCAGATTGCCCTGGGTAATTCCATGCCGGACTAAGATCAGCTCCATGTTCCTTCCCCTTTCAGCGTCATAGGCAGGCCGCACAAAATGCGCTCCACGCGCTCGGCCCTTTGGGCCAGGCGGCAGGTCATGCGCCCCACCCGCTCTCGCCAGAGCCGTTCTTCCCGGTCCACCGGCACAACACCGCAGCCCACCTCATCGAAAATGAGCACCAGGCCGGGATTTGCTTCCAACAGTTCATCCATCTGTGCGTCCGGGTCCTCCTCCGCCTGCAGGCACATCCGTACCCAGCGGCTGCAGCCATCGAACACTCGGGCCGTCCGCGCCGCGTCCGCGTCCCGGGCAATCTCTCCGTCGGAAACATCCAACACGCGCTTTACATAGTCCAGCTTGCCCTGGGCTTTCCCGCCTACGATCAGAACCATACCCGCAGCACCTCCCATATCTGGGGGACTACAACCATGGCCAGGATACAGCTCAGCTCGCAGAGCTGCAGAAAAAATCCAGCCAAGTCCCCCGTGATCCCGCCGAACTGCCGGCGGGACATGACCCGAAAATACAGTACCACCAGGCCGGCGGCACACACCGCCGCCAGCCCCGCCAGCGGCGCAAGGGCCATAATCGCGGCGGCGCTGAGGAGCGCCCACGCCCCCAGCACCAGCCGGGCCTTAGGCAGATCCATGGGCTGCGTAAAGGTGGCCAGAAGGCCGCCGCCCCGGGCATTGGGCAGGGTGACCGCCATCAATCCGGAGCAGCTGCGGGACAGCACCGGCACCAGCGCTGCCGCCCCCATGAGGCGTCTGTCCAGGGGTATGATCTCACACCAGACGGCAAAAAAGGCGATCAGATAGAGCGCACAGGTGATGACACCAAAAGCGCCGATGTGGGAGTCCTTTAAAATCTCCAGCTTGCGCTCCCAGCTCTGATGGGAGCCGAGGGCGTCCGCCGTATCGCAAAGGCCGTCCAGGTGGATGCCTCCCGACAGAAAGATGGGCAGCAGAAGTGCGCCCGCCGCCGTCAGGGCGGTCCCCAGGCCCAGCAGGCCGGCCAGCCAGAGCCAAAGGAACAGGACCAGACCGATGGCCGCGCCGACAAGGGGAAAAAAGCACAGCGCCCAGGCCATGGTGTCCGCTGTCCACTCCACCCGGGGCGCCGGGAATTTGGAGTACATGGTAAACGCGGCGAACACGGAACGCAGCAGCTTCATTTTCTCTCCCCCTTCCAGCACACGGGTATCCCGCACACCACTTCATAAACCTGATCTGCCCGCTCACAGATTGCCTGGTTGAGCCTTCCCTGGGCGTCTAAAAAGCGGGCGGTCCCGGGGTCATATTCGATTCCGTCGGAAAACAGCTCGTTGGCGACCACGACCGTCAAGGCAGCTCGTTCACTGACCCGCTCCAGACCTTCCAGCACATGGTGCTCCATGTGCTCCGCTCCGATGCCGCCAAACCACTCGTTGGAGGCCAGATTGGTCAGATCCTCCAGCAGCACGGCAGCACCCCGCGGCACCTGCTCCGCCGCTTCGGCCAAATCAAGAGGACATTCCACAGTGGCAAATCCTTTCCCTGCGCGCATCTGCCGGTGGCGCTCCACCCGGCGGCGGCACTCGTCGTCCCAGACCTGCATGGTAGCCAGATAGCAGAGGGTGCCATTCCCCGAAGCGGTGATCAGCCCCTCGGCAAATTCAGATTTTCCGCTTCCGGCGCCGCCGGTCACCACGATCAGCACGGCCTGTCCCCCTTCCTCAAACATACAAAAGCGGGCGTGCCTCGGGAGGGACGCGTTCATAATCCCGTTACTTTTGTGCCGCGATGCGGCGCAAAAGTCCTCGCTTTGCTCGCCGCAAGCCTTCCCTTTCAAGGCTTGCGGGGGATTCGATCCCATTCGAGGCGGGCTCCGCCCCCTCGAGCTCCCCCGCCCAAACTGTCTCTTTTCCCGGTATAAAAAACTTTTTAAAAAACGGACGGGCGTCCCTCGGGAGGGACGCCCGTCTCGAAGCTTTATGTCATTATAACAGACTCACGCCAGAAGCTCAACCGCTTTTTCGGCGGCGGAAGCGGCGTCGGGCGTATAGGCGTCCGCGCCGATGGTCTTACAGAAGGCCTCAGAAACGGGGGCTCCGCCCACCATGATCTTCACCTTGTCACGAATGCCGGCTTCCTTGACCTTGTTGACCACATCCTCCATGGCGGACATGGTGGTGGTCAGCAGCGCGGAGCAGGCGATGATCTGGCAGTCGTTGTCGATGGCGGTCTGGACAAAGGTTTCGGCATCCACATCCACACCCAGGTCGATGACTTCCAGGCCCTTGCCCTCGAACATCATGCGCACCAGATTCTTGCCGATGTCGTGCAGATCGCCCTTGACGGTACCCAGGCAAACCTTACCCTTGGACTCCACGCCGGCCTCAGTCAGGTAGGGTTTGAGCAGCTCGGCGCCCACATTCATGGCACGTGCGGCCACCAGCACTTCGGGGACGAACACTTCGTTGTTCTTGAACTTCTCGCCGATGATGCCCATGCCGGCCAGAAGGCCCTCTTCCAGGATCTGCTGGGCAGGAATGCCCTCCTCCAAAGCCTGAGGGACCAGAGTCTTGACCTGCTTGGCGCGCCCCTTCTGCAGGGCTTCGGAAATTTCAATCAATGTGCTCATCTTTTTCTCCTCCATTTATTTTTCGACAAAGCCGTGTTCCTTCTTGCTGTCCAGACGGCCCTGCTGCTTCCGGAATTTTCCTGGCGTCACGCCGGTATAACGGCGAAACACTTTGATGAAATAGCTTTGATCTTCAAAGCCCACAGCGGTACACACCTCGCCCACCGAAAGCTCTCCGGACAAAAGCAGCATCTTGCTGCGCTCCACGCGGAGATTCCCCAGGTAGTTGTTAAAGGTCGTGCCCATCTCGTCTTTAAAGACTTTACTGAAATAGGTAGGCGAAAAACCGACATGGCGTGCGGTGTCTTCCAGCGTCAGTTTTCCGGTAAAATTGCGCTTCATGTAGTTGATGGCTTTATAAATGATATCCTTGTGCTTGACATCCACCAGGTCAAATACAAGCGCCACATAGCGTTCGATGACCCGGGTCAGCCACACGGTCAATTCGTCGGTGGAGCGCAGATAATCGCTCTCCTTGAGAAAGCGCTGATTGAGCGCAAGCACCTGTTCCAGGTCGGCGCCTCCGTCAGCGGCCGCGCGGGAAAGCAATGCCATCAGTTCCAAAGAACGGGCGCGCATGATGGCGAAATCCCCGCCGGTGGAAAAAAAGATATGCCCCAGCAGCTCATTGAGCAACCTGCGCGCCTCGCTCTGGTCGCCCTCGGTAATGGCCCGGATCAGCGCCTGCTCCTTGTCCAGCGGATAGGCCGCCTGAACTCCGTCCAGCTTGAGCTGCTGCATGTATTCTCCAATGTCCCGATGCTGTTCTTGCGTCTGACGCCGCTCCAGCAGTGAGCGGCGTTCGCCTCCGATATACAGAGCCACGGAAAGCAGAAGGGCCGCCATGTGGTTCAAATCGCCCGGCTCCCGCTGCGGAAACTTCTGCAGAAGCTCTGTGACCTCCTCCGCTTTTTCCTTACCAGACAGACATTGTAAGGCCGGTGTACTTGCCAGATGATCCTCCGGATCCATGACCCGCACCGGTCCGGCCACAAGCGCCCCCGCCCTTCTGCCTTCCAGAATAATGGGCGCCGCAAAGCAGCCCATTCCCATGGGACAGAAGTAAAAATAGCGTCCTCCAAAGCGTTCGGACTCACAGGCGCCGTATAAGTGGATCTGTTTGCAGGCCTGATCCCCCATGACCTTACAGCATTGGGCATACAACTCATAACCCGGCTCCCGCCGGTAGAGCTCCCTGCCCTCCGCATCGGTCAAGAGGCAGCTGACACCTGTAGAGCAAACAAAAGCATCCACCATCTCCCGGGCAATGTGCATATCAAAAAGATTTTCCTGACCAGCAGTACGATTCATGTCGCTCCCCTCAATATCACTATACGGCGTTGCGCGGCCCTGCACTATAAATAAACAGATATTAATAGTAATTTTTTACGATTTCGTTTTTTCTGATGTTTTCATTTTACTACATAAGTTCCACAAAGTCCAGCAAGCAAGCCGGTTTCACCAAATTATTTTTTCCCCTGCGATTTTCAATGCGGGATTATCTATCATAAAAAAACACCAAAAGTATCTGTTTTTCCCCTACCGCATCCAACCTGCATCCTGTTTAATAAAGAAAAGTAAAAAGCAGAAGATCCCATTATAAGCGCAATCAGGCGCATGGAGGTTTTATTATGAATATGAAGCAATGGGTCAAAGACCAGATCGCCGCTCCCGTCAAGCGTGCCATGCCCGTCCTCTCGTTTCCCTCCACTCAATTACTGGGCATCACTGTCAAAGAGCTGATCAGCAGCAGTGAACTGCAGGCCAAGGGCATGAAGGCGATCGCCGACCGCACTCCCGCCGCCGCCGCCCTGTCCATGATGGACCTGTCCGTTGAGGCGGAAACCTTCGGCGCGGCGATCCATGTCTCCGACGACGAGGTTCCCACCGTGGTGGGCGCCGTTCTGGCAGACGCCGAGAGCGTGGAGGATTTGGAGGCCATGAAGCAGCCTCAGGTGGGCGACGGCCGTACCGGTCTGTATATCGACGCCATCGGCGAAGCCGTCAAGCTCATTACCGACCGTCCCGTCTTTGCCGGCATCATCGGCCCCTTCTCCCTGGCGGGCCGCCTGATGGACATGACCACCATTATGGTCAATTGCTATGAGGAACCTGAGATGGTCCACGCCGTGCTGGAGCGTGCCACCGATTTCCTGATCAATTATGCCAAGGGCTATAAGGCTGTGGGCGCCCACGGCATCGTGATGGCCGAGCCCGCCACTGGTCTGCTCTCCCCCGATCTGGCGGCCGAATTCTCCGTTCCCTACGTCAAGCGGCTGGTCGACGCGGTGCAGGACGACGAATTCATTGTTCTCTATCATAACTGCGGTCCCGCCGTCAACAAGATGATCCCCCAGCTGCTGGAGATCGGCGCCGCGGGCTATCACTTCGGCAACGCCATCTCCATGGCGGAGATCCTGCCCCAGATGCCCGCCGACGTCCTGGTCATGGGCAATGTGGACCCTGTCAGCCAGTTCCGCAACGGCACCGTGGAGGGCATCAAGGCCGACACCAAGCGGGTCATGGGCGAGTGCTGCGGCTATCCCAACTTCGTCATTTCCTCCGGCTGCGATATTCCCCCCGTCTCCCCCTGGGAAAACATCGACGCTTTCTTCCAGGCGGTGGATGAATTTTACGCCCAATAAAACATTTCCAGCAAGAGCGCCCGACGGCATCGCCGCCGGGCGCTCTTTTCCTTTTACAGCAGTTCAAAGTGATTACGCTCACAGTTGAAGATTCCTTCCCTGCGCAGCCTGCCGATCTCTGCGGACAGGCCGCTTCGGTCCACCCCAAGATAGTCCGCAAGTTCCTGCCGGTCAAAGGGGATTGTAAAGCTGCTTGCGTGGTTTTTCTTCGCCTGCAGCAGCAGATATGCCATCAGTTTCTCTCTTGTGGTCCTTTTGGAGAGGATCTCAACCTTCTGATGGAGCACAAGATTTTTCGTTGCGGCGATCTTCAGCAGGTTATCCATCAATCCCTGGTGAAGCCCGCAGTCCTTCCCGCACGGCCGCAGGATCCGATGGCGGTCGATCCACAGCACCGCCGTGCCGTCTTCATTGGAGGCCACCTGCACCGGCATTTTTTCGACCCCGGCGCAGACAAAGGACTCCGCAAACAGATCGGAGGGCTCCAGATTGGTCACGATGCTTCTGTTCCCGAAATAGTCCACCTGAACGACCTGAACACTCCCGGAAAGGACAATGCCGAGCGCATGGATCGGATCTCCCTCCGATAAAATGGTCTCTCTTTTTGCAAAACAGGCGGTCTTTGCGTCCAGGCAGCCCAGCATCTCCGTGAGCTCGCCCTCGGTAAAACCCTGAAACAAGGGACATTTCCGCAATACAGACAAATATTTTTTCATATGCACTCCATTTGTTGAAATTTCAACATACAGTTTGCTGCTATTATACTAAGATAGAGCCGTTCAGTCAAACCGAACAACACAAACAAAGTTTGGGAGAAAAACATGAAACGGAAAATTATCAAGATCGATGAAGAAGCGTGCATTGGCTGCGGGGCCTGTGCCGATGCCTGTCACGAAGGAGCCATTGAGATGGTGAACGGAAAGGCTAAGCTGATGCGGGAGGATTACTGCGACGGTCTGGGCGACTGCCTTCCCGCCTGCCCCACGGGCGCCATCACGTTCGAGGAGCGGGAGGCGCCCGCCTATAACGAAGCGGCGGTTCTCGCCGCCAAGCAGGAAAAGACGGCTTCCCTGCCCTGCGGCTGCCCCGGGGCGCAGTCCAAGGCCATCCGCCGGGAGCCCCCTGTCTGCAGCCCGGAAAACGCCGCGCCTGTCACTAGCCAACTTCGTCAATGGCCGGTTCAGATCAAGCTGGTGCCGGTCAAGGCACCCTATTTCGAGAATGCCAATCTGCTGGTTGCCGCGGACTGCACCGCCTTCGCCTACGGCAGCTTTCATCAAGAGTTCATCCGCAATCACATCACGCTGATCGGCTGTCCGAAGCTGGACGAAGGGGACTATGCCGAAAAGCTGACCCAGATCATTTCCGCCAACAACATCAAAAGCGTCACGGTCGCCCGCATGGAGGTCCCCTGCTGCGGCGGCATTGAAAACGCCGTAAAAAAAGCCCTTCAGAACAGCGGGAAGTTTCTCCCGTGGCGAGTCGTGGTCATTTCCACTGACGGAAGGATTCTGGAGCCTTAATCCGACAGGAAATATTAAGGAAACTGCAAGATAACGTTTATTTATTGTAAGAATTAAATCACTTTTACTTAAAAAAACAGCCTGTTTTTCTTTGGTATGATAGGAATACCGAAGAAAAACAGGCTGTTTCAGTCTGCAGGCAGAAAGGACGAAAAAATGATGAACGAGCAAAAGAAGATCGCAGTGATTTTCGGCGGCTGCTCCCCGGAATACAGCGTATCCCTGCAATCCGCCTGCGCGGTGGTCCGGCACATGGACCGGGAGGCATACGCTCCTGTCCTCATCGGCATTACCAAACAGGGAGACTGGTTTCACTTTCACGGCAGTGTGGAAAAGATCGCGTACGACACCTGGCACAACGACGCCGACTGCACCCCTGCCACAGTCTCTCCCAACCGTTCCGAGCATGTGATCCTGACATACGGAGAGGATGGAATCCAAAAGCTCCCCATCGACGCCGCTTTCCCCGTCCTCCACGGTCAAAACGGCGAGGACGGCACAGTGCAGGGCCTGTTCGCCCTGGCCGGAATCCCCCTTGTCGGCTGTGGCGTGCTCGCATCCGCGCTGTGCATGGACAAGGACCGGGCACACAGGCTCGCCCACGCCGCAGGCGTCACCGTTCCGCGCTCCTTTGTGCTGGACCGGAACGGGGATATCGAAGCAGCCCTGTTCTAGGCCGACGCGCTCGGCTATCCGTTGTTTGTCAAGCCCGTGAAGGCGGGGTCGTCCTTCGGCGTCACAAAGGTGTCGGATCGCCCCGCCCTCCCCGCCGCGATCCGGGCGGCTTTTTCCTATGACGACCGTGTAATCGTCGAGGAGGCAATCACCGGCTTTGAGGTCGGCTGCGCCGTGCTGGGAAACGACGCCCTGACCGTGGGCGAGGTGGATGAGATCGAGCTTGCGGACGGATTCTTTGATTTTACGGAAAAGTACACGTTGAAGACCTCCGCGATCCACGTTCCCGCCCGAATCGATGCCGCCACCGCGGAGCGCGTCAAGCAGACGGCGAAAACCATTTACAAAGCCCTGGACTGCCGGGGATTCGCACGGGTGGACCTGTTCCTCAGCGATTCCGGGGAGATCGTATTCAACGAAGTCAATACCATCCCGGGCTTCACGTCCCACAGCCGCTTTCCCACCATGCTGAAAGCCGTCGGCATGTCCTTTGAGCAGGTCATCTCCCGCGCCATTGAGCTGGCGGTGGAGCCATGAAGACCGTCACCCTACGGAGGGAACAGATCCATACCGGCAGCCTGATTTTAGTGAACGCCCAGCATCCATACCATGAGGATGCCGGGGAGCATACTCTCCTGGCTGTTGATCCAAAGACCCCGCAGGTTTTACTGGAGGCTCATGCCGCCGCGGCCCTCTCCCGCCTGATGGACAAGCTGAACGGCTGGAAGCAGATCACCGCTGTCAGCGGCTGGCGGTCCCGGGAGGAGCAGCAGGAGATCTACGCCCAGTCTCTCCGGGACAGCGGCAGGGTCTTTACGCAGCAGTTTGTGGCGCTGCCCGGCCACAGCGAGCACCAGACCGGGCTCGCCATCGACCTGGCTCGGACCCAGGAACACATTGATTTCATCCGCCCTGATTTTCCGTACTCCGGCATCTGTCAAGTATTCCGCCAGTACATGGCTTCATATGGCTTTGTGGAGCGCTATCCCTGCGGCAAAGAAGCCATCACCGGAATTGCCTGGGAGCCGTGGCATTTCCGCTATGTCGGCACGCCCCACGCCGCGATCATGGAACAGCACGGGTTTGTTTTGGAGGAGTACATTTCGTTTCTGAAAGACTATCCCTACGGGAAAAAGTGGTATACCCACTGGAGAAAGGAAACTTGCGCCGAAATTTCCTATTTGGAGGCGGACAAGGCGGCCGATACCCGCCTGGAAGTGGACGACTGCGTTTCCTATACCATTTCAGGCAACAACAGCACCGGGTATGTCATCACCGAGTGGAGGGCATAGCATGGAGGAAAACAGACAGTTTGGAGGATTGGACGCTTTCAAGATCCCGGCCGCCCTGCTGGTGATCGCCATTCATACTTCGCCGCTCTCCTCCTTCAGCGCCGGTGCAGATTTTGTTCTGACCCGGATCATCGCCCGCATTGCGGTGCCCTTTTTCCTGATGGTGACCGGCTATTTCCTTTTGCCGCAGTATCTCTCGGAACATACAAAGGATCTTCGGCCTCTGGGCCGGTTTTTCAAAAAGGCGCTGCTTCTCTACGGGATCGCCGTGGTCCTTTATCTGCCCGTCAACCTCTATGCGGGGCAACTGCGCGGCGCGGGCGTTTGGGACATCCTCCGGATGCTCCTGTTTGACGGCACGCTGTATCACCTGTGGTATCTTCCCGCCTCCCTGCTGGGGGTGCTTCTGGTTTTCCTGCTGAGCCGTAAGCTGCCCTTTGGGGCCGTTCTGGGGATCGCCCTGGCCTTATATGGCATCGGTCTGCTGGGCGACAGCTACTACGGCCTTTTCTCCGACTGCCGTGTGTTCCGGGCAGTGTTCGACGCCATGTTCCACGTGTTTCCCTACACCCGAAACGGCATTTTCTATGCCCCCATATTCCTTGTGATGGGCGCTGAAATGACGCGGGTCCGGCCACGCCGCGGGATCGCGACTACGGGTTTCCTCTGCTCCATGGCGGCGATGATCGCCGAGGGCCTGACACTCCACCATCTGGACGTGCAGCGCCATGACAGCATGTACCTTGCTCTGCTGCCCTGCATGTTCTTCCTGTTTCCGCTTCTGCTTTCTGTCGAGCTGCGCCCCTCAAAGCGTTTGCGGACAATATCAATGTGGATGTATCTCATCCATCCCATGTTCATCATTCTGGTACGGGGCGCGGCAAAGCTCGTCCATCTGGAAGGGCTGCTGATCGAAAACAGCATGGTCCACTATCTCACCGTCTGCCTGCTGTCCGCCGCGTTTGGGATCGCGCTGGAGCGGATCAGTTCCCGTTTGCTTCGGAAGAACTTTGAAATGGGCCGGGCCTGGATCGAACTGGACCGGGAGAATCTGCGGCAGAACGTTGACGCTCTGCGTGAACTGCTGCCCCCGGGCTGCCAGCTCATGCCGGCGGTCAAAGCAAACGCATACGGCCACGGAGCGGTGCCGGTCTCCCGGGAACTCAACCGTCTGGGTGTGCGCACCTTCTGCGTGGCCACGGTTTCAGAGGGCGTGGAGCTGCGGCGGGGTGGCGTCAAGGGTGAGATCCTGGTCTTGGGCTATACCCACCCAGAGCAGATCCCCCTGCTGCGCCGGTACCGCCTGACCCAGACCGTCGTCGATTCCGCCTATGCCCAGCTTCTGGATCAATACGGCAAAAAAATCAAGGTGCATTTGAAGATCGACACGGGAATGCACCGTTTGGGAGAACGCGCCGAACGCCTTGACGCGCTCTGCGGCGTGTTTTCCTGCAAAAACCTGAAAGTCACGGGCGCGTACACCCATCTGTGCTGCGCTGATACAAACGTTCCCGAGGACCGGAAGTACACTGAAATGCAGGGAGAAGCGTTCCGCCAGGTCGTTTCCGAGCTGGAGAAACGCGGCCATCGCTGCGGCAAGACCCACCTGCTGGCAAGCTATGGTCTGCTGAACTACCCGGAGCTGGGGGGAGATTACGCGCGCGTGGGGATCGCCCTTTATGGGGTCCTGAGCAATCGCACCGATCTGGAACGCTGTCCCGTCACACTGCGCCCGGTTTTGTCCCTCAAGGCGCGGGTCGTGCTGACAAAGCAGCTGCGCGCGGGCGAAGGCGCGGGATATGGACTGCAGCACGTGGCACAGCGCGACGAGACGATCGCCGTGTTAGCCATCGGATATGCCGACGGGCTCCCCCGCGCCCTGTCCTGCGGCCATGGCAGGGTCCTGCTCCACGGTGCGGAGGCCCCGGTCATCGGACGGATCTGCATGGATCAGACACTGATCGATGTGACCGAGATTCCCAATGTGAATGCCGGCGATATTGCCGTCATCATCGGACGGTCCGGACAGCGGGAAATCACGGTGTACGATCTGGCGGAGGAGACCGGGACCATCACAAACGAGGTGCTCAGCCGCCTGGGCACCCGTCTGGAGCGGACCATGCCGTAGTACCCCCGAGGTCAGGGACGCTCGCCGCTTATGCGCCACCAGCCGTCCTCGTAATAATCCTCGGGCCAGTTATGGTCGTACCATTCGACCGCGTTGCCCTCTAAATCCGTCCAAGTGATAGGAGCCCCATTTTGATCCAGGGCCCGCAGCTCCACGAAATTCAGACCATCCGCGGGGTCAAGCATGCAGAAAAACCAATCGTAATACGGCCCTTTCCGCCAATCCGCCCTTGAGAAGGAGCCTGTCATTGCCGTCTCAAAAGATACAGCGTCTTCTGTCTGAATCCACTCACCGACGCCAAGTTCTACAGTTTCCACCGCCGGGTCCAGCACAATGCCCAAAATATATTTCTTCAGTAAGATAGGCCCAGACGACACTTCCGGGTACACCTCCACAAAATCCATCAAGAAGTCTACCGGAACGGACGGCTGTCCTCCGTGCTCAATTTTATTGGGGAGTGAGCAATTCCAGCCGGAGTACCACCCAAACGAACCGAACGCCAGACAGGTCAGGTCCTGATTTTGAAGGACATATGCCTGCGCATACTTTGGGCTGACTTCTTCTTCAAACAACTGCCCGTCCATGGTTTCCAGCAGCACCAGTTCCCCCAGATCATTCTGCCGGGCCATTTTGCGGATCGCCTGCTGGGGTGTGAAACAATACAGCTCCGCCGCAAGGACAAACACGATCAGGGCCACCAGAGCCGCCAGCCACCGCAGGGCCGCGCGCCGACGGGTCACTTTTCTTCGTCTCATGGCGCGCCCTCCCAATCCAGGGGCAGCTGGACCCGACAGTCCGGCCCGTACCGCTCCCAGACGATCTCGACCTGCTCCGTGCCGTAGTCCACTGCAAACACATAATACATTCCGCTCTCTCGTCCGCCGATCTCTGTACAGGGCAGCGACATCACACGCCGGGCCCTGGCATAATCTCCGTCCAGATAGATCCTGGGCGTGGGCAAAATCGAATCAAATGGATTCTTGGAATAGACCGTCGTAGACAGGCAGATGCAGTAAGCTTCTCCCTTCGGATAGCCAACTATTTTTCCCACGGCCAGCTGATCCAAACGCATCACCATATTTTCCGACTCCAACTTCACGTCCAGGCACTGCACCGGGCCAAGCTCCAGAGAGAAGTTTTCACTTGTAATCTGCGCAAAATCCACCTGGGAAGGCAGACGGGCCAGCAGGTTTTGGGACAGGTTGTCAAACACGGATGTACTTTTAACGCAATGCAGCAGCAGAAGGCAGAAGAGCGCGATGAAGACCCACTTGCACACCATCCAAAACACGGAAAAAGACTTGTTCAGCGCCTTGCCGATCTCCGCCGGGTCGCCCATCTCGGCCACCGCCCGGCGCTCGGCTTCTTCCGGGGACAGACCGTACTCCACCAGTACTTCGGCGTGATCCTGCAGGTGGGCGGCGAGCTCCCACTTGACCTGCGCTATCTCCCGCTTCGTGGAGCGCGTCAGGTGCCGGCACACGGCGTAGTAAAACGCATAGCTCTCCCCGCCGCCCCAGAAGCGTTCTCCCTGTTTCCTCATGGGCGCGCCCTCAGGCCAGGGACGCCTGACTGACCACCGCGTCCACCGCCCGGGCGTAGGAGTTCCACTGCTCCGCCTCCTCCTTCAGCAGAGCCTTTCCTTTGGAGGTAAGATGATAATAGCGGCGCCTGCGGCCCGTGGGAGCCTCCTGCTCATAGGCGGTCACCGCTCCCCCGCTCTCCAGGTTGCGCAGGATGGGATAGAGGGTCCCCTCCTTCAGGGCAAAGGTGCTGTCGAATTTCTTTTCCAGAGTGGCGATCATCTGGTAGCCGTACATGTCCTCCCGGCTGAGCAGGGACAGGACCAGCAGCTCGGTGTGTTCCATACTTTTCTTCGGACGCACGGAAGCTTCCTCCTTTCAAAATTCATACCTCGTATCTCGATGCAGCAATTATACATTGAGATACGAGGTATGTCAAGGATAAAAAGTACCGCCGGAATGGGACACATTCCGGCGGTATCTCTTTGGTTACGGAAACCACCGGCTCTGCCGGTGGAGGTGCCCCGTAAAAAAGCTTTAGCTTCAAGTATCGAGCGTAGCGAGCTGCTAACATCAATCTTCCGATAATAGGAATCTTTCGTTAGAGCAACAAATCGCCCGTTTACGGGCTGCGGGGCAAGAGATGCAAGTGAAATAAATTTCGGCGCCTCTTAAGAGGCTTGCCGGCAAAAGGCCCTTATAGGGCCAACTCAAGCCACCGGCTTAGCCGGTGGTTATGACTTGTTAACTTTCCTTTGCCAGCCGGGTCGCAAAGTCCGCCAGCGTTTCCGGAATTTTGATCTGCTTCAGGCACATCATGTCGGACTGCATCAGTTCCTGAAGCTGAGTGTAAATCATGCAGTTTCCTGCTCCTTGAGCTTTTCCAGCTCCTCCTCTTCAAGCAGTCGGTAGGCCACCTTGCCCACCAGGGTCTTCGGCATATCTTCCTTGAATTCGATGTCGTAGGGCATGGCATATTTGGCCACGTGCTTGCTGCAGTAGTCCAGAAGCACCTGCTTGGTCTCCTCGCTGGGCTTGACGTTGGCGGCGAGCTTCACAAAGGCCTTGACCTTCTGCATCTTATAGGGGTCGGGAACACCGATGACACAGCTCATCTGCACATACTCGTGGGCGTCCAGGATGTTTTCGATCTGTCCCGGGTACACATTGTAGCCGGAGGACACGATCATGCGCTTGGCGCGGCCCTTGAAGTAGATAAAGCCCTGGGCGTCCATGGTGCCCAGGTCGCCGGTATAGACCCAGGTCAGCCCGTCGGCATGGGTGCGCAGGGTCTGCGCGGTCTCCTCGGGGTGGTTCATGTACTCCTTCATCACCGTGGGGCCGGCCAGAAGGATCTCGCCCTCCTCACCGTAGGGCAGCTCCTGATCCGTGCCGGGCTTCACGATCTTGATGTAGGTATCGGGGAACGGCAGGCCGATGCTGCCCTCCCGGAACATATGGGACGGGGTCAGGCAGCAGGCAGTGACGGTCTCCGTGGTTCCGTATCCCTCCCGCACCTGAATGGTGGCCTTATGGTCATACAGGAATTTATCCAGCTTCTTCTTCAGCTCAACGGAAAGGGAGTCGCCGCCGGAGAACACGCCCTTCAGGCAACTGAGGTCCACACCATCCATGCTGGGCAGACGTAGCAGCGCTTCATACAGCGTGGGAACGCCTGCGATGAAGTTGCAGCGGTATTTGATGATCTGCTTGCCGTAGCTCTTGGGTGTGAACCGGGGCACCAGAATACAGCGGCCGCCCTGGGAGAGCATGGTATGGATGCACACACCCAGGCCGAAGCCGTGGAACAGCGGCATGGCCGCCAGCATCTTATCGCCCGGACGGAACATGGGGTTGGCCGCCACGATCTGCTGGCTCAGAGCGTTGAAATTCTTGTTGGTCAGCACAATGCCCTTGGTGGTGCCGGTGGTTCCGCCGGAATAGAGGATCACGGCGGGGTCATCGCTCTTGCGCTGCACCTTGTAATTGTAGAAGCAGTGCTTGCTCAGCTTCAGGAAATCGTTCCACATGATCACCGGAGCATCTTCAGGGATCTTCTTGATCTTGCGCCCCTCGGTCAGCATATACCCCGCCTTGATGGGCTTGGAAAGGGCGTCCTTGACACTTGCAATGATGATGTTGATGACTTTCGTGTTCTGGCGGATGTTCTCAAATTTGTGATAGAACTGGTCCAGGGTGATGGCCGTGACGCTCTCGGACTCGTTCAGGTAAAACTCGATCTCTTTTTCCGCTGACAGGGGGTGGATCATGTTGGCGATGCCGCCCACCAGGTTGACAGCGTAAAACATATAGATGGCCTGCGGGCAGTTGGGCATGGCGATAGTCACCTTGTCCCCCTCCCGGATGCCGATGGTCTTCAGCGCACGGGCACAGACCTCAATCTCCTGAAGCATCTTCCGATAGGTCGTGGACTTGCCCATGAAGTCAAACGCGATGCCGTTGGGATACTCTTTCGCAATCTTTTCTACAGCTTCGTACAGGGAACCTTCAAAATAGTCCAGGTGCATGGGAACATCGCCCATATAATCCTTCCAGGGAGTCTTTGCAGTGATCTCACTCATATCAGTAATCCACCTCTTCATTTAATGGAAGCTCCAGCAGTTCGGGTTCCTCCAGCAGCTTGCGCAGCAGCCGTATCGTTTTGGAGAAATAGTAGCCGTCGGCGATGCGCTCATCGACGGTCACGCCCAGATCGATGCTGTCCCGCATCACCATATTGCCGTTCTCGTCATAAAATGGGCGCTTTTTCTTTTCTCCGATCACGCCGAAGAGAGAGTTGGTCCCCCAGTTGGTCAGATGGTGATACCCGGAGTGCAGTTTGATGGAACCAAGGTTCGTCAGGACGACGGAAGCGTAGTACGGATCCGTCGCAATGAGTGCGCGCGGAACCCAGCCGTGCCGGTCCAGAAAGCGGACAAACTGAACGAATGCCTTCACGATAAAGCGGGGCAGCTTCTGAACGGCGTCCATGGCGGCGGTGGAGCCATCCTTTTTCTCACTGCGGCAGGAGGACACCTGGCGGTAGATGGCGTCGTGGACCGTGTCGATATTGTCGCTGTCCTTGGCGTGGATGAAGGCCAGCGCCTCCGCGCCGTCATCCGCGAAGAGCTTTTTCACCACAAAAGCCGCGCTGACCTCATTGCGCTGATACATGTTCTTGTTTGCGATAAAGCGGTTCATTTTCGGCCGCAGCGTGATCACCTTCAGGATCGCGGTCACGACCAGCTGGAACAGGTTGTAATGGTACTCCGGGTTTTCCGCGTTTTTTCGCTCCAGATACTTGTTTGCATTCGTCAAGTCGATGCACTCCGAAATAAACGCCTCGTTGTCACAGCGATTCGGATAGATCATCGGCATGATGAAATGCATGGAGTCCAGGTCGCGCAGCAGCGTGCCGTCGCGCCGGTCTCCAAGCTTTCTGCCCATTTTCTTTCCCCTCTCTTTTCTTTTTCCGCCCGAAGGCGATAAACCTCGGATTCAGTCCGCATTCCCCGAACGGACTTGATCCGGTGTTAACCATAAAAGATCCACAAATAGATATACGCCGGGAGAATGGCCGCCAGGGTGAATGGGAGCCCAATGCGCATGAAATCCCAGTTTTTCACCTCATAGCCCTCTTTGCGCAGAATACCGATACCGGTAATATTGGCGGAAGCGCCGATAGGCGTGATATTGCCGCCCAAGGTCGCACCGGACAACAGGCCGAAATACAACAGAGTGGGGTCGATATGCAGAGCGGCGGCCAGTCCGGAAACGACAGGCAGCATGGTGGCCACATAAGGAATATTGTCGATAAACGCGGAAATCAGGACCGAAGCCCAGACAATGACTGTGTAAAGGAAAAACACATTCCCGCCGCCCGCCTTCGCCAGCAGGTCGGCCGCCGCGTCGATGACGCCCTGGGCGGTGATACCGCCGATCATGACAAACAGGCCGAGCAGCAGGCCGATGGTCTCATAGTCGATAGCCTTCAGCGGCTCCAAAATCGCGCTCAGCTTCCTCTTCCGCGCAAAATTGTAGATGATCCCGATCACCATCAAGGCGCAGCAGATCAGGCCGTTGGTGATGGAGGGCTTGGAGGGCAGGAAGGACGCAAGGATCAGCAGAACGATGGCACCGGCCAGCAGAACAGTGGGGACATAATCGGTGACTACTGTGCGGGGCGCCCCCTTGGGGATCCTCCCCTTCTCCTTTCGGAACAGGTATGCCAGGATGGCAGCGGAAAGCACGGCGCCGATCTCCACAGCGAAGAAGATGGAGGGCCGGCCTTTGTACCAGAAAAAGTCCAGAAAGCTCATATCTGCATAGGAGCCCAGCATGATTGCGGTGGTATCGCCCACCAGAGTCGCGGCGCCCTGCAGATTGGAGGAGACCGCAATGCCGATGATGAAGGGGACCGGGTTGGTGTCCAGCTTTTTGCAGATCTCCAGGGCAACGGGAGCGATCATGAGAACAGTCGCCACGTTGTCCACAAAAGCGGAAATGATACCCGCAAACAGCGCCAGGGCGACGGCCGCCCACTGGACGTTGGGGACCTTCTCCATGATCAGGTCGGCCAGCAGTGAGGGCATTTTGCTCTCAATAAACAGCGCCACCAGGCCCATGGTGCCGATGATCATCAGCAGGACATTGAAATCAATAGAGCTCAGGATCTCTCCCGCCGGCAGCATTCCGGTGAGCATGAAGATCAATCCGGAGGCCAGCGCGATATAGGGCCGGTATTTGCTGAACACCAGCATCAAAAAATAGGTAACGGCAAACAGGATCAACGCGGCAAGCATTACATGTTTCTCCTCAAATCGTAAAACTCAATGCCCGATCCCGGAACAAAGCCAGGTTCGACATACAAGGACGTATTTTATCACATTTTCATCTATATCGCAATATTCCTTCTTCTTTTTTCCAACATCTTCTTCTTTTTTTAGTTTCTTCCACCTTTAAGCATGATCCCCAGAACTGCCAAAAGAACAACATGGATTTTCGGCATTCCTGATGCTACAATGAAGCCCATTGCTTGACGGTCACCCTTCTTTCCATCCTGGAAACCGTGCATCACGCATGCCGATCATGCAAGGGTGATCCTTGCATGTCTTTTTACAGAAAAAGGGTCTGTATCCGCAAATTTGAAACGAGGTGGAACCCCAGTGAATTCAAAAACCTTGCTGTACATCCTCAAGCGAATCCTGCTGGCGATTCTGACGGTCTGGGTCGTTATTACGGTGACCTTCTTCGTCATGCGCGCCGTACCCGGTGGTCCGTTTCTGGGGGAAAAAGCGACGACTCCCGCAGTCCAGGCCGCCCTTGAGGCCAAGTACGGCTTGGACAAGCCCCTGCTGGAACAGTACCTCACGTACCTGAAAGACATTGTGACCAAGCTGGACTTCGGCCCCTCCCTGAAGCAGCGCGGCCGCACCGTCATGGACATCATCTCCGACGGCATGAAGGTCTCCGCCAAGCTGGGTCTGATCGCCGCCGGCATCGCCCTGGCCGCCGGTGTGGTGCTGGGCGCCTGGGCCGCCCTGCGCCGGAACAAGCTGGCAGACAAGATCATCATGGTGTTCACCACGGCCTGTATTTCCATGCCGTCCTTTATTATGGGGTCACTTTTATTGGTCCTGTTTGCCCTGGTTTTGGGAGTCTTACCGGCCAACGGCACGACCACAGCCGGACTGATCCTGCCGGTGATCACGCTGTCCCTGTCGCCCATGGCGAACATCACCCGTCTGACCCGCTCCTCCATGCTGGACGTTCTGGGCCAGGATTACATCCGCACCGCCAAGGCCAAGGGCGTGTCCGGTGCCAAGATCATCTTCGGCCACGCGCTGAAAAACTCCCTGATCCCCGTCATCACGTACTTTGGCCCCATGCTGGCCTACATTGTCACCGGCTCCCTTGTCGTGGAGCAGATCTTCGCCGTCCCCGGTATCGGCCGCGCCTTCATCAACAGCATCACCGGCCGTGACTACCCCCTGATCATGGGCACCACCATCGTACTGGCCACGCTGATCGTCATTATGAACCTGATCAGCGACATCCTGTACAAAGTGGTCGATCCCCGGATCACGCTGGAATAAAGGAGGCAAACGAACATGAAAAAATTCCCCTTCAGCCTCCACATCAAAATGGACGACTTTCTCCCTGCCACCGAGGCGGAAAAGGAGTACATGGTACAGATGCGCCCCTCCTCCACCTTCTTTAAGGACGGCGTCAAGCGCCTGCTGAAGAACAAGGTGGCCACGGTGTGTTTCTTTATCATTATCCTGATCGTCCTGGCCTCCATCATCATTCCCATCTTCTGGCCGTACGCCTATGACACCCAGCTGGGCATTACGCCCGGCAAGCCCGTGGACGCGTCCTACGCCAACCTGGCTCCCTTCACGTACGGAAAGACCGAGCTGAAACGCATCGAGGCGGGCGAAAGCGTCTTTCCCCACATCTTCGGTACCGACTCCGCCGGCCGCGACTACTTTATCCGCGTGGTTTACGGCACCCGCATCTCCCTGGCCGTCGGTTTCTTCGCCAGCTTGATCGTTCTGGTCATCGGCATGCTGGTCGGCTCCATCGCCGGCTACTGCGGCGGCAAGGTGGACCTTGTCATTATGCGAATCGTGGATATCATCTACTCCCTGCCCGATATGCTGATGGTCATCCTTTTGGCCTCGGTCCTCAACGTCTCACTGAAAAGTGCGATTGAAGGGACGATCTTTGCCAAGCTGGGCGCCAATATGATCAGTCTGTTCATCGTGTTCGCCCTGCTGTACTGGGTTAGTATGGCCCGCCAGATCCGCGGACAGATCCTGGCTCTGAAGGAGCAGGAGTACGTTCTGGCGGCCAAGGCCACAGGCGCTAAGGGCAAGTGGATCATTATGAAACACCTGATCCCTAACTGCATCAGTATCGTCATTATCTCCACCGCTCTGCAGATCCCCAGCGCCATTTTCACCGAAAGCTATCTGTCCTTCCTGGGTCTGGGCGTCAATGCCCCCATGCCCTCTCTGGGCAGCCTGGCGTCCGACGCGCTGAACGGCCTGTCCTCCTATCCCTATCGTCTGGTCATCCCCGCCATCGTCATTTCTCTGATTGTGCTGTCCCTGAACCTGTTCGGCGACGGCCTGCGGGACGCCTTCGATCCAAAACTCAACGGTTCATGAAAGGAGCGTATGATCATGCCTTTGCTTGAAGTGAACAATCTGCATACCTCCTTTTTCACCGACGCCGGCGAGGTGAAAGCCGTCAACGGCGTGTCCTTTAATCTGGAGCGCGGCAAGGTCCTGGGCATTGTGGGAGAATCCGGCTCCGGCAAATCGGTCACCGCCTACTCCATCATGCAGATCCTGGCCCCCACCGGCAAGATCGTGGGCGGCTCCATCAAGCTGGACGGTCAGGAACTGGTAGGCGCCGGTGAAAAAGTCATGAAGACCGTCCGCGGCAATAAGATCTCGATCATCTTCCAGGACCCCATGACCTCCCTGAACCCCACCTATACCATCGGCCACCAGCTTGTGGAGGCCATCACCCTGCACACCAACCGCAACAAGAAGCAGGCCAAAGAACGCGCCGTCGAGATGCTGCGTTTGGTGAACATCAACGAACCGGAAAAGCGCATGAAGCAGTATCCCTATGAGTTCTCCGGCGGCATGCGTCAGCGCATCATGATCGCCATGGCGCTGGCCTGTGAGCCCGATATTTTGATCGCCGACGAGCCCACCACCGCTCTGGACGTGACCATTCAGGCCCAGATCCTGGAGCTGATGAAGTCCCTGCAGGAAGAGCTGGGCATGGCCATCATCATGATCACCCACGACCTGGGCGTGGTCGCCCAGATGTGCGATGAGGTCATCGTCATGTATGCCGGCTCCATCTGCGAGCAGGGCACCGCCGACGAGATCTTCTACAACCCCCGCCATGAATACACCAAGGGTCTGATGCGCTCCATCCCCACGGCTGACACTGCCGGCACCCGGCTGCAGCCCATCACCGGCACCCCCATCGACCTGCTGAACATGCCCCAGGGCTGTCCCTTCGCCCCCCGCTGTGACGCGGCCATGAAGATCTGCCTGCGGGAGCGCTGTGAGCGGATGCAGATCAATGAGGATCACCAGTCCGCCTGCTGGATGAATGTCAAGCTGGGCGTGGAAGACGGCTCCCTTGTTCTCGAGGAAGCCCAGGAAACGGAAGGTGGTGAGTCCCATGAGTGAGATCCGCACTGAGCGGCCCCTGATCGAGGTCAAGGACCTGAAGCAGTATTTTGACATCAGCATGGGCCCGTTCCAGACCAAGCCTTTGAAGGCAGTGGACGGCGTGTCCTTCTCCATCAACAAGGGCGAGACTCTGGGACTGGTCGGCGAGTCCGGATGCGGCAAGACCACCGTGGGCCGCACCCTGCTGCACCTGTACAAGCCCACCGCCGGCGAGATTTGGTATGACGGCAAGCAGATCAAGACCAAGGAGGACATCAAGGCGTTCCGCAAGAAGGCCACCATGGTCTTCCAGGACCCCTACTCCTCCCTGAACCCCCGCATGACCGTGGCCGACATTATCGGTGAGCCGCTGGACGTGCACAAGCTGTACTCCACCAAGGCGGAGCGCCAGGAGCGTATTCTGGAGCTGATGGGCCATGTAGGCCTGAACAGCGAGCACGCCTCCCGCTACGCCCACGAGTTCTCCGGCGGCCAGCGCCAGCGCATCGGCATTGCCCGTGCCCTGGCGGTCAATCCCGACTTTATCGTCTGCGACGAGCCTGTGTCCGCCCTGGATGTGTCCATTCAGGCGCAGGTCATCAATATGTTTGACGAGCTGCAGGATCAGCTGGGCCTGACCTACCTGTTCATCGCCCACGACCTGCTGGTGGTACGCCATATTTCCGACCGCATCGCCGTTATGTACCTGGGCAAGATGGTAGAGCTGGCCGATGCCGCGGAGATCTACAACCATCCCTTGCACCCCTACTCCAAGTCTCTGCTGTCCGCCGTACCCATTCCCGACCCTAAGGTAGCCCGCGCCAACCAGCGCATCGTATTGAGCGGCGACATACCCAGTCCCCTGAACGCCCCCTCGGGCTGTCCCTTCCGGACCCGCTGTCCCTACGCCACTGAGCAGTGCGCCGCCGGGATGCCCGCCTTCAATGAGGTGTCCCAAGGCCATTTCGTGGCCTGTCACCGGGTCAACGAGGTCAATTGACCTCCCCTCCCTTTTGTCAATATGTGTGCGGAAAAGGAGCAGCTTTTTGCAAAATTTCCCGAGCATATTGGAAATATGATTCTTTGAAAGGAAAAACAAACATGAAGAAGATCCCTGCACTCCTTCTGGCTCTTGTTCTGGCAGCGTCCCTGGCTGCATGCGGCAAGGACGATACCGGCAGCAATCAGAATTCCGGTGCTTTAAAAGGCTCCTCCATCGCCGTGTGCCTGGCTTCCGAGCCCGACACCATCGACCCCGCTCTGAACTCCACTGTGGACGGTGCCACCATGGTCGCCCACCTGTTCTCCGGTCTGGCCAAGTGGACCCAGGATGAGGACGGCAGTCTGGTCATCGCGGCGGACGCCGCCGAGGAGCTGGTTGAGGGCGTTGAAAACGCCGACGGCACCGTGACCTACACCTACACCCTGCGCGACGGCATGGTCTGGTCCGACGGCGAGCCTGTCACCGCCGGCGACTTTGAGTTTGCCTGGAACCGCGCCGCCTCCGTGGAGCTGGCCGCCGACTACGGCTATATGTTCGAGGTCGTGGACGGCTACAACGACATCTGGGAGGCCGATGCGGACGGCAATCTCGTCAACCCCGACGCCGCCCTGAACGTCAAGGCTCTTGACGACAAGACCCTGGAGGTCACTCTGGCAAACGCCGTCGCCTACTGGAACGAGCTGCTGGCCTTCCCCGCCTACTTCCCCGTGCGTGAGGACGTGGTGGCCAACGACGCCTGGGCCACCGCTCCCTCTACCTATGTCTGCAACGGCCCCTACACCATCACCGGCTGGGAGCACAACAGCGTCATCACCCTGGAGAAGAACCCCAACTACATGGACGCCGACACCATCCTGATGGACAAGATCGAGTTCTACCTGTCCGACGACAGCAACAACATGCTGACCAACTTCCGGAACGGCTCCTGGCAGCTGATCGACCAGGTGCCCACCAACGAGATCAAGGCTATGGAGGCTGCGTATCCCGACGAGTTCCATGTTGCGGGCCAGATCGGCACCTACTATATGTGCTGGAACATCAACGAGGACATTCTGCCCGCCGGAAGCACCCTGACCGGCGCCGAGGCCGAAGCCGCCAAGGCTGAGATCCGCAAGGCCGTCAGCCTTTTGTTCGACCGCAGTTACATCGTGGAAGAGATCGCCCAGGCCGGTCAGGTCCCCGCCTCCTCCTTTGTGTCCATGGGCATGACCAACCCCGACGGCACCCAGTTCTATGAGACCGCCGGCCACAGCGACGGCTACATCGGCTACTATGATGTCTCCGCCGACGCTCTGGAGAGCAACTTCACTTCCGCTATTGAGACTTTGAAGAAATTCTACACCTACGACGAGTCCACCGGCAGGTTCACCGACTTTCCCACCCTGACCTATCTGTACAACACCGATGACAATCATAAGGCCATCGGCGAGTATCTGCAGGGCGCTCTGGCCTCTGTGGGCATCACCGTAAACCTGGAAAACCAGGAGTGGAGCACTTTTCTGAACACCCGCAAGAACGGCGGCTACTCCATCGCCCGCAACGCCTGGGTGGCGGACTACAATGATCCCATCTGCTACCTGGATATGTGGACCACCGCCTCCGGCAACAACGACGTCCATTTCGGCAAGGGCGATCACGCCGGCGTCGCCCTGTACAGCCTGGACCTGACCGGCCTGGGCTACGACATCAAGGTCGAGAACGGCACCTGGGCTGAGACCTATGACGTGCTGATCTCCGCCATCAAGACCTGCACCGACACCGACAAGCGCTACGAGATGATGCACATGGCCGAGGATATGCTGATGGAGACCGGCTGCATCACTCCCCTGTACTTCTACACCGACATCTACATGCTGGATGACAGCGTGAACGGCTTCTTCTCCAACCCCCTGGGTTACAAGTACTTCATGTACTGCACCATCGAGTAATCACTCGCTGACGCTTTATGCGCACCAGGCAAAAAACAAGAGCTGGCCCAAGCGGGTCAGCTCTTGTTTTTTACTTTTTCGCAGGTTCAGCGGGCGTACAGCTCCACAATATTCAGCAGAACTGCCACGGCCCTGTCCATGCGCTCGGCGGTGATACACTCGGCGGGGCCGTGGTAGTTGAAGCCGCCGGTGCCCAGGTTGGGACAGGGCAGCCCCTTCCAGCTCAGGACCGCCCCGTCCGTACCGCCCCGGACAGGGACGTCTTCCGGCTCCAACCCCGCCATGCGGATGGCCTCCCGGGCGGTTTCCACCAAGTGGAAGTGGGGCTTGATCTTTTCCAGCATATTGCGGTAGCTGTCCTTGAGGTGCACCCGCACGGTTTCTTCCCCATACTTCCCGTTCAGACAGGCGGCGGCATGGAGCATGGTCTCCTTTTTGACCTCCAGCTTGGCGGCGTCATGATCGCGCAGAATGTAATCCAGCCGGGCGCAGCTTACGTCGCCGCGCATGTCTGTCAGATGATAAAAGCCCTCGCGGCCCTCGGTGTGCTCCGGGCGGTCCATGACGGGCAGGGCGGAGTGGAACTCCATCGCCACATTGCAGGCGTTGATCATCCGGTCCTTGCTGTCGCCGGGGTGGACCGAAAAGCCCCTGACCTCCACGACGGCAGAGGCCGCGTTGAAGTTCTCGTATTCAATGCCGTCCACGTCGCCGCCGTCCACCGTGTAGGCGAAATCGGCGCCGAAGCCCTCGATATCAAATTTCTCAGCGCCGCGGCCGATCTCCTCGTCCGGGGTAAAGGCGATGCAGAGCTTGCCGTGGGGCTTTCCGCTGTTCAGAAGCTGCTCCGCCGCGGTCATGATCTCGGCGATGCCCGCCTTGTCGTCTGCTCCAAGCAGCGTGGTCCCGTCGGAGGTGATCAGGGTCTCCCCTTTCAGGGTCTTCAGAAACGGGAATTTCTCCACGCTGAGCACCGTTCCGCCGGGCAGGGTCAGGTCGCAGCCGTCATAATTCTCATGGAGCAGGGGCTTCACATTCTCTCCGGGGGCGTCAGGTGCGGTGTCTATGTGGGCGATCAGGCCCAGTGCCGGCTTGTCCTCGCAGCCGGCGCTGGCAGGGATGGAGCCGTACACATAGCAATATTCGTCCACCCGGGCATCTGCCACACCGATGGCCTTCAGCTCCTCCACCAGCATGTGGGCCAGGTCAAACTGGCGGGCGGTGGACGGACTGGTCTCTCCCGCCTCATCCGAGGTGGTATATACCTTCGCATACCGAATCAATCGTTCATACGCACGCATCGCATACATCCTTTCCATGGTTTATCCAGTTCATTATAAAGCACCGTTGGAGGAACCGCAAGACAAAACCGGAGGCTCCGCACGGCGCGGACCCTCCGGTTAAATTCTGTTAAATTTTCCGGCAAAGTTCCTCCAGCAGGGCGTCCGCACAGGCCACGATCTGCTCCAGATCCATCTTGTCCGGACCCTCATAGTGGATCCCGCAGGACACGCAGACAGTACACCGCCCCTGCTCAGCCAGCCGCCGGGCAAAACGGTCTCCCACGATCTGATCCTTGTGCGTGTCCCGCAGCAGGGTGCGCAGGGTCACTTCTCCGTTTTCATATTCCGCCAGGCTGACGCTCCCCACATGGGGCGCGCAGCCGCCCAGTACGGTCACGCTCCAGTCGTCTCCCGCCGGAAGAGCGGTCACGGTAATGGGATAACCCAGCACTTCCCTGCTCAGTTCAATTCTCATTGCCATTTGTTTCTCCCCACCGCCGAAAGCCGTCATACTCGATGTCAAACTGGTCCAAAACCTTTCCCACAAGATGGCGCGCCATATCTTTTATGCTCTGGGGGTGGCTGTAATAGCTCAGAACAGGCGGCAGGATGACCGCGCCCATCAGGGAGAGCTCATACTGATTGCGCAGGTGGATGGAGCTCATGGGGCACTCCCGGGGCATCAGCACCAGCTTGCGCCGTTCTTTCAGCATCACATCCGCCGCGCGCAGCAGCAGATTGTCACTGTAGCCGCTGTGGATGCCCGCCAGGGTCTTCATGCTGCAGGGGACCACCACCATGCCCCGCGCGCGCCAGCTTCCGCTGGCCGGCGGCGCGCCGACATCGTTCACATCATGCACCACATCGGCCAGCGCGCAGACCTGATTCACCGTCATTCCGGTCTCCTCCGCGATGGTCCTCCATCCGCCCGGCGTGACCACAAGGTGGCTTTCCATCCGGGTCTCCCGCAGCGCGTGGAGCAGCTCGACGGCAATCGGGGCGCCCGACGCGCCGCTGACGCCTACGATAATACGATTGTTCTCCATCGGCTCACCTCACTCAAACAGCTCCGGGACCCAGTGGGCGGGATCCACCTCCAGGAAGCGGCTGCGGCGGAACCGCTCCTTCTCCGCAAAGGGCACCGTGCAGTCAAAAACGGTCTTGCAGGCAATCCCGTGGTCCCGGATGGACGGCGACATGGACGGATCATTGGACGGGTCCAGCGGATGGCAGCGCACGCCGGGGTTGAGCATGATGTCCGCGTCCCCCTGGAAGCGGGTGTTCATCGCCCAGAGCACGTCCTTCAGATCGAAGGGGTCCACATCCTCGTCCACCAGGAAAATATGCTTCAGTTCGCTGAACGCGGAAAAGGCCAGGAAGGCCGCCTGCCGCTGCCGCCCCTCGTCGGAGGGCACCGTCTTTTTGAACTGCAGCACCGCCATCAGCTTGCCGCCGCCGGGCGCGGCGCAGTTCACATTCAGCAGCTTGCCGGGCATGGCGCGCTCCACCATATCCAGAATGCTGGCCTCGGTGGGGATGCCCACCATGGTCACATGCTCCTCGCTGGGGCCGATGCAGGTCTGCAAAATCGGATTCCGGCGGTGGGTCACCGCCTTGACCTTGATGAGCCAGCACTGCTTGCAGGCCGGGCCGGTATAGCCCGGGAACTCCGGCATGGCGAAGCCGGTGTGGCTGTTGCGGTCCTCTTCCACCCGCACACCGGGAAGGACCTCACCCTCAATGACATATTCCGCGTGGGCAATGGCCTTTTCCGGGATGGTCAGACAGTCGCAGAGCTCGACGGGCTTTCCCCGGAGCGCACCGGCAATGGCCAGCTCGTTATAGCCCATCGGGGTCGTGGGCGGCTCGAAGCAGGCCGCGATCTCAATGGCGGGGTCCACACCGATGCTGATGGAGATGGGCAGGCGCTGTCCCAGCTGCTCCGCCCGCTCTGCCATGGCGCCGATGTGCCGGGCGCCCGGAGTAAAGTAGATCGACAGCTCGTCCGTTCCCTGAATACAGAGACGGTGGATGGTAATATCGCTGACCCCGGTGTCCGGATGGGTCGCATAACACATGCCCATGGTGATGTACGGCCCCGCGTCATCCGGGGTGTTGGTGGGTGCGGGCACCAGCTTGTTCAGATCAAATCCGGGCTCGCTTGCCAGGTGGACCACCTCATGGCAGGGGGGCTCCGTGCCCACTGCCTGCACCGGCGGGATGGGATTGCCGACGCACTCCCGCAGCTTCCATCCCAGCCGTTCCGGCGGGCAGTCCAGCAGCGCCGCCGCCCGTTTCCGGCTGGCCAGTACGCCGATCACCACCTGGGCATCCGGATGTCCCTTGACGCTGCGGAACAGCATGGCAGGCCCCTCCCGGGTGGGCCGCGCCACGGTGCCGCCCGCGCCCACATGGCGGTACACGCCGGAAAGCTCGGCCGAAGGATCGACCGGCACATCGGTCTCCACCCACTGTCCGGGCATCTCCCGCAGCAATTGCAAAGCGCTTCTCAAATCGTTGACCTGGTTGGACATATTTCCGCCTCCCTTATTTCCTTTATTATACTTCTCCCGTCCTTTACAAACAATTCTGATTTCGCTATAATATATTCCAAAATGGGATAGTTTGGAGGGAACCGTATGCGGCTTGAGCGGCTGAAATACTTTCTGACCGTGGCGGAGACGGGCAGCTTTTCCGAGGCGGCGGAGCGCCTGTATACCACGCAGTCAGCGGTGTCCAAGCAGGTCATTGCCTTGGAAAAGGAGCTGGGTGTTTCCCTGTTTGACCGCTCCCGGCGCAGAGTGATCCTGACCGAGCCGGGGCAGATCGTATTTTCCCACGCCCAAGGGATCGTAGAAAGCTGTGACCAGATGCTTTCCGCTGTTCAGGAGTACTGCCGCAGGACGGGCGGAGTGCTGTCCGTGGCGTCAATCCCGGTCATGGGCCAATACGGCATTACCGAACTGGTGGGGCGTTTCCGCAAAAGTCATCCCGGCATCACCATGTCCGTGGGAGAACTGGAAAGCAGCGAGATCCTCACTGCCCTGGAGCAGGGGCGGTATGAGATGGCTTTCATGCGTGCCGAACAGCTTCCGGACGCCGGATATGAATGTCTGCCCCTGACCCGTGACGTCCTGGCCGCACTTCTTCCGGAGTCCCATCCCCTGGCGGATGAAAAGCAGATCTCCTTGTCTCTTTTGAAGGACGAGCCGTTTCTTTTGCTCAACGAGGGCACTCTTCTTCACAAAATGTGCATGGACGCCTGCCGGCGCTGCGGCTTCACTCCCCGCGTGGCATATACCGGCACCCGCAATGAAAACATTGCCGAGCTGACAGCGCTGGGAATGGGAGTCTCCCTGGTCATGGAGAAATTCTATCTTTATGCGCGTCCTGCCGGTGTGCGCTGCATCCCGTTGGAAGAACATATCACCAGCACCATCGCCCTGGTACGCCTGCAAAAACACCGGCCCACTGATGCGGCGCGCCTGTTCTGGGCCTATATTCGGGATCCGCATTTTTCCTGAAGCCCTACTTTAAAATAATAAAATATTAAAGTAGATTTTTCGGCCATTTTGTGATTATAACGCGCTGTTTCCCCTCTTTTTCTCGTTCAAGACTCCCGCTTGACATACTAAAAAAATAATGCTACCATTTTATTAATCCATTAACTCACCTGCATTCCACTCTACTTGTCCGTTAATTGCATAACGCAGGCCACGCATACAATTCAATAATTCTTTCTAAGTCTCCCAGCCTTCAGAGAAATCTATGGCTGATGACCGGAACAATTTTTTGTTCCCAGCCGCAGTGCTAGAAATGGCCGCGGTGCTCCGTGTTTGAGAGGAAAGAACGATCAGGATCACTATGCCTTCGCTGCACTATATTCATCTGTCGGTTTTGTCTTCTCAGACAAAGCCGACTTTTTGTTTTATGACAAGGATAGGGAAAAATGGCCCATCAAAATACACAAGTCCATACGCGCATCCAGCTCAAACAGGCTCAGAATTCATCCGGTCTGCACAAAAAGGATGCCCCTCCCCCCCGGCGCAGGATGCCGATCACTGCCATACTGGCTCTGATTCTCTTCTTTCTGTTCTGGTGTTCTTTGATTTTTATCGTTCCTTACAAGCAATGGGGGTTCTCTCCCGCATTTATCTTTGAGACAGTCAAAAGGCGGTTTGAACAGCTCTTTCAATTCCTGTTCCACGGCTCGTCTCCTTTCGGTATCACGGTATACCAGTACCTGGCGGTCATTCTGGTGGGCGCGGCCCTGGCCGCGTGCGGAACGATCTTTCAGGGCAGCTTTCGCAACATGCTGGCCGGGCCGTCCACTATGGGTGTCATGTCCGGCGGCACGCTGGGACTTCTGATCTACCTGCTGGTGTTTTACTCAGCCCACACGACCGTCACCTATTCCACCTTCGATGCGGCGGCCTATCAGGCGCGCACCTTTTTCGACATTTACGCGCGGCAGATCTTTACTCTGGCCGGCTGCTTCGGCGGTGTCGGTCTGACCATGGGCGTCTCTCTGGCGGCGGGGCGCGGCAGGCTCTCCGCTTCCACCATGATCGTCTGCGGCAGCGTGTTTTCCTCTCTGACCAGCTCCGCTATGTCGCTGGTGCAGTATTACATGATCCTGAAGGACCCGACGGACGAGCGTATTGAACTGCTGCGCGACATGAACATGGGCACCTTCGACAATATCACTACCTGGCAGACACTTGTCATGATGGCGGTCCCGCTCCTGATCTGCCTTGCCATTTTGCTGCTCCTGCGCAACCGGTTGAATCTGCTCTCCCTGCGGGAGGACGAGGCGGCCACCATGGGTGTAAACATCTACGGCCTGCGCGTCGGGATGATCGTCATCGGTACGGTCCTGACGGCGGTAGTCGTCGCGTTCTGCGGACACATCGGCTTCCTCGGGTTTATGATCCCGCTGGTGGGGCGGAAATTCGTCGGGCCAAATATGGACAAGCTCCTGCCGGTGAGCATGCTGATCGGCGCGATTTTGCTGGTGATCGTGTTCGATATTGCGTCGATCGCCATGCTGACAAGTTATCTCAACCTGTTCACCAGCTGCATTGGAGGCCTCGTACTGCTGGTGACGCTCCTGAAGAAAGGAGGAGATAACCGTGCAGCTGCGTAAAGAAGAACTCAGGCTCAGCTGGAAGGCAGATCAGAAAAAAGAGCGGAAACGCTTTTGGATTACGCTGGGCATTTGTTTTGCGCTTTTCCTCTTTTGTCTCTGCTTCCGGTATCACGCCTATGACTATGACGACAAGTTCTGCCCGGTGGAGTACGCGAAAAGCTACGCTCTGGCGATCCGTCTTTTGTTCGCACGGATCTTTGACACGTCCCTTTGGTATCAGAAGGACGCGGCCATCGCCGCTGTCGGCGGCAGCGTTTCTTATTACGGCGCCCTGGCCCAGCTGCGGCTGGTGCTGATGACCTTTATCGCGGGCGCAGCGGTCTCCCTTTCCGGCGCGATCTTCCAGACCGCCTACCGCAACCCCATGGCGTCGCCGAACATCATCGGCGCTTCTGCCGGTGTCGGCCTGGGCAATGTAGTTGTCGTCATGCTCTACTCCGCCGCATGCTTTGAGCACATCCTGCTGCGCTACAAATACTGCTACGGCTTCACCGCCATCTGCGTTCTTTTGGTCCTGCTTCTCGGCAAGATCGCCGGGTCAAAGCAGGAGAACTACTCCATCCTCAACATGATCATGGCGGGGTCCGTCGTATCCCAGATCATCAATGTGATCACAATGTATTTCATGTATAACTTGGAGGATGAAGACCTTCTGCTTTACGAACTGATCAGTCTGGGCACCTATATCGACACCAGCGCCCTGAGCATGGTGATCTTCCTGGCGGTCATGGCCCTTTCCCTCCTGCCGGTGCTGCTGATGCGCTACCGCTTCAACGCCATCGGCATGGACAAGGCGGAAACGACCTCGCTGGGTATTTCCACAAAGGGCCTGCGGCTGGTCGGTCAGCTCTGCGGCGCGGTCATGGTGACCTGCGCCACCATCCACTGCGGACAGGTGGGCATGATCTCCATGGTGATTCCGTATATCCTGCGCCGGATCGTCGGCTCCGATTTCCGCCGTCTGGCGGTGTACAGCATTCTGATCGGCGGCGGGTTGCTGATGATGTGCCGCCTCGCCACGTCCTTTTTCCTGGTCGCGGGCGAACCGCTGCCGGTCAGCTTCCTCATTCAGCTGGTTCTGATGCCAGCGTTTATGGTGATCCTTGCCCGGCAAAGGAGGACTGCAAATGAAGCTTGAACTGCGCAATGTCGCCTGCGGCTATGCGGGCGCGGAGCCTATCGTTAAGAACGTTAATATGGCGCTGGAAAGCGGCGATATCTGCTGTATCCTCGGCCCGAACGGCGTCGGCAAAACAACGCTTTTCAAAACGATCCTGAACCTCCTCCCGCCGCTCAACGGCCAGGTCTGTATCGACGGCGAGAATACCAAGGGCTGGAAGCCGCAGAAGCTCTCCCGCTATATGGCTTATGTGGCCCAGGCGCACACGCCGACCTTCCCTTATCTGGTCAAAGAGGTCGCCATGATGGGCCGCCTCGGTCAGATCGGCACGATGGGACAGCCAGACCAGAAAGACCACGAGATCGTGGAGCAGGCGCTGGAGGATATGGGCATCCGCCATCTGCGCGATGTGCCCTACTCGGACATCTCCGGCGGCGAGCGTCAGCTTCTGATGATCGCCCGGGCACTGGCCCAGCAGCCGAAAATGCTCATTATGGACGAGCCGACGGCCAACCTGGACTACGGCAACATGGTACTTGTGATGGAGAGCATCCGGCGGCTCGCGGACCAGGGCCTCTGCGTGGTGTTCACCACCCATATGCCCGATCAGGCATTTATGTGCCGGGCAAAGACAGCTCTGCTGCTGCGCGGTCAGCCCGCGATCTTCGGAGAGGCGGACGCGGTCATCACAGAGCGCAATCTTTATGAAGCGTACAACGCAAAGATTCAGATTCTGGATGTCATCGGTGCGGACGATATTCCTTTAAAGGTTGTTGTGCCGCGGCTTGGACGGTAAATACGAAAGGACGTGGAGCGATATGGATCAGATCATAGAGCTGGAAACGGAAGACCTCGGCTATGAGGTGCTTCCCGAAGAAGAGGCAAAGGCGGCGGGCGAGACCATCAGCGGGATCGTCCGCAACATCGAGACGGTGATCAAGGGCAAGCACGACCAGGTGGAGCTTGTGGTGCTCTGCCTGCTGGCCGAGGGCCATGTGCTGATCGAGGACATCCCAGGCGTCGGCAAAACGAGTCTGGTCACTGCCCTGGCCAAGACCGTGGACTGCGGGTATAAGCGCATCCAGTTCACCCCCGACGTCATGCCCTCTGACGTGACCGGCTTTTCCATCTACAACCAGAAGAGCGGCGAGTTCGAGTTCCGCCCGGGCGCGGCGATGAGCAACATCATCCTCGCGGATGAGATCAACCGTGCCTCGGCCAAGACCCAGTCCGCCATGCTGGAGATCATGGAGGAGCGTCAGGTGACCGCCGACGGCGCGACCTACAAGCTCGAGCGGCCCTTTATGGTTCTGGCGACCCAGAACCCCATTGACTCCCTGGGTACTTACAAGCTGCCCGACGCGCAGATCGACCGTTTTATGATCAAGATCTCCCTGGGCTATCCGAACTTTGAGGACGAGATGGCCGTGATTCTCTCCGGCCGCAAGGCAAAGGCGGAAATCGCGCATACCGTGGGCGCGCAGCAGGTGGTCGATCTGATCGAACAGGCCCGCCGCGTCTGCGTGGACAAAACGGTGGCGGCCTACATCGTCCGGATCGTGGAGGCGACCCGCACCAACGCTGATATCAAGCTGGGCGCTTCCCCCCGCGGCAGCATTGCGCTGTACTGCCTGTCCCGCGCCTACGCGCTCTCCCGCGGCAGAAACTTTGTTTTGCCGGATGACGTCAAGCTTCTGGCTCCTTATGTTCTGGCGCACCGTATCATTCTGACCCACGGCGCAAAGACGGAGAAAAAAGACCCGGCCCAGATCATTCGGACCATCGTCGGCCAGGTCGTCGTTCCGACAGGCACCAAATGAGACGGGTCATCGGTAAAATACTCCATATTGCAGTCCTTGTGATCGCCTGGGTGGTCGTCGCGGCCGTTGTCATCGCCCCTGCGGTGTTTCTGAACACGGTATACGGCTATCTTCCCGCGCTGCTGCTCGCACTGCTGCTGATCGCCTCCGCTGTCAGCATGCTCGTCGTCAGCCGGAACCTTTCGGTGGAGACGGACTGCGCCGACGTACAGTGTGAGCGCGGCGAGAGCGTGAATATCAGCCTGAAGCTGGTGAACCACTGTATTCTCAGCTGTCCCAAGGCGACCGCGTATCTCTATATCTCCGATCTGTTTGGAAAAAATGACTCCACGCGCACCGTACGCTTCACCATCGGCGGCAAAGATTCTGTGGATTTCAGCTTTGGTATGGAGATGACCCACATCGGTTGCTACTCCATTGGTCTGGACCATGTGGAGGTATGGGACTTTCTCGGTATTTTCCGCCGCAAGGTGCCGGTATCCGGACGGTTCACCGCGACGGTGACGCCGCACAGACGCGCCATGGACAACCTCCTGATTTCGGAAGAGGCGGCGGTGGAGTCCTCCGCGGAGACCAAAATTTCTGTCATCGGCGGCACCGACTATACCGGCGTGCGTGCCTATGCCCTCGGCGACCCGATGAAGCAGATCCACTGGAAGCTTTCCGCCCACACGCGGGAGTATGTGACCAAGCTGCAGGAGAGCAATTTCCAGCAGGAGTTTTCCGTGCTTCTGGATTTTGCCGCGGGGAAAAATCCCAACCACGAGCAGCTGATGGATCTGAACGACTGCCTGATTGAAACGGCGCTGAGCCTGGTGACCGAGGTAACGGCACAGGACGCGAGCTGCTCGCTGCTGTACAGTGACAAGTCAAACGCCGTGACAAAGGTGATGCCGTCGGGTCAGGACGACGATGTGGAGCTGATCCGCTCCTTTGCCGGTATTACGCCGGAGCCCGGCGCTGAATTCCCGGATGCCTGCAGTCTTTTGCAGCAGGAGGCCCAGGCATCGAGCCGCAGCAGCAATGTGCTGCTGGTGACGAGCCAGATCACCACCGACCTGGTGCATGAGCTGATCCGCACCAAGCAGCAGCGCCGCTCGCCGGAGCTCTGGTTCGTGGTCCCCGCAGAGTGGTCGGATCGTGAGCTGGAGACGGCATGCCGGCCGCTGAAACAGCTGGACGACGCGGATATTCCGTATTTCACCGTGAGTACCGCGGTCAACCAGACCGCAAAGTAAGGAGCAAATTTCCATGGGGCAGTATCTGAAAAATTCCATCGCAGATTTTGTGCTCTGCACCTGCATCACACTTGCTCTGGTTCCGGCGGTCTGCTCCGGCTTTGTGCTGACCGACGCACTGAGCGGCAGCGTGATCGCAGTCCTTTTGCTGAGCGCGGTCCTGACCTTTTTACTAGTTCTGCTTTCCCGCAGCCGGAAAGCAACCTGGCTGGGCATTGCCGCCGCGTTCGTACTGGCGGTGGTCGGCCTTGTCTACATCAATGTTTATCGCCCGTTCACCGATGAAACGGCGAACAGCGCCTTTATCTTTGTGCTGGTCCAGGTGATCACCGCAGTACTGGTCTGGCTTTTGACCCGCTCCCGGCCCGGCACCGTGGTGCTGTTTCTGATCGGAACCATCCTCTGCGCCGGCGCGCACTTCCTGCAATTCCCGATCCCGGCGTGGTGTCTCTTTTTATTCCTGCTCGCGGTCTCCGCCTCCTTCCTGTACCGGGTCTACACCGTGTCCCTGCAGAAGGCGGACATCATCAGCGGCAGCCAAAAAACCTATCTCAGGCAGACGGCCATTGTGGCCATGATTGTTATGCTGCTGGCCGGCGGCGTCTTCTTCGGCGTCGTGCGGCCGCTGAACCCGCCGACACTGGAGCTGAAGCTCATTACCGTTTTGAAATCCATGCAGCAGCTGGACCGTCTCGGTGTCTCCAGCACGGAGATCGTTCTGGACCCGAATCTGGAGTCCGCAGAGGAACCGGAGGATGAGGAAAAAGGCAACGAGGAAAATGAGGAGGAGTCCGACAGCCCGCAGGGTGTGAACGATATCCCCCAGACGAGCCTGACCGAGTCGATCCGGGAAAATGTCACCTCCGCGGTGCAGCAGACATGGGCGGCAGTGCGCTACGACCAACACAATTTCCAGTGGCTTTGGCTTCTGCTTCTGATCCCTGCGGCAATCGCAGCGGCCTACCTTTGGCGCTTCGAGCACCGGAAACGCTGGCGGAAACGGGTACAGGCCCTTCCCCGTGAATGTGCCGTCGTCAACTACTACCGCTATTTTTTGAAGCGTCTCAGCCGTCTGGGGCTGAAGCGGTCCGAAAATGCCACGCTGCGGGAGTACGCCGCGCTCAACGAGGTTCAGCTTCAGCCCTTTGAAGGAGAGGACTGCCGCTTCGCTGATCTGACCGCCACCTATGAAAGCGTCCTGTACGGCCGCCACCGCGTCACCGACCGGGAATACGCGGCGTATGAGGCATTCTTTGACGGGTTTTATCCGGGCCTGAAAAAGGAACTCGGCCCCGTCCGCTATTGGCTGAAAGCCTTCCAATACTGATAATTAAAGCGTGAGCTTTGATTATAGAATAATGTTCCCCAAAACTGATAAAAGGAGAAAAACACCATGAAAAAGCGTAACCTCAGCAAATTCCTCAGTTCGCTTCTGGTGCTGGCGCTGGCTGTGTCCCTCGTGACACCTGCCCTTGCTGTCGGCTCCGCGAACGGCAGCCTGACCGATGAGGCCGGCAATTACTACTATGAGGCCCCGACCTCTCCTGTCTCCACCGATGACAACGTCATCACCGCCTCCGCCCACCGCGCTGCCTCCCCCCTGCTGGGCATTCTGGGTGTCAACGCCGCCAGCGGCTTCGGCATGATCAACGGCTCCGCTCCCACCGATCTGACGTCTGCGCAGCAGGCCTCGGCTGTCGGTATCTGGGGCAGCTCCATCAACTCCAACCCCGACCCCTATTACTGGAATTACTTCTATAATTTCTATGCGGCGGAGAACGGTCTGGAGCAGGTCGAAAACGCGCTGATCAACGGCGGCTGGTCCGGCAACCCGACTCAGGCGGATACGACCCTGTTTGAGGAGTACGGCAACCTTTCCGGTTCTATCTACACCCGTCCCGACGTTCTGATCGGCTGCGACAGCAAAACCGGCAGCTCCACCGGCTATGACGATCAGATCGCCACCATCAATGCCTTCACTCCCGATTCTCCCTATTACAGAGAAGGCGACGAGACCTACAACCCCAAGCAGGTAACCTATAACGTCGTCAACATCCAGAACACGATCGACTCCGTCTATGCTGCTGCCAAGGCCATCAAGGAAGTCCAGGCCGAGACCGGCAAGACCACCCGTTACGGCGACGTCATGCAGATCGCCGCGGACTATGAGGCCTACATCAAGGGCACCATCGCCTATGTTCTGGAAGAGCTGGAGGCCAAGGGCCTGCAGCAGAAGACCGTCGCCGTTCTGAGCGGTTACGACGCCACCACCGGCACGTACACTCTGGCCAATTCCGCCTCCATGTCCGCTACTTCCACCAACCGTACCGTCGAGTATGTCATGCATGTCTCCAAGGATCTGAGCGAGGAGACCGGCCTGACCATTTCCGCCGCCGATCTGTGCGCCAAGGCTGATGCTATCGTCAGTCTCCAGGGCACCATCGAGAACGCCGGCGACGGCGCCAGCAAGATCAGCACGGACAGCATTCTGGAGTCCTTCGGTGAAAACGTGTACGACGGCATCATCTGCGCCAGCCAGCCGGCTACCCTGTACGGCATCACCATGAACTCCGTGGAGAATGCCATGGGCTTCGCCTATGTCATCTCTTACATCTACAGCGATGTGCTGGATCTCGATCCCGTTGAGATGTGCGCGTACTTCTATCAGCACTTCCTGCACGTGACCAGCGCCGAGGGTCTGGCCACCGTTATCCGCAACAACTTTGAAGACGTCATCCTGCCTGAGGGCAGCACCACCACCCTGGCCTCCACCTACAGCGAGGCTGCCATCCAGGCCAAGCTGGCTAAGGGCATGGCTTACTACAACAACAACCCCGGCAAGTTCACCGATCCTGAGTTCATCCGCTGCGGTATGTGGACCCCGACCGCTCAGCCCACCGCCCAGTCTCTGACTGTGGATGGCAAGGAAATTACCGGCGTTGAGATCTATGCTGTCAACGGCAACAACTACTTCAAGCTCCGCGATGTCGCCGCCCTGCTGAACGGCACCGACACGCAGTTCGCCGTGGACTATGATGCGGTCTCCAACACGATCAGTGTGACTACCGGCAAGGCTTACACCCCTGTCGGCGGCGAGTTGGTCTCCGGCACTGATAAGTCCGCCACCGTTCAGAAGAGCAGCCAGTCGATCAAGGTCGATGGCAAGTCCGTTGACCTGACCGCTTACGTCTTCTTCGACGGTGCCTACGGCAACAACTTCTTCAAGCTGCGTGACCTGGGCACCGCTCTGGGCTTCACCGTGGATTATAATGCGGACACCAACACGATCGTTGTCACCAGCGTCGCTCCCGCTCCCGCTGAGACGACCAGCGGTACCGGTGCTGGTGCTGGTGCTGGTGCTGGCGCGGGTGCGGGTGCCGGTTCCGGTGCTGGCAAGTAAACCTTTTCTTTTGCGTGTCTTGCGGCAGTTTTCAAACTGCCGCAAGACACGCCTCTTAAAAAGATCTGATGCGGAATGCGCGCCTATTGAACGGTACGCATTCCAGATCCGATCTTTTCAAGCAATGAGGAGGCGGCAAATGTAACGTGAAAAAATGCAAACTAATCCTGAAACGATATATGGCGCTGCTGCTGGCGTTGCTGCTGTGCGCTTTGCTCGGCGCCTGCCGGGAAAGCCCTGTTTTGCACGAGACCCTCTACATGAGTGCTCAGGAGGAAATCGACGAGGAGCAGGAGGAGCTCAATCCCGAGGACGAGGGTGAGGAGGACGAGCAGTTTCAAAATGAGGAGGAAGAGGAGGCGGACACCAAGCGCGGCGAGGAGGACAACCTCGGTCTGACCGGCGAGGAGAATGACGTGTCCAATGCCGCCAGCGTGGAGTACTCTGCCAGCGCCGGTCATGAGTGGGAAGCCGGCAGTTCTGACACGAACACTGCTCAGAACGGCGATGGAAGCGCGGATTCTTCCGATTCCACAGCGACGGAAGAGACGGACGGCCAGGACGTCTCGCCGGAAAACGTGGCCGATGCGAGTCTTGAGACCGCGAAGCAGGTGGTGGACGGCGCGGGCCGGACGGTCACGCTCCCGGAAAACGTGGAAACAGTAACCGCGGTGCGCTGGGCGGCCCAGATGGTAGAGATGCTGGGCGGCAGCGGCAGACTGGTCGCGGCAGACCGTGATTTTACCTCTTCTTCCCTGGCCAAAGCCGCTTTCTCCGACCTGAGTGGCATCAAGGCCCTGTGGGAGAACGACGGATCGGGCCCCATTTCCAGCAGCGATTTTGCGGCACTTCTGGAGCTTCACCCCGATGTCTGCTTCGAGATCAGCGGTGAGAACACCTTTACGAACGCGCGGATTGCCCAGCTGCAGGAGGCGGGTATCGCCTATGTGGTTTTGCCGAAGCTGAATTCCGTGTCCAATCTGGAAACCTCCCTTAGCCTGATGGCACAGATTCTGGATACGAACCACACGACCGGCGAAAGTGCTTCCACCATTGCCCGCTCTTATTCCTCCTGGGTCAATTCCACGATCAGCACGGTCAAGTCCGCGACATCCGACCGGGCGCTGACGTCCCTTTATATTGCTGGATGGGACCCAGACGCCCAATACATTCTCAACAACACCCATGGCATCTCCTTCCCCACCGGGCTGGGCCTTGCATACGCCTACTCGCCGCTGAAGGCGCAGTTTTTGACGACATTTATGACGGCGGCAAATATCACGAATGAGTCCACCCGCATCGCAAGCCTGTACCGCGATACCGACTATCTCTATGTGACGCCGATGTTCCAGCAGTTTATGCCCACCGTCTCCGGCAAAGTGGCGACGTATTACGACAGTACGGGCAGAGTCGCCGCCTCCAAAGAGCTTTTTGTATCCCGTTCCGTAGGCGGAAGCTCTTATTATGAGCTGGGCAATGCCGCGTATCCGGCGGTCATCGCCGCCAACGCAGACGTCAAGGAGCAGATTGAAAACAACTTCTACTGGCAGGCGCACGAATTGACCGATACCGGCTACTACGTGGCCGACGGCATGAACTTCTACCACGGCGTCGCGGGTCCGTATGAAATCTATGTCCTGCCGCAGGGTATGTGCAGCTGGGCGGACGGAAGTCTGGAATCTCCGCTAGCCGCCTACTGGCTGGCCTGCCAGTTTGACGGGGTCTATACTCTGGACGAGGTCAAGAGCCAGACACAAAGCTTTTATCAGACCTTCTTCGGCGTTACTCTTTCGGAGAAGCAGCTCCAACAGATCTTTGCCGACTCTGAATCCTGACGGCGGTCCCGATTTCCATCATAAGGAGACTTTCATATGAAACAAGCTGTTCAAAAAACTCTTTGCTGCCTTTGCGCCTGTTTGCAGATCTGCGCCTTCGCGCCGTCCGCGCTGGCGGCAGATACCGCCGCGTCCGGGACCTGCGGTGACGGCATAACCTGGACACTGGAGAACGGTGTGCTGACGATCAGCGGCAGCGGCAGAATGACCGCGTCCAGCGGCTGGAAGAATCTGAGGAATTCCATTACCTCTATTGTCATCGAAGAGGGCATCACCAGCATCTGTACCTCCGCCCTTGACGGCTGCGCCGCCGCCACATCCGTCTCTTTGCCGAGCACGCTGACCAATATCGGCGCCAACGCATTTTGCAACTGCAGCGGTCTGACCGAGCTTGAGCTTCCGGAGGGATTGTTGACGATCGGCGGCAACTCATTTTCGGGATGCAGCAGTCTCACCAGCATCACACTGCCCGGCACCCTGACCGCGCTGGCGGACAGTGCGTTTGGCCGGTGCAAATCTCTCACAAGCGTCACACTCTCCGAGGGCCTTGTGGAACTCTCGCAAAGTGCATTTATGGGCTGCGACTCTCTGACCAGCATCACGCTCCCGTCCACCGTGACCAAGATCGGAGCCGGTGTGTTCTTTAACAGCACCAAGCTTGTAAGCGTCTATTTCATGGGCGACGCGCCGAAGGAGGTCATGCCTGCGGCGTTGAATACCCTGCCGAACAATAATCCGTCCTTTGCTGACCGTGTGACGCTCTACTACAAGGCCGACGCGAACGGCTGGACTTCTCCAACCTGGAACGGTTACAAGACCGCGCTTTGGAACGACTCCGACAGCCCGTTTCTGGACGTGTCCGACAGCGCGTACTACTATGACGCTGTGCTGTGGGCGGTGGAAAACAAGATCACCTCCGGCACGCAGGCCGAATCCGCTCCCGGCGCAGGTGACGGACTGTTTTCTCCCAACAACACCTGCACACGGGGTGAGGTCGTCACCTTTCTGTGGCGTACCCATGGTAAACCGGAGCCCGTTTCAGCCTATAATCCCTTCTCTGATGTGACGGAGGGTGACTATTTCTACGATGCAGTCCTCTGGGCAGTGGAACAGGGCATCACCGCCGGAACAAAGGACGAATCCTATTTCGGTGCCGGTGACGGGCTGTTTTCTCCGGGAAACACCTGCAGCCGGGCAGAGGTTCTGACCTTCCTGTGGCGTGCCAACGGCAAACCCGAGACAGCTGCAGTGAGCACACTTGCGGACGGCTACGCAGAAACAGACTACTTTAAAGCGGCCGTCGCCTGGGCGAACACGAATGGTCTGCTGGTGTACAACATCGCGTTTTCCCCCGCGGACGGCTGCTCCCGGGCAGATGTCGTAACCTATCTCTATCTTGACGCGGCGAAATATAGTGCCGGAACGGTTTGAGCGGTAAAGGAGACTTTTCCATGAAACGAGTACTCAGAAAAATGCTTTGCGGTCTGGCCGCATTATTGCTGATATGCGGCCCTGTGCCGTCTGTACTGGCGGCGGAGGCCACCGCATCCGGCTCCTGCGGCGACAATGTGAACGATGTGAACTGGTCGCTCGTTGACGGCGTTCTGACGATCAACGGAAGCGGGAGAATGATCTCGCCCAGCGGGTGGAAGAATCTGAAAGCCTCCATTACCTCCATTGTCGTCGAAGAGGGCGTCACCAGCATCTGCACCTCCGCCTTTGACGGCTGCTCCGCCGCCACGTCTGTCTCGCTGCCGAGCACATTGACCAACATCAGCGCCAGCGCGTTCTGCAACTGCAAGAGCCTGACAGAGGTGGTGATTCCGGAGGGAGTGCAGACGATCGGCCACAATCTGTTTACGAACTGCAGCGGCCTGGTCAGCCTGACGCTGCCCGGTACGCTGACCACGCTGGCAGACAGCGCATTTGCCCATTGCTCTTCTCTCGTCAATCTGACGCTCTCCGAGGGTATCCAGGAACTGACGCAGGGCGCGTTCATGGGCTGCACCTCTCTGGCCAGCGTCATAGTCCCAGCTTCTGTGACAAAGATCGAACCGGGGATGTTTCGGAATTGCAACAAACTGACGGGTATCTACTTTCTCGGCGACGCGCCGGAGGTCGTGGCTACACAATCGTATGCCGCTGATGTTCCTGACCCGGAATTTCCCAGTCAAATAACAATCTACTACAAGGCTGACACGAACGGCTGGACCTCCCCCACCTGGAACGGCTATAAGACCGCCCTTTGGAACGACTCCGACAGCCCGTTTCTGGACGTAACCGACAACATGTACTACTATGATGCGGCGCTGTGGGCGGTGGAGCAGGGCGTTACCACCGGAACACAGGCCGAATCAACCCCCGGCGCAGGCGATGGGCTGTTTTCTCCGGAGAGAATCTGTACCCGAGGGGAAGTCATCACGTTCCTTTGGCGGGCCAACGGCAAACCGGAACCTGTTTCGACCAAGAACCCCTTTTCCGACGTGGCCGAGGGCGACTATTGCTATAAGGCTGCGCTGTGGGCGGTGGAGCAGGGTATTACCACCGGCACCCAGGACGAATCCTATTTCGGCGCGGGCGATGGACTGTTTTCTCCGGCGAGGACCTGCATGTATGGAGAGATTCTGACCTTCCTGTGGCGCGCCAACGGCAAGCCGGAAGCAAACGGATCGAGCGCACTCGCGGCCGGTTACGCGGACGCGGAATACTATAAAGCGGCCGTTGCCTGGGCCGACACGACCGGCCTGCTGGTGAACAATAGCGTGTTTGTCCCCACGGATAGCTGCCCCCGGGCGGATGTCGTGACCTATCTTTATCTTGACGCGGCCTAAAAAACGTCTTAAGCTTGTCACCGATGACAAAGCATTTTACAGCGCACGAAATAAATTATGAATGGAGCGTACCAAACCATGGAAAAAATGACTTCGCGCAAAGAAGCACTCACACTTTTATTTGACAAGTGGGCTGTTCCCACCCAGACCGAGGTCATTCCGGTCACGGAAGCCCTCGGCAGAGTTCCCGTCGGTGAATATACCGCCCGGCACAGCATCCCCGTCGTGCGTTCCTCCGCTATGGACGGCGTTGCCGTCCCCTCCGCCCGCTTCGCAAACGGCATGCCGGACACGACAGTTTGGAAGCGCGGCGTGGACTACGACCGCGCCGATACCGGCGACGATTTTGACGATAAGTTTGACTCCGTCATCCGCATTGAGGACGTGACCCTGCTCCCCTCCGGCGGCATCGAGATCCACGAGGGCGTCACCGTGACCCCCGGTATGAACGTGCACGGTGCGGGCAGCTCTTTCCGGGAGGGCACCCAGCTCATTGACAGCGGTCTTCCTCTGCGCCCCTGCGATCTTGCCGCTCTCGCCATGGGCGGCGTGCTGGAGGTGGAGGTCTACAAAAAGCCCCGCATCGCCTTCATTCCCACCGGCAGCGAGCTGATCCCCCTGGGCGCTCCTCTGCGCCGCGGCTGCAACTACGACACCAACAGCCTTCTGGTCCGTCTGTCCCTGGAGGAAATGGGTGCGGAGCCTGTCTGCTACCCCATCGTCCGCGATGACCCGGCACAGCTGAAGGAAGCTCTGCACAAGGCCCTGGGCGAAGCGGACATCGTGATCATCAACGGCGGCTCCAGCAAGGGTGACGAGGATTTCAACACCCGTCTTCTCGCCAGTGAGGGCGACCTGCTCTTCCACGGTGTTGCCGCTGCGCCTGGCAGGCCTATGGCTATTTCCATCGTGGACGGAAAGCCTGTCATCAATATGGCAGGCCCTGCTCTTGCAGCTTTCTACACCCTGGAGTGGTGCATCCGTGCCATTGTCTGCCGCTGCCTGCATACTCCTGTTCCCGAGAAGCAGAAGATCCGCGGCGTGCTGACCAAGGATTTCCATGGCGGCAGCCCCATTGATTTCCTGTGCCGTGCCGAGGTGCGCCGCACTGAGAGCGGCTATGCGATCACCCCGCTTGGCCGGGGAGAGGCCGATCTGCCCGCCACCCTGCGCACCAACGCCATGTACATCTCCCCCATCGGTGACAAAAACTATGCCGCGGGCGATAAACTGGAAGTTGAACTGCTGCGCAATATTGCGGAGATTCCTTGCGTGGAAAAATAATATTATATTTTACACAGATCGGAAACCGCAGGATCGTGAAATGTTTAACCTCCCTCCCCCGTTTGACAGCAGCTTTAAGCGGGCAGCCGGAAAAGGCTGCCCGCTCTTTTTTGCTCAACTATTTGACTATCCGGAAAAGCTTACTCAATCAGAGGTGCACATCACTTCGTCAAAATATCAGTTATGTCCAGTTTTATTTCTTGTAAAAATTATAAAAACATAAGAAAACAATGTCAAACGGGCTTGAGTTTTAAAAATATATATGTGATAATTGAATTAAATCTTCGAGTCCTTCTTCCTAAGGGAATTCAGTTCCTACAAGCTGCGGTCCCTTTCTCCGCACTTGGAAGTTGGGCCGGGAGACTGCCGGATGGCAGCATCTCCCCGCGGCGTGATGGAAACAGAACGACCTTCCTGATTGAAAAGAAGATTAAGACATCAGTATTGTGCACACCGTGGCAGAAACAACATCTGTTCTGCCTTTTGTTATGGTGCGCCACGATGATTCTTTTCTTCACTTGCTCCATCTTCTCTCAGGCTTCACAGGCTGCTTCCCACGCTTTTACTTTGGTAAATGGGCGGGTAAGCAGCCTGTTTATATTTATTTTCATGAAGGAGTGGAAGTATGAAGCAAAATAAAATTCTGCGGCGCGTGCTGGGAACGGCCCTTGCCGTCGCCTGTCTCGCAAGCGTTTCGATTCCCGCCTGTGCAATCGAAATTGAAATGCCGGAGGAGCCGATGTCCGTTGAGTCGAATGACGGCACCCGTTATTTGACTACCACCGCACAGCGCGCATCCTCTGAGATTCCTCTGATCCTTGGCATCAACATTGTCGGCGGAAACCTGTTTAACGGCACCATCATCATGGCAGGTACCAGCGTCAACGACAATCCCGATCCCTACGTCTGGAACTTCAACTATTTGTATCCGGACACGACGATCGAGGGCGCTACGGCCAACACGGGCACACAGCGCGCGGGGACCGAAGACTTTGACATGAGCACGGTCTACGAGATCGTTTCCGGCGGCACCTCCAGCCTGGGCATGGCCAACGGCAACGGTCTGTACTCCTCCGGCGGCGCCCATCAGGTCATGTCTACCGCTTTGGAAGAGTTCGGCGGTGTCAGCTACGGCGTCTACAAGATGATCGATGTCTGGATCGGCTTTAACTCCGATGTTCTGGATCAGATCGACTTCATTCAGAATGAGATGGACAAGTCCTCCGAGTACTATCAGGAGGGCTATGCCACCTACGATCCTCTGATCACCGATGTGTCCACCGGTACCGTGACCTCCCGCGCCTACGCGTGGGTGGAGATGGGCAACGCTCTCAGCGCTTACCTGAAAGCGCATCCCGGCCTGTCTGTGCGCTACGGTGATCCGCAGGCCCTGTGCTACAACATCCAGGAATTTGCCTTCGGCGTTCCCTACTACATTGACTCCCTGATCGACTCCGGAAAGCTTACCAAGATCACCGGTGCCTACATCAATTCCACGTCAGATGACGGTCTGACCTTTACGTTGGCTGATCCTGCCACGCTGGGCAATGTGAAGTCTGACTGCTATGCGGTAGGCAATACTGTCAACTGGCTGACCGGTACTTATACTATGGATCAGTTGAAGCAAGAAGGCATCGGCGTGCTTGTCATCGGTTCTGCCGGGTACGGCTATACCAGCAGCGGAACCAGCGGCGGTGCCGGCGGAGCTGGTGGAGCTGGTGGAGCTGGCGGCGCCGGCGGCAGTTCTACCACCAGCACCTTAACCCGCGCTTACCTGGAGGGTCTGATGGAAGATGTCGGCTTCACCAAGGAGACCGCTCCTGTCATTATCGATGCCGCGAACGAATCTGTCACTGCGGGAACCAACGGCTACAACTACGCCCCGACCACCCCGCTGTACGTCCCGTACATCGCCGCTTATATGTACATGGATCAGCTCTCTGAGCTGGCCGCGCAGGGCGACAAGATCGCGGCGGCCATCAACCCGACCGCTCTGTTTGAGTATGCCTGCGACGAGTTCTTCCACATCAAGGACGATTCCGCATACACGATCACCCAGTATTGGATCGGCACCAAATGGGACAAAACCGATTCCGACCTGGACAAGGTACCTGCTGTTGCCAGCGGCGACTATGTCTATGATAAGTCCGCCATCGTGTCCGCGATCCAGACCGGCATCCAGTACGCCCTGGACAATCAGGATAACGAAAGCATCTACCTGAACGGCGCTTACCGCGAAGGTGAAACGGCCTACACTCTGGCTCAGATGGTCGTGGAGAGCGGCGTGAGCAGTTTCGGTGACATTCTGCGTGCGGCCAACGGCGACTACAGCAACATCACCTATACAGCAGTGAACGACTCGGCCACCGACAACCCCGGAAGCCGTGAAATGGATGTGACCGCACTGGTGAACTACTACGGCATTGACGGTCTGGCCGAGCTGGTAGACGACTATGTGGCCCACATGAATGCCCATCCCTGGAATCCGGACACCTCTGTACCCGGCACCTACGGCTATGGCCTGAAGGCGAGCTCTTCCACCAGCTTTACCGATGTTCCCTCCTGGTGCACCGATGCAGTGGCGTGGGCGGTCAGCCATAAGATCACCACCGGAACCTCCGCGACGACCTTCACTCCGGATCGGATCTGCACCCACGCCGAGATCATCACCTTCCTCTACCGTGCGGCGGGCTCGCCCGCAGTTTCCGCGGGCGCCACGCATCCGTTTAAGGCTGTACCCGCGATCCCCGACTATGACGCTGCCGTCACCTGGGCTTATGCAAACGGTATCGTGACCAGCGGTTTCGATCCCGACCAGGAGTGCACGCGTGCGGACGCGGTCAACTATATCTACATTTCTGCGGGTAAGCCGACCGTATCGACCGGAAACTCCTTCACCGATATCCCTGACGCATGGTGTATCCCGGCTGTCAACTGGGCGGTCAGCACGGGGGTCACGACCGGAACCTCCACAACGACCTTCTCTCCGTACAGAACCTGTATGCGCTCTGAGATCGTGGCTTTCCTCTATCGCGCTTTCGCGTAAAATGCGAGAACCTTTTTGAACGCTTACAAGGAATGAATGAAATGCTCCGTGGGAGGCGGGCCCTCCCGCGGAGCGTTTCATGGCATTTTAAAAGTTGAACAGGATAACAAAATTATGTGCAACGATGGGAGCGTCGTTATGAAACCAATCAAAAGAATTATTGTTCTTCTGTGCGCTGCGCTGATGCTTTTTTCCATGTCCGGCTGCCGGTACAGCTCGGTGGTTGAGAGAATCATTTATGACTATCTCCGCGCAAACCAGACGGATATGGAAAAGAACACCTACGATGACAAAGAAGACAACGAAATGGACGATCTGCTCAATGATCTGGAGAAGGACGATGAGTCCGACCGGGAAAACGACGCGGAAGAGGCCGAGCCCATCTATGAGCCGGAGCAGGAACCAACAATGGACGACTCCGCCGGGGACGCTAACTACGATGAGGATTCCAAGCAAAACAATGCGGCCGCAATGGATCCAACCGTGGCCAACGACGGCGAAATTTCCGGCAGCCAGTCGGCAGATGACAGCAGTTCCGGGGATGACTCCTCGTCTGCCCCCGGTGAGGGCATCATCCCTGATCACGACGGCGAAATGGGCACGTCCGGCGGTGATACGACCCGCCTTGTGGTAGATGATTACGGACGGCAATATGAGGTTCCCCAAAATATGGATACCGTGGCCGCTGTGGACAGCGCTGCAGTCGCGGTCCTGATGCTGGGCGGTGTGGACCGTTTGGCCGCAACCAATGAGGATTTGACCGCTGATCCCTTGGCAGCCGCTGTATTCTCCGGCTTAACCGGCATCCCCTCCCTTTGGGCTGAAAGCGGTACGGCCAAGCCCCTGAGCAGTTCTGCGCTGCAGCGTTTGATCGAAATCCATCCTGACGTTTGCTTTGAGACCAGCGGCTGCGCCACCTTCACAGACGCCCAGGTGAGAACCTTACGGGAAAACGGAATTTATTACGTGGTGCTTCCGGCACCGTCCAGTATAACAAATTTAAAGCTGATCGCGCAGATCGTCGGTGAAGTTCTGGGAGACCACACCGCTGACGGCGGATATAACAGCATCAGTCTGGCGCAAGAATACCGTTTCTGGGTAGACAAGACTGTTTCCGCTGTCTCCAGGCAAGGCGATGAAAGTACTTATACGCTTTATGTAGATGATTGGGACACCGAGGCCTATTACACCATTGACCAAGCGTCAAAGTGCTATGGATATGGCGCGGCAGTCATCCAAAACGCACGCACAGATTCCTGTGCGGCTGTGTCGAATTTCCTTGCAGACGCCTCCATCACCAACGTCACAAGCCTGGGAGCCTTTTCTCGGACAGAGTCAATTTATTTTACTCCGATCGATATCAACTACTCTACTGTCACGGTCACCGGCTCGGCCGCAGGCAGATTGACGCCGGTTAAGCTGCTGGTTGCGGGCAATTATCTCGGATCGGATCATTTCCGAACCGTGATTGCGGGCAGCACTTCCGTCAAGGAAGAGCTAGAAAGCAATGAGCTTTGGAAGAACTTTGGCGTCGTTACGTCCAGCAACGGCAACTTTACCGATTATGGATTTTTGGATGACTACGGCGAGATCGTCCGCAGCACGATTGCCGGGGACTACACCGTCGTGGTCAATCCCAAAGGCATCGGCAGCTGGGCAGGCGGCAGTGTGGAGAGCATATTGGAAACTGTATGGGCGAGCTATGCCATCAACGGCGGCTGCAGCGAAGATGACGTACGCGATCTTGTATCGGACTTTTACAGCACCTTCTATCGCTATACCCTTTCCGACAAGCAGTTGGACGCCATTCTGGCAGGAGAACCGTAATAACCTATGAAGCTATCCGAAAGTGAAAAAAGAAAGCTGGACCAGCGCATCCAGCTGAATATGGATATTCAGGAAAATCAGCTGTTCCGCAGTCAGGAGAACCGCCGGCTGTCCCTTGTTCAGGAAAAAAAGCGCACGATTTTGTTGGCGGCGGCATTGGTCGTGCTGTTTCTTGCATCAGTCCTGTTCACCTATGACATACTGATCGGCGGATTCGGTCTATCCCGCATTGTCGAGCAGCTGACCCAGCGCGTCAACGATATCATTGACCTGTGCCTGGGAAATCCGCTGTCCACCGGCATCCACTTTTTCCTGACCCAATTTGCCGCGCCCATCGTGGTCGGTATGGCGCTGGCCAGCGCGGGCGCCTGTTATCAGGGCCTGTTCCACAACCCCATGGCGTCGCCGACTCTGCTGGGCATCACCTCCGGCGGCATGCTGGGCGCCACTGTTTATATGCTGTTTTTCTCCCATATGTCCGCGGCCACTTTGGTATCCAACGGCTACGCTGAAATGAGCGTTACCTATGCCAGTATGTCGATCCTGGACCGCTACATTCAGGAAATCTTCGTTATGGTGGGCTGTTTTGCGGTCGTCATTGGCGTCATGATTCTGGCAAAGATCTCCGGCAAGGGCAAAGTGGACACGGTCGCCCTGATGCTGGGCGGCACAGTATTTACTACAACGATCAACTCAATTTTGAGCCTGGTAGTCTATATCCTGACGCTCACCGGCTACTCCTCCACACTCAGTTCGTCGATCCGCGGCATGTTGGCGGGACAGTTTGCTACAATCTCAAGTCCCCAGACGCTTCTGGTCATGTCGATCCCGATCATCATCCCCTTGGTCATCCTGCTCTTCATGTCCAATAAGCTGAACGTCATCGCCTTCGGCGAGGAAGAGGCGGCGTCCATGGGTATCAATGTGGGCCGGGACCGGCTGATCATGATCATTCTGACGACCATCATGACCGGAACGACTATCGCTTTCTGCGGACAGGTTAGCTTCGTGGGCTTGATGATCCCGCAGTTCGCCCGCTTTTTTGTCGGTACAAACTATAAATACCTCTTGCCCGCCTCCGCGTTTTTGGGCGGCATCGTCATGCTGCTGGCTTTTGACCTGTACTATATGCTGAATTTCAACTTCAGCGTCGGGACCTATGTTAATGCGGTGGGCAGCATCGTGTTTCTGATTTTCATGATTCAATACAGGAGAAAAGGTCATGCAGATTGGACTTGATCAAATTCGGGCGCTGCGGCTGCAGGACCGGAAAAAGCTGAACCGGCGCATCGGCGCTATGATCCTGGCGGCGCTTCTGCTGTTTGCCCTCATGTGCTGTATGCGGACCACGACGATCGGATTTGTCTCTCCGGTCACGGCGTTAAAAAACCTGTACACCATGGTGCATCTGACCCTGGCAAAGGTCTTCCACTGGAGCATTTACGCGGACCGCTCTGAGGTTATCCTGTCCCATCCCTATTATTATGAGACGGTGGGCATGTTCAAGTCCTCGCTCCTGGTCATGTCCATGGGTGCGGTCCTGTCTATGGCGGGCGGCGTGTACCAATGTGTGTTCCGCAATCCCATCGCCACTCCGTCTATGCTCGGCGTCTCGTCCACCATCAATATCGTCAATCTGGTTTTGGTGGTCATGTACTCCGACAGTGTGTACAGAATGGCAAAAATGAGATACACGCTCTGTTACGTGGTGGCGCTGGGGACCCTGATCCTCATTTATCTGATTTCACGCATCATGGGCGGGAAAAAATCCTCCGTGACAGATATGCTGCTCGTCGGAACGGTGGCGATGCGTTTGATCCAGAACTTTGTCCAGGTGTACGAGTATTACTATCTGGATGAAGAGGATTACCTTCTCTTGGAGGAACTCAACACCTACGGCACGAACACCTTTCAGACAGAGATCCTGGTCATAATGTACGCGCTGCTGGCTGTCTGCGTTTTCATTCTGGCTCTGATGCGGTACAGCATGAACGCCATCAGCTTTGACGACGACGATTCCCGCACCCTGGGGATCAAAGCAAACCGGCTGCGGCTGATCGCGCTGGCGTGCGCCACCTTGATGGTAGTCGCCGCGCAGGTGAACTACGGCGATATCGGGATGCTGGCCCTGCTGATCCCCCATGTCTGCCGGTATTGGTTCGGCTCGGACTTCCGCAACGTCCTGCTGGGCAGCGCCGGTCTGGGCGCGATCGCCCTGATCGTCTGCAGACTGATCCTGTATCTGCTGAGCTTTAACTACTATCTCAGCCTGATCTCCATGGGGACCATCATCAATGTCGTTACAACACCGCTGTTGATTATTGTCTTACTGCAGCAGAAGAGGGGATGGACTTGAAACTAAAAATCACATGGAAATTTTGGGTCTATCTGTTCGTTCTGATCCTCTCTACGGCTCCCGCCGTATTGGTCAATACCCTTTTGGGCTACGGGCCGGTAATCCTCGTTTTGTTCTGCGGTCTTTTGTCTTTTGTTTGGCTGTGTCTGCTGCGCGGCAAGCTGGAATTTGACGTGAATACCGATGTGCGCAGCTGTGTGCGCGGCGAGGATTCACAATTTCAGGTCTTTGTAAAAAACGGGGGGCGCCTGCCCGCCATCGGAGTCAACGCGGTGTTTTTTACCGGCGATCCCGACGGTCTGGATGAGCAGGTAACGGCTTTACGCCTGACGCTGGCCCCGAAAGAGGAAAGAAGCTTCGGCTTTACCACCAGCTTTCCTCACATCGGAAATTACCGGGCGGGTATCCGCCGCATGGAGCTGTCGGACATTCTCGGCATCTTCCGGGCTGTCCGTGACGAGGAAAAGAGCTATTCCATCGAGGTCCTGCCCCAGGTCACGCAGATCTCCTCCCTCCCCGTCACCGCAAGCGTACAGACCGAGAGCACGCGCATGTCGGTGCAGTCGCTGCTGAACGGCTCCGATTACACCGGCGTGCGGGAATACGCCTTCGGCGACCCGATCAAGACCATTCACTGGAAGCTGTCCGCCCACGCCGGCGGCCTGATGACCAAGCAGATGGAGAGCTATTCCAACACCGGCATGTCCGTCGTCCTGAATTTCCAGATCCCGGCTTCCGACGGGGCGGCAAGACTGGACGAGTTTGACACGGTGATCGAGGCGGGCGTGGCCGCGGGCAATTACGCCGCCGAGCAAGGCATGGATTACGACCTGCTTTTCTACCGCTCAAACGGCGACGTTGTACGCTCCGTGCCCAGTTCCTTCCGTTCCCTGCACGGCCTCGTGGAGGAGATGCACATGACCGAACCCAATCCGGAGCACGACATTGTACGCCTGCTGCGCGAAAACTGCCAGGGTGTATACAGCCAGGCAAATATCGTCGTTTGCTCCTGCCTGCTGACACGGGAGCTGGCGGAGATGCTCGTCAGGCTGAAGCAGGGCGGCCGTACCCCGATCCTCTTTTTGATTCTCTCTCCGGAGCTGGGTGAAAAAGAGCGGCAGGACCGGATGGCCCAGCTGCGCCGGCTCGCGTACGCGAACATCGCCTGCAGAGTGCTCGCCTCCGCAAAGGAATTGGAGGTGTAGCCCGTGAAGCAATACTGGAAAAATTATGTCTGGGAATATCTCATGTGTGTGGCCGCGGCGTCCATGCTGCTGCTGAACACCGCGCAGGGATTTTATATTCCAGACAAAATGGCCGACAATATTTTGCTGGCTGTGGCTGTCTGCGCTGCGCTGATGCTGCTTTTCTTTTTGGGCGGCTACAACAAAGTGAGCATGGTACTGGTACCGGTCATCACCGGAGTGCTTGCGGTCCTGTGCTTCCTCCTCCTGCGCACCAAAGGCGTGGATATTGTGGATGAGGAGGGCAGCGATACCGCCTTTTACATCTACTGGTTCGCCTTCGCGGTCATCTGTATCGCCGTGTACTTGTGCTCCCGTTCCCGGCTTGGCATTGCGGTCCTGTTTCTGGCCGGCTGCTGCGTCAGCGCCATTCTGCAATTTCTGGAATACCAGGTCTTTGCTTGGGCCGGAATGGTATTTGCCGGCAGCTGCATCGTGCTGTTCCTGCTGCGTCAGTACCGCGCGCAGGCGCTCAACAGCAGTACGTCAAAGCCAAACTTCCGCCGCTTTTTCCAATCCGGCTTCCTGGTCGTGCTCGTGGCGGCAGCTTTGAGCTGCGGTGTGTTTTTCGCGGTCATCCGTCCCCTGGCCCCGCCGACGGTTGAGCTGAAATTTCTGGAGCGGTATCTCGCCTTCAACATCATTGAACATACCGGTATTTCGGACAACTACCAAATCGAGGACGACGAACAATATACCGACGAAAAAGATGATACCCTCGACAATACGGAGGAGATTGAGGAGGGCGAGACTCCAATCAGTCAGGACGAGGATACGCCTGACGAAAGCGAGAAGCAGGAAAACGACGATGCCAGACAGCCGCCCGGACAGGTGGAACTCTCGGCAGTCAGCTATACCGTAACGCCGGTTTTGTGGGTCATCCTGTGGTGCATTCTGATCCTGCTCGTTTTACTCCTCCCCCCTGCCCTGCGGATCTGGCTGCGCAAGCACAGGATGAAAAGGATCGCGGCCCTGGAGCCAGCTGCACAAATCCAGGAGCTCTACCATTTTTACTTAAAGAAATTCCGGCACCTCGGCTGGAAAAAGCGTCCCAACGAGACGCCGCTGGAATATGCGGCGCGCGGCGGCGGTGCGCTGGAGCGCTATCTGTCCGGCACCTGCGGGCTTGATGATCTGGCGAACGCCTTTATGGAAGCGCGCTATGGAGGCGGCGTACCGGCGGATTCGACCTGCGATGCGTGCCGCGCAATCTATGGCGTATTCTTAAAAAACTGCAGAAAGCAGATGGGTACCGTCCGGTATCTGTCGAAGTTCTATGTCTTGTAATGGAAGGAGTAAACGAACGTGGGAGAGTCAGTTCAAATCCCGGAAGAGACTTTACAAAAAGCGCAAAAAGAGATCCAGGCCATCATGGACAATATCGAAACCGTCATCGTGGGAAAGCACGCCAGCGTCGAGCTGGTCGTTCTTGCCCTGCTGGCACGGGGCCATGTGCTGATCGAGGACGTACCGGGAGTCGGTAAGACAAGCCTGGTTTCAGCCGTGGCCAAGAGCGTGGACTGCGGCTTTAAACGCATCCAGTTCACCCCGGATCTGATGCCCTCCGATGTGACGGGATTTTCGGTCTACAACCAGGGGACGGGCGAATTTGAGTTCCGTCCGGGCGCGGTCATGTCCAATATCGTGCTGGCGGATGAGATTAACCGCGCCTCCGCCAAAACCCAGGCGGCCCTTCTGGAGGCCATGGAGGAAAAGCAGGTCACTGTGGATTCCCACACCTACCGCCTGGAAGATCCGTTCATGGTACTGGCCACCCAGAACCCCCTGGAGTCCTTCGGCACCTACCCCCTGCCCGATGCGCAGATCGACCGCTTTTTGATCAAGCTCTCCATGGGCTATCCGTCCGTGGACGAGGAGCGGAAGATCATTCACAACGGCAAGGCGAGCAAGAAAAAGATCGGCCCCGTGATCGCCAAACAGGACGTCGTTGCCCTGAGCGACCTGGCCGAGCAGATCCATGTGGACGAGAGCATCGAGCGGTATATCGTGGAGATTGTGACCGCGACGCGCTCCCACCCGAGTATCAGCCTCGGCGTCTCGCCCCGCGGCAGCATCGCGCTGCACGGCGCGTCCAAGGTGCTGGCCCTGATGCGCGGGCGGGGCTATGTGATCCCGGACGATATCAAATACCTTGCTCCCAGCATCCTCGCCCACCGTCTGAGCCTGAGTAACGAGGCAAAGCTGAACCATATCGATCCGAAGAAGCTCATCGGGGAGATCGTGGACAGCATCGTCGTTCCCCTGTAACGGTGAGGGAAACATGAAACTGCAATTGACAAATGTGGACTGCGGCTACGCGGGGTTTGATCCGATTCTGCGGGGTGTCAGCTTCACCGTGGAATCGGGACAGATCTGCTGTCTGCTGGGGCCGAACGGTGTGGGAAAGACCACCCTGTTCAAAACGATTCTCGGCCTGCTGAAACCGCAGAACGGGTTTGTGGAGATGAACGGCGAGAACACAGCCCACTGGTCCGCCCGGAAGCTGGCCAAAAACATGGCGTACGTCTCCCAGTTCCACAACCCACCCTTCCCCTACAAGGTGCGGGACGTGGTCCTGCTGGGCCGCATCAGCAACACCGGCTATTTCGGGCAGCCCTCCGAGATGGATTACGAGATCGCCGAGGCCGCCATGGCCGATATGGGTATCACCCACCTGCGTGACACGGTGTATACGGACATCTCCGGCGGTGAGCGGCAGCTTGTCATGATCGCCCGCGCTCTGGCGCAGGAGCCGCAGCTGCTTGTCATGGACGAGCCCACCGCCAACCTGGACTACGGCAACATGGTGCGCGTGATGAAGAAGATCCGTTCCCTGCGCGACAAGGGCTTCGGCGTCATCATGACCACCCACTCCCCGGATCAGGCGTTTATGTGCGAGTCCACGGTCTGTCTGCTCCAGCGCAATCAGCCTCTTGTGTTCGGCTTTGCCCATGAGGTCATTACCCAGGAAAATATGCGTTCGGCCTACGGCGTGGACGTCAAGGTCATCGAGTTTTTTGATACGAACAATCGGCTAGTGCGGATGTGTTCGCCGCTTTTTGATGATTAAAAGAAACGAGGGATTCCAATGTTAAAAATCATTCTTGCCATCGTAATCGTAGCGGTGGTCGTCCTGCTTTTGTGTCTGACCATACGCATCGTGCCGCAGGCCAACGCGTATGTGGTGGAGCGGCTGGGCCGCTATCACAAGACGCTCCAGGCGGGCTTTCATCTGATCCTTCCGCTGATCGATCACGTGTCCAAAAAGGTGCCGATGATGGAACAGGTGGTGGACTTCGCCCCCCAGCCCGTCATCACCAAGGATAACGTCACCATGCGCATCGATACGGTGCTCTATTACCGGGTCGTCGACGCGAAACTGTATACATACGGCGTCAACAATCCGCTGATCGCGCTGGAAAACCTGACCTCCACCACCCTGCGCAATATCATCGGCGAGCTGGAACTGGACGAAACGCTGACGAGCCGTGAGGTCATCAACACAAACATGCGCTCTTCCATGGAGAAGGCGACCGAGGCATGGGGCATCCAGACCACCCGCGTCGAGCTGAAAAACATCACGCCCCCCGCCGCGATCCAGGACGCCATGGAAAAGCAGATGAAGGCAGAGCGTGAACGCCGTGAGGCGATCCTGATCGCGGAAGGCGAAAAGCAGGCCGAGATCCTGGTGGCCGAGGGCAAAAAGCAGTCCGCCATTCTGAACGCCCAGGGCGAGAAGGAAGCCGCCATTCTCCGGGCCGAAGCGGAAAAGCAGGCGGCTATTCTCCGGGCAGAGGCGGCAAGAGAGGCCGCGATCCGTGAGGCAGAAGGCCACGGCAAAGCCATCGTGCTGATCCAGGAGGCCAACGCCGAGGGCATTGAAGCGCTGAATAAGAAAAAGCCCAGCGCCGAGGTCCTCCAGCTGAAGAGCTTGGAAGCCTTCGCAAAAGCGGCGGATGGGAAAGCAACCAAGATCATCATCCCGGCGGAGATCCAGAGCATGGCAGGGCTGCTGACCACCATGAAGGAGGTCGGCGGCGCGGATACGAGCGCCGCGGCCGGCAAATAAGCGAAAGGGGTATTTGATATGCCAGGTGGTATGGGCGGCATGGGCGGCGGCTTGCTGGGAAACCTGATGAAAGGCGCCATGGGCGGCATGAACAATCAGTCTGCAGGCCGGACACAGGCGGTGGAACCCATCATAGATGATTACGATGTGGCCCGTTGGCAGCGTGCGGATGGATTGGATGCCCCGTCCACAATGGTACAGGCCGTTCGGGCGGACTGGGACAGAAAAAAAGCCGAGGAGCAGAAAAAATCTCCGCTCAAAAAGCTGCTCAGCAAGTTTTCCCGCGAAAAGGATCCGAAATCCGCGGCAGCCAGTGAATCGGAATTCCGTCCGGCCGGTGGGACGATCGTAACGCCGGAGATGAAAAAAGCATCCCAGCGCATCAACCCGGCCGCCGAACGGGACACCGCTGTACAGCAGACGGAACCGCCAAAGTACCCGAACAAGTATGACTCAGAACGCCAGAACTATTTGGGTCTGAGCTTTCAAACTGAACTCGGAGAATTCTTCACCGCCAATCCGATCAATTCAGCCATTTTGGCCGTGGACAACCTTGGAATGGGGGTGCTGGCTCTGAACCAGGTAATCGGAGCGCCTAAAAAGGATGTTTTTTCTGAAAAGCCGCGGGATCCTGCAGGGCAGCCGCTGCCGGGAAAAGAGCAGGCAGACGGTCTTCAGAACCTGATCGCCCAGCGTGCAGGCACAAATTATATGAATGAATTTCGGGAAAGCAGAGAGCAGCAGAAATATAACGTACGCATCCGAGAATAACGTTGATCAATGCTTTGCATTTTTCAAATAAACAAAATGAAGGAGATGTATCTTTATGGACGAAAGAGAGAAGCAGATGCCTCCGTTTGGCGGTCCCCAGGGCGGCCCTCCCCAGGGTAAGCCCCAATTCGGCGGCCCGCAGGGCGGTCCTCCCCAGGGCAGGCCTCCGTTCGGCGGCCCGCAGGGCGGTCCTCCTCAAGGCAGGCCTCCGTTTGGCGGTCCCCAGGGTGGTCCTCCCATGGGCGGACCGGCCATGCAGCCCATGTATCAGGCGCCGTACATGGGTTACCCCATGATGCCGTGTGTGATGTTCGTCCCGATGATGGTCATGATGCCCATGCCTATGTATCCCATGTATCCGATGTTCCCCATGGGTGGCCCGCAGGGCGGCCCTCCCATGGGCGAGCCTCCGATGGGTGGCCCGCAAGGTGGTCCTCCCCAGGGCAGACCCCCGTTCGGTGGACCCCAGGGTGGCCCGCGTATGGGCAAACCGGAGTTTGAAAATGAGAAGCAGCTGGAGGCTCCGGTCGCTGAGGAAAGTGCTCCGGACGAGAAAAACTGAGCGCCCCCTTCCGTCGAACTTAAGCTGAATCTCAAAAGAGCTCCCGAAAACTGAAAGGGTCTGATTTCTGCTTTACACAGAAATCAGACCCTTTTGACGTGCTGTCAAGCGCGCTGTCCCCGTTTTCACCGCTCCCGGCGGCTGAGCATGAACCGGGCCACAGGCTTTTCCTCCCGGTCTTCGGCGGCCCAATGCCGGTAGATCACGATCCCCGCAGCCAATACACAGCCCAAGGGGATCACGCTCCCCCGGACCAGCACCATGACCTCCAGGCTGAAACACACAAAGGTGACAATCGAGCGGCAGCGGTTGGGCGTGATCCGGACAATAAACGAAAAGAACAGATAGGTGGCTGCCAGCAGCGCCACCGGCTGCCAGATCGGGAGCAGGCCCAGCATCACGCCGAAAATCACTGTGATCCCTTTTCCACCCCGGAAGCCCCGGAACAAAGAGAACGCATGGCCGGCCACGGGAGCCGCTATCACCAGCGCGAATCCAAGCTGTTTGATGTCCAGCACATTTGCCGCCCACAGCACGGGTAGCAGACCCTTCAGCAGGTCGCAGGCCAGCGCAAACAGGCCCAGCGGTTTCCCCGCCCGCGCAATGCAGTTAAAGGCACCCGGATTGCCATCCGGTGTGTCTTCCGTAATGTCGATCTTCTTCCACCATAGCGGCAGATAATAAGAAAACAGGATACTGCCCTGCAAATATCCCAGGAGGATAAAAAGAAAATAGCTCACGGCTGCCCCTTTCCCACGTGCCCTTCCAGAAACGCCGCGACCCGGTCTGCCGAACCGGCCATGATCTGCCGCCGCTGGGCCTGGACCATTTGGGCACACCGCTCCGGATCGCGGAGGAGCCTTCTGCCCTCTACCGCCTGGGCCAGCACTCCGCGGGCAGAGACGCTCATGCCGTGCTCAGTAAACAGCTGGCGGTTGCGGCTTTCACACCCCGGGATTGGCTTCATGTGGACCATGGGCACGCCCATGACAGCCCCTTCCGTGGAGGTGATGCCCCCCGGCTTTGTATACAGCAGATCGCAGGCCTCCATATAGCGGGCCACCTGATCTGTCAGGCCAACCACCTTTACACGTGTTTTCTTTCCAAATCGCCGGGTCATCTCCCGCTGCAGTTTCTCATTCGATCCGCAGATGACCGCCAGATGAATATCCTCCGGCGTCAGGTGCAGCAGGCATCCCGTCAGTTGGGCGATATGACCGGCTCCCATGCTGCCGCCCATGAGCAGTACCCAACGGAACTCAGGCTCCAGTCCCAGAAGACGGCAGGACTCCTCCTTCCCTACCCGGTGCTGAAAGCCCTCTGACACCGGAATGCCCAACGGCACCAGCTTCTCCCGCGGGAACCCCCGGCGGACGAACTCGTCCATACACAGCTCACTGGGGATCATGGTATAGTCGCAGTCTCCCTCTTCAAAGAAGGGCGTACAGGTATAGTCGGTGGCAACGGCGACCGTCAGCGGAAGGGGTATTCCCCTCCGCTTCATTTCAGTCAGCGCCAAGGCCGGGAAGGTATGAGGCGCCACGATGGCATCACAGGGGTGCTCGTCCAGATAGCGTTCCAGCGCCGGGATCACCCGCTCACAGGCGAGGTAAACAGGCGACCGGACCCCCAGCGCATGCTCCGCCGAGCTTACCGCCCGGCCCACGCCATAGGTCACGCCAAACACGGCAGGCATCTTTTTTACCACGCCCACATAGGCGCCGCTGACCAGCTCCGACACCTTCTCCCCTGCCAGAGACAGAAAATCCACCCGCTCGCCGGTGTGTCCACGGGAGCACATACTCTCCACCACCGCGGAAGCGGCGGAATTGTGGCCGCCCCCGGTGTTGCAGGACAAAATCAGAATATGCACGGTCTCACCTCCCCTTATTATTATGCGCATTATAACACGATCTCAGAATCAAATAACCAAAGCAGCTCCCCGGAGGCATTTTCCAAGGTCTCCGGGGAGCTTTGATATAGTTCCCACGTATGGGACAATGATCGAAGGCTTGCCGCGCAATTCAGGCGACAGCTCAATGTCACGGATTGTTTTTGGCCGCTTTGCGCTGGCAGCTGCACTCCCACAGCTTATCCGCCGTGTCCACCCAGTTGGCGGCATAGGCGTCGCACTTGGAGCACAGGTGCTCAGCGCTCTCCGGGCTCTGCATGTCGGTGGAGTGGGCGCCGGTCTTCTCGATCATGGCGCGCAGCTTCTCCGGGTTCTCCAGCATGGGGCACGGACGCAGGTGGTTCTCATTGAAAGGCTGGCCGTCGTGGTAGGCCATGAACAGCGGGGATTGCAGACACTCCAGCAAGCTCTTTTCCCGGATGTTGCAGTCGGAGTAGTGGATGAACACACAGGGGTCCACATCGCCGTTGGCGTTGATGTGCAGGTACCGGCGGCCGCCGGCGATGCAGCCGCCCACATACTCACCGTCGTTCTGGAAGTCCATGCCGAACAGGGCCTTGGTCTGGCGGAAGCGGCGGATCTGATGGTACATGAACTCCCGCTGCTCGGGAGTGGGCAGCAGGTCGGGGGCGGCGTCGTTGCCCACGGGCATATAGTGGAAGTACCACACGAAGGCGGCGCCCCATTCGATCATCTGGTCGTAGAACTCCTCGCTGCTGATGCGCTCCAGGTTCTGGCTGGTGTAGCAGCAGGAGATGCCGAAGGGCAGGCGGTTCTCCTTCAGGATATTCATGGCCCGCACCACCTTGTCAAAGGAGCCCTCGCCCCGGCGGCCGTCGTGGCTGGCCTCGTCGCCCTCCACGCTGATGGCGGGGATGAAGTTCTTCACCCGCAGCATCTCCCGGGCGAAGTCCTCGTCGATCAGGGTGGCGTTGGTGAAGGACAGGAAGACGCAGTCATTGTGCTTTTCACACAGGGTGATCAGGTCCTTCTTGCGCACCAGAGGCTCGCCGCCGGTGTAGATGTACGTGTACACGCCCATCTCCTTGCCTTGGGTGATGATGGAGTCGATCTCCTCCAGGCTCAGGTTCAGGCGGTTGCCGTACTCCGCCGCCCAGCAGCCGGTGCAGTGCAGGTTGCAGGCGCTGGTGGGGTCCAGCAGAATGGCCCAGGGAATGTTGCAGTTGTACTTCTTCCGGTACTCGTCCTGGGTCTTCCAGCCGATCAGGTTGCCGTTCAGGAAAAAGTTGGTGAAAACGGTCTTCAGAACGCCCTTGTCGGTCTCCTTCAGCAGACGGACGATCAGCTGGTACCAGTTGGACTCGGGATTGTTGACCACATTGCGGATGACCGCGCGCTGCTTGGGAAAGCTGTTCGGGCCGTCCCCCGCAAAGCGGTCCACCCACTCCATCAGCTTGGGCAGGTTCTTTTCCGGGTCTTTTTCCAGATAGTTGTAAACTGTGCTGATCCCGGCCTTTTTAATACTGTTCAGCATGGTGATTTCCCTCACATTCTAAATGTTTTTTATTTTTCAAAGTCCGCCTTAACCGGCGGGCAAATTTCCTCGCGCTTAAAGAATATCCTTCATAATGCCAACGCCCAGAGCGCCGTCTCCCACATGGCACGCGATGCTGATGGGCAGCGCGTCCTTCTCAATGTGAAATTCGGGGAACGCCTTCTGCAGCTCGGCGCGCCAGAGCTCACCGTTTTCCAGATCTCCGGAGTAGGCGGCCCGGATGGTCAGCTTCTGCCCGGCGAACCGCACGTCACGGTCCTGCTTCAGTCCTTCGATGATCGCCTGCATGGCCGCCTTCATCCCCCGGACCTTTTTGTATGCGTCCAGCTTGCCGCCCTGGATCTGCAGGACCGGCTTAATATTCAAAACCGTTCCGATGGCTGCTCCCGCCGCCGTGACGCGGCCGCTGCGCTTCAGATATTCCAGCGTATTCACGGCGATGTAAATGCTGGACTCCAGCCCATCCCGCTCCAGGTGCTCCGCGATCTCATCAGCGCTCTTTCCCTGATCCGCCATGAGCTTTGCCTCCAAAACCGACTGGCGCAGCGTGACCGAGATCCTGCGATTGTCCACCACGTGGACCCTTCCGCCATAGTCCTGGGCCAGCATCTGGGCGCTCTGGCAGCTGGCGGACAGGCCGCTGGACATGGGCAGGTAAATGATCTCCTCGTACTGCTCCAACAGCGGCTCCCAGCGCTCCACCAGCGCACCCGGGGCCGGCTGGGAGGTGCTGACATCGGCCCCCTGGTGAAGCCGCTCAAAGAAATCTTTCTGACAGATGGACTCGTTTTCAAAATAAGTCGTACCGTCGATGATCACGGGCATGGCCACGAGATACACGCCGTACTCCTCCGCCTGGGCGGGGGAAATGCCGCTGTTGGTGTCGGTCACGATCGCAATTTTTTCCTTCATTCCGGTTCTCCTTGTCGTTTTCAGTGTTATTCTTCACGGGGCCGCTGCTGCCTTTTGCGGTAAATGCCGTAGATGACCGCCGTCACCGCGATATAGGCAAGCTCGGCGCAGAGGGCGATCACAAACTGCGTGGAATGGATGTCCTTGACGCTCATTCCCATAATGGGGTAGGTAATGGTGTGGGGCAGGATGCCCAGCATGCTGCCCAGCAGATACTTTTTATAGTCCACACCCACGGCCCCCATATACAGGCTGGCCACGTCGCTGGGAACGCGGATGATGCGGGCGGCGAATGAGAACACCAGATCGTTTTTCGCGCGCAGCTCGTGCAGAGCCTGAGTCTTGGGATACTTGGTGCGAATATAATCCACGGCGGACGCCCCGGTCTTCTTGCCGAGAAAATACGGCAGAGACAGCATAACGGCGGCGCCGCACAGATTCACCAGGATGGCCATAGGCAGGGGGAACAAGATCCCGCTGGCAGCGTACAGGATGCCAGCGTAGATGACCATGCTCAGGCTTTTCAGCGCGAACAGGAGCAGCATGGCCGCCGCAGCGGCCCACAGGTTCTCCGGCGTGTAGCGCAGGATGCCCTCCAGAGTCAGGTCGTCCCGGTGCAGCAGGCAGGCCAGGATGATGGCCACCCATACCAGAAGCAGGGCCACCCGCAGCACGGTCACCGCCGTGTTCCGGTTCTTTCCCTCCGGGCGGTTCCGCTTTAGGATCGAGTGAGATTTTTTCATGGTTCCTCTATTTCCCGGCCGCGTCATCCTCACATGGAGAGGGCAAGATCCGTCTGCTCCCAGGGCATATCCGCGGCATTGCTGCCAAAATGTCCATAGCAGGAAACGCGGGAAAAGATGGGGTCAGTCAGGCCGAATTTCTGGATGATCGCCATGGGGCGCAGGTCCGCCGAACGCAGGACGGCCGCTTCCAGGGCGCTCTTGTCCACATGCTCCGTGCCAAAGGTGTCAATGCGGAAGGAGACCGGCTCAGCCAGACCGATGGCGTACCCGAGCTGCACCTCACATTTGTCGGCCAGGCCCGCGGCGACAATGTTCTTCGCCAGGTAGCGCGCCATGTACGCGCCGCTTCGGTCCACCTTGGTGGCGTCCTTGCCGGAAAAGGCTCCGCCGCCGTGGCGGGCATAGCCGCCGTATGTATCGGAGATCAGCTTTCGGCCGGTCAGACCGGAATCCGCTGCCGGGCCGCCCAGAACAAAGCGGCCGGTGGGGTTGATGAAAAACTGCGTGTCCTGATCCACCAGATGGGTGGGAAGGGTCGGCAGAATCACATGCCGGAGAATATCGGAGCGCAGCTTTTTCGTCTCCACCGTATCCCGGTGCTGGCAGGATACGATGACGGCGGCAAGCCGCTTCGGAATGTTTTTCTCATCATATTCCACAGTCACCTGGGTCTTTCCGTCCGGCAGAAGGTATTGCAGCTCATTTGTCTTGCGGACCTGCTCCAGGCGTTTTGCCAGAGAATGGGCCAGCTCAATGGGAATGGGCATGAAGTTCACGGTCTCCCGGCAGGCATATCCAAACATGATCCCCTGGTCGCCGGCGCCGCTGTTCATGAGTTCGGAAGGCGACCTGCGGTCGATCCCCCGGGCAATATCCGGGGACTGCTCATGCAGGTCCACCTGAATCCGGCAGGTCTCCGCGTCGAAGCCCTGCCCCGGCGTGGTATAGCCGATCTCTTCCAGCACACGGCGGGCGGCGGCGTCATAATCCACCTTCGCTTTGGATGTGACCTCACCGAAAATATGCACCGCGTCCGTGGCACAGGTCACTTCGCAGGCCACCCGGGAATGCGGGTCCTGTTCCAGCAGGCGGTCCAGGATCCGGTCAGCGATCTGGTCGCAGACCTTGTCCGGGTGGCCGCTAGTCACCGACTCAGACGTAAAATAGTTCTTCATCATCTTATTCTTCCCCATACAAGATCAGTCGTGGTGTTTTGCGCCCCTTTTCGGAGATGTGGGTGCGAACTCCCCACATGCGCTTTTGAATAAACTCCCACTTTGAAAAAGACTATACAAAACTTTTTCCCGGATTGAAATGGGGAAGATCGGGATCTTCTCCTAAATTTGCAGAAATCGTCAAGATTCACCTATTTTTGCGCAAAATCGCAAAAGTGTCCTAAAAAGGGGCGGCTTCTCCAAGCGTCCGGAGAAGCCGCGTACACTACTGGTTTTTGTACTTTTCGACCAGCGCCCGGAGGTTGTCCTCAAAAATTCGGCTGACCCGGTTTACTCCTTCATCAATGTCTTCCGTCATGTTATTCCATAAATACTTCAGGAAGAACCCCACAAACGAATAGCTGTTGTACTCCACAAAGTCGTGCAGGTCCTTCTCCGGGATCTCAACATCGCCCGCCACATGACGAACCAAGTCGCAGAATGTATCGTCTGTTGATTCAAAGAAATACCGCTCAATCCGCTCCCGGGACAGGGAGTTGAACAGGTGGTAGACCAAGTCGGAATTGGCCTTCATGTCATGCAGCAGTGTCTTTAATGCATCCTCCCATCTTGCAAGACGGTAAATGTCGGACACATACTTGTCCTGAATCATTTTCAGCCAGGTGTCCAGCAGATCATAGATATCCCGGTAGTGGTAATAAAAGGTGTTTGAGCTGATCTCACATTTTGCCACCAGCGCGGAAACCGTAATCTTATCAAACGGCATCTTCTGAAGCATCTCCTGAAACGTTTGGAGAATGGCTTTTTGTGTGTATTGCGACATCAGGTGCTCTCCTTGAATCCGGAAGCGGCCGGAAGCTCTCCGATATCCGCTCTGCTTTCAACTTTTTTGTTTACATTATATCAATTTCGCATCGCAATGTCAAATTTCGCCGCCTGAAAACATCCTGAAAAATTCAATTTTTTTCCTTTAAGCGATGCACCAATTCGATAAAAAAAGCCGCGAGGCCGGGGTTTACAGTCCCAGCCTCGCGGCGTTTTCCTTTATTTAGGCTTATTCCAGCACAAGCGCGTTGACCGCTTCCACGATGGAAACAACGGAATCCCGGGAGACAAACAGGCGGGTCTCGCCGTTCAGGCTCACCAGGCAGGAGCTGCTGTCGTACTGATAGAAGGTCAGCTCCACTTCCTGGAAGGTCCTGGCGTCCCGGTGAAAGAGGAAGCTGATCTCGGCGCTGCGGGTGGGCGTCAGGCCCTCCCCGCTGCCGGTGGCGTTCAGCGCCTCCAGGCTGTCCAGGACCTTTTCCAGCTCAATTTCTTCGCCGTCCAGCTTGTAAACATACTTCCGGGTGGTATTGCCGTCTTCATCGGTTTCCTCCTGCACCTCTTTGACAACGGAATAGGTGCAGTCGTCCACGGTGATGTCGATCCCGGTCACGGTATCCCAGTCCATGACGAGCACATCATCCGGGAGCAGATCGTTTTCATCGGTGTAGAGCAGGCAGTCGCAGATGTCCGCACTGATCAGGTAGACCATCTGGGAGCCCGCCAGCCGTGCGTAGCAGTAGTTTCCATTGTAGCCGCCGATCTCCAGCACAAAGGTCTGCTCGGTCTCCTTGGTGTCGTAGATGGTCTTGCCGTCGTCATCGGTCATGTTGGTCTCCACCTGGGAGGTCTCCACATAAGTCACCGTGACCGTCACGGCAGGGTCGTCCAGGCCGTATTCCTTCAGCGCGGAGGCGGTGGCTTTGTAGTCCACGCATTTGCCCCACTTCAGATCCGTGACCTGCTCCACAAAGTCGCGGGCCAGCTCGGTATCCAGGGTGCAGTAACCGTCCTCTGTCTCAGCAAACCAGGTGTACTGATCGCTGTGGGCCAGTCCGCTCTCCTCCAGATAGTCGATGGTAAACTGCCGGTCCCCGTCGTCTACCACAAAGCTGCGGATGGTGCTCATGGAGGGGATGGACTCCTTCCGGATGATGTCGTACAGGCCATAGGAGAAGTCATCCAGCAGCGAGGAATCCACCAGATAGACATTGCCGTCCCCCAGGGACAGGTACCGCTGCCCGCCCAGGCTGGTGGTGTCGCCGAGCTTGATCTCGCTGGTCTTGCCCGCGGTCACGGTGATGGCGCAGGCCGGCTCCTCCAGGCCGTATTGGGCCAGGTCCTCCACGTTCTCGATAGTCTTGGAGGATGTGATCTCACTCAGGGCATCCAGCATGTCATCCAGATAGGACTCATCCAGGGGAAAATTCCGGTCGTCCGCGTACATCCAGCCGTCGCCGGCGTCCATCAGGGTCACGGTCTCGCCGTTGTAGGTCCAGCTCAGCTTTGTGACGCTCTCGGGGTCCACAGTGTAGATGCTCACCGCTTCTTCCCCGGCGCTGTCCGCCGCGTCGGTGTCCGGGTTCAATTTCAGTGCCGCAAAGGACGCGCCTGCCAGGATCACCAGGGCAAGCGCCAGCAGCATCAGTCTCTTGCTGCGCTTCATCTCTTTTTCCTCCGCACCCATACGACGATACCGATCAGCAGATATCCGATGGGCAGCACGCCGATCATCAGCAGGGTCAGCAGAGAGGACGTGCCGCTGCTGATGGTCAGGTATTCATAACTCAGACTCTTTGCGTGGATGGAGATCCCGCTCTCCTGCTCACACATCCAACTGATACAGTTCAGGAAGAAGTCCTGGTTTCCCCCGGAGACCTTCATATTGGCCTGATCGTCCAGCAGATAGGAGGAGGACAGCCAGACGATGTGGCTTTGCGTGTTCTCGTCCACTTCTTCCGTGATGGCCACCGCCAGGGCGAAGGGGCCGTCCACATCGCCCGCTTCCTTTTCATAGGTCTCCATGGCGTAGCCGCTGACCTTGGAGTAGGCGGAGGAGGACGTGGTGAGAAGCTCTGTAACGGAGACGGTATCCCGGGGCGCGCTGCCCACCGTCAGGCCCTGGGCGATGCGCAGGTACACGTAATAGCCGCCCTCGTTCAGAGGCTGGGTGATGGCGTGGCTTTCCAGGTTGGGCAGCAGATCGATCTGGGAGGGGAAAATGAAGTTGTTCGCTCCGCCCTCCACCACAATGCCTTTCTCGGCGGTGACGCCGTAATACTCCATCAGGGCTTCCAGGTTGGGCCGCCCCTCACCGTCCTGGGTGGGATCGGTCAGCAGGATCAGGTTGCCGCCGTCCTGCAGGTAGCGCAGGATCGCATCCTTTTCCTCCATGGAAATGTCGCCCTCGGGGCCGTAGATCAGGATGCAGTCGGCGTCCTCGGGAACGCCCTCCACTGTCAGCAGGGAGAGGTTCTCCATCTCGATGTTCTGCTTTTCCACCGCCGACTGGAAGCTGGTGCTCATGGTCTTTTCGCCGTGGCCGGTCAGCACGTACATCTTGGGCAGATCTTCGCTGACCACATAGTCGATGGCGCCGGTCAGCGCACCCTCGCCGTCAAAGCTCACGTCCGCGGAGCCGGTGTAGAAATAGTCGTCGTAGGAGTATTCATAGATATCTTCATAGCTGACATAGGTGTAGCGGTCCGCCGACTCCACGATCAGGCTGTTGTTGTAGATGCTGCCGGTCACATACTGCTGGACGAAGGTGGGGTACACATCGGGGTCCCGCTTTTCCACGGTGATATGATCGCTCAAAGCCGCATAGCGGTCCAGCAGGGTGCCCAGAGTATCATCCTCCTTCCCGCTCTGCACGATCCAATAGATTGAAATGTCGCGGTCCAATTTCTTCAGGATGGTCTCCGTCTGCTCGGAAAAGGAGTAGAGTTGGGAGGATGTAGTGTCAAACTGGGTCAGGGTGGCGGGCAGGGCGTTGATGAACAGGTTGGCAAACACCGCGATGGCGATGACGATGGCCGCGGCCGCCACACTGTACCCGCCCACGCGGAAGGTGCGGGTCTTCAGGCGGGCCAGCATGGTCTTGGAGCTTTGTCCGTTCCGTCCGGTCGTCCACTTCATTCGCTCCACCTCCGCTTCTCCAGGGACTGTACGCTCAGGAACAGGAACAGCCCGATGACCGTCATAAAGTAGACGATGGACGTCAGATCAAAGATGCCGTCCACGAACCCATAGAAACGGTCAAACAGGGAAAGCTGCTCCATAATTTTGGGGAACAGGCCTTCAAAGGCGCTGCTTTTCAGAATGTATCCCACCAGCAGGCAGCCCTCCAGAACGGCCATCAGCACCAGGGAGGCAAAGCCGCTCTTGGTCATCAGGCGGAAGATTCCGCCCAGAACCAGGACAACGACGGTGAAGGCCGCGAAGGAGGCAAATGCCGAGGAGGATACATAATTGGCCAGGTCGGAAATGAAGTAGTTGAGCAGCATGACCACAAAGCACACGCCGGCGGCCACTGCCTGGCTCTCCGTGATGGAGGAAATGAACATGCCGATGGCGATCAGCGCCGCCCCCAGGAAGAAGAACCCGATAAGCGCGGAGTAGGACGCGGGCAGATACACGTTTCCGAAGGCGCTGAGAATGACGGGGTAAACGCTGACGATGGCCAGGGGGATCAGAAACATGACCAGCAGGGCGGCGTATTTGCCCAGCACCACCTTGGTCATGCTCAGGGGCAGGGAGTAGAGAAGCTGGTCGGTTTTTTGCCTCCGCTCCTCCGCGATGACCTTCATGGTTAGGATGGGAACGATGATCAGAAAGATGAAGGACATATTGCCCAGGACATATTCAAAGTTTGACAGGGCCGATTTCAGATTGTAGGCCATGGTGTAAATGCCGGTGAACAGCAGCAGGAAAGCACCGAACACATAGCCGGTCACATTGCTGAAATAGGAAGACAGCTCATGCCGGAAGACCGCTCTCATTCTTCATTCTCCTCTCCCCTGTTTTTATCCTGATCCGCTTCCTGCTCCCCGGACTGGGCGGAAGTCAGTTCCATAAAGATATCCTCCAGACTGGCCCGCGCCGTGCTCATGCGCAGGATGGGGCGCTGGGCCCGGCTGAAGGCAAAAAAGAGCTCCCGGCACACGGCGTCACTGTCTTCACAATCGGTATCCAGGGTCACGCTGCATTGGGTTTCACCGGTTTTCTTATACCGCAGTCCCGTCACAGGCTCCAGCGCGCCGATGATCTCTTTCGCCTCGTTTTCGTCCGCCTCCACCGTCAACTCCACGGTGGTGGTTCCGGCAAAGAGCTTTTCCAGATTCTCCGGCGTGTCGCAGGCCACCAGCTTGCCCTTGGAGATGATCAGAATGGTCTGGCAGACGGCCCGGACTTCGGACAGGATGTGGCTGCTCAGGATCACTGTGTGTGTCTTGCCCAGGCTTTTGATCAGGTCGCGGATCTCAATGATCTGCCGGGGGTCCAGGCCCACAGTGGGTTCGTCCAGAATGATAATCTCCGGGTCGCCCAGCAGGGCCTGGGCAATACCCACGCGCTGCTTGTAACCCTTGGACAGGTTTTTGATCAGGCGGTCGGCCACGTCGGTGATCTGCGTCACCGCCATGACATGCCTGATCTGCTTCTCCAGTTCGTTTCCGGACAGGCCCTTGGCCCGGCCCACGAAGTCCAGATATTCCCGCGGCGTCCGGTCCAGGTAGAGGGGCGGCTGCTCCGGCAGATAGCCGATCAGCCGCTTGGCCTGCTTGGATTCCTCAAAGATATCATAGCCGCCGATCTTCACGTCGCCGGATGTGGCGGCAAGACAGCCGGTCATGATATTCATGGTGGTGGATTTTCCCGCGCCGTTGGGGCCGAGAAATCCATAGATCTGTCCCTTCTCGATCGTAAAGGACAGATCCTTGACAGCGGTGTGACCGCCGTACCGCTTGGTCAGATGACTGACTTCAATCAAGGCAATGCCTCCTTTTTCATGAAAAGGCGCGCCCACCCCTTTCCGGATGGGCGCACCGGGTATTTTACGCGCGGATCTCCTGCCGCATAAAGCTGATATAGGCGATGGCGAAACCGACCATGGCCAGGGCGGCCATGACCACCAGATGGGGCCAGATCAGCAGCAGGCTCTGACTGAAAGGCAGAGAGCTGGCCACCGCGCCGGAGTAGGAATTCATGGTCACGACGCCGATGGAACGGACGTTGGGATTGAGAATGGTGGACGCCGCCTCGCTGAACAGGTAGTAGGGGGAGATGCGGTTCAGCGCCAGGTCCAGCTCGTAGTTCTTCATCATGTTTAGAAAGCCCTCGATGCCCTCCAGAGGATACACCATATTGGCGATCCCGTTTGCCACCAGGCTCATGAACAGGCTCAGGAACAGCCAGATGGAGATGCAGGCCAGGGCCGCGGTGGCGGCGTGCTTGCAGACCACGGAAAAGATGATGGACAGGGCCAGCCACACGCAGATGTAGACGACCGCCAGCAGCAGGAAGGCGGCCACCCGCAGGATCTCCTCAAAGCTGGGCGGGATGCCGATCATCAGCAGTCCGACGGCGCTGATATACAGGCCCAGGGTGGCGACGATGATAAAAATGGCGGTGGTCCCGGCCAGGAACTTGGCGTTGATAATGGAGTCACGGTAGATGGGCTGGGCCGCCAGCCGGTTCAGGGTCCCCTGGGAACGCTCATTGCTGACGGCGTCAAACCCCAGGGTGATGCCAACCAGGGGGCCCAGGAACGCAATGAAGGTAGCGAAGGAGTAGATGGAGCTGCTGCCCGTGGTAAACAGTTTCAGGAAAATAAACTGGCTGCTCTCCGAAACCGCGTCGGAGATGTTGGACACCGCGCCGATCAGGCTTGCCGTGGTGACCAGCAGCAGAAGGGCAAAAATCAGATAGAATCGTTTGCTGTTCAGGTGATCGGCAAGCTCCTTGCGGTAAAGCGCCTTCAGGCCGTTATGCTTTCTCTGCGTCTCCTCCTTTTTTTCGCAGGAGCTTACGAAGCCCAGCGCCTTTTCTTTCACCGCTTGCAGTGTCATGTTGCTCACCCGCCTTTTCAAAATATCTCCGATAGATCTCCTCCAGGTCGCCGCCCCGCTGCCGGAGCTCCAGCAGAGTATAATCGTGCTCCGCCAGCAGAGACGTGACCTCCCTGCGGATGTCCCGGATGGATTCAATGTGCATCAGGTCGTCGGAATCCCGCTCGACGGCACGCACGCCGGGGATCTCCGCGATCAGCCGCTGAAGCTGCCCGGCGCTTCCCTCCGCGCGCAGGTCCAGGATATACAGCCCTTCGTTCTGGAGCTGCTTTCCCAGCTCATCGATGCGGCCGCAGGCGATCAGCTCACCCTGTACAAAGATGCCCACACGGTCGCAGATCTGCTGGACCTGGTAAAGCTGGTGGGAGGAGATCAGGACCGTGCGGCCGTCCCGGACGGACAGCTCCCGGATCAGGGCGATCAGCTCCCGCATACCCTCCGGGTCGATGCCCAGGGTGGGTTCGTCCATGATGATGACCTTGGGGTCCTTCATCAGAACATCCGCAATGCCCAGCCGCTGCTTCATGCCCCGGGAATAGCCGCCCGCCTTGCGGTCCGCCGCGTAGGTCATGCCCACCCGCTCCAGAAGAGCGGTCACGCGCTCCTCACAGGTATCCTTGTCCAGCCCGTTGAGCTGGCCGGTAAAGCGCAGATTCTCCCGCCCGGTCAGGTCCGGATAAAAGCCCACGCTGTCCGGGAGGTACCCCACGATCTGTTTGACAGAAATGGGATCGCGGGTACAGTCATGGCCGTCGATCAGAGCGGTGCCGGATGTGGGCTCCGTCAGTCCCAGCAGCATCAGCGTGGTGGTCGTTTTTCCGGCGCCGTTGGGGCCCAGCAGGCCAAACACCTCTCCCTGCTCGATTTCCAGATTCAGCTTACTGACCGCGGTAACTTCACCGTACCGCTTGGTCAGGGCGTTGGTCCGGATGATGGTGTTGCCCATACTCAGCGCCTCCCGAATTTCCGGAAGACGAACCACAGCCCGGCGGCGACGATGACGATCAGCAGGACGCCCACGACGCCCCAGACGGTCTCCGTCTTCACGGTCACACGGAATTCGGCGGAATCGGAGGTCTCGCTGTTCTTGACCTTGAGCGTCAGCGTGTAGTCGCCGCTCATTGCCTCCTCGGAAGGGGTCACATAGGCGGTGACCTCCTTGGTGGCGCTGGCCTCCAGAACGTCAATGGAGCTCTCCGAGAACTCCACGGTCCAGCCGCTGGGAGCGGAGGAGGTCAGGTTGATGTTCTGCATGTCCACGTTGCCGTTGTTGGTGATGCTCAGGGTGACATCGGTCTTTTTGTTGGCGTTGGCGTCAAAGCTCAGCCGTCCACTGGGGGTGGACAGGTCCAGCTCATAAGTACCGGTGATCACCACCGTCAGTTCATCGGTCAGGGTCTCGGAGGCGGAGATGGCGGAGATGGGGATGGTGTACTCGCCGGCCTCCACGCCGTTGGGCGGCGTCACCGTGACATCCATGGTCTGGCTGCCCCGGGCATCCACATCAATGGCAGCCACCTGGGTGCTCTCACCGGAGGGCTTGAAGGTCACGGTCCAGCCAGTGGGCGGGTTGGAGGAAAAGCTGTAGGACTGCTCCTTGGGCGTGTTGTTCTGGATGGTGGAGCTGAAAGAGAAACTGGTACCGGCGGAGCCCTCCTGCTCGGCGTACTGGGTGGTGAAGGCGCTGCTGCCCAGTTCTTCCTCCTTGACGTCCAGGGTCAGGGTCAGGGCGGAGGACATCCCGCCGCCCGAGGCCTGAAGGATAATGGTGTAGATACCCTGGGACGTTTCGGCGGGCACGGTCACCCGGAATTTGGCCAGGGAGTTGTTGCTGCCGCTCTTGACAAAGGCATGGCTGATCTCACTGCCGCTGCCCTCGAAATAGCCCTCCCAGCCATCGGGAATGGAGGCAATGGTGAGCTCAGCGTTGACGCCGTACTCGCTTCCATTGTTGAAGTCCAGGTCGAAGCTCAGCTCATCGCCCGCCTTGACCGTCAGGCCGGGGTAGTCGGTGCTCATTTCCAGCCCGCTCGCCGCAAACGCGGTCACGGACATGGCCATCATCATGGTCCCGATAAAGACCAGGGCGAGGGTGCGCAGCGCCCACCGGCGCGCCCGATTTCTTTGCTGTTTCATCATTCGTCAGACTCCTTTGTTCTGTTCTTGACGCGGAAGACTTCCGCCGTCCTGCACTTTCACTGTAGCACGGCGGACTGAACCATTTCTGAAAAGCCCGGCGGAGTTTGTAAACTATTTTTAAACAAAGACCGGGGGAACAGCGCACTGTTTCATGCACCGTTCCCCCAGTGTTACGTCTGTTTACTTTCCATGGAATACAGGCAGCCGGACAAAAAAGGTGTTGACGCCCTCTTTGCTCTCCGCCCAGATCTTTCCCCGGTGGCTCTTGACGATCCCCTCCGCGATGGACAGCCCCAGGCCATAGCTTCCGTCCCTGCTGCGGGCGGCATCCGCCCGGTAAAACCGTTTGAAGATGTTTTTCAATTCCTGACAGGTCAGCGCCGCCCCCGCACTGGCCACCGACAGCAGGCAATACTTTTTGCAGCAGCGCTTCAAGGACACGTCCACCCGGCTTTGGGGCGCGGCATACTTCTGGGCATTGTCCAGCAGAATGTCAGCCACCTGCTTTAAGTGGGCCTCGCTGCCCCGGACGCAGATCCCGTCCCCGATCTCACTGACAAGCTCCAGGTCCCGCTCATAGAAGACGGGCTCAAAGGGCAAGACCGCTTCCGTAACGGTCTTGCTCCAATCCACCCTGGAAAAGGATTTCTCGGTCAGGCCCGCATCCACCCGCGCCAGGTCCAGCAGGCTTTCGATCAGGCTCCTCATTTGCTTCGACATCGCAGAGATGTTTTCCGTCAGGCGTACCCGCGTGGTCTGATCCGCTCCCTCCTCCTGAAGCAGCTGGGTATTGCTCAGAATCACGGTCAGGGGCGTTTTCAGCTCATGGGACGCGTCGGCCACAAACTGCCGCTGCTGCGTCCAGGCCACCTCCACCGGCTTGACCGCCCAGCGGGCCAGCAGAAAACTGAGGCCCAGAAAGGCCAGAAAGCTGATGGCGCCGATCAGCAGGCAGTTCTTCACCAGATTGTTTATGGTGCTGACCTCGCTGGAAATGTCCGCAAAGACGATGCACTGGGCCGTGGGCGTCACCACGCGGCAGAAGCGCAGGTTATAGTCCCGCAGTACGCCGGTCTTCTGGGCGGATACGGTGGACTGCGCGATCAGATCCTGAAGCAGGTCGGTGTCGGTCAGGTCGTAATATCCCCCACCGGCGGCCACCAGGTCGCCGCCCGGACCGATCTGCAGCGCGAAATAAGGCAGCCGGACATTGGGCCCCGCTTCCCCGGGATGCCCCAGGCGCATGGGGTCCAGCGCCACCGACTGCATCATACTGATGCTCTCCTGTTCCAAATTGCTTTTTGTAAAGGAAAGGACCATGACAAAAATTGCGCAGAGCATGATCATCACAATGGTCATGTTGATGCAGACAAATTTGATGCGCAGACGCCGGATCACGACTCATCCACCTCCAGATGATAGCCCACCAGACGAATGGACTCGATGCGCACATTGGAACCGATGGCTTTCAGCTTTTTCCGCAGGAAGCCGATGTACACCTCCACGTGGTTTTCCACCGCGTTGGAGTCATAGCCCCAGACCTTGGCCAGCAGCGTCTCCTTTTTGATGTTGCGGTCCTGGGTCTGCATCAGCAGACGCATCACGTCAAATTCCCGGGAAGAGAGCCGGACCCGGGAGCTGCCGGTGCTCAGGGTATAGGCAGACAGATCCAGCGTCAGGTTTCCGTAGCACATGACGTTGATCTGCTCCCCCTGGCGTCGCAGGAGCGCGTTGACGCAGGCCAGCAGCTCCCGGTTATCAAAGGGTTTCATCAGGTAATAGTCCGCGCCCGCGTTCAGGCCCTCGATACGGTCCTGCACATCCGTTTTCGCCGTCAGCATCAGGATGGGCGTGGTGAGCCGGTCGGCCCGCACCTGCCGGGCCACCTGATACCCGTCCATCCCGGGCATCATCACATCCAGGATCAGCAGATCGTAGATCCCCATCTCGGCGTATTCCGTGCCGCTGACGCCGTCATAGACGCACTCGACCTCAAAACCTTTCAATTCAAGCAGCGTTTTGAGCGAGTCCGCCAGGAATCTTTCGTCCTCAATAATTAATATTTTCATCATCGTTCTCCTTGACGAAGCAGATATTCTGTCCCTGTATCAAGCGTACACCTTTAAACTGAATTGTACCTGAAAACCGGATCTTTACAATTCATTCACAGTTCTTGTCCATTCTTTCAGAAATGGTTCAGTCCCGTGGGATATGCTGAAACTGAGCGATTGGAAATTCAATCAGAAAGGAAGACCCATTTGGCTGTTCAAAAAAGCACCGGACGGCGCATCGTTCCGGTCAAATTCCTTCTTCCGTCAATTCTGTGCGTTCTCTTGCTCCTCGCCGGGCTGATCTGTCTGTTTGCCGGCAAAGGGAGCAAAACGCCCGCCGGCACCTACCACGCGGACATTGCCGTGCGGGACTATGGCACCATCACCGTGGCCCTGGATGGAGACGCAGCCCCGAAAACCGTTGAAAACTTCGTCTCTCTGGCACAAAGCGGCTTCTATGACGGTCTGACCTTCCACCGCATCATCGAAGGCTTCATGATGCAGGGCGGCGACCCCAACGGCGACGGCACCGGCGGAAGCGGCACGACCATCCCCGGCGAATTCAGCGAAAACGGTTCTGACAACGACCTGTCCCATACCCGGGGGGCCATCTCCATGGCCCGCTCCCAGGACTACGACAGCGCCAGTTCCCAGTTTTTCATTGTCCAGGAGGACAGCACCTATCTGGACGGCAGCTACGCGGTGTTCGGCTATGTGACGGACGGCATGGATGTGGTGGACAGGATCTGCGCCGATGCCCAGCCCATCGACAACAACGGCACCATCGCGGCGGATGCTCAGCCGGTGATCTCCTCCATCACCGTCTATGAATGACGACGCAAGTGGGCTGAAAGCAAGCAGTTCCGGCAGATACGCCGGAACTGCTTGCTTTTAGCCGGCTCAGGAAGCCGTGTCTGCTTCATCCGGCAGGGTTTCCGGGGAATCCGCCGCCCGGGAACATCTGCTGCCCGTATGGATACCCCGGCTGTTGATTCTGTCCTTCTCCCGGCGTCTGCTGCTCCGAGCTGCCGTCTCCCCTCTCCCGTCCCCCGTTAAATGCGGAGTCCGGATAGCCCGGGAAGTTCGGAATGGTCTGCTCCTCGCTGTACCCATAAGGAAGGGTGATCTGCTCGGTCAGCTTTGACCGCAGGGTCATGGTCAGCAGGCTCATCATCAGCATCATCACCACCAAAGCCAGGATCACCCCGCCGGGGCGGACCGTGCGGAAACCCCAGCCGCCCTGCTGCCTGGCAAAGGGATCGTCATAGCCGCCGCCACAGCCGGGCTGTCCATATTCCGCACCGCTCGGAGAAGCCGGACCGCTGTCGCGGGTCCCGTTGTAACCATACGCGTAATTGCTCCGCGAAGGATCTTTGATCTGCTCGTAGGCGGCGTTGATCTCGTTCATTTTCCGGGCGGCCTCCGGGTCGCCCGGATTCAAATCCGGATGATACTTCTTGGCAAGACGGCGGTATGCCTGCTTGATTTCATTCTCCGTGGCGTCGGGGGATACGCCCAACACACTGTATGGATCACGATTCATAGCCCCACTTCCCTCTCGCGGTTGATTCAGCAGACATAAAATTGAAAATATTATAGGGAGAAAATATCAACTCTTGATCACGAAAGATAAACTCAAGGTAAACATTTTTGCTCTTTTTCCGGGGTTTACAAAAAGTTTATGAATCGCTGCCGATCCCGTGCTATGATGACCACATGATCCCGGAGCGGAAAAAGGAGGAGAACGATGGTACGGATTTTAGTGGTAGAGGACGATAAGGGGACCCGCCGGCTCATGGAAGATGTGCTGTCGGACAGCGGCTATGAGCCCATTTCAGCCCGGGACGGGCTGGAGGCGCTGGAGATCCTGGAGCACCGCCATGTGGACCTGATCATCCTGGATGTGATGATGCCCCACATGGACGGCTATACACTGACCCGCCAGCTCCGCGAGGCCGACTACACCCTGCCCATCCTGATGGTCACCGCCAAGTCATCCCAGGCAGATAAAAAACAGGGACTCCGCCTGGGCGTCGATGACTACATGACCAAGCCCGTGGACGAGGAAGAAATGCTGCTTCGCATCGCCGCCCTGCTCCGGCGCTCCAAAATTGCGGCGGAGCGCAGGCTGACGGTCGGTGAAACGGAGCTGGTCGCCGATTCCCTGTCCGTGGCGCGGAACGGTCAGACTGTGGAGCTGCCGCAGAAAGAGTTTCAGCTTCTCTACAAGCTGCTGTCCTACAACAACAAAATCTTTACCAGACGCCAGCTGATGGACGAGATCTGGGATCTGGATTCCAAAAGCGACGAGCATACGGTCAATGTCCACATCAACCGTCTGCGGGAACGCTTTCGGGACAACCCGGATTTTGAGATCGTAACGGTGCGCGGTTTAGGCTATAAGGCGGTGAAGCTCGGATGAAAAAGCTGATCCGTACGCCGCGGCAAATGCTGATCGTATTTGTCGCCGCTGTAAACATCCTCTCCAGCATCACCGGCGCGCTGATCTGGTCCCTGGTACTCAGTAAGGGGCCGGACATCCCACAGGCGCACGCCCCCTTCGTCCCGCTGATCACGGCGGTTTTGATCGCGATTCCCTTATCCGCCCTGGCCAGTAAACCGACCACCAAGCCCCTCCGGGATCTGATCGAGGCCACCAAAGCCATCTCCAAAGGCGATTATTCGGTCCGCGTCAGCGAGGAGGGCGAGGGTGAGATCCTGGAGCTGCTGCGCAGCTTCAACCAAATGACCGCAGAGCTGGGCAGTACGGAGCTGATGCGAAACGACTTCATCAACACGTTCTCCCACGAGTTCAAAACCCCCATCGTGTCCATCCGGGGATTTGCCAGGCGGCTGCGTCTGGATCACCTTACGGAGCAGCAGCGCAGGGAGTATCTGGATTACATCGTCAGCGAGTCCGAACGGCTGGCCGACTTGTCCTCCAACATCCTCCTTTTGAATAAGTACGAAAACCAGCAGATCGTCGCGGAACGCAGGTCTTTTGAATTGGATGAACAGATCCGCAGGTGTGTCCTGCTTTTGGAGACCCAATGGGAAGCCAGGCAGATCGAATTCGACATGGATCTGGACACGCTGTATTTCGAGGGGAACGAGGAAATGCTGGAGCACGTGTGGCTGAATCTGATCGGCAACGCGATCAAATTCAGCCCGCACGCAGGAACTATCCGGATCTCCGCTGCACAGCAAAAGGACTGCATTGAAGTGTGCATCAAGGATGAAGGCATCGGCATGAGTGAGCAGACGATGGAGCACATTTTTGATAAATTCTATCAGGGAGACCCCTCTCATTCCGCCGCCGGAAACGGCCTGGGGCTTTCTCTGGTGCGCCGCATCCTTGACCTGTGCGGCGGCAAAATCACGGTGGAGAGCGCGCTGGGCGTCGGGTCCGTGTTCCGTGTTTTCCTTCCCTGCAAACCGTGATCAATTCCATCACAAAAGGGCGGGCTGTCATGGCCCGCCCTATCACAGAGAAAAGCCGGCGCCGCACGAAGCGGCACCGGCTTGAATTTTGAGGTCAGCCCTCAATGGCGATGAGATTTTTCTGCTCGACCTGCGGCTGCGGGATCTCCTTGGGAATGGAGAGGTACAGCGTGCCGTCCTCGAACCGGGCCCGGATGTTTTCACGCTGGATCCGCTCGCCGACATAGAAGCTTCTGCGCACGGTTCCGACAAAACGTTCGCGGCGCAGATACCTGCTGTTCTCTCGGTTCTCCTCATTGGCCTGGCCGACCGTTGCACTGATGCAGAGGTAATTGTCTTTCAGCTCGGCGGAAAGGTCTTCCTTCCGGACTCCGGGCAGATCGATCGCCAGCTCATAGCTGCTCTCGGTCTCCTTGATATCGGTCTTCATCAGCCCGGTCGTGTTGTGGCCGCTGAAGGCAGAATCGACCAGCTCATCAAACATATTTCTCGCAACAAAATAAGGTGATAACATAAAAATGACTCCTTTCAAGCAGTGGTTCCGGCATTGGAACCGTTTCTTTATTTGTGACTCTATTATAGCTCCCGAAATTAGCACTGTCAAGGCGAGAGTGCTAATTTATTATTCCATGTTTATCATTAGCAATAAATTTTTCTTATTAATTATCTTGAAAAAAAGAACGGGCCATGGTATTCTGAAAGAAACATTGCGACGGATGGGAGGAAGAGACAGCGGCATGAATATCTTTCAGTTAAGCTGCTTTTTGGCCGTCGCCAATTCTCTGAATTTTGCGAAGGCGGCCGAGCAGATGAGCGTATCACAGCCCGCGATCACACATCAGATCAAATCGCTTGAAAACGAATTGAACGTCAAGCTGTTCAACCGTTCCACCCGCATGGTGGAGCTGACTCCGGAGGGCCGGGCCTTTATCGCGGACGCCAAAAGTATCGTCACGATCGCCGAGCAGGCGAAGCTGCGCTTTGGCAATCCGGAGGATCGGCCTATCAGCTTTTTTTCGCTGGGATGCAGCAGCTACAACCAGCTTGCACTGCTCTCCGAAAGTCTGAACGAGCTTTCCGGAACAGTCGAGAACCTGCATCCCCGCCTTCACGTTGTGCCGCACGATCAGCTGTTTCACCTGCTGGACACCGAAGTGCTCGACGTTGTGTTCAGTATACGCGAAGATACAGCGTCCAAGAGCGATACCACATTCCGGGAATTGTCAAGCAGCTCCATCGTCTGCGTGTGCCGCAGCGATCATCCTCTTGCCGAACACGGTATAGTTTCCTTGGATGAACTGAAAGACGAGCCGCTTATCTTCTGCGACCCCCTCAATCTGTCCCCGGATATCGCCAAAACACAGTGGAAGCTGGCGGAAGGGCGAAGTCCCGCGGATGTTCACTTCTGCAGCAGCGCGGATGCGTCCCTTGTTCTGGCCCACGCCGGATTCGGAGCGGCCATCCTCCCGGAGATCCTGGTCCCGCCGGGAAACAATATCGCCCAAGTCCCCATTGAAGGGGCCCCTCAAATCTCCTTCGGACTGTTTTATAAACCCCATCCCGGGGACAGTATCCTTAAAAAATTTGTTCAGATCGCAAAGCGGCATTTCGGCCAGCCGATTGTTTCAACAGCCCTCTGAGGGCTCTTTCTGTTCGGTCCCGGTCCCACTGGTTCCTTTGTTGGAATCCCGGTAGGTCTCCTTTGTGACCTGCCAGCCCACAAGTACCAACTCCAGTCCCAAAAGAAATACATGGTGGCGAACGCTTGCGGTCGGGTCCACCAAAAGAAGCACGCCCAAAACCAATTCAATGGCTGCCTGGAGCATCCCCCGGATAAACGGCTTTTTCATCGCGCAGGCGCAAATGGCGGCGTTCAAGACTTCCGAGCCCTTTATCAACCCCAGCAGGCCCCAGATGCTTCCGATCACCTCATCCGCATTGGCATGATTCCATAGGATCACAGCCCCCAGCAGCAGATATACTATGCCGTTGGCTGTAAGCTTGGTTTCTTCCTTCCGGAACTCTCCCGTCACGATCCCCCGCACAATACTGCCGAGCCCCCACACCGCCAACAGGACCCCCAGAATATACGGCAGCGCCGCATGGATCTGAGTCGTAAACAACAAACATGCCACTCCGGCCAGCATCAGCAGCAGTGCAAAAGCGCGTCCGGCCTTCACGCTGGAAAAGTGATGGCTTTTCCGTTCATACGCTTTGGGAACAGGCGCACGCTCCAGGATCGACCTGATTTTTTCCGGGCTTTTCATGATGTCCTCCAATCTGAATTGGTTCGTGTCTAGCTCAAGTATTTTACTAATATTATTAGCTATCAGGCTGCAAAAAGCAGCCGTTTACACACCCTGCTCCTGAAAAAAACTGCGGATGATCTTTTTCTGGATTCTGATATACTCTTCCGCATCCTCCGGCCCCAGGCGTTCCAGCATTTGCGCAACATGCTCAATGACTCTTTCCCGTTCCTCTTTGCTCATTTTCGTACCCTCCGGCGTTAACTCCACGATGATCTGCCGGCTGTCCTGCGGGTCCTCTTTTCTGACGATCAGCTTTTTTTCCTCCATTTTGTTCAGAAGACTGGAAATTCGTGCGGTACTGACCGCCATGTTCTCGCTCAGTTCTTTGGGATGAATGATTCCATCGTGTCTGTTCAGATATTCCAGAACAAACATTTCCCCTTTCACGATCTTGGATAACTGCTGACTGGCCGGCACCCGGAGCAGGTCAGCTTTAATATTCATCAGTTCATCTGCAAGCGCTTCGTAGTACATAGGTCTCCCCCATTAGCTAATATTGTTAGTAATCTTAGACGGATGATCGGAACTTGTCAAGAGGAACCACCCGAATCATGAAAAAATGGCAGGCAGTCGTACTGGCTGCCTGCCATTTGTTAGAACGATCGAAAAATTGGGTCATTTCCATTCACTTAGCTGCCTTCCATTCCAAACCACACTGTTCCGGGCCTTGCTCAAGTCTCCGCATTTAAAAAGGTGATCCCGCGCCGGAGCTCTGCCGCGCGGAATAGGTCACCATCTGTCCGCCCTGGAAGATCCCCTGCTTGGCTCCGCGGCGGAACGCCTCAGTCACGCGCCGGTCCTCCATGGCGCAGAAGCCGGAAAGATGATCAACTCCGAAAGAAAACAGCACGTCGGAAAGGGGCACCGAGGGGCCGACCATGCAGACCTGCGCGTCGGGGCGGATCAGCTCCAGCAGGCGGGGCAGCGTCTTGTTGGTCAGCGTCATGCCGGTGATGAACACAAAATCCTGTTCCCCCAGGATGTACTCACAGGCACTGTCCGGGTAGTCTCCCTTCTGCGGCTCCCGCTCCAGAACGGAAAGCTCACAGATGGGGGCCAGCCGCTTCTCAATATTGGGAAAGTGGCCAATGACGGTCACTTTTTTCCCCTCAACCGCCGAACCGAAAACGGAAAAGGCGTCGTTTCTCTTTGGCTCCGCGCCGCCGTCCGGGAGAAGCCCCAGCTTTTGCAGCCGGGCGGGAGCATTGTAGAACGTGTTGATCGCCGCCATTCCAATGGAGGCGTCAATAAAATTCCAGGACTTGACCAGTTCGGCCACTTTGCGCAGAGGCTGTCCGATGATGGGGGCAGCTTCCTCACTTTTTCCGGCGCGCTGCCGCACGGTCAGGGCAATGCCGCACGCACCGCCGGCCTTCATCATGGTCCAGGCGCAGCCGACGGCGTAATCCTCCACCAGGATATCTTCCGCAATCCCGGCGATCAGCCGGTCATAAAGGTCCCATTTACTCATTTCGACCCCCGCTTTCCAAACAGAAACCAACGGCCCTCATCCGGGTTCTCAATCACCTGATAGGGACAGCCCAATTTTTCAAACAGTTCGATGTATTCTTCGTTGCGCAGGGACTTGGAATTTTTCCGGGGGCCGCTTCGGATACCGCAGGCGCTGCTTTCTTTCAGTTTTTCAATACACTCGATGTGCTTCCGGCCTCCCAGGCCGCCTCCGATATAGGCCCAGCCTTCCGGCCTGAGCACCCGGTACAGCTCAGTGAAGGCCCTGCGCTGGTCGTCCCAGAAGGGCATGGACCCGCGGCTGACGATCAAATCAAAGGTATCATCCGGGAAAGGCAGAGCGTGTACGTCGGCAGTATGGACGGCCACTTTGCCCGCATACCCGCGCCCGGCTACGCGGCGGCGGGCGATCTCCACGGCCTGGGGATTGATATCGCAGAAATCAGCGGTAAAATCCCCAAGGTCCATAACGGCAAAACCCATGTGTCCGGGACCACAGCCGATATCCAGCAGCCGTCCGCTCCGGACGCCGGTGCGCTCCACCATGACCATTGCGACGTCGGGATAGATGGGCGCGAAGATGTTGTCGGCGATTATGTCGTAATCGTATGTTTTCTCTTCCATATTCCTCTCAGATCCTGTATGCTTCGATGACCGTACCGGCCGGCAGCGGCGGAGTTTCCGGCGGAATGTCTGCTACAAGGTCGCAGCCCAAAAGGGACGAAAGCGCCCCGTTTCCCTGAGTGTCCACGCTTGCAAAGCGGACCTCCCCGTCCTGAATGACCATACGCCCCCGGACAAGCCGCCCGTGGGGGCTGTTCTTTTGGACAGGGTCCAAAAGCCGCGCCTTTACGCGCTCCGGCACCCTTGCCGGCTGGCCGCCCAGGGACTTGATGTACGGGATGCCGATGATGTGCAGTCCCAGTGAGGCGGACGCGGGGTTGCCGGAAAGCCCGAGAATGATCTTGCCGCCTTTCTCCGCCGCGAGCATGGTCCCACCGGGGCGGAAGCGCACTTTCCAGTAAAGCCGCCGGGCTCCGATCTTTTCCGTCGCCGCCAGCACCAGGTCGTAATCCCCCACCGAAACGCCGCCGGTGGTGACCACCATGTCCGCGCTTTCAAGGGCGCTTGTGATCGCCCGGGCAATGGCGTCCACGTCGTCGCGCACAATGCCCAAGGTCGTGACGAGCGCGCCGGCCTGCTCCATATAACCCTTGAGCAGGTGATAACTGCTGTTGCGGATCTTCCCCACGGGGAGCGTGGTCTCCGGTCCGGTCAGCTCGCTGCCGGTACTGATCACGCAGATGCGCGGCTTTCTGTATACGCAGACCGTGGTCTGCCCCAGCGCCGCCATCAGCCCCGCAATGGGGGGCGTGACGGTCTCGCCTTTGCGGGCGATCACACGGCCGCAGGCAATGTCGTCACCTACGGGTACAATATTACTGTTCGGCTGGACCGGCTGGGCAAAGGTGACGGATGCATCTGTAAATTTAGTTTCTTCAAAACGCACCACGGCGTTGGCGCCCTCAGGCACGGGCGCGCCCGTCAGGATCTTCGCGGCATAGCCCGGCTGCAGGGCCTGATGCGGTACGCTGCCGGCGGCGATCTCCTCCGTGATCTTCAGGGTGATCGGGTGCTCCTGAGATGCCCCGGCGGTATCCTCTCCCCGCAGGGCGTAGCCATCCAAAGGCGCTTTGGCAAAGGGGGGAATATTCTCCTTCGCTATGATCTCTTCCGCCAGGACCCGGCCATAGCTTTCATCCAGGGAAACAGATTCCGTACCGACCGGCACGCACAGGTCAAAGAGCATCTGTCTTGCGTCCTCCCGGGCGATCCGGACATTTTTCTTCCCTTCCGGCATGCTTTCTGTCCTCCTGTATTCGATGTGTGCGGTCTGCTTTTAAATTGTGAAAAAAACAAAAGACTGCTTTGAAAAGTCAAAGCAGCCCAACAGGAAAGAATATGGTAATCCCTGGTCTTCTTCCTTCTCAAAACGGAAAGCCGCCGGGTTTCCCCTGACGACTCTGTGAACGCAAAACGTTCAGGCCCGGCATCCATAGGCGGTCCCCTTAGGCGTACCAAGCTCGGAACATAATTCAATTGTAGGATAAAACTTCCTTATCTATGTCATAAACACTTTTAGGCGAAATTGCTCGAAGACAAGTATTATGATAGCGGTCTTCCCAGGAAAAGTCAACCACAAAATTACAGGCTGTAAAGCATGCGGCATTGCGGTCGTTTTCGCCATTTTGTTTCTCCTGTCGATCCGCACGGCCGCCACCGAAGCGGTCGGGAAACCCGGTAACAGGATGTGGTAATGCCATTTTAATGCCACGAAGCGGAAAAGAACCCCGGAACCCTTTATTTCCAAGGGCTCCGGGGCTGCTTTCTATTCCCACTCGATGGTGCAGATGTGGTTTCTACTATATGTGGTGGATATGGAATAGCTTTGACCTCTATATTTGCCGGTATTATCTCCACTATACAGGTTTCCAGATCCTTTTGTGGTCAAATTGCGGTCAGAAACACAGAGTGCGGATGCAAAATGTTTCGCCAATTCATCGATTTCTTCTGAACCAACTTCAGCAAAATCGTATGAAGATCAGAAACTGCGGATGCTCCTTACTCTCCACTAGCGCACTTATGATAACATAACTGAAAAGTTTATTTCAACCCAGTTATTAAATCAAAATCTATATATTATGTTTCATCTGATTTAAAAAATATATTCCGTTTTTTCGTTGTCCTGTATATCGGGTCCTTCTGAATCTTTTTTAAGCGATCTGCAATCGCACCTGGAGTTTTCTTCAAGATATTTGCTATCTTAGTAAATGTTGAAGCCTTTGTGATGTATACGAAGGAGTTGTTTTCCCTCTTCGTCTTGCCATGGCTCTCCACCGCGCGGATAACGCTTCGCGTACTCATCCCGCCTCGCACAGCGAGTTGCGTCTTTTTCCTCCCTCAATCGAACAAGATACTGCTCGTTGGACTCGATGGAAAAATGCTTAAGAACTGCCAACAAAGCATCCTGGATTTCTTCATTAGAGCAACTGTCTTTTGACGGAAGTGCCCTTCCACGTGGTACCGTCTACCTCAATGGCCAGCAACGGAGACTTGTCCATCTTCCGAAAAAAGAGAAAACCTACGTGAGTCAAGAGATTGCGGGCGTATGTCGTTTCATTCACGTTATAGCAGTGCTTGCAATAGAAGGTCAGCGGACTGATGCGGGCAACGATGCTGCGCTCCTCTTCGGAGACGCGAGGGGTCAGCACATCACAGTTGGACTTAGTTAGCTCGGCGCCAAAGCCCAAAACAGGAGGAACAGCGGGATTGCCACCAGTGGACTGACTGGCGAAAGATTGTACCGCAAAAAGATGTAACACAGCGGGGTCAGAACCTTTGGTTTTGACCCCGCTTGTTGTTCCAACAGCCCGTCCGCAAACGCCTTTTTCTGGCTCGAAATGGGACCGTTTTGTTCCACTCAAACTTTATTTCCGAATGCACAGCCTTCCGGACACGCCTGCACTTCAATCAGGTCAAAGCTTTGATCTTGTAAGAAATTCATACAGTCGTGCATTCCGTGAACGATGCCGATTTTCAGCTCAGTTCCAGCTTCCTTTGTCGCTGTTGAAATTTCCTTTGGCTTTGGCAGTTCATCGTATTTTTCTTCCGGGAGGCTCTCCCAAACCTTTGCTGCGGTAAAACTGGAAACGCATGCGCTGCGCCACATGGCGATTACTTCCCGATGCGTCAGGCTGACATCTACCTTCTGCGTTCGCCCCAAATTTACCTCCGCCTTTTCGGCGGCGCAGGCATCAACCGCGACAAAGACCGTATCTCTGTCGCAATATTGCTTTTTCAGAATACCCGCCATATACTCCCACAGGCTGTCTACTCTCAGTACCCTATTTGCATCCTGCGGGTCCACTTTTTCAATATAATTTCGAAAAGCCGGGCAGGCTGCCGACAAAAGCGGCAAGCTACCGCAATTTCTTTTCGCGCAAACCGCCTCGGTATATACGGCGGCGCGATAGTCTTCCTCATAATCCTCGAGATTGACCACTACATCAAAGCCAATTCTTTTCAGCATCGCCACGATTCGTTTTTGATTTTCCTCCCGGTTTGTCTTTCCCGGAATCCAGTTCACTTGTTCCAGTGCCTTTGGCAAAACTCCGGCGATCACAAACTTTTTCTTGTCAAAGATCGCTTTCCATGCAAGCTTGGTATTATCCTTCACACTCAGCGCTCCCGTTGGGCAAGCCGAGATGCATTGCCCGCAGGCAATGCAGTTGGTCTTCGCGTGGGGCACTCCAAATCCTACCGTTGTGTTTCCCGCGCGGTTGTTGACTTCAACCGCGCCGATCTTCTGCATATTTGCGCACACACCGGCACAGCGCCTGCACAAAATACATTTACTGTTGTCCCGCACGAGGTGCCCGGAGCTTTCATCAAGCAGATTTTCTCTTTTCCCCATGCCAAAGGCTCTGTCATTCACCTGATACTCTTTGCACAGCTCACGCAGGCGGCAATCCATCCCCTGCGGGCAGTCGGTACAGTTCATTTTATGGTTCGCGCAGATAAGCTCCAGCGCCATTTTTCTGGCAGCCACGATCTTGGGCGTCGAAGTAAAAACCTGCATTCCCTCACGAACCGGTATAGAACATGCAGGTACGGGGGCTTTCTGACCCATTACTTCGACTACGCACATCCGACATGCGGCAGGACGGTTCGCATTCTTTAAATAGCAGAGAGTCGGAATACTTACTCCAATTTCCTTTGCCGCATCGAGAATGGTTGTACCCTCCGGCACACGGGCTTCTTTTCCGTCTATTTCGAGCTTTACCACCGTTGGTCACCACCTTTCCGGGAAGTTTTCGATTGCCGATAATACGGGCTGCGCACAACTCATTCCCATCGGGCAGCGCGCAAATTCCGTCATGTACTCCGCCAACGAAGTCATCTGCTGCATATCATCCACATCCGCAGTTCCCCTGCAGAACTTATCTAACAGCCTTGCCATCTGCTTCGTGCCCTCACGGCATGGGACACACACTCCGCACGACTCTTTTTCAAAGAACTTCATCAGTTTCAAACAGTATGCAGGCAGATTTTCCTCCGTTCCAAGAAACACCAGACTTGCCGGCCCAAAATTTGCTCCGTATTCACGGCACCCTTCTAAGGTCAGCGGCATATCAAGGACTGCGGGTGTCATGATCCGCCCGCTCCCGCCTCCGGACTGGATCGCCAGCAGCGTTACCCCTTCCCGCAGGCCACCGGCCTCTCCCAGAAGCTCCCGTACTGTGGCTCCGGCATTTAGCTCGTATACGCCGGGATTTTTCACCTCACCGCTCAGCGTGAACAGTTTTGTGCCAGAATACCCGGCTGTTCCGAGCGATTGGAACGCTTCCGCGCCATTTTTGATAATCAGCGGAACACAAGCGAAGGTTTCCACATTGTTAATGACAGTGGGCTTTTGGCCCAATCCGCTGGTCCCGGGGTAAGGCGGCTTAAGTCTCGGCTCTCCGCGTTTATCCTCCAGCGATGCCAAAAGGGCGGTCTCCTCGCCGCAAATATAGGCGCCATGGCCTAAACACAGTTCGATCTGAAAGTTACGGAGCGGTGCGGTGTTGATTGCCGCTTGCAGCCCGTCCTTCAGGGCAGCATATTCGCCGCGCAGGTACAGAAATCCACGCCGGGCCCCAACGGCCGCTGCGCAGATTGCCATTCCTTCGATCACAGCCTCGGGATTTGCCGTCAGAAGTGCTCTGTCCTTTCCTGTGAAGGGTTCACCCTCATCCGCGTTACAGACTACATATTTTTCGTCGGCATCAACATTCTTTACGAGTTCCCATTTGTCACCGGCAGGAAACCCTCCCCCTGAGCGTCCTAGGAGCTTCGCAGCTTTGATGACCGGAATGATCTCTTCCGGCGCATCAAGGGCTATTTGTAAAGCCCTGTATTCGCCGCGATCAAGGCCCGACAACAAAACGCCTGCTTTTCTGATGGGATAATATGCTTCTGTTTCGTCGTTTTTTTCTCCCGGGCAAAAGTTAAAATGCTCATAAAAGCTTGCAGTGCTGATCACCTGCGCCATACTTTCCCCTGTCTTTGCGGCGATTCTTTTCATACTCTCAGGGGACAGCCAGCCATTCCTTTCCTGTGCCGCTTGCAGCGTATTAAGCAATTTCATTGTATTCTCCCTTTATCCGACCGGAGGCTTAAAGAACGTTTTGGGCGGAGCATCATCTGCTCCGATGCGGAAAACCTCTCCGGTTTCTTTCCGTTTGAATAGAATCCGCTGGTTAATGGGCAGGTGCATTTCCAGTGCGCCCCGTGGGCATGCCTCCACGCAGCAGGCACAGTACCAACACTCATCCGGGAACGCCACAACAGGAGGCTGTCCTTTCACCGGATTCGGAAGAAGCGTCTGTATTCTGCATATATTGACACAGCTGTTGCATCCCACGCACCGCTGCGGGTCAATGGACACCGCAAGGGTCGGACCGGATGGATTTGCAACCACATAACATTCTGTTTTTTCCATCATCCGTCACCCTCCTTACACTTGTTGTAGTTTTCCAGATAAGAGGCGGCATACGGCGGCTTCAGCCAATACCGGTTTTCCTTATAGATCGTTTCAACCTGGTCTCCGCAGAGTCGGTTGAAAATATATCCTTCCTCCATCTGACCTCGGTCCGCCTCAATTTTGGAAATACAGGCATGGAGAAAAATTGAGGAAACCGTAAACCGTGTATCGCACTCCAGCACTCTTGCAAGTTCGTGCGGATTTCTCGCGTATGTTTTCTGCCCCTCGTTGCGTTGAATGCTGTCCAGCCAGTCCAACCCGTACTTCAGGATCGGCACCGTTTTGTATTCTCCGCAGCACTGCTGCATCACCCGCGTGGTACCGCCCCACAGTTCCTTCCAACTCACATAGTTTTCCGCAGTTCCCGACCGCCTGACAGGGGCATATACGCGCTCAAATTCTTTCTCAACCTGCTCGTTGCAGATCTCTCCAACGACAGTCCTTTTGCAATACTCAGCCGCACGCTCTCCGGCATAAAACCCGGAGGAGCAGGCAAAGGAGCAACCCTCCAACCCACATGACGCGCCTGCCACAAAGAGGCCGGGAACCGTGGTCATCAAGTTCCAATCGCAGGCGATCTCACCTTGACCGCCGTTCTCAGTACGCCATGGCTTGACAATGTCCGGTTCGCCGTGGAACCATGCACCGAATCGCATATAGTTTTCCGGAACTTCAATCGGGCACATCAGCATGTCCTTTTCCGGATCAAACCCGCTGCGGGTATAGAGATCGTACAGGGTATACCGACTTTTTCCTTCGTTGCCAATCATGACCCCCCAGATGCTTCGCCGCTCCTCCTCAGGCATCCCCGCCAGATCTGCCCAAAGGGGGAGCTTGTACTCTCCGGCCCGTATGCGGTCTGCAAGGTCATGGATCAGATTTGCCGGTTTGATCCCTTCAAGGTTGTCACTTTTGGTCGATCCGATATAAGGCTGCCCCTCGGCAGGGAGGTTGCGTGCCGCTACATCCGCTACGGGCTTTCCGTTGGAGTCTTCCCACGGGATTTCCTTTCCATCGTCGTCGACAATGCTACATGGGAACCATGTATTTGCAGGGTTTCCCACACCAAACCGCGGCCACGCAAAGGGATTATTGCCCTTCGTACTCCCGGCTTTATGCATGCCGTAGACCTCAGCCCCGGCCAGCCATGCCATGGCCAGGCCTTCTCCGATCTCATTGGGATCCCAGCGGTAGCTGTTTCCGGTTATCTCCATATTGTAGATCCACATGCTACACGCATAACCGGTGGAGATGATCGCACTTTTGCAGTGGAAAATATAAAATTCTCCGGTTTCCAGGGAAAATCCTGTCGCTCCCACGATTTTCTCCCGCTGTTTTCCGCCTTCCGTCAACAGACGCGTTATCATGATACGCTCATATAATTCCGCCCCCGCATCCTCCAGACCGCGATGCAGAATTGGCTTGATAGCGTTTCCGCCCCGGAGCTTTACGGCTACCATCTCCCGGTAGTCGTATGCTTTGAGCAGTTTGGTCTTTTCATCGCGGGTTTTTGCACCGCGAAATTCATCCAGCTCGTCCCGGATCGGGAGCCCCAGCTTCTCCAGTTCCAGCAGAGCGTCCCACGTTCCCTTTGCCGCAATGTAATCGCGATGGCAAAGGCCTGTGTCCTTACCACGCTCAATGTTTTCTTCGGTCGTCATGGGACTGTCGGGATGTTCCAGGACGGTGTTCCAATGGTCCATGCCTGCTCCGCCGCATCCGCTTTTTTTGATCGGCGCTTTATCAACAACAGCCACTCTAACACCTTTGCGTGCAGCGGATATACCCGCGCAGCAGCCGGCAAGGCCCCCTCCGATCATCAGCAGGTCGGTATCGACCCGATTGACCTTTTCATACTTGACCGGGTACGGCCACTGCACGTTTTCGTGACCTATGTGCGTTTGAAAGTCCATGTGTTCACCCCTTAGAAATACGTTCTTCATCTGCCAGAAGAATCTCGGTAATCATCGCTTTCAGTCCTTCGGATACGTTCATGGAAAGCATGGAGGACAGAATCCGGGCATGATCGTCGCCGGACTTGAGCAAGGAAAACAGCTTTTCTTTCCAGGAAAACGCGGTTTGCGTGCGATTGAGCGCCTCGTATGCATAGGATAAGATCGGGTTGTCTTTCGGTAACACAGAATCTTGAAAGGGAACCACGACTTTTTCTCCCGCAACCCCTTTTACCTTGACCGTCAGGATGTTTCTTTTCTCATCGAATTGAGTTTCAGATCTCCATGGCACGGCCAAAGAGGACGCATCCACGCCGTAAAAGCGGATGGTGTAATTGCGCACCGGCGGAATAACCGACAGATCTCCTTCAGGCGGTTCGATCACAAAGGATTTTTCCTCACCCCAGTTCAATTCATATCGGGTAACTGCAAAGCTCCCGCTCTCATACTTTTTGCTTTCACCGTCATCTTCGTACAGAGAAAAGCTGCCCGATGCGCCGGTAAACACAAGCAGCTCAAGTTCCGTTGGATTGTCGGTTCTGCTGCAGATCTCACTCTCCGCCTGTAAAGGAACGATTCCCCCGGCTTTGCCCAGCACCGGGATGGTGTCGATGGGCCTGAACATATCAATTATTTTCCTGCCCGCATATTTCATGCCCGTAAAGATATCGAACCACATGCCGTCCGGAAGCCATGTTTTGACCTTCCCGGCACACAGCTGAGGGTCTGCCTTGCTCGTAATGGGGTTGACGATCAGTTCTGTTCCAAAATAGTACTCATTTTTGACGCCGTAGGCGCGGTTGTTGTCTGCATGCTTGTAATACATGGGCTGCACCAACGGCTCACCTATGAAATGGGAGCGGGCGTTCATCGTATAAAGGTATGGAATCAGTCTGTGCCTGAAGCGAAGGAAAAAGCGCATGACTCGTTCGGTGTCGGCGCAGAACTTCCATGGCTCCCTGCCGGTAAACACCTCATCGGAGGAATGCAGACGCATGATCGGGGAAAAGCAGCCGTACTGTACCCAGCGGGCCGTCAATTCATCGTCGCGGTAACCGTTGCGATGCCCGCCAATGTCATGGCTCCACCAGCCATAGCCTACATTGGAAGCGGTAGCAGTGAAGTAGGGCTGATAGTCCAGGGACTCCCATGTGATATACGTACTGCCGGAAAAGCCGATCGGGTAACGATGGCTTCCCAATCCGGCATACCGAGAAAAGGTTAGCGGCCGTTTTCCCCCTTTCCCACTGTCAAGAAAGTGGTAATGGTTCAGCACCCAAAGCGGATCCACACCAGGCTTCAGCGCATTGCTTCCTTGCTGCCAGTCGATCCACCACAGGTCGACCCCGTCCTCTTCCAGCGGCGTATGCAGAATGCTGAAATATGCCTTCATAAACGTTTCGTTTGTCACATCAAACGCAACCGGCTGTTTGCTCTCCGGTTCAATTCCCATGGCTTGCGCCATTTGCGGATAACGCTCTTCATGCGCACGCACACCATCCGCCGGGTGTACGTTTAAAGCGACATGCTTTCCCCGTTCGTGCAGCTGACACAGGAACTTCTCCGGATGGGGAAACAGGTCTCTGTTCCAGGTGTATCCGGTCCAGCCTTTTCCGTATTTGGAGTCGATCTGCACCAGGTGCCAGCCCATGTCCAACACGGACATGGAGAACGGGATCCCCTCCTCCTGAAATTTGTCCATCAGAGCTAGGTACTCTGTGTCGGAGTAGCTGTAATAGCGGCTCCACCAGTTTCCAAGGACACAGCGGGGCAAGAGCGGAGGCTTCCCGGCCATGTAATAGAACTCTTTCAGGCACCCCAGATAGTCCCTTCCATAGCAGAAAAAGTAGAAATCAAGGTGTCCGGCCAGGGCTGGATCGTACCAGCCATCCTCGCGTAGAAGGATCGACTTGCTGTCATCAATGACTGTAAAGCCGTTTTTTGACATCAGACCGCGCCCCAGTTCGACCTTCCTGTAGGGAACACCCCATGGATAGGCATCGTCGCCGTCGTCCAGATAATAGGTATCTCCCACCGCCGTGTCGAGCGTTTCCGCAGTTCCTCCGAGATTTCCTGTATTCAGCATGGCCTCGTCCCCGAAAAACCATGTACCTTGCTTTTTCAAATACGGATTGTAAAACATTTGAATGCACAGCCCACTGGAGGAAAACTTTTTCTTGTCATATATTAGGTGAAGATATTTGGTGGCGATCTCCAGACATTCCGGCTCATCCCGTACCACATACTCCGCGGGAGGGAAATCACGGTTCAATACCGTTTGGGTCGCTGCGTCCACGAATTGCCCGCTTTGGCTGTATTCCATGCGAATGATGCGGTCACTCAGCACGGTAAACCGGTAGTTTGCGCCGCTGACTATATTCTCTGCGCGTGCCATTGGCCGTGCGGACAGTTTAAAATAGGATTCCATCATATATTTCTCCCGTTATTCGGGTCAAAGCAGAAGTTCAAAAAGCGCCCGATCAGCAAGTCTCTTGAAAACCAGTCGTCCGGGCCTTTGCACTCGTACCAGGCCGCCCGCACGTCAAGCATTCCAAGGCGTTCATACAGACATCGATTAGCCTGGTAATGAGCAAACTGCGTGGAGCAGCCAAACCAGCACAGCGGAAATTCCCAAGCGGCGCCCGCGTTTTCTTCCGCGCTCCGAAGCCAATCCGTACACACTTCGCCGTTTGAACTCTGGAGGACTCCCACTGCGCAGACTTCGTCGGGATGATCAAAGGCAAACCGGGCCGCCTCATAACCGCCCCTGCCCACACCGGCAAGATACGTGTCGTTTCGATCCTTTGAAATCGGAAACAGTTCACGCACCTGTCTCCACAGCCGTTTCAAAACCGCGCTCTCTGTCTGAGCCGGGGCGGGCCAATCCCGATAGAAGCCTTGGTGCCCGTGGGGGCACACAACGATCACGCCGAGCTGCTGGGCATATAGCTCGATCCTGGTATATCTAACCCAGTCGGAGTGTCCACCGGAGTGGTCATGGAACAGCCAAAGTACAGGCTTCGGCTGTCCGTAGAAGCTCTCCTTGCTCTGCATGCTGCCTGCTGTGTATTCCGGAATGATCACATCGACCGAAACCACAGGCGCTCCGACGTTCATTTGTATTCGTGCCATGCCATATCACCCCCTCGATTCTCTCAGCCACACAAAAAATTTTGCGATCTGCGTGTTCCAAAAATGAAAATCATGCCCGCCGGGGCCCTCATCCCAAGTATATCCGATCCCAAGAGAATCCAGGTGGCTCCTCATTTTTAAATTGCTTTCCCATGTGTGATCCTCGGTTCCGCACGCCAAGTACAGGTCGGGAAGCAGAACTTTTTCAGAGCGGCGCTTCTTCAGCATATCAAACAGATCCCATTGCGTACCGGGAATATCCTCAGGCGACTGGAACCTGGGATCTCCCAAATGCCTGTCACGCAGATCCTGCTGTATGTCAAGCGGGCTTGAAAAACTGCCTGCGCGTGAAAACTTGTGCGGATAGCTGAGTGCGATCTTATGGGCAAAATATCCTCCCACACTTAATCCGGCAATATAGTTGTTTTCCCGTTTTCGTGAGCATGGGAGAACATAGGAAATCAATTCAGGCAGTTCTTCCGTCAGAAACCGCTCCACGCCGGCATAGGCGGGATCGGTGCCGTTCATATCAGGAATGTAGGGCATTACAACAATGATCCCTGCCTTGTCCGCCCCATCGGCCACCGTTCCTCGGATGGGCCATGCCATGTGATCCATCCCGCCGCCGTGGAAGAGCCACAGAACCGGGCTTTCCCGCTTCTCCCAGCTCTGGATCTGTTCCGGCACATATATTGCCACATCAGTGGATTCAGCTAGGCAGTTTGAAGTAAACGTGAGAGTTAAAAAGGCCATAAAAGCTTCTCCTTATCGAAAAAAGTTGACCCAGGAGAACGGTCCCGGGTCAACAAGCAAAATCAGTATATCGCCTGTTCATCGGCGTTCTCTCATGCAGTTCAGAAAGCTTGCTTTTTACGCCGCACGGTCAACCAAGTTCATTCACTCTGCAGCATGCGACATAGTGTCCGCCTGCTACCTCCTGTAGCTTTTGCGGCTCCTGACAGCGTTCGCATGCATGCAGGCAGCGCGCTGCGAAGCGGCAGCCCGGCTTGGGGTTGATGGGCGAGGTAATCTCGCCCTTGAGCTCGATCCGCGCCATGGGACGATGAATGTCCGTGGAAGGGATTGATGACAGCAGCGCCTTTGTATACGGGTGAAGCGGCGTATCGAACAGCTCGTTTGTGGGAGCTTTCTCTACAATCTGGCCCAGATACATGACGCAGATGCTATTGGAAATATGGCGGACCACCGACAGGTCGTGGGTCACGAACATATATGCCAGCTTCATGTTTTCCTGCAGCTTCATGAGCAAGTTCAGCACTGCGGCCTGGATGGACACATCCAAAGCGGAGACCGGCTCGTCACACACAACAAAGTCAGGTTCAAGGGCCAGCGCTCTTGCAATACACACGCGCTGTCTGCGCCCGCCATCCAGCTCATGGGGATAGCTATAGCGCAGACGCTCGTCGATACCCACCATTTCCATCAGCTGGTTGGCCTTTTCACGCAGTTCCTTTTTGCTGCTGAACCGTCGGGAACGCTTCAAAGGCTCCATAATCGTCGATTCTATGCGATGCCTGGGGTTCAATGAGGAGTACGGGTCCTGAAACACGAATTGTACCTGCTCACGCAGTCTCTTCAGCTCCGTTCCTCTGATATGAGTAATTTCCTTTCCATTTAAAAACACATGACCATCCGTCGGCTCCTGTAAACGAACCAGGTTGCGTCCCAATGTGGATTTTCCGCAGCCGGATTCACCCACAACCCCCAGCGTCTCTCCCTTTTGGATCACAAAGGAGACGTCATCCACCGCATGGTTGATGCCGGCAGGAACTTTAAAGTATTTTTTCAGGTTCTGAACTTCGATCAGCGGTGTGTCTGACATTCTTTAACCTCCTTCCAGCGCGGACAAAGGCAACTGTGCCCGGGTTCTGCTTTCTCATTTTGGGGCACCGTCTGGCTGCATTCTGCGGTAGAATAGGGACAGCGGGGATGAAATGCGCAGCCGCCCGGCAGGTTTGCAGGGTCGGGCGGCATGCCGTCGATGGGCTTCAGCCATTTTTCCCCGACGGCCATGCTGGGCAGAGAATTGAACAGCCCGATGGTATACGGGTGGAGCGGGTTATCAAAGATCTGCTCCTTTGTGCCGTATTCCACAATCTTTCCCGCGTAAATAACCGCCACATTGTCGCAGGTCTGTGCCACAACGCCCAAATCGTGGGTAATTAGAATCATGGACGTATGGTACTTCTGCCTCAGGTCATTGATTAGATTTAAGACCTGTGCCTGAATAGTCACATCCAATGCCGTGGTTGGCTCATCTGCCAACAAAAGCTGCGGATCACACGCCAGAGCCATGGCGATGACCACCCGCTGCTTCATCCCCCCGGAGAACTGGTGTGGGTACTCCACCAGGCGTTCAGCGGGAATTCCGACTAACTCCAGCATTTCACCGGCCCGTTTCATCCCCTCTGCGTGCGAGCACTTATTATGAAGGGCAATGACTTCATAAATCTGCTCACCGACCGTCTGAAGCGGATTCAGGGCGGTCATGGGATCCTGAAAGATCATCGCGATTTTCTCGCCGCGTACTTTCAGCATCTCGTCCTCTTTCTTTTGTAGCAGATCCTCTCCTTCAAAGATAAGTTCGCCTCCCAAGACCTTGGCAGGAGGAACAGGGAGAATGCCCATGATTGCCTTCGCAATCGTGGTTTTTCCTGCTCCGGTTTCTCCCACGAGCCCCACAGTTTCGCCTTGCTTCAGCGTCAAAGAGATCCCGTTAACCGCCGAAATCACCTTTTTTCGCTGCGTATATATAACGTTCAGGTCTCTGATATCCAGTATGACATTTCCATCCATAGCTGCCGCTCCTTCAGTCTCTCATCTTGGGATCCAAGGCATCCCGCAGACCATCGCCCACGAGGTTGATTGCAAACACAGTCAGTGCGATTGCAATTCCGGGAAACGAAATCAAATGGGGAAATTCCCGAATATAGTTGCGGCCGTCCGCCAGCATGGCCCCCCATTCGGGATTGGGGGGCTGGATGCCGAGGCCGATGTAGCTCAGGGACGCTGCCATAATGATGGTGCTTCCGATGCCCATGGTGGTGATAATGATCATGGGCTGAACCACATTGGGCAAGAGGTGCCGGAACATAATGCTGAGATTTGAACAGTTAATGGTCTTTGCGGCCTCCACATATTCCTTTTCCCGCTCCGCCAGGACCTGGCCCCGTATCATACGCACACCGCCGGGAACCATGCCGACGCTCAAAGCGAGGACTGTGGGAAAGAATCCTTTTCCCATGACCGTAGACACCAGAATGCAGAGCATCATTCCCGGAAGAGCGCTCCACACATCCATCAACCGCATCAGTCCGGTTTCAACTATGCCGCCGAAGTAGCCGGCAACACAGCCGATAACGATCCCGACTGCAGCCCCAAATACCGAGGCACTGAATCCAAGCAGGAGGGAGTATCTCCCGCCGTACAGTAACCTGGTCAAAATATCACGCCCCATGGAGTCACAGCCAAAGGGGTGCGCCGCGGAGGGCTTCGCCAAAATCAGAGTCAAATCCGATTCGTTCACGCCGTAAGGTGAGAGCATAGGTCCGATCACCACCGCAAGCAGGATCAGCGCAAGCAGGATCATACCAAAACGCGAGCTGGCATTCTTGGTCAACCGATATAAAAACTCGGACAGCAATGATGTTTTTTCGATTTTTGTTTGTTGCATACCGCTCACTTCCCCTTCCTTCTTGCGTACTGCGCTTTGATCCGCGGGTCCAGAAACGCATAGCATAGATCCATGACGAGCATGGCTACCGAGGTAAACAGCGCAAAAAAGACCACACAAGCCAGTACAATGGGGCGGTCCCGCTGGTTGATCCCTACCAGCATGTATGCGCCGATACCGGGGATGGAGAATACGCTTTCCATCACCGGGGAACCAGCCACAACGGTTGCCAAACCGCCGCCTACACCGGTAATGATGGGCATCAGAGCGTTGGGAAGCATGTGTTTGCGAACGATAACTTTTTCCTTTTGCCCTTTGGCACGCGCCGTTGCGATAAAGTCGGCGTTGATGACCTCAAGCATAGCGCTGCGCCCCTGGCGGGCATTGATGGCGATACCGGGCAGAGCGCTGCAGATGATCGGCATTATGTAGCAGGTCCAGGAGTCGATACCACGGGCCGGAAGCCAACCCAGTTTGGAGGAAAACAGCAAAATACACATCAAGGCCACCCAAAAGTCCGGCAACGAAATAAAGACCATGGCAATCACCATTGTCAGAGAATCGTTCCACTTTCCTTTGTGGGTTGCAGCAAAAATTCCAAGCAGCGTTCCCACCACAACATTCAGGATCATGGCACTTAAGCCGATGATTAAGGTTCGCGGCAGACGAATCAGAAGCTCATCCATAACTGGCTTGCCGTAAACCCAGGACTCCCCGAAATCAAACCTTAGGAATGCATTGCTCATAAAATCCAACAACTGCACGCCGTATGGGCGATCCACACCCAAGGCAGCTCTTTTCGCGACCAGAGCGGCTTCCGTGGCATCTGTACCCAGCAGTGTCTGTGCGGGATCGCCGGGCACAAAATACATCAGGGTAAATGCCACGATTCCCGCTGCCCACAGAATGATGACAAGCCACAACAGGCGCTTTAAGACGTATCTTCCCATCTCTGTTTCCTTTCTTCAGTTGACCCCACTGATCACGACAGGGGTATAAACCGGTTCCCCGGATGCGGGGTCCTTGCTCCAATGCTTCAGATAATCCCAAACCAGTGCCGCAAAGCACCCGGTCATGATATGGGGAACACCTTCTCCAATCACGAAGCGAATGACCGGGCGGTCCTGTGCGTCATAAAACTCGCCGAAGTGCCAGTCGCGTTCTTCAAAATGCTGCGACCAGGTCTTTTGGAAATCCAGTCCGACAGCCGCCTTTGCCGCATCCTCTGCATTCTGCGCAATGGCCTGTGACTGCTCGAAGGTAAGCTCTTGGTAGTCCTTCACTTTGGAAATATACTTGGCCCAGATGTTAAAATTTTCAATGCACTCACGATCCGGGAAGGGGTAAGCATCTCCAAAATCCATTGCTCCACCCACGCAGAGCATCGGAACCTGCAGGGGAAGACATTTCTCATAGGCTTCTTTGGTCACGCGGCACAGACTGTTATACATCGCATTGCTTCCGGGGCAAGGGGCTACAGCTGCAACCAGTTCGGGCCAAAGGGTTCCGATGGTCTCTGTCGCGTCAGAGCCGGAGGAAAATCCGCAGGCGTATACTCTTGTCCAGTCTATGGGATAACCCTTTTTCCGGATCTGATCTAGGATCCGAGGGAATTCCGTTGCCACATCCTCATTGGAATATCCTCCGTTGTTGGGATATACGGCAATAAACTGTTCCGTCTCGATCAGCTTCGAAAAGCCCGCCGTCTCCGCCTGAAAAGGCGTTCCAAAACCGGCGTGTGAGAAATACAGCAAGGGATATTTTTTGTTCTCAACCATAACAAGCGGCGTATGGACGGAATATTTCCCTTTCCCGCCGTTTTCCACGGCATCAAACAGTTCTTTTTTTACGCCGAGCTTTTCCCAGTAGGCGAGAACCTCCGGCGCCATCTCATCCTGGTATTTCTCACAGAGCTCCCGATTCTCCCGTGCGGTGATTCCGGATAGGGAAGCGTCAAACGCAGCTTGATCAAATCCGGCCTTCAGGGGCTCACGGAATTTCTCCTGATCCATGATGATGTTTCCGTGTCCATCCATGGGCGGTAACTCTCCAGGGCCAAATGCCGGAGGAGGACGGTGGCCTTTCTTCATCGTAAACATAAAAAAACCTCCTGATTATAAATTAACCTGTTAAGGCCATTATAAGCAGGAGGGTTTTTGCAAGTCCATTTCTAAACTGGCAATTTTTTTGTTGTTATTCAGTTTTCGAATTGAATTTTTTTGTACTCTTGCACAAAGTCAATAAACTTTAATGCCATATCTGACAGCTTCTGGCCCTTTCTCCAACACAGTTCCACCTTGAACTCCTGTTTGGGCTCCAACGAAACAAACGTAACAGCACCTGGCATGGCCCGCTCGATGGATTGCCGGTTTAGAATGGAGATGCCGACCCCTTCGGATACAAGATTTGCAACCTCTGTTCCGGTCAACCCATTCATGACAACCTTAGGGGTCACATTGTGCGCGCGAAGATATGAACTCCCCATGTCCAAACCGACGCCAAAGGGGGAAACCATGACGAAATTTTCTTTTTGAATCTCCGCAAGTGTCAATGATTTTTTTGTGGCCAACGGGTGACCTAACGGCAAAACAACAACCATTTCCTCCTCGCAATAGGGAATGGTTTCATAATCATATTTTTCATGATTTAAGTTGCATGCGATCAGCAGTTCACAATCTGTGTCATCCTTTAAAAGCTCTTCGTTTCCTTTGCGCTCACGGACCATACAGTGAGGCCCGTATTTTTTTCTGAATTCCCGCACAAGGTCCGTCACACGGTAGGCAGTTCCTAAAACCAGGATGCTGTTATCCTCCTGGCGGGCTTCCTGCACATCCCGAAAATAACGCTCCTGTAGTTCCAGAACCTGCTGCGCGTAGGGGACAAGCATCCTTCCATATCTGGTCAGCTTGACCTTTCGACCATCTTTGATAAACAGGACGGAACCTATTTCCGCCTCCAGTGCCTTCATGTGTTTATAGAGCGATGACTGGGATATAAACAGTTCTTCGGCCACCTCTGTATAATTGCAGGTCCTTGACATTGCAAGAAACTCTTTTAAGTACTCAATGTCCATTTTGACTCCCCGTTTTCCGCCTACAAGCTCCTAACTTGTTCTTTTTTTACATTATATACTTTTTTCTATTGTACAGTCAACATAATTCACTTTCTTTTCCCTGCGCCGTCTTTTACACCGCGTATCGCGCTTCCACGAAGTTATGATAAATCTATTCCAAAATCGAAATCCTTATCACGTCCATTTCGATTTTATCATTACACAAAATTGTTATCAGAAATTGCGTGTTGATTGGTGAATTTTGCATAGCTATAATGAAAATATCCAAGGGTTTCAGCGTCATATCCACCAAGAATAAAGAAACGGAGGCTCTCATGAAAACGAAAAAAGTACTCGTACTGCTCTTGTGTGCCGCAATGATCCTGTCGTTTACAGCCTGCTCCGGCACGAACGGATCCACCTCAGATGACCCTGACTCCGCTGCGGGTGCCCTGCTGGAAAATGGACGGTACAGCCAGGTAACTGCCGCACTTGCAGCCGACCCCGAAAACCTGGAACCGAAAGATGTCAACAACATTGGAAAGAACGGCTTTATTTATAACATTTATGAATCGCTGTTCGACTTTGATGACAACGGCATGCTGACCCCCTCCATCGGAAAAGAGATTACCCTTGTCGACGCCACAACCACCGATGTCACCATCTACGACTGTGTGTACGACTCTGCGGGAAATCATATTACCGCAGATGATGTGGTATACAGCGTGAACTGGCTGGTGGACTCCGGCAACGCTCTGAAGTATGAGATTTTTGATAGCGTTGAGGCCATCGAAGAGTTTACCGTGCGTTTCCACTGGGCCTTTGCTCCTACTTCGCTGTCCGATTTGGAATTCCCTCTGGCCCGCACCATGATCTTTGCTCAGACCGCATGGGAAAGCGGCAATTTTGCCACCCTGCCCGTTGCAACCGGAAACTACGTCGTAAAGGAGTTCGTTTCCGGCTCCAAGCTGGTCCTGGAGGCCAATGACGGCTACTGGGCGTTGGCGGACGAAAGCATTATGAACGAGCGTCTGCCCCTGCACCGCGCTACCGTGCAAACTCTGGTGTATGAGGTCATCGGCGAATCCTCCCAGGCCGCCATCGCGTTGGAGCAAGAGACCATTGATTATTGCGATTATATCAACGCCGTGACCGTCTCTAAATTTGAAGAAGGCGGCGAATACAGCGGTATTTACAATGTTGATACGACCGTTTCCGGCGATTTCTATGTGCTTACGCCCAATCTGCTCTCGCCGATTATGGACGACATCAACCTCCGCCTTGCCATTTGGTACGCCATTGACAGCACCTCTGTCGCCACCGTCATGGGCGGCAACTACGCCCCGCTGAAGGCCATTGGAACCACCTTCTTCTCAGACTATGAAACTGCTTGGGAAAATGACAATTATATGTGCGATTATGATCCGGATCTGGCCAAGGAGTACCTGGAGAAGTCCAATTACAAGGGAGAAACTCTGAAATTGGTCTCTCAGTCCGCAGAATATGAGAAGAACGCCCTGACCATGATTCAGAACTGCTTGAACCAGATCGGCATCAAGTCTGAGATCAATGCCTGTGACGCCTCGATCATGAAAACCATTACCGCTTCTGCCGAGGGGTGGGATATCAGCCTTGGCGGCTGCGGCGGCACTTCCCTAATCGGTACCTATAACCGTCTGTTCTCCAACACGGTCAATACGGTAAATGGCAAGGGATATACCCTGGGTATGATCGACGACCCTCAGCTGCAGTCCCTTTATGAGACCGCCCGAGCTGACGACACACACGACACCGAACATATGACCGCGATCCATGAGTATGTCCTTGAAAACGGCTATATGTACGCATTGGTTGGCACCAGCGCCTCCCGCGTTTCTAACAAAAACATTACCAGCCTGTATTTCCGTGAGAACCACGTGGTCACTCTGGGTGCCAGCACCTATGCGGGCCAGACTGCGCCAGCCTCGAGCCCCAGGGTCGTATTGTCCGCCATCGAGAGCGCCGTCCCCGACGGGTATGTGTTCTACGATGACGATGGTACCATGTTTGTGCTGAACATCGCCGACGACAGCAGCTGGACTTTGAGTATCGGCGACGCAGTCTACACCGGTGATAAGTCTTTCCCCTTCCCGGATGCAGAGAATGTTGTGATGACTACGCCGCCCAATGAAGGCAAACCCGACTGCCCCTATTATGAGGATGACGGCGTATGCAAATGGGTCATCATCGACGACAACAATATGGTTCCTCTGAAGTATGCGGATGTGGAAGGCTATACCGCTCAAGTACAATCTGGTTCCATCGGATCCAGCGTTCCTTCCGGATATACTTACGTGGATGAAGACGGCACCAAGTATGTCCTCTGTATTGCCGAGGACAGCAGTTGGACTCTCTATGTCGGCGACAAGACCTATACAGGTGACAAGAGCTTTGAATCGCCCGATGCAGAGGGGGTCATCATGACCACGCCGCCCAATGAAGGCAAACCCGATGCCGATTTCTACGAAGATGATGGCGTGTGCAAGTGGCATATCATTGATGACAGTACCATGATTCCCGTAAACAGAGAGTAACTTACCGCAAAAAAGAAGTCCTGAGCAATCAGGACTTCTTTTTTGCAATCCCTGTTATTTCCCACTGGTTCATGATATGATAGCTTCTAAACTAGATTTTCTATTTGACAAAAGGGATGAGCGTAATGTCATTTTTTCGGAAGCCAGCGCGATACAGGTCTTATGAAGATCCGCCGCATGCCTATCACAGCCAGTCATATCACAGGTTTTTTGAAGGTTATGAAGAGCATGAGGTCCTGGGCGCAAACGGAAAAGTAAAGATTGAGCGTGTGTATACCGGAACCTGGTACATACTGAACCTCCCGCGTTTGAAAAGGATTATGCTGCAGATTAGCTATGTCCTGCTCAGTGTTCTTGCGTTTGCCTGCTTTCTCTTTGCCTTCACCTATGATTCCAATGCAAACCGCCAGTGGTACATTGTAATCTTTCAGGCTTGTGCGTTTCTGGGTTTTGGGTGGGTCGCGGTCTCCCTGATCAACTATTTGACCAGGCCCGCTAAAATGACAATTTATGAGTACAAGTCATCCTGCCGCAGCTTGACTCGCTCTACTTGCTGTTCTGCTCTGAGCTGTACCCTCACGTGGCTTTTGGCTTTAGTTGATTCGTGTATCATCCAAAACGCAGCAGACGCAGCGTATGCCTTTCTATTCCTGTTGGCCGGTATACTTGTCATGCTTGTCAATTGCATTGAACGCAGCTTGAAATATCGGGAACAGAAAAATTCGTCCAAAGAAACTCATGTATAAGCAACAGTCACCTAAACTCGTCGTCGATGGTGTGGATGTGGTTTCTACTATATGTGGTGGATCTGGGATAGCTTTGACCTCTATATTTGCCGGTATTATCTCCACTATACAGGTTTCCAGATCCTTTCGTGGTCAAATTGTGGTCAGCCTTCAGAGACTGACATCTGCTCTTCACAAAACCGTTTTAACGCAGGAACATCCACGCTCGCAGTTTCCCAAATAATATCCCGGCTCATGCTGCCATAATTATGAGCAACCAAGTTCCGCATTCCTTTGATAGGTCCCCATTGTACGCGCTTAGCGGTGGCCTACCGATACTCCTGAGAAAGCCCGCCGCTGAGTTCGCCAATCTGAAGAATGCAGAAAGAAACCGACCTTTGATAATCAGGATCATGATCAAACACATCAAAAGAATTCCCATATCGAGCAATCGTTTTTTCAATCTCGGCACAATAATCCCGGATGTGCTTAATGCGCTACAAATCAGGCGACAGCATAAAGTTTCATCTTCTCGTTCATGACTGTGTCACGAAAATCCTGCTCACTCGGCATTTGGGCTTGCTGCCGCAGTGAACTCGCTGTAATCAGATCAACCGATTTTTTCAAAGCTTCTTCCAAGTCGCAATACAGCGCGCCCAATGAAAACAGGCTGGTCAAGGAGGTCCCCGTTGTATCGACAAGCAAATCAATATCGCTCTCGTCTGTCGCAGTCCCGCGAGCATAGGCGCCAAATAGATATATTGCCGGTATCTGATACTTTTCAACAATCGGCTGTATGATGATTCGTAAGTTTTCAATCGTATAGATCAATCGGAAGACCTCCTTTCCAAATGTAATGCGCTACTGAATATATTATAACTCTGATCAGCCTCTATGTCCAGCCACATTCACGAAAGGCTGCTTTACATTACAAACCATATTTTGCGAAAAACGGAGTTTCATAGTGCCTCCATGAATGTATGATGCTGTGACGGGTACAAACAGCCAACTATACCTCTTTGGTGACCGAATGCAGCAGATATACACAAATTATGACGGGAGCTTCGAAGAACGGTTCACGTTGTTTGACACGATAAAGATGACTACCAACTACCGCTCTGTGACAGAAATTGTCACTATCTTAAACCAGCTTTATCATGATCCAGAATTCGTTCAAGATGACTCGGATGCTATGAAGCAGGTGAAACCGGATTTTCCACCCCGAGTTATCATCACTGATAATGTGCCTACTGTATTAGCCAAACTGCAGGAGGATGATCCAGACACGTTGGTTCTTTATCTTTTTAATAAAGAGCGTTTTTTTGCCATCGGCGCTTCCAACTTGTTTCAGGCTTTTTCCAGCATGAAAAAATATTCTTTTGGACGAAGCCATTCCGCTGTAGATGTTTTGACTGCTCCTTATGAGGAAAACCCCGACCCGTTGCTCAAATTATTGTATTGTGTAGCAAGGATGGCAGAAGACTTTCAAAAAGGACAGTACGGGCTGATTATTCAAACTCTAAAATCAAATAAATCCATGTTCTGCAAGGAAACCTGCGACATCAAAAAACACAGTGATAAAACTCAACTGTTTCAAAAGTTGACCTTGGTTTTTGCCGCTATTCAGGATGAAACAAAAACAATATCGGATTTACTTTTATCTTTAGAAAAAACCTCACTTGTGGACAAAACCTATGTGGAAAACGTATTTGCCGAAACGGAAAATGAAGCTGCGCTTGCAGTCCCTGCTATTGAGTTAATGCGAGTATTGGCTTATCTGGATGATCCCAAAGTTTCCACACAGCATGGCGTAAAAGGCGAGAGCCACAACAGCGTGGCATTTGTGGCAGATGATAGCCGTGGCACGCCAGTCGTCCATATGTATCGCTTTTTTGATCTGCTGTGCCAAGTGCCGGTTTCCCTTCAGTCCTTCAATCGATTCTACTATGCATATTCTGGAGAGTTAGCCAATTTGCAGAACACAATCAAAATAAAAATCAGTGAATTAAAAAGCGCTGATTATAGCCAATATGAGGATGAGATTTTTAAGAAAGCAAGCGCCATTGTGGAACGCTTTTCTGATAACCCGTACTTTCAGCAGATTTGTCGAGTTAAGTACGCAGAATATCTGAACAAGCCAGGAGTAACAAAGGCAAAAGAGTGTTTGAAAGAAAGCAATGTTCTAGGAGTACTCAGTGCATACAAGCTATTTTATGTTGGGTGTTCGCGAGCCAGAAAAAATTTAACGATAATATTAGATAGTTCTAAGTTGCAGGGAGATGTACCGAAGCAAAAAGCGAAGTTTAAGGAATTGGGGTTTTCTGTGGAAGAAATAGCGGGTTAGAAAAATGCAAATAGTGTAGTACGCAGAGTTGCTAATTAACGGATTAAAAAAACTTTTGTCGTGGGCTTGACATACAGGGGGGCAGAGGAGGTATCCTCCTCTGCCCCGTGGTTTCCCAGCCGTGACGGTGCGGCTAAAACTCCAAGATGGTGCGGCTAAAAGTCCGTGCACCTGTGGCTTGGACTCCGAAATTTACAATAGTAGACATCTTCCCGGATCCAGTGCAGGCTCCGGTGGACCTCTTTGCCATCTCCTCCATCTTGCTGCCGCAACTGGAGCAGACGAGTTCTTCATCAGTCAGACGGTGCTCCACAACCTCGGTAGGCGTGCCCTCCGGGACGATCTCGGTCACACTGCCGGACTGCTTCTTGCGCGCATGGGCTTTCACGGCAACTTGCTCCGGCGTAGCGGATTTGGTGCCATATGCGTAGGCCTCAAGCTCATTGAAGTTGAATTGAAAGCTGGTCCATCAGGCCCTCCTGCATCTTCTCGGAGGAGGAGCCGAATTACCGTTTTTTGCAAGGCCCAACTGCTCCAGAAGCCATTGGTTCTGGAGTTTTAGTTCAGTGAGCTGAGTCTGCTGGGATTCATATTCCGCGCGTGAAATGGTCACCATTTCAGCGTTACTTGTGGCAGTTTTCTTTTCGTTTTTCATAAGAAAATTATACCACAAGTCGAGTCAAAAAGCCAGTGTTTTCAATGCTTTTCGGGAATTTAGTCTGCCTTATATCATGCTCAGTCCTGACACTGGGCGGTGGGCTTTTGGCTGCTCGATCTGTAAGCCTTCCATCAGCCAGCGGTACTGCTGCGGAGTCAGTGACCGTACTTCGGATTCACTTCTCGGCCACTGGTATGCACCCTGTTCCAGCCGCTTGTAGAGCAGAATAAACCCGTCCTTTTCCCAGTATAGGCCCTTGATCCGGTCTCTGCGCCGCCCGCAGAACAGGAACAGCGTGTTGGTGAAGGGATCCAATTCAAACTGCTGCTGCACCATCCCGGCCAGACCGTCAATGCCTTTCCGCAAATCTGTATAGCCACAGGCAATGTAGACCTTATCTGCCCCAGAGAAGTCGTTCAGCATGACCGTAGAGCCTCAACCAGGGTTTTCAGCAGGTCTGGACTCAGCTCTTGATAGAACTCAATGCTGTTATTGCCGATCCGCAGCGTGGCGGAACATTCCGAAACGTTCCGATACTGCTGTTTCGGTGCTGGTAACTCTGCAAACGCAGGTGCCCCGGGTAATTCCGGTGCCGCATCTGCGATGGACAGCACTTCTCGCTCCCAACGATAATATGTAGATGGTGTGATTCCTCTTTGCTTGCACCACTGCCGGACCGGAAGACCGCTGCTTCTGCAATCCTGAATCGATGCCACCCACTTCTGTTGTCGTGCCTGGTGCTTTAGCTCTGTTGATGTCATGGTATTGCTCCCTGATGTTGATAGTGGTGGAACGTCGCGAAACGTTCCACCACTATTATCCCATGGCTATCCATCCGCCGGGAGATCTGACGGTTACTTTGCAACGTAAAGTACCAGAAACGGATGAAGAAGACCTGCGGAGCCCTGCTCATTCTGGACGACTTCCTGCTGCACACCATTACGGATGAGCGTGAAGTGAAGGTCCTCTTTGAGATCGTTTTAATGCAGGTACATCCACGCTTGCAGTTTCCCAAATAATATCTCGGCCTATTCTTCCATAATTATGAGCAATCAAATTGATGATTCATTCGTTTTGCTTAAGATCATCAAACATGGCCTTGACGGAAGGTGCGTTTTTCGTGAGTTTCTTGATGCTTAGTTCATCTGCCTTGTTATTCGCAAGACGAAGATTATTTTCAGAGGAAAGAAGCGCCGACTTTGTCTTTTGTAGATGGTCTATGGTCTTGTCGATCTTTTCAATCGCCGTAGAGAACTTCTCACTTGCCAAACGATAGTTACGGGCGAAGCCCTCTTTAAAAGCGTTCATGTTTTCTTCAAAGTGGAGAATATCAACTTGCCTTTCAAAATGCCTGTTGCTCACTACAAGGTAGACAAGTTTATTGTAGAAATGTTCAGGCAGGTCGGAATTGATTTGGCGGCAGATGGAGATGCAAATGCATACGTCAATCTCGTTCAGGCTTCTGTGGGATGCAACCCCAGAACGATGAAAAGGCTTTTCAACGCATATCTCCTGCTTGACTGTATCAGCAGTAATGTAGATGCAGTTGCTAAGAGCAACGACCAGAAGAAGGAAGCCTGGAATAAGCAAATGCTGTTTGCCATCCTTTGCTGCCAGCATGCCTTCGAGGATCTGTATAACTTTATGGTGCGGAACTCTGAAGATTTCGCCAGCAGCGACCTTCTCGAAATGATGCGGAATCCCCAGAACTATCGAAGTGGTTCTACTACTGAAGATAATGAAGAAGACAAGGCTGCCAATGAGAAGCTAGCCGAGGCTTTCCGGAAACACAGTGATGAGTCTATTCAGAGAATGGCCATGTTCATGGACCGCTTTATCAAGATTGCAGACAAGGATCACAATAATGCCCTTGATACGGACGAAATACTGGCTCTGGGTGAGCTGTTGCACTTGACCACCATTACTTCCGCAGGCAATGAAGATGTTGTTGCTGAGGACGGCAACAACAATCGGCATCGCCGGCTGAATAGGCAAATTATGTCCGCGGCAATCAAGAAAGTGGCACCGACAGTAAAGGCAAAAGGCAAAAACTGTGAGTCCTTCTCTGTCTATCAAAGCCGCAAGGACAATGACGCATATAAGGCTCACTGGGCTGATGGCTATGCATATATCGTCATCCCGGAGAAAGGCCATTTTGAAGTAGACTACCTGCTCATGTCCGACCTCGATACCGATGCGCTGACCCTGAAAATCTATACCGTCAGAAAGAGAGATTTTCCCAAGGACGTCTATGAAGAGTATTTCAACAGTCATCCTCTGGTAAATGAGCACGGATTTGTTTGGAGCGCTGACGGTCGCGGTATCGAAAAGGTTTTTGAGAATATCGGTGTTCTCTCAGAAGACGCCGAGTCCCAGAAGGCCCTTGCTCAAAGCATTGCTGATATCGTAAATCCGTACATGCAACTCATGTAAACAGAAGTGGCTCTGGACGCCGGTTCAGAGCCACTTGTTCATTTATTTGATTTTGAGACCGCATAAAATTCTGTGTAATCGACTGACATCGACAGTATGAAGATCTTCGACTTGGTCAAGAATGGAAGTAAACATTTAAGACAAAGGAGAAGAAGAATATGCAGCCAGTACCACAGGATTTAATGAAGCAATACGTTGAAAGCCAGAAGTTTACCAGCACCGCTGAGGTCATGCAGGCCATGAAGGAAATGTTCCGAGATGTGATCCAGCAAGTCATGGAAGTGGAGATGGACGAGGAACTGGGTCGGGAGCGCTGCCAGCGGTCAGAAGAGCCGGAGGGCACGCCTCGCAACTACCGCAACGGATATTCTCGGAAGACAATTAAGACCCAGCTGGGCAAGATCGATATCAAGGTGCCCAGAGACCGCAATGGATCTTACGAGCCTAAAATTATTGGGAAATATGACCGCAATGCAGACGGCATGGAGGAGAAGATCCTAGCCTTGTACGCCTGCGGTATGAGTCAGAGAGATATTGCTGAGCAGATCAAGGAACTGTACGATGTAGAGATCTCTCCTGAGTTAGTGACAAAGATCAGTGAAAAGATCATGCCGGAGGTTACAGCCTGGCAAAACCGGCCGCTGGAGAGCGTGTATCCGCTCATTTTCATGGACGCCATCCACTACAAGGTCAAAGAGGACCACCGATATGTGACCAAGGCAGCCTATGTGGTTCTTGGCATCACCATGGATGGCCGGAAGGACATCCTGGGCGTTTGGATCGGCGAGCATGAGAGCAGCAAATTTTGGCTGAATGTGTTGAATGACCTCAAAAGCAGGGGCGTTTTGGATGTTTACCTGTTCTGCACGGACGGCCTGTGCGGCATGATGCAGGCTATTGAGGCAGTTTATCCCAGGTCTCGGCTGCAGCGCTGTATCGTGCATCAGATCCGCAGTTCTACCAAATACGTTAGCTACAAGGACATCAAGCAGGTCGTGGCGGACCTGAAGAAAATCTACACGGCGGTGACTTTGGAAGAAGCCGAGGCGAACCTGGAAGCTTTTGCAAACAAGTGGAGCAAGCAGTATCCCTCCTGCGTGAAGAGTTGGGAGGAAAACTGGGAAGTTCTGAGCACCTTCTTCGAATATCCGCAAGAGATACGGAAAATCATATACACGACGAACATCATCGAGGGACTGAACCGTCAGTTCCGGCAGATCACCAAGAACAAGCCGTCATTCACCAACGACGATTCTCTGCGCCGGATGCTGTATCTGGCGTCACAGCGCATTGTGAAGCACTGGCATGCCCGGTGCCAGAACTGGGATTTGGTGCTCAGCCAGTTGGAAATCATGTTCGCCGACCGGAACGCTGGCTGATTCCCTTGGATTAGTATTCCCCCGCCGCCTGTGGCGGCATTCACGCCGTGCCGGCGCGCATACCGCCACAGCCTGCCGGGGAGCGTGGCGTTCAAGGGAAGCAAGCCCCAAAGCGCGTATTTTATACGCGAAATTCTTGACTTTGTCGAAAAACGCTTACACAAAATTTTACGCCGGGCCTTGATTTTCAAGCTATCATCTCAATAGAACTGCGAAAGTTCTTATCCATCCAATCCAGGTCAGCCTTGCTGTAAGGTACTTTCGGCTGAATTTCCCTCAAATCTGCGCCAATGGCCTCAGAGAAATTTTCTGCTACTTTTCTGCTCATCTCTACTATTCTCATTTATATTCAGCTAATTTATCAAAGGAACCAAAGACCATTTCCACCATATTGCTCGATGTTACTTCAACTAGGGGATACGCAATCGAAACAGCACGCTTCATGTCCCAGTAGTTTTCAGCTTTCTTGGAGCTTGTAGGTGTGATCACGCTGAAAGGTCCGTCTTCTGCAACGGCAAAAGGCAGTTTCTTACCCGGGTGAATCGGCTGGTGGAACCCCCAGTGATCGGCGGGAGAACACCCCTCATGCCATTCCCCGATATTTGTATACTCAAACTTGGACAATACGAGCTCGGGGCCATAATTGGGATCATCCTTCAGCGCCAGGCATACTTCCGTTGTGTAAACAGGAGCATCCTTCCAGCCGTTTCCGCTATCACAGTCAGGATCTTCGCGGCGCTGGAAAACAAGGATCATGCTGTTAAGAAGCCAGCCATCGGAATTGCTATCTGACTTCCAACGCAAGAATTTATCGGACATTAGCAAATAGCCATGATCTTCTGCTTCTGCTCGACACTGCTCCATAAGTTTACTGATACTTGCGTACGTTTTATACAGCACATGTACTGCATTTCTTATGTTCTCACCTGTACTCATAAAAGCTTCCTCCAATCACAGCTTCGGGGTAATCGAAGCAGATGCCTGTTTCCGTATGTGCCTGCCCATTATAGCCGTAGCAGTAGTATTCGTCCATTGTAACCTTCAAATCTTCGCTTAAGTCGAAGCCTGAGAAACGCTCAAAACCTTTACGTTTCAACAGCGAAACCAGGTCGCTCAAAATTAGTCTCTGGTATGGCTCAGTTGCCTCAACTTGAGATAGCTGGTTCAGAATCTCTTGCCAGGATACGTATCCAAGTTCTACGCCCGGCTCCAAGATGGCTCTGGCCTTTACATTGTTGCAGATAGGGGCGCATTCGCTTTCATGCGCAATAAAGATGAGGTATGGTTTTTTGTGTGCGGGACACCACTGGCGAACCATTCTGGACTCGCGTGCCAATTGATTATGGCTCTCCTCTTTCTCTTCCTTAGCTGTGTTTTCAATTTCATCGTCGGAGGAAAGACCCGACATATATTTGACCTCAATGGAGATGACTGCATTGTCTAATTCGAGGAATGCATCCATTTCTCCTTCTTCGTGATATGGCCAGAACTGGATACGGTCACCCCAGAAATCCAGTTTGGTTTTTTCTACGCATTCGGTTAGCCCATCAATTTTTGCGGCTCGTAATATCTGAGCCATGCCAAGATGGAAGGGCATGTATCGGAGGGCTCCGAACACATCGCCGGTCAATTTATCCTCTAAGCGGTCATTTAAGTTGCTACCGCTGCCGCTGATTTTTCCATGCAGTTCGGCAATCATGCTATTCACCTCCCGGTGGCATTCCTTTTAAGATACTCTAACATAAATAGTCGTTGCTTTCAATGCCTACAAACGGTCATGAAGCAAATGACGTGAGGCGGCACGGCAAAAGAAACCACGCCGCCCTATTGGGTATATCTGATAGTCAGAACACATTCCACTGCTCGATACACTGATCGGCATAATCTTGGTGGTCAGATAGGGCAATCGTAATGCGGCGACCCCCAAGAAGATAATCCAATACTGTCTCTACATGAAAACGCATGTTCATGTACAAATTGCCTTCCTACTATTAAATGGACAGCTTTTTAATACGCTCCTCCTGATCTCCAGCCCGGAAGAACAGCTCCCCGTTTTTCTGATAAACCTCACAACCAGCAGAACCTTTTACGGATTCGTCCAGGGAAATCGTCAGTGGAACCTTTTCCGGCTCATAATCAGGATCAATCAACTCCAACGGTGCGATGCTATACCATAAATCCGCCGGGTGTCCCCAATATTGAACCAGGTACATATTGACTAACCGGGACCCAAAGATGACAGAGGAAACGGCAAAGGGCGTATTTGTCAGATGGACGAGTTGATCCTGAACGTAATCCCATACCATTGTATAGCCCCACTGGCAGCTTTCTCCCGTCAGAGTAATGGCGCAGTTATCTTCCTCAATCTTTATTTGAAAGTCTTCGATTCTCCTCTGCTTCAGCATTTCGGGAATGGGAGTATCTTTCAATCTGTCGGCAGCAAGGCGTTTTGTTTTGCCGTTTGCCAACCGTACCATACAAATTACCGATTCATTCAAAATTGGAGAAGCCTCTAATGCGTGGGTCATAAGTCTGCCGCCTTTCCAAAGCCTGTAATGCTCTTTCATGCAAACTCCGCAAGGCCGATAGCCCGCGGCCAAAGCTGTTTCTTCATCCGCAAAAAACACACGCTGCTTGACATACTCACCGGCGGCTATATGCCTGAGTGCGGAGGGACAATCCAGCTTGCCGTATATTTTCAGTCCTCTATGCCCGCCAAATTGGCCCTTCCTTTCGGAGGCATATTCTTTCCCGTCTTTTCCTATCAGTTTATACATATGTGGGGCATTGTACATCATCGTCAAACAGCACCTTCCAAAACATTTTTGTACAGTAGTACCAAATCTCACTTAATTCAAGCAATTCTGGTAACTATTCGATAGGTTTTCTCCATTAGTGTAATTTTTATAAGATATCCGTAAAAAGAAGTCAACTGTTTTGTTGACAGAAAATGGCCACATTCGGGGTTGGTTACGGCTGTTTTCCAGGCCGGAATTTATAAGATATATTTTTCGAATTCTTGTTTCTTTCGATTCTGGGCTACTTCAATCCATGCAGGCCCTTCCCACTCAGCGGTGGCCTGCCGATACTCCTGAGAAAGCCCACCGCTGAGTTCGCCATTCTGAAGAATGCAGAAAGATACCGACCTTTGATAATCAGGATCATGATCGAATACATCAAAAGAATTCCCGTATTGAGTAATCGTTTTTTCAATCTCGCCACAATAAATCCCGGATGTGCTTAATGCGCTGCAAATCAGGCGACAGCATAAAGTTTCTCCTTCTCATTCATGACTGTGTCACGAAAATCCTGCTCACTCGGCATTTGGGCTTGCTGTTGCAGTGAACTTACTATAATCAGATCAACCGATTTTTTCAAAGCTTCTTCCAAGTCTCAATACAGCGCACCCAATGAAAACAGGCTGGTCAAAGAGGTCCCAGTTATATCGACAAGCAAATCAATATCGCTCTCATCTGTCGCAGTCCCTCGAGCATAGGAACCAAATAGATATATTGCCGGTATCTGATACTTTTCAGCAATCGGCTGTATGATGATTCGTAATGTTTGATAGTCATTCTACCCTTTTCTATTAGGCATGGGATACACCTCCATGATGTCAATCAAGGATGTTACCTTTTCCGGTACTCTGTCCCATAGGGCGAATCGCTCTAGTAATTATGAAAAATGAAATCCATCAATGAAATTCTTCTGCGGTGAACTGCCCATTGCGCATGTCGCTCCGCATTGAATCGCTTAATAAATTCTCGCAGCAGAAGAACAAGCAGAACGCAGATAAGTATTGCAGCACTCATACGATTCCCCCTTGGTGCAGTGTGTAAGGAAGGTTGAGAAAGAATGTGGATTAAGATGACAGGCAAATTCTGATTCCAACGGCCAATAATCATTTCCATAGCCTATCTTGGTAGGGGGTACTTGTCACGCCCTTCTTTCTGAGGCTTCCAACAAGTCGATCTAGCTTTTTCCGCCAATACTGCTGAAACCATGTGCATTTGCCGAAAAATCGAACGATTGTTGGGCTCACTGCGTAATAGATATGAATGAACGCACGACCAAGGTAGCTTTGGGCCAGAGTATCATCCCGGAAACGGCGTAGCGTCCACACCTCAGGGCAGTCATAAGATCCGTATACGCAAGTTGCTACATAGCATCCTTGTGCGTTGCTATGATGATATGAGCCGAAAGCTCCTGGATTACTGGAGCCCATCCTATTCCTGTTGGAATCGTAGTGATGATAGCTCCCAAACAATCCTGGATCGCTGCTGCCAGTTTTACGCCCTTTGTTGTCATAATAATTATAGCTGCCGAACAAGCGTAACCGTCAAATGTAGGCGCGTATAAAACGACCGCCATCCTGGTGTGCAGTTA
>JBJDYV010000011.1:0-66475 GCA_051867655.1 Oscillospiraceae bacterium
AGGGCCGCTCCCCCGAAGAGGCGGCGGAGGAGATCAAGCTGCGCTCCCGGCAGTATGCCAAGCGGCAGCTGACCTGGTTCCGCCGGGACCCCTCCACCCACTGGTTCCTGTGGGAGAACTCGCCCGATTTTGAAAAAGCCCTCGCTTTTTCGACACAAATTCTGGAAGAATCTGGTTTATGATAGATGCACCCTATATACATAAAGGAGTGCATCAATTATGCAAAAGTCCACCCACATTCAGGATCTGTTTCTTTCCCGTGCCCGCCGGAACAAGGCCAACGTGACCATGTTCCTGACCAACGGCTACCAGCTCCGGGGCACGATCACCGGCTTCGACCAGTTTGTGGTCGTTCTGATGAGTGAGGGCAAGCAGCAGATCATCTACAAACACGTCATTTCCACCATTACCCCTGAGCGCCCCATCTCCCTGGAGGAGTCCCCCGACTGAGCGGGCGCGGCCAAAAGGAAGGTTTTTCATGAAGCAGGGCACCCTCATCACGAAAATTGTCATGTTCATTTTGTTCGCCGGCGTGGCCCTCTACTTAGCCATCTACGCCGTGCGGAGCCTCTCCGATCCCCTCACCACCACCATGGCCTACCGGGACACCCTGGACGACTCCGTGGAGGCCACCGGCGTCCTGGTGCGGGAGGAGCAGGTGCTGTCCAACGGGGCGGCCATTATGGATGTGCTTCCGGAAGAGGGACAGCGGGTGGCCGCCGGTGAGACCGTGGCCATCCTGTACCAGAACAGCGATGCCCTGGACCGAAAAAAACAGCTCCAGAGCCTGGAGCAGGAGCGGGAACAGCTGCAGGCCGCCCTGAACAGCGGCAGCAGCCTGAGCGACGCCGCCAAGCTGGAACAGCAGATCATCAGCTCCATTCTGGCCCTGCGCGCCAACACGGCCGGCGGTGACCTGTACACCCTGGAGTCCGACGCGCTCTCCCTGCGCACCCAGGTGCTTCAGCGGGAGTTCGTCTACTCCTCCTCCGGCGACAGCGCCGCCGCCCTGACCGCAGCCATCGCCGATCTGGACGCCCAGATCGCACAGCTGAAAAGCCAGTCCTCCTCCGAGACCACGTCGGTATACGCCCCCTGTTCCGGGCTGTTCTCCTGGCTGGCCGACGGGCTGGAGTCCACCCTGACCCCCACCTCCCTGGAGACTATGACCGCCGCACAGCTCAAGGCGTTTACCCACGGGACAAGCTCTCCGGAAGGGACCCCGGTGGGAAAACTGATCACCGGAGACCGCTGGTACTTCGCCGCGGTGGTGGAGCCCTCCACCGCCCGCCGCCTTCAGCCCGGGGACACCATCACCGTGGCCTTTTCCCGGGATTTTACGGGAGAGGTGGATATGCGCGTGGAGCGGGTGGGCGATGAGGAGGCCGACGGCTGCGTACTGGTCCTCTCCTCCGCCCGGAACCTGAAAGACGTGACCCAGCTGCGAACCCAGACCGTGGATCTGATCTTTGAGCGGTATACCGGCATCCGGGTGCCCAAGCAGGCCCTGCGCATGGAGACCATTACCTCCACCGATTCCAAAACCGGCGAGAAGGTCCAGACCCAGATGATCGGTGTTTACACTGTGGTGGGCGCCAAGGCCGAATTCAAGCCGGTGGACATCGTGCGGGAGGGCAGTGACTACTATCTGGTCACTCCGTCGGAGACAGCGCGCAGTTACATCATCAAAGAGAAGGACGGCGAATATTACCTGGCCACCCCGTCGGCAAGCCAGAGTCTCCCCATCCTTCGTGCCGGGGACGAGATCATCGTATCCGCGCCCGACCTGTACAACGGAAAGGTGGTATTGGAATGAATCTACAGGAAAACATCGCGGCCGTCCAGGCGCGCATCCGTGCCGCCGCCCTCCGGGCAGGCCGGGATCCGGCGGAGGTCACCCTGGTGGCCGCCACCAAGGTCCAGACCTCGGAGACCATCCGCGCCGCCATCGCCGCCGGCGTGCAGATCTGCGGGGAAAACCGGGTGCAGGAGATGGCCGCCCATCTGGACGACGACGCCTACGCCGGCGCCCGGCTGCACTTTATCGGCCACCTGCAGACCAACAAGGTCAGGCAGGTGGTGGGCCGGGTGGATCTGATCGAGTCGGTGGACTCCGAGCGCCTGCTGGAGGCCATCGACAAACGCGCCGGTGAGCTGGAATTGAGGCAGGATATTTTGCTGGAAGTCAACATTGCCGGAGAGGAGAGCAAGGGGGGGATTTCCCCGGAGCAGCTCCCCGCTTTGGCCCAAAAAGCCCTGGAACTGCCCCATGTCCGGCTGCGGGGTTTGATGTGCATACCCCCCGTTGTCGTCCCCGGGGGTTCCAACCGCAAATTTTTTGCACAAACCCGTCAGCTTTTTGTTGACATAAGAACTAAAATAGCGGATAATAATGCTGATATGGACTGCCTGTCCATGGGCATGAGCGGCGACTTTGAGGACGCCGTGGAGGAGGGTGCCACCCTGGTCCGGGTGGGGACCGCTCTGTTCGGGCCGCGCCCGCCCATGTCGGGGGCCGACAAACAAAAGAGATGAGGGGCTGTTTTTATGGGATTTATTGACGAACTCAAGCGCCTGGCCCGTCCCTATGAGGATGAGGAAGACGATTTTGACGATTTTGAGTCGGTGGGCCGCTCCAACGTGGTTCGGGAAAAGGCCCGGGACCGGGAGATGACCAGCACCCTGTACGATCAGGACGCTGCCGCCGACCGCCGCAACAACAAGGTGGTCAACATTCACACCACCACCCAGCTGCAGGTGGTTCTGGTGAAGCCCGACCGTTTCGATCAGGCCTCCGAGATCGCCGACCACCTGCGGGAGAAGCGCACTGTCGTCCTCAATCTGGAATCCACTCAGAAGGACATCTCCCGCCGTCTGCTGGACTTCCTGTCCGGCGTGGCCTATGCCAACGAGGGTAAGATCAAAAAGGTGGCCATTTCCACGTACATCATCACCCCCTATAATGTGGATATTATCGGTGACCTGATCAACGATCTGGAAAACAACGGGCTGTACTTCTCTTAAGAAGGGGGTAGTGTGCAATGTTGACCCCGCAGGAAGTTTCTGAACACGCCTTTGCCAAGGCGTCCTTTGGCGGCTATAACATGGCCATGGTGGACGAGTTCCTGGACCAGCTCACCGCCGATTATACCGCTCTGTACAAGGAAAACGCGACTCTGAAAGCCAAGATGAAGGTGCTGGCCGACTCACTGGAGGAGTACCGCGCCACCGAAAAGGGGATGCGCCGCGCCCTGCTGGCCGCCCAGCAGACCGCCGATGAGATGGTCAAGGAAGCGGAGACCCGCAAGAGCGAGTTGCTCCGCGGCGCTGAGGCTGAGGCTCAGGCTAAAATCGCCGAGCTGCACCGCCAGGTGGCCGATGAGGAAGCCCGCCTGAACGCCGCCCAGGCCGCTACCGCCAACTTTGTGGCCCAGGTCCGGGAGACCTGCCGCCGGCAGGAGGAATACCTGGACTCCCTGAGCTCCGTCACCGCTCCGCCCCCCGTCGTTGATCCCGTGGATCAGACCGCCCACGCCATTGAGGAGTCCGTCCAGCGCCTGCTGGAACAGGAGGACGTGGAGGAAGAAACCGCGGAGCCGGAGCCGGAGGAGAGAGTTGCCGAGTCCGTCAGCCTGTATGAGGAGTTGACCGGCCGCAGCCACCGGGACCAGGAGCGCGCCCGGGCCTTTGAGGAGGCCCCCGCCGAAGAAGTCAGCCAGGACACCAGCCCCACCCGCCGCATTGACTTTGACAATCTGCAGTTTGGCTCCAATTACGACTTAAAGTAATGTCTGTTGCATATAAACAAGCAAAAGAACCTATGAGATTTCATTTCTCATAGGTTCTTTCTTTTAGTTTTCCCCAAGCTCTGTAAGTGTCTTTACGATTTCCTCTTTTTCAGTTTCAAGGTCAGTAATTTCTTGTTGTAGCTCCGAAATATCTTCACAAAGTCTGCTCTGTTGGTCTTTCAAATTATCAATTTGAGAGTCTGCTAACATGTCATCACTTTGTTGAAGTCCTGCTATATTAGAGTCAATTTCAGTAATCCAACTTTCTATTTCAACAATCCAGGCTTGGTCTTCTGCAATTTTAGAGTCAATTGTGTCAATTCTGGATTCCAAGGAACTTATGTATTTCTCATATTCTTTTTGCTCTTTTTGAGCCTGTTCATTTTTCTGCTGTATTCTTTCTTGCTCTTCCTGGTTTGCTGCTATCTGATTAAGATTTTCTTGTATTTCAGCCTGCTTGCCCTCATTTTTATAAAAAAGCTGGGTAGAGTTACTTCCCGCTTTAGTTAGGGTTAGTACATCCTTATCAATAGTAAATTTATATTCTTGCGCAAACCCCCACAATGAAATAGAAAGGTTGTTTCCGTCGTAAATGGAGTAATCGTAGGAAATTCCTTCAATAATGGCCTTACCATCAGAATTAAAGGAAATAGTATCGCCATTTTCGGCCATCCAGTATCCCTCTATGCTTTTAGATTCAGAACTGCAAGCAGTAAAGCAAAAGCACAATATAAAAATCAAAAGAAGTTTCTTCCACATAGTAAATTCCCTCCTGTCTTAAGTGTATCACAAGGATCGAAAGTTTACAACGTAATAACCGGCCTTTCCCTTTTAAGCGTTTATCCCTCATAAGAAACCGAACTTTTCCTTGACAACAGCCAAAAAAATGGGTAAGATACTGCACAGACGCGCGGAGGCGCGTCTGTGCAGTTTGCTTTCATATCACATCTGCGTGGATGAGGACGAGTACCATACCAACTCTTGCACAGAGAGCCGCCGTTTGGTGCGAGGCGGACAAGGGCGTATGAGAAAATCACCTCGGAGCAGGATGACCGAACCTGAGTAAGTCATCCCGGCCGGCCCCGTTACAGGCCGTTGAGCGGTCATGGCTTGCCATGGCAACAAGAGTGGTACCGCAGAGGTTTTCGCCTTTGTCTCTTACGAGACAGGGGCGTTTTTTATTTTGAAAATCAAAGAGGAGGAATCCATCTTATGGACTATAACCAGACCATCCATCTGCCCCAGACCGACTTCCCCATGCGCGCCGGTCTGCCCAACCGGGAGCCCGGCATGCTCCAGGAGATGCACGACAAGGACCTGTATCACAAGATCATCAAACGCAACGAGGGCAAGCCCCTGTTCGTCCTCCACGACGGACCGCCGTATGCCAACGGCAACATCCACATCGGCACCGCCCTGAACAAGATCCTGAAGGACATCATTGTCAAGCACCACAACATGACCGGGTACTGCGCCCCCTACGTCCCCGGCTGGGACACCCACGGTCTGCCCATCGAGTCCGCCATCCTGAAAAACAAGAAGATTAAGCGGGATGAACTGACCACCGCTGAGTTCCGGGACAAGTGCCGGGAGTACGCCTTGGACTTCGTGGACAAGCAGCGTGAGCAGTTCAAGCGCCTGGGCGTGCTGGGCGAGTGGGATGACCCCTATATCACCCTGAAGCCCGCCTTTGAGGCCGAGCAGATCCGTATTTTCGGCAAGATGGCCGAGAAGGGCTACATTTACAAGGGCATGAAGCCCGTGTACTGGTGCCCCGCCGACCAGACCGCTCTGGCCGAGGCCGAGATTGAGTACGCCGACGACCCCTGCACCACCATCTTCGTCAAGTTCCCCGTCCGGGACGACAAGGGCAAGCTGGCCCAGGTCACCGACCTGTCCAAGACCTTCTTCGTCATCTGGACCACCACCCCCTGGACCATCCCGGGCAACATGGCCATCTCGGTCAACCCGGAGTTTGACTACGTCCTGCTCCAGGTTCCCGGCGGCGAGGTCTATATCCTGGCCCAGGCGCTGGCCGAGAGCGTGTGCAAGGCCGCGGGCATCGACTACGCCGCCTGCACGGTGCTGGCCACTCTGAAGGGCGAGGAGTTCGAGCTGATGGCTGCCAAGCACCCCCTGTTTGACCGGGACAGCGTCATCCTCTGCGGCGATCATGTCACCCTGGACGCCGGTACCGGCTGCGTCCACACCGCCCCGGGCTTCGGCGCCGACGACTTCAACATCTGCCAGCAGTACGACAAAGCAGGTCTGACCAACATCGGCGTGCCCGTGCCCGTCAACGCCAAGGGCGTTATGACCGACGAGCGCTACAACGGCCAGTTCTACGCCAAGGGCAACGACATGGTGGTGGACGACCTGGAGGCTGCGGGCCTGCTGGTCGCCAAGGAGAAGATTACCCACTCCTATCCCCACTGCTGGCGCTGCAAGAACCCCATCATCTACCGTGCCACCGAGCAGTGGTTCTGCTCCGTGGACGCCATCAAGGACGCCGCCATCGCCGCCTGCGACGGCATCCAGTGGAAGCCCGACTGGGGCAAGGAGCGCATGGTGTCCATGATCGCCGAGCGCAACGACTGGTGCATCTCCCGCCAGCGCGTGTGGGGTGTGCCCATCCCCATCTTCTACTGCGATCAGTGCGGCGCCGACATCGTCACCCCCGAGACCATTGACCATATCGCCAGCCTGTTCAAGGAGAACGGCTCCAACATCTGGTTCGACAAGACCGCCGACGAGCTGGTGCCCCAGGGCTTCAAGTGCCCCCACTGCGGCGGCGTCCACTTCTCTAAGGAGAGCGACATCATGGACGTGTGGTTCGACTCCGGCTCCACCCACGCCGGCGTGCTGGACCAGCGCCCCTACCTGAAGTTCCCCGCTGACGTCTATCTGGAGGGCGGCGACCAGTACCGCGGCTGGTTCCAGTCCTCCATGCTGACCTCCATCGCCGCCAAGGGCGTGGCCCCCTACAAGCAGATCATCACCCACGGCTGGACGGTGGACGGCGAGGGCCGCGCCATGCACAAGAGCCTGGGCAATGCCATCGCTCCCGAGGAAATCATCAAGGACTACGGCGCCGACATGCTGCGCCTGTGGGTGGCCTCCGCCGACTACACCCAGGACATGCGCATCTCCAAGGACATCATGAAGCAGCTGTCCCAGGCCTATCTGAAGATCCGCAACACCGCCCGCTACATGCTGGGCAACCTGTGCGACTTCGACCCCGACGCCGATCTGCTGCCCGCCCACAAGCTGGAGGAGCTGGATCGCTTCGCCCTGCACACCTTCAACCAGCTGGTGCAGACCGTCCGGGACGCCTACGACCGCTACGAGTTCCACGCTGTATACCGCGCCGTGTACAACTACTGCGTCATTGACCTGTCCAATTTCTATCTGGACATCATCAAGGACCGCCTCTACTGCGGTGACGAGACCACCCGCCGCTCCGCCCAGAGCGCCCTGTATGTGATTTTGGACGGCATGACCCGCCTGCTGGCCCCCATCCTGGCCTTTACCAGCGACGAGATCTGGGCGGCCATGAAGCACGGCGCGGGCGTCAACGCCGAAAGCGTGCTGCTCAACGACATGCCCGAGTTCCGTGCTGAGCTGGTCCTCTCCCAGGAGGAGCAGGAGCGCTGGGGCAAGCTGACCGCTCTGCGGGACGCTGTCAACAAGGCCCTGGAGAACGCCCGCAACGCCGGCGTGTTCAAGAAGGCCCAGGACACCGAGGTGACCATCGGCGTGGAGAGTGTGGAGGACGCCGCCCTGCTGAACAGCGTGGATCTGGCCGCCCTGTGCATCGTATCCAAGGTGACCGTCACCACCGACAGTGTGGACGGGGAGAAGATGGCCGACTGCCCGGTGAAGTGCACCATTGCCGTCAAGCTGTCCGAAGCCCCCAAGTGCCCCCGCTGCTGGAACCACCACGATCATGTGGATGAAAACGGCCTGTGCCCTCGCTGCGCGGAAGTCGTCAGCAAAATGTAATTTTTAATCTCAAGAGGATGCTTGCCTGAACAGGCGGGCATCCTCTTTCATTTTTCCCTCCGGGGCATTGCTCTTTTTTTCATAAAATGATATGATATCCCTAAATCTGAACAATGTGAGGAATCCCTTTATGCTTTATATCGGTTGTACTTTGCTGGCCGCCGCGCTCATCGCTCTGGACCAGTGGGTCAAATGGTGGGTCACGGTCAATATTCCCATGGGGGGGGCCCACTCCTTTATCCCACACATTTTAGGCCTGACCCAGGTCCACAACACCGGCGGGGCCTGGTCCATGCTCAACCAGCACACCTGGCTGCTCACCGTGGTGTCCGCCGTGGTGGTGCTGGCCCTTCTGTTTGTGCTGGCCCGCCGGCTGATCCGCCACCCCGCCGGCGTGATCACCCTGACCATGGTGCTGGCCGGTGCGGTGGGCAATCTGATCGACCGTGTCCGCCTGGGCTATGTGGTGGACATGTTCCAGACCCTGTTCATGAATTTCCCCGTCTTCAACGTGGCCGATATTTGCGTGGTGTGCGGAGGCATCGCCTTCTGCATCTACTTCGTGTTCTTCTACGAAAAATGCGAGAAGAAGTCCTGACCGTCACCGCCGACCGGGCGGGGGAGCGCTTGGACGTGCTGCTGTCCCGCTCCATCGAAAGCCTGACCCGCTCCGCCGCGGCCCGCCTACTGGAGGAGGGGGCTGTTGTGCTGGACGGAAAGAGCGTGAAGAAAAACTACAAGACCGCGGTTGGGGATGTCTTTGAAGTCACCCTGCCCGAGCCGGAGCCGGTGGAGGCCATTCCCCAGGACATCCCTCTGGATGTGGTCTATGAGGACGAGGACGTGATTGTTGTCAACAAGCCGGTGGGCATGGTGGTCCACCCGGCGGCGGGCCATCCGGACGGCACATTGGTCAACGCTCTGTTATATCATTGTGGAACTTCACTGTCCGGAATCAATGGAAGCCTGCGCCCCGGCATCGTGCACCGGATTGACCGGGACACGTCGGGGCTGATCATCGCGGCCAAAAACGATTTGGCGCATCAGGCCCTGGCCGAACAGCTGCAGGATCACTCCCTGTACCGGGAATATGAAGCGGTGTGCGTGGGCAATCTAAAAGAGGAATCTGGCACGGTGAACGCCCCCATCGGCCGCCATCCGGTGGATCGCAAAAGAATGGCCATCGACCGCAAAAACGGCCGGGAGGCCATTACCCACTGGGCGGTGCTGGGCCGCTATCCGGGATACACCCACATTCAGTGCCGCCTGGAGACCGGGCGCACCCATCAGATCCGTGTCCACATGGCCTCCATCGGACACCCGCTGTTGGGGGACGTGGTGTACGGCGCCAAAAAGCCGGTCCCCGGCCTGGCCGGACAGTGCCTGCACGCCCGCAGGCTGTCCTTTGTCCACCCCCGCAGTGGGGAGCGCGTCACGGTGGAATGTCCCCTGCCCGATTGGTTTACCCAGGTCTTGACAAAATTAAGCAAGATGGTATAACATAAATCTGCTTGTAAAATCAATTCGGCATACGTGATGTTTTCATTTTCGTACCGCAACCTGATGTGCTGCGGTACATCATTTTTTCCGTCGGCTGGATTCTGAACAGGAGAAGGGAGGGGAGTCTCATGGGTAAATTTACGGGGGTCATGTTGGTCAGCGACTTTGATGACACGCTGTACGGCACCGACCTGCATGTATCGGAGGAAAACCGGGCGGCCATCCGCTCTTTTATCGAGCAGGGCGGCCTGTTCACCATCGCCACTGGCCGCGCCCGCAAGACCTTTTCCCCCCAGGTAATCAAAGAGAACATTCCCCTGAACGCCCCCGTCATCCTGTCCAACGGCGCCACGGTCTTTGACTACCAGACGGATCAGCTGGTGCGGCGCACCTACCTGCCCGACCGGGTCATTGAGGACATGCTGGACTTGTGCGCCCATTTTCCGGAGTTAGGCTTTGAGGCCTATTATCAGAACGAGATCTTTGTCCACAATCCCAATCCGGTGACCCACATGCATATGGAGCGGGTGGGGATGGATTACACCATCCTGCCCATCGAGAAGCTGCCTATGCCCCTGACCAAGATCATTTTAGAGCAGGACACCCCTCTGCTGCAGAAAGCGCAGGTCTATATGCAGGAAAAGGTGGGGGAGAGCTACGAGGTCATTTTCTCCAACCGCTATCTGCTGGAACTGACCGCCAAGGGCAGCCACAAGGGCGGGTCGGCCCTCTGGCTGGCCGAATACCTGGGCATCAGCCGGGAGCACCTGTACTGCGTGGGGGACAATCAGAACGACCTGCCCATGCTGGAGGTGGCGAAGATCGGCTTCGCCCCGGAAAATTGCAGCCATCTCCTAAAGGAGTGGGGCGCCCGCATCGTCAACAGCTGCGATCAGGGATGTGTGGCGGCCGTTATCAAAATTCTGGATGAGCTTTATTAAAAAATCCGGACTGCTTCTGCAGTCCGGATTTTCTGTTTGTCGAAAAACCTTACACAGCATGTGCCTCAACCATCCTTCGGACGCGGGTTTCGCTCCTTTCACAACGCGGGCAATGGATCGAAATAGCTTGTCTCGCCTTGCTGGGCCGCATGCTTGCCTTGCGTGATGGCAGAACGCAGCGCATTCACGTCGGGCTGGATATCCTCCGGACAGACCAGCATCCCCATTTTCTCTTCTATCTCATAATTTTCCAAAATAATGATGGAAGCGGCTACTCTGGCCTGCATAGACGTATGGCAGTGGGCGGTAAACATCTGCAGCAGAGAGTGCCACGAACTGCCATGATGTCCGGCCATGATAAACAGCAATTGGCGTTTTTCCTCCCATGAGCACTGCTGGATCAAAAGGGACAGTGCCTGCTCAATGTTCTGACCATCCTCTAAGCCATTGGGCGCTCCAAATCCCTCAGGAAAAATAAATTCCAAATAATACGGCATGGGATTGATTCCGAGCGCCCGGAACCATTCAAAGCCCTGGAACAGATTCGGCGCGCTGGCGCCCTTTTCCCAGTTCTGAATGGTCTTTTTGGACACACCCAAGCTAAGAGCCATGTACTCCTGTGATTTCTGCCCGTCCGCCCGGGACTGCCACCAAATTTTAGAAAAGCGCTTGACTCTCTCTATTCTGGTCTCCTCAGTCATCGGTTTTTCCTCCATTTCGTGCGCAATAAGCTGGGTTGGCAGTTTAATTCTCTTTTTTCCTGGTTTATAGAGAAGTTTTTTTCTTCCGTTTTTTAAAAAAAGAAGCGACCCCTAAAGGTGCTTATCTTTTGGGCTTTTTTGCCCATCAAAATGGATCCTCCGATTTTGCAAAAAAAAGGGCATTCACATGGCCTGACAAAATATGTCCGCAGTATTAAGATTTAATTAAGAAAAATTTTGTTCATAGGAGGAGAAAAATATGATTCATCTGTGGAGATATGAGGCCAAACCGGAGCAGCAGTATCATCAGGATCTGGGCTGGTATACAACCTATCTGCTGTCGGCAGAGCGGAAAGTACATAATGGTTGGGAACAAGAGGAAATTATTCATGACGTGACCCCAAACCGCACACTGGCCCAAAAAATTGCCGCCCTATGTACAAAATACCAGCTCTCGCCCATCCACATGCGGGATGTGATCGAGGACATGCTCCTGTGAAGGTGCCGAGCCCAGCCGGAATAGTCACAGCAGTTGCTGTACGGAGTTTTCGCGTGGCCGCGTCCTCGCCAAAACCGCTTCGCTGGGTTTTGGCGGGGACCCCTTTTGTGGGTCAAAGGCCTTTATTTCTTGAACTTCTGGCTCTCCATAACCGCCAGTTCATCGCAGCGGTTGTTGTACGGGTTCTCAGCATGGCCTTTGACCCAGTGGTAGTGCATGGTGTGCCGCTCCGTCAGATTCAGCAGGCGGTCCCAGAGGTCTGGATTCAGGGCGGGCTTTTTGTCGCTCTTGACCCAGCCCCGGGCCTTCCAGCCCTTGGCCCAGCCTTTTTCCAGACCGTCAATGACGTATTTGGAATCCGACCAAAGTTCTACTACGCAAGGTTCTTTCAAGGCCTCCAGGGCGGTGATGACCCCTGTCAGCTCCATGCGGTTGTTGGTGGTACTGGCCTCACCGCCGGACAGCTCCTTTTTATACTTGCCATACATCAGAATGGCTCCCCAGCCCCCGGGACCGGGGTTGCCGGAGCAGGCACCGTCGGTGTAGATCGTGACAGTTTTCATGCAGTGTTTCCTTTTTGGTCTTGGTTTTTCCAGGGCTTCGTTTTCCTCTTTCAAGAATACAAGATAATGGAAAAAAAGTCAAACACTTCTCGCGTCCCGTTCGTATGATGGAAGTGGGAGAGACTTCCCACGCACATAGCAAAAAGGACTGGGATCAACAGGCATAGGAGAACAACCTCAAAAACAGTGGAAACAACCTCTTCTGATCCCCGCACAATACCATCTCACAGTGGGTATTATATCACTTTTTTTGTTTTTTACAACTTTAAAAGTGTCAAAAGGTATTTTACAAGTTGCTAACTAAATATTATCTTTTGGTTAGAATATTCATGAGGTGAGTCCATGGATATTCAACACTATGCCATTTGGGTCAAGATTGGCCTTAATATCTTACACTATCGCAAAGAACAACGGTTGACCCAAGAACAATTGGCTGATCTATGTGGTGAATCGGGAGTCAGCCGCAATCATATCCAGCGCATTGAGACCGGTGCGGCCGGGTGCAGCGTTGACACCTTGATCGACATTGCCCAAGCCCTGAACATTCCTCTGTACAAGCTTTTTGAATTCAAAGAATAAAGCGCGGTCACGTATTGGTGGCCGCGCTTCGATTTTATCATAGATTATTGAGGTTTTTTGTCGTTTTTTGTCTCTTTTAGAATTTACAGCTCTTTTAGGATCTCCTGACGCTTGGCGTCATACTCCTCCTGGGTAATGAGCCGCTGGTCGTACAGGGTGCGCAGCTCGGTCAGGCGGTCCTGGGCGGAAACGCCCGGGGATTGCCCGGTGGAGTTTGGTGTCTCCCCATCCTCCTCGATGGAGATCTCAGGTCCCACATAGCCTTTTCCAAAAGCCTGGTAGAAATTCATCACCGTAATCCCGGCGGCAATAAGCGTCCAGAGGACGCCAAAGCCGCCCACGGAGGGAATGGCGACAAAAATGCCGATGAGGACAAAGATGATGCCTACGATACCGGTGAAAATGGCCTGGCTCTTGCTGGGGCGGTAGGTCACACGCCTGCGCCGGTTATTCTTCATGGCTGCTCTCCTGCGGCTCCTGGAGCTCCTGCGCTTCTTCCGTCTCCTCCTCATGGTCGGTGCGGGCAAAGGCGATGACTTTAACGCCGTCAGCCAGATTCATGATCTTGACTCCCTGGGCGGAGCGGCCGTAGGTGCTGATGCCGCTGGCCGCCATGCGGATGATAACGCCGGCATTGTTGATGACCAGGATGTCGTCGTCGTCGTTGACCACCTTGATACCCACCACGCTGCCGGTCTTGTCGGTGACCTGGTAACCCTTCATGCCGAAGCCGCCGCGCTTCTGGGGGCCGTTGCCGCGGATATAATCGTCCATGGGGGTGCGCTTGCCGTAGCCGTTTTCGGTGATCATCAGCACCTGATGGTCGTACTTGGCCCGGGCGGCGCCCACCACATAATCGCCGTCCCGCAGGTTGATGCCCCGCACGCCGCAGGCGTCGCGGCCCATGCAGCGCACATCGGTCTCCAGGAAGGCGATGGTCATGCCGTCGTGGGTGGCGATGACGATGCACTGCTCGCCGTCGGTCTCCCGCACGCAGATCAGGTCGTCGCCCTCATCCAGGGTGATGCAGCGGATGCCCGCCTTGCGGTTGGTGTTGATGGAGGACAGCTGGATGCGCTTGACGGTACCCTTGCGGGTGACCATCATCAGATAGCGGTCCTCCGGGAACTCCCGCAGGTGGATCATGGCCGTGACCTTTTCGTCCGGCTCCACCGGCAGGATATTGCCGATATAGGTGCCCTTTGCTGTGCGGCCGGACTCGGCGATCTGGTAGCCCTTCTTCCGGTGGACCCGGCCCTTATTGGTGAAGAACAGGATATAGTCGTGGGTGGAGGCGGTGAACACATCGGTCACGAAGTCCTCTTCCTTGGTACTCATGGCGGTGATGCCCTTGCCGCCCCGGCGCTGGGTGTGGTAGACGGACACGGGGGTGCGCTTGATATACCCGGCGTCGGTCAGGGTGAAGACGCACTGTTCCTCCTCGATTAGGTCCTCCACGTCCAGCTCGTCCTCCACGTCCTGGATCTCGGTGCGGCGCTTGTCGCCGAACTTGTCCCGGATGGCGGTCAGCTCGTCCTTCAGGATCTGACGCACCAAGCCCTCGTCGGAGAGAACCTGATTGTAGTAGGCGATCTTCTCCTGCAGCTCCTTGTACTCGTTCTCCAGCTTCTCCCGGTTCAGGCCCTGCAGGGCGATCAGGCGCATGTCGCAGATGGCCTGGGCTTGCACATCGTCCAGACCGAAGCGCTCCATCAGGTTCTGCTTGGCGTTATCGTAGGAGGAGCGGATGATCTTGATGACCTCGTCGATGTTGTCCTGGGCGATCAGCAGGCCCTGCAGCAGGTGGGCCCGCTCCTGGGCCTTGCGCAGGTCGTACTTGGTGCGGCGGACGATGACCTCTTCCTGGTAAGCCAGGTACTCGTCCAGGATATTGCGCAGGGAGAGGATTTTGGGCTGCTTCTGGTTGTCCACCAGGGCCAGCATGATGATGGAGAAATTGGACTGCAGGGCGGTCTGGGCAAACAGGCGGTTGAGCACCACCTGGGGATTGGCCTCTTTTTTCAGCTCAATAACGATGCGCATGCCGTTGCGGTCGGTCTCGTCACGCAGGTCGGAGATGCCCTCCAGGCGCTTGTCCTTGACCTGCTCGGCAATGTTCTTGATCAGCTGGCGCTTGTTGACCTGATAGGGCAGCTCGGTGACGATGATGCGGATGCGGTCCTTGCCGAACTCCTCAAACTCGGTGCGGGCGCGGATGACCACCTTGCCCCGGCCGGTGGCGTAGGCGGAGCGGATGCCGCTGCGGCCCATGATGATGCCCCGGGTGGGGAAGTCGGGGCCCTTGATGTGCTCCATCAGGTCGGCCAACTCGGCCTCCGGGTTATCCAGTACACAGATGCAGGCGTTGATGACCTCGGTCAGGTTGTGGGGCGGGATGTTGGTGGCCATGCCCACGGCGATGCCGCTGGAGCCGTTGACCAGCAGGTTGGGGAACCGGGAGGGGAGCACACGGGGTTCCTTCCGGGACTCGTCAAAGTTGGGGTCCCAGTCCACGGTCTCCTTGTCGATGTCCCGGAGCATCTCGTCCGAGATCTTGGACATGCGGGCCTCGGTGTAACGGTAGGCGGCCGGGGGGTCGCCGTCCACGGAGCCGAAGTTGCCGTGGCCGTCCACCAGCATATAGCGCATGGAAAAGTCCTGGGCCAGACGCACCATGGCGTCGTAGACGGAGGCGTCGCCGTGGGGGTGGTATTTACCCAGCACGTCACCCACGCAGGTGGCGGACTTTTTAAAGGGCTTATCGGCGGTCAGGCCGCTTTCGTACATGGTGTACAGAATGCGGCGGTGGACCGGCTTCAGGCCGTCCCGCACGTCGGGCAGAGCGCGGCCCACGATGACGCTCATGGCGTATTCCAGATAGGACTTTTCCATTTCGTCCACCAGGTTGGATTCGGTGATCACCTGGTCGGGGAAGGCGATATCCTCCGGTTTGTAGCTTCGATTATGTGCCATTGTCCGTCACCTCCTTAAATATCCAGATTTTCAACGGCTTTGGCGTTGCGTTCGATCCAATCCTTGCGGGGCTCCACTTCTTCTCCCATGAGCACGGTGAAGATCCGGTCAGCGGCCACGGCGTCGTCCAGAGTGATGCGCCGCAGGGAGCGCTTTTCCGGGTCCATGGTGGTCTCCCACAGCTCGTGGGGGTCCATCTCGCCCAGGCCCTTGAAGCGGCTGATGTCCACCTTGATGTTGGGGTTGTCCCCGCGCAGCTCGGCGGAGACCCGGTCGCGCTCCTCGTCGGAGTAGGCCACCCGCACCGTCTTGCCCCGGGTCAGCTTATACAGCGGGGGAACGGCGGAGTAGACGTAGCCCTTTTCGATCAGGGGGCGCATATAGCGGAAGAAGAAGGTCAGCAGCAGGGTGCGGATGTGGGCGCCGTCCACGTCCGCATCGGCCATGATGATGATCTTATGATAGCGCAGCTTGTCGATGTTGAATTCATCTCCAATGCCGGCGCCTAGGGCAACGATCATGGGATAGAGCTTGTCGTTGCCGTAGATCTTGTCCGCCCGGGCTTTTTCCACGTTGAGCATCTTGCCCCACATGGACAGGATAGCCTGGAACCGGGAGTCGCGGCCCTGGATGGCCGAGCCGGCGGCGGAGTCGCCCTCGACGATGTAGATCTCGCACAGGGACGGGTCGCGCTCGTTGCAGTCCTGCAGCTTGTCCGGCATCTGGCCGGATTCCAGGCCGGTCTTGCGGCGCACCGACTCCCGGGCCTTGCGGGCGGCCTCCCGGGCGCGGGAGGCGGTCAGGGCCTTGTCCAGGATGGCCTTGCCCGCCTTGGGGTTCTCCTCCAGAAATTCCGTCAGCTTTTCCGTCACCACGGCGTTGACCAGGGTGCGCATCTCGCTGTTGCCCAGCTTGGCCTTGGTCTGGCCCTCGAACTGGGCTTCGGTCAGCTTGACGGAAATAATGCAGGTCAGGCCCTCCCGGCAGTCCTCACCGGAGACCTTCTCCTCGTTTTTCAGAATCCCCATCTTCTGGCCGTAGGCGTTCAGAACCGTGGTCAGGGCGCGTTTGAAGCCCTCCTCGTGCATGCCGCCCTCGGGAGTGTGCACGTTGTTGGCAAAGGAGACGATGATCTCGTTGTAGCTGTCGTTGTACTGCATGGCGATCTCCGCCACGGAGTCCTCCCGTTCTCCGGCCATGTAGATGACCTGCTCATGGACGGGCGTTTTGTTCTGATTGATATACGTGACGAATTCCCGGATGCCGCCCTCGTAGCACATGGTGTCGCTCTGCTCCTGTCCGGCGCGCTTGTCCTCGATGGTAATGCGCAGGCCGGCGTTCAGGAAGGCCTCCTCCCGCATACGGGTGTGGAGGGTCTCGTAGTCGTAGACCGTATCGTCGAACATCTCGGGGTCGGGCTTGAAGATGACCTTGGTGCCGTGCTTGTCGGTCTCGCCCACCACGGTCATCTCCTGAGTCACATGGCCCCGGGCGAACTTCATTTGATAGATTTTGCCGTCCTTGCAGACCTCGGCCACCACCCACTCGCTCAGGGCGTTGACCACGCTGGCGCCCACGCCGTGCAGACCGCCGGACACCTTGTAGCCGCCGCCGCCGAACTTGCCGCCGGCGTGCAGAATGGTGAAGACCACCTCCAGGGCGGGCTTGCCGGTCTGCTGCTGGATGTCCACGGGGATGCCGCGGCCGTTGTCCTCCACGGTGATGATATCGCCCTCGTCAATGGTCACGTTGATCTCGGTACAGTAACCGGCCAGGGCTTCGTCGATGGAATTGTCCACGATCTCATAGACCAGATGGTGCAGGCCGGAAGACGAGGTGGAGCCGATATACATACCGGGGCGTTTGCGTACGGCTTCCAGACCCTCCAGCACCTGGATCTCAGACGCGCCGTATTCATGGTCCACGTGAGTGGAATTCAGTTCCAGTTCTTCAGACATAGTGTAACCTCCGTTGTTGGGATCGCTTGATTATAATGGAAATTACCTGCGTCAGTCCATATCCTCATGGTCCATTTCGCAGGTATCATGGAAATCGTCGTCGTCATCAGCGCCGTCTCCCACCAGTTCGGTGGTGCGCATGCGGCGGCGGTCCTTGGCGTCCTCCACGTTGCGGAAGATCAGCTCTTTGACCTCGCGGGGTTTTTTAACATTTTTCAGATCCAAATGGGGCATGGTCTTATCCGACGAGTGGACACATATGGTACCGACGCCGAAAATACGCTGTCCAAGGGACATGCGCAGTTCCAAATCCCGCACGCGATAAAGCAGGATTTCCTCACAGTGAAGATTGAGAAAGCCCTTTTCGCAGAAGACCCGGTCTTCGCTCAGGCGGTAGCGGGTAAAAGAAAGGGGAAGGCCCAGGTGGCGCACACGGTCTTTCCACAGATACTTGATCGGTTCCATTGCTTGTTCTCCTTTCATGCTTTATTCAAAGCTGTTGTTCTCCGCGCGGCCCCGCAGGGTGGCAGAGGAGAGCTGAGACAGGTAAACGACGGCTTTTCCGTCCTTCCCCTGACATACTACAAAGGATTTGGGGAGATCGTCGGTCACGGTGATCATCCGTCCCTCGCGCTCCGCCCGCTCCAGAAATTTGCGGGTGCGGAAGGAGGAGGTGGTGATGTCCAGGTCGAAAATACCGAGGATATCCTTTTGACGGACCACCACGGACTGGCCCAAATGTAAATACATAGACAGACCTCCTATAGGAGTCTTCCGTTTTGAATATGAAAGACCTTTCCCCGTTCCAGGCCGCCGAGTCGTTCCTCCTCGCAGCAGGTGATGAACACCTGTCCGCCGGTGATGCGGCGCAGCACGAACTCCTGCCGTTTGGCGTCCAGCTCGGAGAGTACGTCGTCCAACAGAAGCACCGGGTACTCCCCGCTGTCCTGGTAGAAAATCTCCCGGCAGCCCAGCTTGAGCGAGAGAACCGCCGTCCGGGTCTGGCCCTGGGAGGCGTACTGCTTGGCGCTGGCGCCGTTGATTTCGATCAAAAGGTCGTCCTTGTGGGGGCCGGACAGACACTGGCGGGATTCCAGCTCGGCCCGGCGGTGGCTCTCCTGGTGCTCCAGCAGCCGGGGAAGAAGCTCTTTCGGGGAAGCCAGGGGGTCCTGGATGGTCTTGACAGTCTCATAAGAAAGGGTCAGCTCCTCGCGCCCGCCGGAAAAATCCCGGTGGATGGGAGGGGCCGTCTCCCGGAGCTTGCGGATGAAGTGGGCGCGGTAGTGGATCAGAATGGCCCCGGTTTGGGCCATGCGCAGGTTGAAGTCGTCCAAAGTGTCCAGCAGAGAGGGGTTTTCTTCCCAGTCCTTCAAAATGCGGGTCTTGTGCTCATAGAGCTTTTTATATTCCGCTAGGGCGGCGGCATAGCGGGGACGCAGCTGGCAGATGCAGCTGTCCAGAAACCGGCGGCGCTCCACCGCTCCCTCCCGGATCAAATACAGGTCCTCCGGGCAGAACAGCACGGTATTGACGATGCCAGCCAGCTCCCCGGCGGTCTTCAGCCGCACGCCGTTGGAACAGATGCGCCGGCGGGCGTTGCGGTTCAGCTCGATCTCCAGAGTAAAATCCCTTTCCCGGGAAAAGACCTCCGCCTTGAGAAAGGCGCTGTCCACGCCGAACTGGATCAGTTCCTTGTCATACCGGGCCCGGTGGGACCCGGCGGCGGACAGATATTCCACCGCCTCCAGCAGATTGGTCTTGCCCTGGGCGTTTTCGCCGTAGATCACGTTGATCTCCGGCGAAAACCGGGCGTCCAGATGCATATAGTTGCGAAAGAAGTCCAGCTGGATGGATTTGACGATCATACCACCGTCAGGCGAACCTGACCGCCCACCTCCACCACGTCGCCGGGGCGGATCTTCTTGCCCCGCATGGTGCACACTTCGCCGTTGACCAGAACGTCGCCGCACTGGATGGCCTCCTTCGCCATGCCTCCGGTTTCGCAGACGTTGGCAAATTTCAACAGGGAATCCAGCTTGATGAATTCCGTGGTAATCTGAATGTTCTCTTCCTGCATCTTATTCGCCTGCCTTCAGCCGCACGGGCAGCACCATATAGAGGAAGTTTTCCTCCCCCTCGGCGGGAAGAATGACGCAGGGGGACACGCCGGTCTGCAGCTCCAGGCGCACCCGCTGGGCGGGGGCGGCCTTCAGAGCGTCCATGAGATAGCGGTTGTTGAAGCCGATTTCCAGACCCTTGCCGTCTCCGGTGATGGGGCAGCGGTCGGCGGCGTCGCCGATGGCCGTCCGGGTGGAGATGCGCAGGATGCCGTCGTCAAACACGCAGCGCAGGGGGCTTTTGTTGTTTTCGTTGATGATCAGGGAAACGCGGTCGATGGTGGTCAGCAGCTCCCGGGTATCTCCCTCCACCTTGATGGAATTGCTGCGGGGGATGGACTGGCGGTAATTCAAAAACTCGCCCTCCAGCCTGCGGGAGACCAGCATGGTCGCTCCAATCTGGAACATGATGTGGCGGGCGCCTTGGGTCACAGTGGCCAACTCTTCGCAGTCGGCGCAGATTTTTTCCACCTCTCCCAGAGCTGAGCCGGGCACGACGAAGGAGAAGGTGTCGCCTCCCACCTTGCGCTCGATGGACTCCCGGCGCAGAGCGAGACGGTAGCCGTCCACGGAGACAATGGTGAGATCGTTTTCACCGATTTCGAACAGGGAGCCGGTATGCACCGGGCGGCTTTCATTGTCGGACACGGCAAACAGGGTCTGTCCGATCATGGACTTCAGGTTTTTCTGCATGATGTTGAAGGCGTTTTCCTGGTCCACGGAGGGCAGCTCGGGGAATTCTTCCGGGTCGATTCCCATAATATTGAATTCAGACATCCCGCACTTGATGTTGACCATGCAGCCGTCCGCGCTGAAGGAGACGATGTCGTCGGGCAGCTTGCGGATGATCTCGCCGAACAGGCGGGCGGAGAGAACCAGGCTGCCCTTGCGCTCCACCTGGGCGGGAACCTCGGTACGGATACCGGTTTCCAGGTTGTAGCCGGTCAGCCGCAGATGATCTCCCGCTTCCAGCAGGATCCCTTCCAGGGCGGGAATGGAGCTTTTTGGGGACACCGCCCGGGCTGTGATGGAGATGGCGGACTGAAGCAGAGCCTTTTCACAGGAAAATTTCATCGTGTTTCTTCCTTTCTCTCGCTTCTCCCGTAGGGAGGAGAGGATGTTAATATAGCAGTCTGTCGTAGGGGGTGTGGAAAGGTGGAAAAAGGGTCAAAAGCCAGAAAAGACGGGAATTTCCACGTCCACAGGGGATGTGGAACATTTTTCTTGTTATCCACATTCTAAAAACCATAGAAAAAATTATCCACCAATCACAATTCACATTTCCACAAAAACCGGTGGAAAGGCTATTCGTATTGGGCGTTGATGTTGGCTTTGATATCCTTCACGATCTCGGTCAGATCCGCGTCGTCCTTCATCCGCTCCTCCACCCGTTTGATGGCATGGAGAACGGTGGTGTGATCCCGGTTGCCGAATTCCTGGCCGATGTCGTTCAGGGACAGATTGGTCTGGGAGCGGATCAGGTACATGGCCACCTGGCGGGCCACGGCGGTATCCTTGACCCGGCTTTGCCCACGCAGGGCGGAGTCTTCGATCCCATAGAACTTGCAGACCTCTTTGATGATCACGTCGGCGGAGGGGAGAATGTCGCTCTTGTCCTTGAACATATCCCGCACGGCCCGGACCACGGTGGAGGAATCCACATCGTTGCCTTCCAGTTCCCGCAGGGCCATGATTTTGTTGACGGTGCCCTCAATCTGGCGGACGTTGGCGGTGATGTTTTCCGCGATGTATTGCAGTACGGGCTCGGGCAGCTCCACTCCCATGCGGATGGCTTTGTTTTTGATGATTGCCACCCGCGTCTCATAGTCGGGGGGCTGGATGTCTACCAGCAGGCCCCATTCAAAGCGGGTCTTCAAACGGTCCTCCAGACGCATCATCTCTTTGGGCGGACGGTCGGAGGTGAAGACAATCTGCTTTTTGGCTTCATAGAGGGTGTTGAAGGTGTGAAACATCTCTTCCTGGGAGGAGTCGCGGCCGGCGATGAACTGGACGTCATCCATCAGGAAAATATCGGCGCCCCGGTACTTTTCCCGGAACTCCTGGTTGCGGCCTTCCCGGATCGCCTGGATCATCTCGTTGGTGAAGGTGTCGCCCTTGATGTACACGATGCGGTAGTCGGGGTGGTTTCTGTGGATCGTGTGGGCGATGGCGTAGAGCAGGTGAGTTTTACCCAGGCCGGATTCGCCGTAAATGAACAGAGGGTTGTAGCTTTTGCCCGGGGCGTCGGCCACCTGGCGTGCGGCGGCGTGGGCAAACTTATTGGAGGAGCCGACCACAAAGCGCTCAAAGGTATACTCCTCCGTGCCGGGAAGAAAATCACTGTCGTGGTCTTCACTCGAGTAGGAGGACAGTTCTTCTTCACCCAAAACCAATACTTCAAAGTCAGCGGAAAACAGCTCCCGGAGGGCTTTCTGCACAGCGGGGAGGTACCGCTGACGGATCACATCACGGTTGAGCGCATCGGGGGAACAGATGACGAAGCGGTTTTCCTCCAGCGCAATGGCTCTGACGTCGTCAAACCAGGTTTTAATGGTGGTGGGGGTCATCTCTTCCTCCAGCAGGGAGAGCACTTTTGTCCACACCGCGGCGGCAGAATTCATAAGCTGCGGCACCTTCTTTCGGTATAGTATATTGAATCAATATATTATACCATTTTTACGCTCTGCAATCAATTGTTTTTCACCGATACATTTAATAAAAGAATATCCAGTTTGTGATGCTTTTTGATATGTTCCACAAGATGTTGTGCCGCAAGAGAAAGAAGAGAAAAAGTGAGGAAAATACAGTTGACATTTTTACAGTATGTAAGGTATAATAGCAGTCACGCCGAAAACCGGCGCAGTTTTTTGAAAACCGCAGCGTTTTTTCGCTGTTGTGGACGGGCGGCACTGCCGCCACGACTGTACAGGAGGTGTACAAGCATGGTTCGTACCTATCAGCCCAAGAAGCGTCAGCGCTCCAAGGAGCACGGCTTTCGCAAGCGCATGGCCACCGCAAACGGCCGCAAGGTTCTGGCCCGCCGCCGCGCGAAGGGCCGCGCCCGTCTCACCCATTGAGCCGGCTGAAACTGAACAGTCCAAACCCATAGGGGCGGAGGGAATTTTCCCCCGCCCTTGCGTTGCATGGAGGAAAACATGAAATTCACGGTCTCTTTGAAGCAGAATCATGTGTTCCGCCGTCTTTACGCAAAGGGAAAGAACCAGGTGACCCCCCACCTGGCTCTTTACGCGCGCAAAAACGGGGGAAAGGTCAGCCGTCTGGGCATTACGGTGAGCACCAAGCTGGGTCATGCCGTGGTGCGCAACCGGGTGCGCCGCCGCTTACGGGAGGTCTACCGCATTCACGAGAGCCAGTTTCTGCCGGGCTATGACATCGTGGCTGTGGCCCGGGTGCGCGCGGTCTATGCCCGTTTTGACGAGCTGGAACGCTCCTTTTTGAAAGCGGCCCGGGCTTTGAACCTGCTGCGCCGGGAAGGAGACGAGCCATGAAGCGCCTCATGCTTTGGCTGATCGATTTTTACCGCAAAGGCATTTCTCCTCTGCGGCCGCCGTGCTGCCGGTTTATTCCCACCTGTTCGGAGTACGCCATGCAGGCCATTGAACGGTACGGCACCTGGAAGGGGGGCTGGCTGGCTCTGCGCCGGCTGCTGAAATGCCATCCCTTCCACCGGCAGAAGACCATCGAGTACGACCCGGTACCATAAAGCAAGGAAAAAAGCGGCAGACAAAGCTGCTTGAATACCAGGAGGTTTCCAATGAGTTTCAGTCAAATTATTTTAACTCCTTTTTCCTGGCTGCTGACCTTCTTCCATGATACGTTTGGCAACTATGGTATTGCACTGATCCTGTTCGCCATCATCGTCAAGGCAATCCTGTTCCCCTTCTCCCTGAAGGGCAAGCGCAGCATGATCCAGATGAACATGATCCAGGGCAAAGTACAGCAGATCCAGAAGCAGTACGCCAATAACCGGGAAAAGATGAATGAGGAAACCCAGAAGCTGTACGCCAAGGAGAACGTCAACCCCATGAGCGGCTGCCTCTGGTCCTTCATCCCCCTGCTGATCCTGTGGCCCCTGTATGCCATTATTCGCCGTCCGATCTATTACATGATGGGTCAGACGCAGGAGAGCATTCAGGCCATTACCGACGCACTGCATTACACCGCCTCGGGCAGCACCGCCTACAGCGAGCTGTATATGGCCAGTATGATGAACAGCGGGAACCTTTCGTCCCTGCAGGCCGCCGTCGACGGCGTGTCCGCCGGTCTGGGCGATAAGCTGTTCATTATGAATTTCAAATTTCTCGGCCTGGACCTGTCCACCATCGCCCAGTGGAAAATATGGGCATTTGATGAATATAACTGGGGAACTATCGGTCTGTTCCTGCTGCCCATCATCTCCGCCTGTCTGGGTCTGTTGATGTCCTGGGTTTCCCAGAAGACCAACGCCATGAACAACCAGCAGGCCAACCAGAAGATGAATTCGCAGATGAGAACCATGATGCTGATCACTCCTCTGATCTCTCTGTGGATCGGCTATGCCATGCCCGCCGGCCTGTGCGTGTACTGGATCATCAACAATATTCTGTCCATCGTGCAGGAAATCATCTGCGGCAAGATGCTGAAAAAGGACTATGAAAAAGCCGCCGCCGCCCGGGCCGAACAGGAGCGCAAGGAAAAGGAAGAGGAAAAGCAAAAGAAGCGGGAAGCCGCTGAGCGCCGCGCCAGGGCCATTGAAGAGGCCAAGAACAACAAGGGAAAGAAGAAGCAGCCCGCTCCGAAGCCGGAGAAAAAGAAGGACCGCACCACGGATGTGGGCCGGATCGGAATGCGCCCCTATGCCCGCGGCCGCTGCTATGACCCCGACCGCTACGGCGGCGTGACCCCCTATCAGGACCCCGGCGCCCCCATTGACGAGGAGGCCGTGGCGGCGGCGCTGGCCGCCAAGGGCGTTTTGCCGGAGGAAGAGACTGCTGCCGAGCCTGTCACCGAGGCACCCGCGGAGGTGGCCGAGGTGAGTCAGGCCGAAGAGACCGTGACCGAGACGCAGCCGGAGCAGACGGAGGAAACTGCCCCTGAGCTTCCCGAAGCCGGCGAAGCTGAGGAAGCGGATGAGCCCGGGGAGGAAGAGCCCGAATCCGCGGAAGAAGACGGGCAAAGCGAAGAATAACCGCAGGAAGGAAGAAATCCAACATGCTGAAATATCTTGATACCACCGGACGCAATGAGGAAGAAGCCATTGCTGCCGCGCTGGCGCAGCTGCAGCTGGACCGGGACGACGTATCAGTGGAGATCCTGGAGCGGGCCAAATCGGGCTTTCTGGGCATCGGCAGCTGTCCCGCCAAGGTGCGGGTGACCTATGAAGTCCCCGACGAGGTACTCCCGGAAGAGCCCGCCCCCACCCCTGTGGTGGAGGAGCCGGTCCCTGTTGAGGAGGAGAAACCCGCCGCTCCCGCCGCCGAAGTCGAAAAGGAAGAACCCGTCGCCCCCGCCGGAGACGAAAAGGCCGAGAAGATCATTGCGTTCCTGTCCGGACTGATGGAGCACATGGACGTAAAAGCCACCCCCTCGGTGGAGCGCACCGAGGAGGGAATCTATCGGGTCAATCTGGAGGGCGAGAACCTGGGCGCCATCATCGGCCGCCGGGGTGAGACCCTGGACGCCATCCAGCAGCTGACCAGCTACTCCGTCAACCGCGGCGCGTCCAAGCGGGTGCGCATCCAGGTGGACGCCGAGCACTACCGGGCCAAGCGGGAGGAATCCCTGATCCGTCTGGCTAACCGGGTAGCCGACAAGGTGGTCAAGTACCACCGCAATGTGACCCTGGAGCCCATGAACGCCTATGAGCGCCATGTGATCCATACGGCTCTGCAGGACTATCCCGGTGTGACCACCTATTCCACCGGTGTGGAGCCCAACCGCCGCACGGTCGTGGCCTACGAGAAGTAATGAACGCCGGACAGGGGCGGGACGGACGGTCCCGCCCCTGTTTTTCATAAGGAGAACATCATGAACACTCCTCTCTATGACGCCCTGACCTCTTTTGCGGAAACCGGTCCTCTGCGCCTGCACATGCCCGGCCACAAGGGGAAGGGTCTGCCCGGCTGGGAACGGCTGCCCAGTGTGGATTTTACCGAGCTGCCCCCCACAGGGAACCTGTACGAGCCCGGCGGCGCCATCGGCCGTGCCGAGGAACTTTGGGCGGCCGCCTTCGGCATGCAGGAATGTCTGTTTCTCACCTGCGGCTCTACCCAGGGCATCCACACGGCTCTGACCCTGGCCTGTCCCGTGGGATCCGCTCTCCTGGTGGATCGAAACTGCCACCGTTCGGTCTACCACGCCATGGCTCTGCTGGATCTGGTGCCGGTCTATCTGATGGAGAAGACTCCCCAGGCGGTGGAAAAGTTTCTGGAAGGCGGCCCAAAAATCAAAACGGTTTGTATCACATCGCCGGATTATTACGGAAGGTTATACGATGTAGCGGGGATTGCGGCGGTTTGTCACCGGTTTGGTGCAAAACTTGTGGTGGACGGCGCCCACGGTGCCCATCTGCCCTTTTTGGGGATCGAACACTACCGGGACGCCGATCTGGTGGTCTGCTCCGCCCACAAGACCCTGCCCGCTTTGGGGCAGGCGGCCCTGCTCTTTTCCGGGGGTGCCTTTACCGGAGACGACCTGCGCCGGGCGGCGTCCATCCACGGCACATCCAGCCCCTCCTATCCCATCATGGCCTCCATGGATCTGGCAAGGGCCTGGATTGAGAGCGAGGAAGGGCAGGCTTGTTATCGGAAAACCAGTGACAGGGTCAAACAGCTGCGCGCGCGCTTTCCCACTCTGCGGGGGGAAAACCTGGACCCGGGCCGGCTGACACTGCGGGTGAAGAACGGTTTTGCCGTGCAGCGAACCCTTCAGGAGAAGGGCATCTGGCCGGAGATGGCCGACAGCGGACATGTGGTGTTTATTCTGACCGGGGCGGACGACAGCCGTGACCTGGATCGTCTGGAACAGGCGCTGGAGGCGCTGGAGTTGGAGGAGGACGACACGCCGTACCCGCTTCCGCCGGACCCTGAGATCGCCCTGCGGCCCCGGCAGGCCCTGTTTGCCCCGGCGCAGTCCCTGCCCCTGGACCAGTGCGCGGGCAGAATCTCCGGGGAGCAGATCGCGCCTTATCCGCCCGGCGTTCCCGTAGTCGCTCCGGGAGAGGTCATTTCAAAAAAACATCTCGCATATTTGAAGAAGATCGGTTATAATATGGGGAAGGAAGTTCGTATACTCCTTGTCTCGCTTTAAGGAGGGGGATTTTGTGAAACTGGTTCTTGCCATCATCAACCATGACGACGCCAATACCGTGATCCAAAACCTGACCAAACACGGATTTTCCTCGACCAAGCTGGCGACCACCGGCGGCTTTCTGATGTCGGGCAACGTGACCATCCTCATCGGTGTGGATGAGGAAAAGGTACAGGACGTCATCGATATCATCCGGGAGCACTCCCACAGCCGCAAGCAGATGATTCCCACGACCACCGAAATGGGCTACGGCTACTATCCCAGTATGCCGGTGGAGGTCACCGTGGGCGGCGCCACCATCTTTGTGGTGGACATCGAACGCTTCGAGCGCGTATGATGGATCTGTCCCGGCTCCCCGTTGGGGAAGGAGTGCGCCGCCGGCTGGAGAACTCGCTGAACCGCCTTTCCCATGCGTACATTATCAGCGGCCCTCCCGAAAGCGGCGCAAGCACCCTGGCTGACCTTCTGGCGGCGGCCTATGTCTGCTCCGGAACGGGGGACAGGCCCTGCGGTGTTTGTCCCGGCTGCCGGAAAGCGAAAGGGAACATTCACCCCGACATCATCCGCCTGACCGTGCCCGAGGGCAAGCGGAACATCACCGTGGAACAGGTGCGCCAGCTGCGCGCCGACGCCTATGTCCGCCCGAATGAGGCCTACCGGAAGGTCTTTCTCATCGAAAACGCCCAGGCCATGAACGACAGCGCCCAGAATGCCCTGTTGAAGGTGTTGGAGGACGGGCCGGATTACCTGTCTTTCCTGCTGCTGGCGGAAAACTCCCAGCAGCTTCTGCCCACCATCCGCTCCCGGTGCGAGACCCTTTCTCTGGTCCCCCGGCCGGGGGAGGACACGCCCGAACCGGACGAGGAGCTTCGGCAAATGGCGGCCGAACTGGCCGGTCTGTTGACGGCGGGCGAGGAACGGGCTCTGGTGGAGTATACCGTTGGGCTTGAGAGCAAAAAATGGAATCAGGACACTCTGCTGGCCTTTCTGGACGCGGTGGAGGCCGCTTTGCACACGACACTGCTGCAGGATCCCGCGCGGGTGCTTCCCTTGATGGAACGCCTGAAACAGATACGCCGGGCGGTCCCGTTTCACGTGGGGACCGGCCATCTGCTCGGCTGGCTGGCGGCAGGATCGTAATACATCGGAGGAACAAACCATGACTGAAATTATTTCCGTCCGGTTCAAAACCGGCGGCAAACAATATTATTTTGACCCCCAGGGTCAGACTGTCCAGGCCGGGGAGGGCGTGATCCTGGAGACGTCCCGCGGCCTGGAGTACGGCGAGTGCACCAAGGGCAACCACATGGTAGCCGATGAGGCGGTGGTGCAGCCTTTGCGTCCGCTGGTGCGCGTTGCCACGGACAAGGACAAAGAGACCGTCGCCCAGAACCGGGAGAAGGAAAAGAGCGCCTTCAAGGTCTGCCAGAAAAAGATCGCCGACCACGGCCTGGATATGAAGCTGGTGGACGCTGAGTACAGCTTTGAGGGAAATAAAGTCCTCTTTTTCTTCACCAGCGAGGGTCGGGTGGACTTCCGCGCCCTGGTGAAGGACCTGGCCGCCACCCTCCACGCCCGCATTGAGCTGCGGCAGATCGGCGTGCGGGACGAGGCCAAGATGCTGGGCGGCCTGGGCATCTGCGGAAAGCCCTTCTGCTGCTCCCAGTTCCTGGACGAGTTCCAGCCCGTGTCCATTAAAATGGCCAAGACCCAGAACCTGTCCCTGAACCCGGCCAAGATCTCCGGCACCTGTGGGCGGCTGATGTGCTGCCTAAAATATGAGCAGAACGCCTACGAGGACGCGGTGAAGCGGTGCCCCAAGCAGGAGTCCTTTGTGGAGACGCCGGACGGCGTGGGCACCGTGACCAATGTGAATCTGCTGCGGGAGCAGGTGAAAGTCAGCCTGGAGGACTCCAACGACCCGCCCAAGTGCTATTCCGCCTGCGAGATCTGCGTGGTGCGCAGCGGAAAAGGCAAGCGGCCCGAGGGCTATGTGCCTCCGCCGCCGGAGGAGCTGGCGAAGCTGCGCAAGGTCACGCCGGAGGAAGAAGCTGTTCCCCGTCTCGGGGAGCGCTCCGCTCTGTCGGCCGCGCTGGAGGAGATCCTGACCGCGTCTGAGGAGAGCCCGAAGGCCCCGGAGCAGAAAGCGGGGGAGAGCAGCCGGAACAGCCGGCGCAGAAACCGGAACCGGAGCAGCAATAAGACCCAGCAGGAGCCCCAGGCTGCCAAGGAGAAGCAGCCCCAGGAAAAAACGGCTCAGCGCCAAAACCCCAAGCAAAAGCAGGCGCAGAAGCCGAAGCAGGAACAAAAGCCCCGGCAGGAGCAGGCACAAAAGAAGGAAGCCGCTCCTACGTCGGAGGGCGGAGCCAAAAAGAGCAGTTCCAACCGCCGCCGTCCCCGCCACCGCAGACCCAAGGCAAAGCCCGAGGGCGGCGCGCCGAAAACCGAATCCTAACACAGCCGGGCGGCCAAAAGGCCGCCCGGCTTTTTCTCTTGACGTACATCGATGGCCGATGTATAATGCACATAGACGGCCGAGGTATGATATTGGAGGTGTAAAATTTGAAGATCGATAAGGCGCTGATGACAGGGAGTACGACGCTTTTGGTGCTGTCGCTGCTTCAGGATGGGGAAAAGTACGGCTATGAGATGACGGCGGAGCTGGAGCGCCGCTCCGATGGGACCTTTTCTCTGAAGGAAGGGACGCTGTATCCGCTGCTGCACACGCTGGAACGGGGCGGATATGTGAAATCCCGGGTGAGGGAGGCGCCCAATGGGCGGGAGCGGAGGTATTACCGGCTGACCAAGGCGGGGACCGGACTGCTCAAAGAAAAGACCGAGGAATGGAAGTTCTTTTCAGAAAAGGTGAACGCCGTGGTGCTGGGCTTTGCACCCGCCGTTTCTTGAGACAAGCGGAAGGGAGGTCTGTCCGTGGCAAGCTACAATCGAAACGGGTGGTTGGATACCGTTCTGGATCAGGTGCGCTGTAAGCCGGAGCGCAAGGCGATCCGGGCGGAGCTTCAGGGGCACCTGGAGGACAAGGAGCAGCAGCTTCTGGACGCCGGAATGGACCCTGCCCAGGCTGGACGGACCGCGGTCGCAGCGATGGGGGATCCTGTTGAAGTGGGAAAGGCACTGGACAAAGCCCATCCGTCCGTTTGGGGGCATCTGTACACGGCTGCTAAAGTGGTCATCGTGCTGCTTTGTATCGTGATCTTCTTCATTGCATTGGATGGGATCATAGGGGATGATTGGAAGGGGTGGACAGATCACTACCCGCTGCGTGTCGTGGCGACTGATCCTTCGAACATAGAAGATGCGGTCATTTTGGAGGATATCTATGAACCCATCAAACAGAGCGGATACACCATTGACGTGACCCAGGTATACTGGAAACCAACAGAGGTGTTTTACGGTGCGTCGGGTACACAGACAATTGAAGATGTACTGGAAATTGACATCAAAGTGTCCAATCCACGCCCATGGGCAGCCGCGCCCCTATTTATAAGTCTGCTGCAGGTGCAGGGAGACGAGGATACCGCTTTGAATGAGATTTATTCCCGTATGGAAGACGGTGGTTGGGGAAGAGGCACCATGGACGGGTGGTACAGCATCCTGTCGGAACTGCGTTATTGGGATGCATGGTATTTTACCGTCGAGTTGACGGGTGTGGAGCTTGGCGAAGAAGTGACCCTATATCTGCCCGGAAATGAAGATGTAAAATGGACCTTCCGAGTGGAGGTGAGATCATGAAACGCCTGAAATACATATCGCTGCGCAAGCGGCTTTGGATCAGTGCCGCTGCCATTTTGGTGCTTGGTGCATTGGCCTGGGCGATGACAGGGTATCCTGCTTTAACTGCGGAGGGCTATCTGCGCCGTGCGGAGCAAGGATTTCTGCTGCCAGAGGGAGAGATCCTGACGGAAATCGACACAAAAGCCAACGGGCCGCACTTTCTGGCGGCGGACGCCGGCGACTATGTAGAGGTGTTCAAGATCACTGAATGGGGCACATCAAAACGGTCTGAGAATCTTCTGGTATATGAAAAGATGGGGGATTTGACCGCTGTTGTGTTACCGTCACAGTTTTACGGAACGGTTCTTCAGCAAGGCTATAAAACATGCTGTATGCTCCTGTTCGATGAACGTCCCGAAGTGCAGCGGGTGGAGCTGAATTTTATTATTCACAACTATACGTACACCGCTCAGGCAGAGCGGGAAGTGGGCGGTATATTTCTCTGTTCTTTTCAAATTGGAGAGTCGACTTATTATGACGATATGAACTGGTGGTATATGCCGGAAGTTACAGAGTGCTCAGCAAAGCTGTACGCCGCCGATGGCAGCCTGCTTGCGGAAACCGAAGTTTCGATGGGCCGTCTGGTCCGCTAAACAACAACCCCCTGCGGAGATTCTCCGCAGGGGGTTGAACGTTATGTGGGATGATTACTCGGCGTCTTCCTCTTCCTTCTTGGTGCACACGATGTTCAGCTCGTCCAGCTGTTTCGGGTCCACGAAGGACGGCGCGCCCTCGTCGCCGCAAGCTCCATATCCCTCGCCCCGCCGCAGGCGGCAGGGCTCGCTCATTACGCTGCGGCTCCTCTCCCCAACGCGACCGCTGCGCTGGGTCGCGCCGGGGGCCCTTGATGATGGGCGCTTATTCCTCTTCCTCTGTTTTCGTACAGACAATGTTCAATTCATCCAGCTGCTTCGGGTCCACGAAGGACGGCGCGCCCATCATCAGGTCCTGGGCGTTCTTGTTCATGGGGAAGGGGATGATCTCACGGATGGAGTCCTCCCCGGCCAGCAGCATGACCATGCGGTCCACGCCGGGGGCGATGCCCGCGTGAGGGGGCGCGCCGTAGGTAAAGGCGTTGTACATGGCGGGGAACTTGGCCTTCACGTCCTCCTCGCCCAGGCGGACCAGCTGGAAGGCCTCAATCATGATCTCGGGGTCGTGGTTCCGCACCGCGCCGGAGGACAGCTCCACGCCGTTGCACACCAGATCGTACTGGAAGGCGGTGATGGTCAGGGGGTCCACCTCACCGGCGGCGGCCTTCTTCAGGATCTCCAGGCCGCCGTTGGGCATGGAGAAGGGGTTGTGGCAGAATTCCAGCTCGCCGGACTCCTCGCCGATCTCGTACATGGGGAAGTCCACGATCCAGCAGAACTCATAGCGCTCCTTGTCCATGTGGTTGGGGCAGAACGCGCCCAGCTTGTTGCGCAGTACGCCGGCGGTCTTCTGGGCCGCCAGCTTGTCCCCGGCGGTCAGGCCCACGAAGCAGCCCTTTTCCAGACCCAGAACGGCCACGACCTGCTCCTTGATGGGCTGGACGAACTTGGCGATGCCGCCTACGATCTCACCGTTCTCGTCATAGCGGAACCAGTATGCCTTGTTGCCCGCCTGGACCTCCACCTCGGCGCACAGGCCGTCAATCTGCTTGCGGGTGCCCTCGAAGCCGGTGACCACAATGGCCTTGACGGTATTGCCCTCAAAGGGGCCGAAGCCGCAGCCGGAGAGCAGCGCGGTGGCGTCCTGAACGGTCAGGTCGATGCGCAGGTCGGGCTTGTCGGAGCCGTATGTTTCCATGGACTCCAGGTAGGGGATGCGGCGGAAGGGGGCGGCGGAGGCCACGTCATAGGTGCCGTACTGGGCAAAGATGGGGGGCAGCACGTCCTCCAGGACGGCGAACACGTCCTCCTGACCGGCGAAGGCCATCTCCATATCCAGCTGGTAGAACTCGCCGGGGGAGCGGTCGCCCCGGGCGTCCTCGTCCCGGAAGCAGGGGGCAATCTGGAAGTACTTGTCGAAGCCGGAGGCCATCAGCAGCTGCTTGAACTGCTGGGGGGCCTGGGGCAGGGCGTAGAACTTGCCGGGGTGCTTGCGGGAGGGAACCAGGTAGTCCCGGGCGCCCTCGGGGGAGGAGGCGGTCAGGATGGGGGTGGTGATCTCCATAAAGCCGTGCTCGATCATGGCGGAGCGCAGGGCGGCCACCACGTTGGAGCGCAGGATGATGTTGTTTTTCAGCTCGGGGTTGCGCAGGTCCAGATAGCGGTATTTCAGGCGGGCGGACTCGTCGGCCTCCCGGCTGCGGTTGATCTGGAAGGGCAGCTCATTGTGGCGGCAGCGGCCCAGGACCTCCACCTTGGTGGGGACCACCTCAATGTCGCCGGTGGGCAGCTTGGGGTTCTTGGAGTCGCGCTCCCGGACGGTGCCGGTGACGGCCACGGTGGACTCCTTGTTCAGACCCTTGAAGATCTGCATCATCTCCTCGGTCTCCACCACCACTTGGGTGGTGCCGTAGAAGTCCCGCAGGATCACAAAGGCGAAATTCTGGCCCACCTCGCGGATGTTCTCCAGGAAGCCCGCCAGGGTAACGGTCTGCCCCACATGCTCCATGCGCAGCTCGCCGCAGGAGTGGGTGCGGTACGCGGTGTGTACGTTGTTCATAAAAATCAACTCCGATTTGTAGAATGAGCGATTAATATTACAATTTGAAATTACTTTTCCCGGATGGGTGCGCCGGAATTCTTTTCAAGTAGTCCCGCGGTGATCAGGGCGGCGGCCTCCTCCACGGTGACCAACTGCTGCTGCCCGGACGCCAGGTCCTTCAGGGCCGCCTTACCCTGGGCGATCTCATCCTCGCCCAGCAGCAGCACATAGGGGATGCCAAGCTTGTCCGCGTAGGACAGCTTCTGCTTGAACTTCTTCTGCTCGGTGTGGATCTGGGTGCGGATGCCGTGCTCCCGCAGAGCGGTAGCGGCGGCGATGGCGGGGGACAGGTCCTCCGTCATGGGCAGCACCAGCACATCGGCGGGGGAGGTCAGCAGGTCATCATTGAGAAGGCCCTGATCCTCCAGGACGAAGAACAGACGGGTCAGACCGATGGAAATACCGACTCCGGGGAGTTGTTTGTCGGTGTAATATTCCGCCAAGTTATCATAACGGCCGCCGGAGCAGATGGAACCGATCTCGGGGTGGTCCAGCATGGCGGTCTCATACACGGTGCCGGTGTAGTAGTCCAGGCCCCGGGCGATGGTCAGGTCGATCTTGAAGTGGTCGGCGGGCACGCCGAAGTCGCCCATGCAGCGGGCCACGGTGGTCAGCTCCTCCACGCCCTGGTCGAACAGCTCGCTCTGGCCCTTCAGCCCCTCCAGCGCGGCGATGGGGTCGCCGGTGGCCAGCAGGTCCAGCAGGCGGTCGGCGGTGGCGGCGGGGACATTGAAATCCTGTGTCAGAATTTCCTTGACCTTGTCGGGGCCGATCTTTTCCAGCTTGTCGATGGTGCGCATGACATCCGCGGACTGCTCCGCGATGCCCAGTACCTGGAACAGGCCGTTCAGGACTTTGCGGTTGTTGATGCGGATCTGGAAGCGCTGCAGGCCCAGGGAGGTAAAGGTTTTGTAGATGATGGCGGGGATTTCCGCCTCGTTCAGAATGTCCAGCTTGCCGTCGCCGATGATGTCGATGTCGGCCTGATAGAACTCGCGAAAGCGGCCGCGCTGGGCGCGCTCGCCCCGGTAGACCTTACCGATCTGATAGCGGCGGAAGGGGAAGGACAGCTCGCCGTAGTGCAGAGCCACATACTTGGCCAGGGGCACGGTCAGGTCAAAGCGCAGGGACAGGTCGGTGTCCCCCTTGGTGAAGCGGTAGATCTGCTTTTCAGTCTCGCCGCCGCCCTTGGCCAGCAGGACCTCGGAGGCTTCGATCAGCGGGGTATCCAGCGGGGTGAAGCCATACAGGGAGTAGGAGCGGCGCAGAATCTCCATGATGCGTTCCATCTGCACCTGACGGGCGGGCAGAAGCTCCATGAAGCCGGAGAGGGTGCGGGGTTTCATCATACTCATAACGGTTGGTTCCTTTCCAGAAAACGGCCCCCGCGTCAGAAGCCGCGGGGGCGTAATGATGCAACGTGAAAGCCGGTCAGACGGCAAAGGGAACGGACTTGGGATTGGCGATTTCACGCCAGTCCAGGTCGCCCCGGGCCAGGCCGTGGATCAGCATCTCTGCCGTGGCCACGTTGGTGGCAAAGGGGACGTTGTACTGGTCGCACAGGCGGGTAATATAGTACAGGTCCGAGTCCAGATCGGTCGCCTTGGGATCGGCAAAGAACAAAACCATGTCGATCTCGTTGTAGGCAATGCGCGCGCCGACCTGCTGGCTGCCTCCGTGGGCGTGGGAGAGGAACAGGTGCACAGGCAGGCCGGTTGCCTCCGCCACCAGACGGCCGGTGGTATTGGTGGCGCAGACGGTGTGCTTGGACAGAATGCCGCAATACGCGATGCAAAACTGAACCATCAGCTCTTTTTTGTTGTCGTGGCTCAGAAGCGCGATATTCATCATTAACCCTTCCTTCTCAATCAAATTTATTTAATTTTCATCAATGGGATTCGTTCGCCGTCGATCCGTCGGGCGATATTCAAACAGGCCACGGCGGCTCCCTTTCGGCTGATCAGGACCAGCGGCTGGCCGGCACCAAGCGCCAGGGAGACTTGAGCGTCTTCGGGCACCACGCCCAGCAGAGGCAGGCCCGCGGTGTCCATGGCGTCGTCGATGGTGGTGTGCAGCCGCTTCATCATCCGGGGCTGGATCCGGTTCATGACCAGGTGGATGTGGGGCAGAGTTTTCGCCAGTTCAGTGACGGCCCGCTGCGCGTCCCGCAGGGCGGAGGGGTCGTTTGTGGTGACGACGATCGCCCGGTCTGCGCCTGCTATCGCCAGCTGGAAACCGGAGCCAATGCCGGCGGGGGAGTCGATCAGGATGTAATCGAAGGACTCTTTGGCCTCGGACAGAAACCGGACCATCTGTTGGGGCGAAATACGCCCAGAGGGCAGGCGCATGGGCGCGGTCAGCAGATACAGCCCCTCAATCACCGGATGTTCGGCGGCGCCCCGCTCCAATGTACAGCGGCCTTCCACCACGTCGGAAAAATCCATGACCACTCGGTCGGACATTCCCAGGGAAATGTCCAGGTTGCGCAGGCCGATGTCCATATCGATGCAGAGAACCCGGCGCCCGATGGCGGCCAGACAGGATGCGATTCCAGCGGTCAGAGTTGTCTTACCGGTTCCGCCCTTGCCTGAAGTGACCACGATTGCCGTACCCATGACGAACCTCCATTTTCATCCGAAATCATATCATGTTTCCACAAAGGTTTCAACAGTTTTTTGTGCAAGATGGTAAAAATTAAAGGGGATTTTTCTGGATCTTGGCCCAACGCCGGGGATATTGGGGCGGCGTCGGATTAATTTTGCACACCGGGACCACCCGATGGCGGATTTCCGTGCCCGGAATGGTGTAATCATACCGTTTTTCCAGCCTTCCGCCCAGCTTGGCGACGGCCGTTGCAGCCTTTTCTACCTCGTCGGCGCTTTCCACCGATTTCATGGCCAAAAACCGGCCGTCCACCTTGACGAAGGGGAGGCAGATCTCGCTGAGGGCGCTCATGGATGCTACGGCGCGGGCGGTGGCAAAGTCGAACTGCTCCCGGAAAGCAGGGTCGAGGGCCTGTTCCTCGGCCCGGGCGTGGACAAAGCGGACGCCTCCGATCCCCAGATCAGCACACACCTCGGCCAGCCAGTTCAGCCGCTTTTCCAGGCTGTCCAGCAATGTCAGCTCCAGAGAGGGCTCCATGATCTTGAGGACCAAACCGGGGAAGCCCGCTCCGGTTCCCACATCAATGAGAGACTTGTCTTTAAAATCGGCGCAGCCCAGCAGTGCGGCGCAGTCCAGCATGTGCAGGCGGGCCACCTGCTCCGGCCGGGTGATGGCGGTCAGGTTCATCACTTGATTTTTTTCCAGAAGCAGCTGTCCGTACCGGGCCAGCAAGGGCGCTTTTCCGGCGTCCAGGCCAAGCTGCGTCAACCCCTGCCTGATGAGAGTTTTCATGGCGTCACCAATTCAAGAAGGCGCCGGTGGCAATGGAGTAGCTGTACATGATGACCAGAAAGACCATCAGGATGATCCCAATCCAGGCGGCGATGCGCTTGCTTCGGGAGGCGGGAGTGAAAGGAGTCTTTTCTTCTACCTTTTCCTCCTCGTTTTCCGGCTGCTCCGTCTTCTTCTCTTCGTCCATTTAGCTGTTCTTCTCCTTCAGCAGGTCGCGGATCTCGGTGAGCAGCTTCTCCTCGGCAGAGGGTTCGGGGGGTGCGGGCGGCTCGGCGGGCGCCTCCTCTTTCTTGCGGTGGAGGCAGTTCAGGGCCTTGACCATGCAGAACACTGCAAAGGCGATGATGATGAAATCCAGGATCACGGCGATCAGATTGCCGAAATTGACGGCCACCTCGGCGGAGACTTCCGCGCCGTTTTCAACCACGGCCTGCTTCAGCACCCACTTCCAGTCACTGAAATTGATGCCGCCGGTCAGGACTGAGATGAAGGGCATGATGATGTCGTTGACGATGGAGGTGGTAATCTTGCCGAAGGCGCCGCCGATGACAACGCCAACCGCCATATCGATCACATTGCCGCGCATGGCGAAGGTTTTAAATTCCGCAAAGAAGCCTTTGCTTTTTTCTTTGGTTGACATAATATTGAACCCTCCTTATTTTTTGGGGATCAGAATTTCCTTTCCACCCATGTAGGGGCGCAGAACTTCGGGGATCTTTACGCTGCCGTCGGCCTGAAGGTTGTTTTCCAGGAAGGCGATCAGCATGCGGGGCGGGGCCACCACGGTGTTGTTCAGGGTGTGGGGCAGGTAGGTGCCGCGCTCACCCTTGACGCGCATCTTCAGGCGGCGGGACTGGGCGTCGCCCAGGTTGGAGCAGGAGCAGACCTCAAAATATTTCTGCTGGCGGGGGGACCATGCCTCAATGTCGCAGGACTTGACCTTCAGGTCGGCCAGGTCGCCGGAACAGCACTCCAGCTGGCGCACGGGGATATCCATGGAGCGGAACAGCTCCACGCTGTAGCGCCACATCTTTTCATACCAGGCCATGGAGTCCTCGGGCTTGCAGACCACGATCATTTCCTGCTTTTCAAACTGGTGGATGCGGTACACACCGCGCTCCTCGATGCCGTGGGCGCCCTTCTCCTTGCGGAAGCAGGGGGAATAGGAGGTCAGGGTCTGGGGCAGGGACTCCTCGGGGATAATCTGATCAATGAACTTGCCGATCATGGAGTGCTCGGAGGTGCCGATCAGGTACAGGTCCTCGCCCTCGATTTTATACATCATGGCGTCCATATCGGTCTGGCTCATGACACCCTCCACCACGTTGCCGTGGATCATGAAGGGGGGGATGCAGAAGGTGAAGCCCTTGTCGATCATAAAGTCCCGGGCGTAGGCCAGGACCGCCTCGTGCAGGCGTGCAATGTCGCCCACCAGGTAGTAGAAGCCCGCGCCGGAGACACGGCCGGCGGCGTCCATGTCAATGCCGTCGAAGGACTCCATGATCTCCGTGTGGTAGGGGATGGGGAAGTCGGGAACCACCGGCTCACCGAAGCGCTCCACCTCCACATTGTGGGTGTCGTCAGGGCCGATGGGCACGGAGGGGTCAATGATGTTGGGGATGACCAAAAGAATCTTGCGGATCTCGGCGGCCAGCTCGGTTTCTTTGGCCTCCAGTTCGGCCAGACGGTCGGCGTTGGCCTTGACCTGGGCCTTGGCGGCCTCGGCCTCGGCCAGCTTGGAGGGGTCCTTCTTGGCCTGACCCATCAGAATGCCCACCTGCTTGGACAGGGTGTTGCGGGCGGTGCGCAGGTCCTGGGCCTCCTGAATGGTGTCACGGTTTTCCTTGTCCAGGGCGATGACCTGATCGACCAGGGGCAGCTTCTCGTCCTGAAACTTCTTTTTGATGTTTTCCTTTACAATGTCGGGATTTTCCCGGATGAATCGAATGTCCAGCATGACGGATCATACTCCTTCATTTTTATTCATTTCCTTAATAGAGTGCGTCGTAGATTTCCTGATAACGGTCATAGGGGGAGAAACGATCGTTGTCAGTAATGCTCTGCGTGGGCAGGTACTGGGGCAGTTCAGTCCCCATCTGCTCGATCAGCTGCCGGGCCAGGGTGTTACGGCCCCGGACATAGGCTTCGTTAATCTGCCAGAACCAGTCCATCGCCTGGGCGGTGCGTTCCAGATCTTCTTTTTCCTTCTGCAGCAGCGCGTTTCCCCGTTCAAGGCCGGCTATTTCATTTTCCTGTGCCTGGATCTGTTCTTCCAGTTCTTCCAGCTGTTCCTTCAGTGCGGCGTTTTCTTCATAGGCCTCCTGAGCGGACTGGATGGCGGACACGGACTGCTTCAGGCCGTCTATGGTCTCCTCGTTGCTGCGCTGCTGCATGAAAAAGGACATCAGAAGCAGGATAAAGGCCGCGGCAAACAGAATAACCAGATAGATCAGTACAGAACGTTTACTGCCCGGTTTGGAGCGGTCGGCCTGGCGCTGGAGGTCGTGCTTTTCGTCACTCACGCGGTCGGCCCTCCCTTGATGGATTCCAGCAGGGAGAGCAGGTGTTCCAGATCGTCCAGATCATAGTATTCCAATTCGATCTTGCCTTTTTTCTTCCCTGCGGCGATCGACACTTTGCGGCCCAGCCGCGTGGACAGGCTTTTCTCAAGTTCCTCCAGGTAAATGCGCTGTCCATCGTCCTCTTTTACCTTGGGCGGTTTCTTCTCTTCCTGCAGTTTTTTGACCAGAGCTTCGGTCTGACGTACACTCAGCTCCTGACTGATGACCTGTTGGGCGGCTTTTTCCTGGAGATCCACCCGTGGCAGGGCCAGCAGAGCCCTGGCATGTCCGGCGGAAAGGTCGCCGTCCACCACCATCTCCCGCAGAAGGACGGGCAGAGCAGTCAGCCGCAGGGCGTTAGCGATGGCCGGGCGGGATTTTCCCATGCGCTGGGCGATCTCCTCCTGGGTCAGGCCGAATTCCTCTTTCAGGGCCAAATATCCGTCGGCTTCCTCCATGGGGTTCAGGTCTTCCCGCTGGAGATTTTCGATCAGGCCAAGCTCCATGACCTTGCGGTCGTCTGCCTCTACAATGACGGCGGGCACTTCGGTCAGGCCTGCCAGCTTGGCGGCCCGCCACCGGCGTTCACCGGCAATGATCTGGTAATAGCCGGAGCTCAGCCGCCGCACGGTAAGAGGCTGGATAATGCCGTGCTCCCGGATGGAGTCGGCCAGGTCGTTCAGGGAGGTTTCGTCAAATTGCTTGCGGGGCTGGTTCAGGCCCGGCTCCACCTGGGCGATGGGGAGATAGATGGAGCCGCTCTCCTGAGCCTGGAGGGAGGTGTCTCCCAGCAGCGCGCCCAGGCCTTTGCCCAGGCCGCGTTCTGACGCCATAAGATCAATCCTTTCTCACGGATGTTTCACGTGAAACATCCGGCTATGTTTGATTTTGTTCCAACACTTCCTCCGCTAAGGCACGATAGGCCTCTGCGCCGCGGGAGAAGTTGTCGTAGGCCAGCACGGGCTTGCCGTGGCTGGGCGCTTCGGACAGACGGACGTTGCGGGGAATCACGCTGGCGTACACCTTGCCGGGAAAATGGCGCTTGACCTCCTCGGCCACCTGCATGGACAAATTGGTTCGCCCATCGTACATGGTCAGCACCACGCCCTCCATCGCAATGGTCGGGTTCAAAGAGCGCTTGACGATGCGCACAGTGGACAGCAGATCACTGAGCCCTTCCAGAGCGTAGTATTCGCATTGGACGGGGACAAGCAGGGTGTCTGCGGCGCACAGACCGTTCAGGGTCAGCAGCTCCAGGGAAGGGGGGCAGTCGATCAGAATAAAATCGTATCCGCCGCCCACCAATGCCAAGGCGTCCTTCAGCCGGTATTCCCGGCGGTCCAGAGCGATCAGCTCCACGGTAGCTCCGGCCAGCGCTTTGTTGGACGGGAGTACATCGGCCCAGGGTGTGGTGACAATTGCCCGCTGGGGGTCGGCGCCATCGATCAGGACCTCGTAAATCGAAGGGGAGACGGTGGTCTTGTCAACGCCAAAGCCGGAGGTGGCGTTTCCCTGCGGATCAAAATCGCAGACCAGCACCCGTTTTCCGGCTGCCTGAAGAGCAGCAGCTAAGTTGACGCAGGTGGTGGTTTTCCCTACGCCTCCCTTTTGATTGACAACAGCAATGGTTTTTGCCATAGAAAAGGCACCCGCCTTCTTTGTGTAGTTTGCGCAGATACCTTATTATAATATTTTGGGGTCGCCTTTTCAACTGTTTTCACGGGAAAAGAACAAAAAAGCCGGGGATGTTTCACGTGAAACATCCCCGGGACCGGGAGAAAGAGCGAGGGATCAGAGATTGGACTTCCTGGGTATACGAATGGTCAGCAAAATAGCGTCAGCTGTGTCTTCCCGACCGCATTGCGCATCCACTCCGGCAGACTTCATCATGGAGAGGCCGCGGTTGACCGTATTCAGAAACAGGCGGACATCCTTCAAAATGTAAGTGGGACGGCGCTTGGGGGGCTTCTCGGCCTGGGCCAGCAGATTCTCCACATACTCTTCGGTTTTGGCCACGGTCAAATCGTGCTCCACCACCCAGCGGGCGGCCCGCTCCTGGGCAGCGGAGTCTTCCAGCCGCAGCAGGGCACGGGCATGGCGCTCCGTGAAGCCATGATCCCGCAGCAGACAGAGTACCTGGGGAGGAAGCCGCAGCAGGCGCAGCTTATTGGCAATGGCGGACTGGGATTTACCCACCTGCCGGGCACACTCCTCCTGCGAGAGGTGAAAGTCGTCGATCAGCTTGGCCAGCGCCAGGGCCTCCTCCAGAAAATCCAAATCCCGACGCTGGAGGTTTTCCACCAGAGCCATCAGCGAGGAGCGCTCCTCATCGGCCTCCACTACAATGCAGGGCACATGGGTCAGTCCGGCCAACCGGGCGGCCCGCAGGCGGCGCTCCCCGGCAATCAGCTCCCACTCCCGCCCCAAGGGGCGGACAGTCAGGGGCTGGAGAACACCCAACTCCTGAATGCTGTCAGCCAGCTCCTGCAGACCGTCGGGGGAGAAGCTCCGGCGAGGCTGATTGGGGTTGGGACAAATAGCGTCCACGGGCAGGGAATAGACCTTGCCCACTTCATTGACTTCCTTCTTCCGCAGCAAAGGCATAAAAAGACCCCCTCCACCAGGTTTCTGCGGTTTGTCCACATTTTACCAGACAGAAGGGGTCGGGAAATAGCAAAGCATGTCGAGAAGGAAAATTTTGGTATTTCTGATCGTCAAGCCCGTAAAAAGCCCTTGCCGAAGATCTCACTGGAGTTGGTGATCAGCAGGAAGGCGGAGGGGTCGGCCTGCTTGAGATAGTTGCGCAAGGCCACGGCCTGGGCGCGGGAGAGGGCGGCCAGAATAACAGTATGCCCCTCGCCGGTGTAGGCGCCGGTGGCGTTCCAGACGGTGGCGCCCCGGTGGAGCTGCTGGGTGATATACTCCCTGGCGATCTCCGGACGGGAGGTGATGATGGTAAAGCTCTTGCGGCGGTTCAGGGATTCGATGACCGTGTCCACCAGAACGGATTTCAGGACCAGGCCCAGCAGGGAAAACAGGCCGGTCTCAATGTCGAAGATGAACAGGGTGGCGCCGGCGATAATCACATCGGAGCAGAGCAGCGCCCGGCCTACATCCAGCCCGGTAAACTTCTTCAGGATCATGGCGGCGATGTCGGTTCCGCCGGTGGAGGCGTTGATGTTGAACAGGATTCCGGAGCCCAGTGCGGGCAGGATGACGGCAAAGAACAGCTCCAGCATCTTCTGGTCAGTCAGGGGCTGGGACAGGGGAAGGACCCATTCAAAAACCTGCACGAACAGGGAGTACAGCAGGGAACAGTAGATGGTCTTGAAGCCAAATCCCCGATTAAGCAGGGCAAACCCCAGAAGGAGGAACAGAATGTTGATAATGGTGTTGAATACCGAGGGAGTCAGAAAGGACACATGGATCAGCTGCCCCAGCAGGATGGACAGACCGGATACGCCGCCCATGGAGAAGTGGTTGGGAAATTTGAAGAAATAAACCCCCACGGACACCAGGACGGTTCCCAGGGTCATCCAGAACAGCTCCCGAAGTTTTGACTTCATATACGTCCCTCCTGCAAAATCAGCGCAGCTCCATCAGGCTGTTCCACACATCGTAATAGAGGCCTGCGTCGCTGTAATCGGGCACATTGCCCAGCCGCCAGAGGGATACGCCGGTAATGCCGAACATGCGGGCCAGTTGGATCTTGTCCAGGACGGAGCGGGAGTCCTCATACCAAAGGCGGTAGCGGGAGCCGTCCTCAGTGGTGTAGTAGATGTACGGGTTGCGGTAAAGCTCCGACCAGCCCTTCAGGGTGTCGCTCTGCCGCAGGCGGGTGATGATGGTGGACGGGGCCGGGTGGATGGAGGACTGCTGGACCAGCTTGTCCGCTCCGTCCACCTGCCAGCCCACGCTGCCGAAGCTGATGGCCAGGGCGATCTTGGAGCGGTCGGCCACGCCGGTGTTCGGATCGGTGATGGCGGCCAGGGCGTAATAGATCTTGTTGAAAGGCGTCAGCGGGGACTCGGTGTGTCCGGTGCCGATGTAGCTGGCGGGGACCGACGTAAACTGGTAGTCGTGGGCCATCAGAATGACCTTGTCACAGATGTCACCCAGGGCGCGGTAGTCATAGCCGTCGTAGTAGCTGTCATCGGGGACGACGGGGGTGACGCAGACATACAGAGTCTTGCCGGAGGGAAGGGCGGAGCGCAGGGCGGACATGAAGGAGATGAACTTGGCCTTGTCCTGGGCGCGCAGGCCCTCAAAGTCCATGGTGATGCCGGCGTAGTCCCCGGCCAGAGCGGCCACCGCCTCCACCGCCGCGGAGCGGGACTCCTCGGTGGCCAGAAGGGAGGCATCGGTGCTGTAAATATTCAGGTTGTAGGGGGTGCCGTTTGCCGCGAAGTGGTCCAGAGCGGCCTCGGGCTGGCTGGGGATGGCCCAGTCGTTGTTGTTTTCGGAGGTGGTGTTGACCCAGGGTTTGCCGCTGCCGTCCGACTCCAGCCGGGCCCAGCCCAGGGAGACGGCGTCCATGGAATCGGTCATGTCGATCTGGCTGTAGGAGGAGAAGGCGTAAAAGCCGTGGAGCCACTCAATGTCGGAGGTGTAGCGCTCATAGACCCGCACCAACATGGTGGCGGCCTGCTCCCGGGTGGCGGAGGCGTTGGGCTGGAACAGGAGCTTTCCATCCTGCTCGATGCCGTTGGTCAGACCGATCTGCCAGGCCAGGGCGATGTAGCTCTTATTTTCCGTCACATCGGCAAAGGGAAGGTTAAAATCATAATTGGCCTGGGCCAGCTGCTCGTAGCCCAGGGAGCGCACCAGCATAATGGCCATTTCCTCACGGCTGATGGGGTCTTCCGGGCGGAAAGAAATGGAGCGGTCCAGAGCGCCGTTGGCCAAGGCGGTCTCCACATCGGCGTAATACCACCGCTCCGGCGGAACGTCTATGTAAGAAGGGGACTCCGGCGTCACAGTTTCCCAGGAAAACATGCGGCAGAGAATGGCGACGAAGGAGGCCCGGGTCAGAGAGTCCCCCAGACCGAAGCGGCCGTCTCCGTAGCCCTGCATCAGGCCGTACTGTCCGGCTTTTTCAATGTCGGAACAGGCCCAATGCCCGTCGGGGACGTCGCTGTATCCCGCCGCCGCCGAAACAGTCAGCAGGGAAGACATCAGCGCCAGCGTGAGCAGGAATGCGATCGATCGTTTCATGGCGGGAGACCTCCTTGTCATTTATCAGATGTATAGATAATCACATTGTACCAAAAGTCATATAAAAGCGCAAGAAAAGCAAACGACCGGACGCTGCTCCAAACGTCCGGTCGCTGCTAAGGAAAGAGGATACAATGAAATGAAAAAGAAAGAACTGCCTCTTGCAAGTATTAAGATACCGCAGAGTTGTTAACAAAAAAATCTCCAGGTGTTACATAAATATTAAATCTTTCGCGAAAAAAGTAAACTCCCGGTAAAACAAAAAATGCCGGAGAAAAAAGGCGAGCGCGGCAAGCCCAACTGCCGCGCTCCAGATATAGGGATGAAAGGATAAAAATGAAAAAGACACTCGCAGGATTAAAGATACCAGCAGGATGTTACGAAAAGAAGGGGGATAATGTTACAAAACAATTAAATGTATGAAAAAACCGTCTATTCTCCGGAGCGCAGGGAGGAAAAGAACTCCCGCAGGAGGGCGGCGCACTCGTCGCCCAGCAGGCCGCTGCGCAGGGCGGGCTTGTGATTGAACCGCTCTTCGAACAGGTTGAGCACCGAGCCGCAGGAGCCCGCCTTGTCGTCTTTGGCCCCGTACCACACGCTGGGGATACGGGAGTTGATGATAGCCCCGGCGCACATGGGGCAGGGCTCCAGGGTCACATACAGAGTGCAGCCGTGCAGCCGCCAGGAGCCCAGAGTATCGCAGGCCTGGCGGATGGCTTCCACCTCGGCGTGAGCCAGGGCGGAGTGGTCGGCCTCCCGGCGGTTGTGCCCGCGGCCGATGACAGTCCCGTCCGGCCCGGCGATGACGCAGCCCACCGGCACGTCGCCGGTTGCCAGAGCCAGACGGCCCTCCTCCAGAGCCAGACGCATATAGTCTTCATGGGTCATGGTTGGTTCCTCCTGAGAATAATCGAGCGGTTTCTAATATTCTAATCAAATTTGAGGGGAAAGACAATTACGTTTTGCTGCAGTTGCTGCGTAAAAGCGATCCCGCCGAAGCTCGTCCTTCAGTGAAGGTCGTTTTCTTCTTCCGGCCCAGCGCCCGGCGGAAGGCTTTTTCAATCTCACAGATGACCAGGGGCGCCACGGCCAGAGCCAGAACCACCAGCCATTCCACAGGGTCGAGAAAGACCACGCAGAACAGCTTTTGCAGCGGGGGCAGGCAGAGTACGCTCATCTGCATGGCCAGACCCACCAGAAAAGCCTCGTTCATGGCCTTGTTGGAAAACACGCCGATGTGGAACAGGGAGCGGTCCTCGCTGCGCACGTCAAAGGCGTGGAACAGCTGGGAGAGGGTCAGGGTGGCAAAGGCCATGGTGTTGGCGGTGGCGTCGGCCAGGTTGGGGTCGCCCAGCACATACTCCCCCAGCCAGTAGGAGGCCAGGGTCAGGCCGCCCACCATGATGCCCTGCCAGGCCAGGCGCAGGGAGAAAGCCCTGTTGAACAGGCTTTCGGAAGCGCCCCGGGGCTTGTGCTCCATGACGTCCGACTCCACTGGCTCCATGCCCAGAGCCAGGGCGGGCAGGGAGTCAGTGACCAGGTTCAGCCATAGAAGCTGCACGGGGATCAGGGGCATCTGGTGGCAGCCCAGCAGGGTGGCGATGAAGATAGTCAAAATCTCTCCGATGTTGCAGGAGAGCAGGTAGTGAATGGCCTTTTTGATGTTGGCGTAAATGCCCCGACCCTGCTCCACCGCGTGGACGATGGTGGCGAAATTGTCGTCGGTCAGGATCATGTCGGCGGCGCTTTTCGCCACGTCGGTGCCCGAAATGCCCATGGCGCAGCCGATGTCGGCGGCCTTCAGGGCGGGGGCGTCGTTGACTCCGTCGCCCGTCATGGCCACCACCTTGCCCCGTTTCTGCCAGGCCTGGACGATGCGCATTTTGTGCTCCGGCGAGACCCGGGCGTAGACCGAGAATTTCTCCACCTCCTGCTCCAGCAGTTCCTGGGGCATGAAATCCAGATCCTCCCCGGTGATGGCCAGGTCGCCGTCCCGGAAGATGTCCAGTTCCCGGGCAATGGCCACGGCGGTCAGCTTGTGGTCGCCCGTGATCATGACCGGGCGAATGCCGGCGGCATAGCACCGCTCCACGGCGTCCTTCACCTCCGGCCGGGGCGGGTCGATCATGCCCGCCAGGCCTACGAAGGTCAGGTCCCGCTCCAGCACGTCGGAATCCAGCCGGGCGGGGAGGGAGTCCAGATCTCGCCAGGCCATGCCCAACACCCGCAGCGCCCGGGCAGCCATGGCCTCGTTGGCGGCCAGGACCTTGTGGCGCAGCGCCCCGGTCAGCGGGGTGGGGGAGCTTGTCAGGATGAACCGGCACCGGTCCAGCAGCACGTCGGGCGCACCCTTGACGCAGAGGCGCCAGCCGCCCCCGGGCCTGGGGTGAATGGTGCTCATCAGCTTGCGCTCCGAGTCGAAGGGCAGCTCCCCCCGGCGGGGGTGGACGCGCTCCAGCTCGTTCTTGTCCAGTCCCTCGGCCAGGGCGCGGGTCACCAGGGCGGTTTCGGTGGGATCGCCCGCTGTTTGGGGCGTCCCGTTGCTGTCGTAGGTCAAAACGGCGTCATTGCAAAGGGCACCGATGGTCAGCACGTCCGGGCGGCGGGCGCCGTCGGCGGTCCACACGTCCACCACCGTCATTTTGTTCTGGGTCAGGGTCCCGGTCTTGTCCGAGCAGATCACGCCCGCGCAGCCCAGGGTCTCCACCGCGGGCAGCTTTTTCACAATGGCGTTGCGTTTGACCATCCGCTGTACGCCCAGGGCCAGTACGATGGTGACGATAGCGGGCAGACCCTCCGGGATGGCGGCCACCGCCAGGGACACGGCGGTCAGGAACATGTCCAACAGGTTTTTTCCCTGGAACAGGCCCACCCCGAAGGTCACCGCGCACACGAACAGGCACACCAGGGAGAGAATTTTGGAGATCTCCACCATGCGCAGCTGCAGGGGAGTGGACGTGTCGCCGGCGTCCCGGAGCAGACCGGCGATGCGGCCCATTTCGGTGTTCATGCCGGTGTCGGTCACCACGCAGACGGCCCGCCCGTTGGTGACCACCGTGGCCGAGATGACCATGTTGACCCGGTCGCCCAAGGGGGTGTCAGGAGGCAGAGTGTCCACCGTCTGCTTGGAGACGGGGGCCGATTCCCCCGTCATGGCCGACTCGTCGGTCTTCAGAGCGGAGCACTCCAAAATGCGGGCGTCGGCGGGCACCAGGTCGCCCGCCTCCAGTAAAATAATGTCGCCGGGCACCAGAAGGCCGGTTTCCAGCCGGACCTGTTTTCCCTCCCGGATCACCTTGGCCAGGGGGGCTGACATGCTCCGCAGGGCCTCCAGCGCCCGTTCCGCGTTGCCCTCCTGGGAGATGGAGATCACGGCGTTGACCACAACGATGACCAGGATGATGACCGTGTCCACCCAGTCCTCAAAGCCGCTGGCCGCCAGGGACAGGACCGCTGCTGCCAGCAGGACCAGGATCATGGGGTCCTTCAGCTGGGCGAAAAAACGCGCCGCCAGACTCTGCTTTTTCTGCTGCTCCAGGGCGTTGGGGCCGCACCGCTCCAGCCGCTGCCGGGCCTGGGCCTCCGACAGTCCGGTATCACGGCTTGTCTCCAATTCCGCCAAAATCGTTCCTGGTGTCTTGCTGTACCACTCGCTCATAGGTTCCTCGCTCCTTTATCTGCTGCGTGGAACCAATATATGAGCCTGTCCGGGAAAAAAGAACCGGGATTAAGGAAGGATCCCCAGGTGCTCCAGCAGGATCTTCACACCCATTAAAATGAGAATGACGCCGCCCAGGATCTGGGCCGCCGTGCGGTAGCGCTGGCCGAACACGGCGCCCAACCGTACGCCCAGGGCAGACAGCAGGAAGGTGATGACCCCAATGAACAGAACCGCGGGGATGATATCGACTCGCAGGAAGGCGAAGGTAACGCCCACGGCCAGCGCGTCGATGCTGGTGGCCAGAGCCATGGGGAGCATGACCCGCCAGGCGAAGGAGCTGTCCACGCACTCGCCCTCATCCCCGCCCCGGGCCTCCCGGAGCATATTGATCCCCAGAAAGAGCAGCAGCACGAAGGCGATCCAGTGGTCAAAGCGCTCGATGGCGGCCTGGAAGCGGCTGCCCAGCAGCCAGCCCAGCAGGGGCATCAGCGCCTGAAACCCGCCGAACCAGAGCCCCGCGCAGAGGGCATGGCGCAGAGAGACCTTCTGCACCGACAGGCCCTTGCAGATGGAGACGGCAAAGGCGTCCATGGACAGACCCACCGCGATGATGAACAGTTCCCATAAGCTCATAGTGTGCATCTCCTTTGATCGGAACAAAAAATGAGACTTATCTGTGTAAACAGATAAGTCTCATCATTTAAAACAAAGCCAGAAGGCCGGGCCTTCAGTATGTTGACTTCGTTACGCCGCAAAAACACCGACCATCCGTGTGTCCGCAGGCGCCGACTACTCCCTTATTGTTTGACACTGTACCATGGGAGAGCAGGGTTAGTCAATGCTAATTTTCCGGGGTCTCCGTCGCGGTTTCGATGTCCCCCTCGGCCTCGGCTTCTGCTGCGGCTTCGGCAGCGAAGGCGTTCTGATAGGCCGCGTATTTCTCATAGAACAGAGGGACATCCAGGGCCTCATATTCATCGGACAGGACGATGTCGGCCTCATTGGTCCAGGCATCAAGCTGGTCATACAGCAGATCGGCGCGGTACTCCGCCCGGGCGTCCTCCGTGTCCGGGTCCAGGCGGAGGATGATGTGGTAGCCGTAAGAGGACTCCACCAGACCGCTGATCTGGCCGTACTCCAGAGAGCGGGTGGCGTCTTCAAATTCGGAGACCATCTCTCCGGCGGTGGTAAAGGTGTAGCCGTCGGGATAATAAATCAGGCCGGAGTCCTCGCTGTACTGGTTCATCAGGGTATCAAAGTCGGCGAGCAGGTCGCCGCTGGCCTGCAGTTGGGCGAGCAGGGCCTCCGCTGTGGACTTCTTTTCGGCAAGGGCGGCCTCGTCCAGCGGCTCGTAGGTGGAGGGATCTACGGTCATCAGCAGGATGTGCTTGGCGTACAGGATGTCATTTTCCTCAATGTAGGCGTCCATCTCCTCGGCGGTGGGCCGGTCGGCGAACAGGCCGTCCCGGAGCTGGGCGTAGTAATAGGAGGCGGCGTTGATGCTGTAGAAGGTATCGTAATCAAATCCCGCCTTGCGCAGCTCGTCCTGGAAGGCCTCCTCGCCGCCCATCATCATCATGGTCAGGGCCATGTTGCCGTCCAGCTCGTCGATCTGCTCCTGGCTCAGGTCATAGCCCAGTTCCTTGGCCTTGGCGGCGATCAGGTTGTACTGCACGGCGGCATTCAAAGAGACGGATTTCAGATAGTCGGCCAGCGTGGCGTCGGAATCCATGGTCATGCCGTAGTAGTTTTCCAGATAGGAGATGTTGGACGTCAGCCAGTACAGGTAAGTGTAAGCCGTCACAGGCGCGCCGTTGACCGTCGCCAGGGCGAAGTCTCCGGGGATGTCGGAGGTGGCCAGGCACACGTCCTGCACGGAGGTGTCCACCGTAAAGTCCGGGGGAAGGAGGCTGTCGGAGGTGGGCTCGGCGGAATCGGACGGGCTTTCGGACGGCGGGGTGGTGTCTTCGGAGCCCTGGTCGGAGCAGGCGGCCAGGGAAAAGACCATCACACCGGCAAGCAGAAGGGAAAGAAGGCGGGTACGAAATTTCATGATAAGTTCTCCAATCTATGTGTTTTATAATGTGCTTGATGTGTTTTCCTTATTCCCGGCGGCAGCGTAGTCGGCGACCAGCCGCTCGCCCGATTTCAGGACGTCCTCGCCCTTTTTGACCTTCAGGGACAGGTAGGGCTTTTCCCCGGCGGAGAAAAGCAGACGGCCCTTGTACTTGTCGCTGCCGCACAGGCGGGAGATCCGCTCCAGGTCGAATTCATCCAGGGTGAAGTTCAGGGCCATGCCCTTCTGGGAGATCTCGGAAATACCGCACTGGGCGGCGCGGCCCCGCAGCAGGGCCACCGAGATCAGATTGTTGACCGGCCGGGGGGGATCGCCGAAGCGGTCGATCAGCTCATCCACCATATCGTCGGCGTCCTCCTCGGTGCGGATCTGGGCGATGCGGCGGTACAGGTCCATCCGCTGCTCCGGGGAGGGGACATAGCGGTCGGGAATGTGGGCGGACACCGCCAGGTCGGCGGCGCATTCGGTCTGGACGGGCGGCTTTTCACCCCGTTCCTCCAGCACGGCCTCCTCCAGCAGCTTCAGGTACATATCGTAGCCCACGCTGACCAGAAAGCCCGACTGCTCCGGGCCCAGGATGTTGCCCGCGCCGCGGATCTCCAGATCCCGCATGGCGATCTTGAAGCCGGAGCCGAACTCGGCAAATTCCCGGATGGCGGAGAGCCGCTTGGAGGCCACCTCGGAGAGCACCTTGCCCTTGCGGTAGGTCATGTAGGCATAGGCGCGGCGGCCCGAGCGGCCCACCCGGCCCCGGATCTGGTGGAGCTGGGCCAGACCCATCTTGTCGGCGTCCTCAATGATCAGGGTGTTGACGTTGCCCAAGTCGATGCCGGTTTCGATGATGGTGGTGCAGACCAGAATGTCCAGCTCGTTGTCGGTCATCTGCTGCATGACGTCGCTGAGCTCCTCCTGGCTCATCTTGCCGTGGGCGATGCCGATGCGCACGTCCTCGCCCAGCATGCGCTTGATGCGTCCGGCGGTCTGGGTGATGGTCTCCACCCGGTTGTGCAGGTAGTACACCTGCCCGCCCCGCTCCAGCTCCCGGCGCATGGCGTCGGCCAGCAGGGACCAGTCGTGCTCCACCACATAGGTCTGCACCGGCTGGCGGCCCTGGGGCGGCTCCTCCAGAGTGGACATGTCCCGGATGCCGCTGAGGGCCATGTTCAACGTGCGGGGGATGGGGGTGGCCGACAGGGTCAGCACGTCCACCTGCTTGGAGATCTCCTTCAGCCGCTCCTTGTGGGTGACGCCGAAGCGCTGCTCCTCGTCCACCACCAGAAGGCCCAGGTCCTTGAAGTGCACGTCTTTCTGCAGCAGCCGGTGGGTGCCGATCAGCAGATCGACCTTGCCATCGGCCACCTTTTGCAGGGCGGCCTTCATCTGGGTGGCGGTGCGGAAGCGGGAGACCACCTCGATCTCCACGGGGTACTTGGCAAACCGCCGCTTGGCGGTCAGGTAGTGCTGGCGGGCCAGCACGGTGGTGGGCACCAGAATGGCGGCCTGCTTGCCGTCCAGCACGCATTTCATGATGGCCCGGAAGGCCACCTCGGTCTTGCCGTAGCCCACGTCGCCGCAGAGCAGCCGGTCCATGGGCTGGGGCCGTTCCATGTCTGCCTTGATCTCGGCAATACAGCGCAGCTGGTCCTCGGTCTCGGCGTACTCGAATTCGTCTTCAAATTCCTTCATCCACGGGGAGTCGGGGGAGAAGGAGTAGCCCGGCTGGCGCTGGCGCTCGGCGTAGAGCTGGATCAGGCCCTTGGCCAGGTCGGCCACCGCCTTTTTGGCACGGGTCTTGGCCTTCTCCCAGTCGGCGCCGCCCAGACGGGAGAGCTTGCGCTCCTGCTCGCCCTCGCCGGAGCCGATGTACTTGCTGACCAGGTCCAGCTGGGTGGCGGGCACATACAGGGTGTCCCCCCCGGCGTAGGCGATCTTCACATAGTCCTTTTCCACCCCGTCCACCGGCATCTTCACCATGGCCAGGAAGCGGCCGATGCCGTGGTGCTCGTGCACCACCAGGTCGCCGGGGGACAGGTCAGCATAGCTCTGGAGCTTCTGACGGTTGGAAGTGTCCTTTTTGCGGCTCTTTTTGGCGGGGACGGCCTGGCCCTCGGTCAAAATGGCCACCTTGGCCCCGGCGTACTCCACACCGGCGGACAGGCCACCCACGGCGATGACCGCCTTGCCCGGCGCGGGCAGCTCGTGCAGCTGGAAGTCCACGGCGGTCTTGCGCTTCTGCTCCCGCAGCAGGGATTGCAGATTCAGGGCCCGCTGCTCGCTGCCCACCAGAACCACCACGCCCGTGTCGCTGTTTTCGTAGTGCTCCAGGTCGGCCACGGCGGTCTCCAGGCTGGCGCCGAAGGAGGGCAGCTGTTTGGCCAGCAGATTCAGCAGGGTGCGGGGCCGGGCGGGGTATTCGGACACGGTGAAGGAGTCCAGAAAGCACACCGGCCAGTCCTCCAGCACACCCATCAGCTCGTCAAAGGTGCGGGCGTAAATCGCGCCTTTCCCGTCGATGATCTGATTTTCAATGAGGGCTTTCACGTCCTCATTCAATTGCCACAAGTAATTTTTGGCCCGTTCCGCCACCCGGGGGCTCTCGGAGAACAGGACCACGGCGTCCGGGGGCAGGTAGTCGGCGGCGGTGGCCATTTTCGGATAAACCTTAGGCAGATTTTTGTCCCCGCCCAGACAGTCCGGGTCGGGGGAAAGGGCGGGCAGCACCTCCCCGGCGGGGAGGATCACGGCCTGCTCCAGGCTCTGGATCCGCCGCTGGGAGGACACGTCGAACAGGCCCATGGAGTCCACGTCATCTCCCCAGAACTCCACGCGCACGGGTTTTTCGTGGGCGGGGGAGAAGAAATCCAGAATGCCGCCCCGCAGGGCGAACTGGCCCACGCCCTCCACCTGCTCGCAGCGGGAGTAGCCCGCGGCTGTCAGGCGCTCGGCCAGCTCGTTCAGGTCGTAGGAGCCGTGGGCGTCCAAAGTGAAGCGCACGCCGGAGAGGGTTTCCCGGGGAATGGTGCGCTGGAGCAGGGCCTCCACGGTGGCGACCACCAGGTTCGCGCGTCCGTCCAGCATGGCCTCCATGACGTTCAGCCGCTTGTGCTCCCACTGGCGGGAAATTGCGGCGCTGTCGTGGAAGACAAATTCCCGGGCGGTCAGCAGCAAAGCCTGCTCGCCGGTGAAGGCAGCCAGGTCGGAGCAGAGACGCTCCCCCTCCCGCTCATCGGCGCACACCAGCACCACCGGACACTCCTGCGCCTGCCGGATGGCGGCGGCGAAGTGAGCCCGGTGGATGGGGGACAGCCCGGAGACCGCCGCCGGGCAGCCGCCTGAGTCGATGGCCGCCAGAAGCTTTTGAAACTCCGGTATTTGATTGACAATGGAAGTAAGAAGTTTCATGATCTGCCTCAGGGATTAGAAAATTTTGGAAGCCATGGGCGCAAAAGCACCCCGGAACGGGGAAAGGAAGGGGGAGGGCCCTGCTTAATTGAACTTTCCCATGGCCTTGTCGGGGCCCTCCTTGATATAATACGCCGCGGCCTGGGCCGCTTTTTGCACCATCTCGTCGATGATTTTTTTGTCTTCGGGCGGAAATTTTCCCAGCACCCAGTCGGCCATGTCGTAATCGGGGTGGGGCTTGCCGCCCACGCCGATCTTCACCCGGGGGAACTGATCGGTGCCCAGGTGCTGGATGATGCTCTTCAGGCCGTTGTGCCCGCCCGCGCTGCCGCTTTTGCGGATGCGCAGCTTGCCCACGGGCAGGGAGACGTCGTCGGACAGAACCAGCACCCGCTCAGGGGGGATCTTGTAGAACCGGGCGGCCTCGCCCACGGCCTCGCCGGACAGGTTCATATAGGTGATGGGCTTCATCAGCAGCACCTTGGCGCTGCTGACAGTGCAGGTGTTGGTCAAAGCCTTGTATTTCAGCTTCTGAACCGGCACATTTGCGGTCTCGGCCAACTCGTCCAGCGCGCGAAAGCCCACGTTGTGCCGGGTGTTTTCGTACTTGTCGCCGGGATTGCCCAGGCCCACAATGAGCCAGTCCACGCCGGACGTCTTTTTCAGGAACATAGTTTACCTCACGGAAAAAAGGGGGCGGGAAGTTTCCCGCCCCGATTTTATTCTTGCTTACAGGAACAGCTTGGAGACCGAGGACTCGTGATAGATGCGGTCAATGGCCTCGGCAAACATATGGGACACGGAGAGGTACTTGATCTTGGGGCAGGCCTTGGCGGCTTCGTTGGCGGGAATGGTGTCCAGGAAGACGACCTCGTCCAGGGCGCTTTCGGTGATGCGCTGCACGGCGGGGCCGGAGAGCACGCCGTGGCTGGCGCAGGCGGTGACGGACTTGGCACCGCCGATCTCCACCAGAGCCTTGGCGGCGTGGCAGAGGGAGCCGCCGGTGTCCACCATGTCATCCAGCAGGATGACGTTCTTATCCTTGACGTCGCCGATGATGTTCATGACCTCGGAGGAGTTGGCCTTCTGGCGGCGCTTGTCCACGATGGCCATGGGCATGTCCAGCTTCTGGGCAAAGGCGCGGGCGCGGGCCACGGAGCCCACGTCGGGGGAGACCACCATGGTCTCCTCATGGACGGCGGCATATTTCTGCATGAAGTAATCCACAAAGACGGGGGAGCCCAGCAGGTTGTCCACGGGGATGTCGAAGAAGCCCTGGATCTGGTTGGCGTGCAGGTCCATGGTCAGCACGCGGTCGGCGCCGGCGCGGGTGATCAGGTTGGCCACCAGCTTGGCGGAAATGGGGTCGCGGGGCTTGGTCTTGCGGTCCTGGCGGGCGTAGCCGAAGTACGGGATCACGGCGGTGATCCGGCCGGCGGAGGCCCGCTTCAGAGCGTCGATCATGATAAGCAGCTCCATCAGGTTGTCGTTGACGGGGCCACAGGTGGACTGGACAACGAACACGTCGGAGCCGCGGACGGTCTCATAGATGGAGACGAAGTTCTCTCCGTCGGAAAAAGCGCCCACCTCAGCGTTGCCCAAACTGATCCCGATGTCCCTGCAGATGGCTTCCGCCAGGGGGCGATTGGAGTTGCCGGCGAAGATTTTAATGTCCTTTCCGTGCGCGATCATGGTGCATCCCTCTCTCATTTGTTTGTATTAATTTGGTTTATAACAATTTAATTGCTCTTTCCATTCCTTTTCCTGCGCTTGGTAGCCCACTGCCGCTTGACCACCTGGGTGCTGCGGGCGATCGCCAGGGCGCCGGCGGGCACGTCGTCGGTAATGGTGGAGCCGGCGGCGGTATAGGCCCCGTCGCCCACCTGGACGGGAGCCACCAAATTGGTGTTGCAGCCGATAAACGCGTCATCCCCGATGGTGGTGCGGTATTTGGTATCGCCGTCGTAGTTGACGGTGACGGTGCCGCAGCCGAAGTTGACGTGCTTGCCCACATCGGAATCTCCCACATAGGTCAGATGGGAGATCTTGGTGTTGTCGCCGATGGAGGAGTTCTTCAGCTCCACGAAATCGCCTACCTTGACGTGAGAGCCCACATGGCAGTTGGGCCGGACATAGGCGAAGGGACCCACGGTGGTGTCGGAGTCCACCGTGCTCTCGTTGAGCTGAGAGGAGTTTACCGTTACCCGGTCGCCCACGGTGCAGTCCCGGATCATGGTGTTGGGACCGATCTCGCAGTGTTCCCCGATCACGGTATTCCCGCGCAGGATGGTGCCCGGCAGCAGGACGGTGCCGCCGCCCACCTGGACATTGGGGCCCACATAGACCGCGTCGGGGTCCACCACCCGGACGCCCCGGCGCACCAGCCGGGCCACGGTCAGCTTCCGGGCCACGGCCTGCACGTCCATCAGGTCCAGCCGGGATTCCAGCTTGTAGACCGAGCGGCCGGTCCAATCTGCGCCCTCGCAGAACTCCTGGCCGGTCTGGCGCAGGACCTCCTCAAAGTCGTCGGAGACGCCCGCGTCCAGCGCCTGCTTCAGCGCGGCGGCGTCCATGCAGAACGCACCCGTGCCCATCATATTCCGGGGCGGGGGCTCCGGAGCGGTCAGGCGCTGCGCGCCCACGTCGGTCAGGAAGACGGGGGAAGTAAACACCACCACCCGCCCGTCCAGCTGCTCCAGAAAGCAGGAGAGCTTTTCAAAGGCGTTTTCATCGCCGGTGGTGACGAACTGGGCCTCGCCGGGGAAGCAGGCCGCGGCGGCGGCACGGTCGTCCTCGTGACAGACGACTAAAAAGCGCCCCAGCCCCGCCGCCTGTAAGGTTTGGGAAAGCCAGGCCGCCGCCGGTTCAAACAAAATGGGCTCCAGCATCAGAGTTCCGGTATGGTCTTTGGTCAGAAAAATGATCGCGCCGATCATGTCGTTCATGAAAAGGATCACCCTTGTATTAATAGTGTAAATGCCAAGCGAAGACATTATAGCAGAAAGTAAAAACTTTGGCAACGGGGACCCGCCGTCAAAAACCACCTTTTCCGGGAGAAAAAAGGCGGAAAAATTGGTGTAAGTGTCCGCCTGGGGCAGACAAAGCGCGAAAACGGGCACGTTCAGAAAATCGTAAGAAAGTTTTAAGGGAAAAGCGCTTGTTTCCTCCTGCCCGGCAACGTATACTGACTGTACCAAGACAAATCATACAGTTTGCAGAAATGAGGAGGGTGGACGTGATCAGTCTGAATTATCGGGACGCGCGCCCCATCTATGAACAGGTGAAGGATGGGCTGCGCCATCTGGTGGTAACGGGAGCCATTCTGCCCGGGGATAAGCTTCCCTCGGTGCGGGCATTGGCATCCTCGCTGGCCATCAACCCCAACACCATCCAGCGGGCCTATGAGGCCCTGGAGGGGGAGGGGTATCTGTACACCGTGGCGGGGAAAGGCTCCTTCGCCGCGGAGCAGAAGGACGTCAACGAGCAGCGGCGCAAGGAGCTGCTGAGCCGGTTCGACGCGGCGGCGGCCGAGCTGATGTTTCTGGGCATGACGGCCCGGGAGTTGGCGGACCGGCTGCGCCAGGCGGAGGAATCGGCGCAGAAAAACGATCGGAATGAGGAGGTGCAGCCATGATCGAAGTACGCGGCGTCATCAAGAACTTTGACGACTTCCGGGCCCTGGACGGCCTGACCATGACGGTGCCCACCGGCTCCATCTACGGCCTGGTGGGACCCAACGGCGCGGGCAAATCCACCATCCTGCGCCACATCACCGGCATCTACCGCCCGGACGGGGGCACGATCAAAGTGGACGGACAGGACGTCTACGAAAACCCGGCGGTGAAGGCGCGGGTGACCTCCATCCCCGACGAACTGTATTATTTCCTGTCGGCCTCCACCCGGGACATGATGAAGTTCTACAAGGGTTTTTATCCGAAATTCGACGAGAAGCGCTATCAGGCCCTGAAGGACATCTTCACCACCGTGGATGAAAAGCGGCCCATCCGCCGTCTGTCCAAGGGCATGCAGAAGCAGAGCGCCTTCTGGCTGGCCCTGTGCTGCCGGCCGGACTACCTGATCCTGGACGAGCCGGTGGACGGCCTGGACCCGGTCATGCGCCGGCAGGTGTGGAGCCTGCTGATGGGCGACGTGGCTGAGCACGGCACCACGGTGCTGGTGTCCTCCCACAACCTGCGGGAGCTGGAGGACGTATGCGACCATGTGGGTATTTTGTCCAGGGGCAAGGTGCTGGTGGAGCGCTCCCTGTCCGACCTGCAGGGCAATGTGGTGAAAATGCAGGTGGTGTTCCAGGAGAAGGAGATGCCCAAGCTGCCCGAGGACATGGAGGTCCTGCACGTGTCCCAGGTGGGGCGCATCCACACCCTGATCATCCGGGGCAGGGCGGACGAGGTCACCAACCGTCTGGCGGTGTATTCCCCCATTTTGATGGAGGCACTGCCCCTGACCCTGGAGGAGATCTTTATCTATGAGCTGGGAGGTGAGGACTATGCGGTCCGCGAGATCATGGTTTAATCTGACCCTGTATAAAAAGAACCTAACCCGGTTCTGGCCCATCTGGGGGCTGTATCTGCTGATCTGGCTGTTTGTGTTCCCTGTCAGCCTGATCCTGGACAATTACGACCCCGTCCGCTTTGCCCACTGGCATGTACTCCATCGGATCACGGATCTGGGCCTGCCCCTGGCGGCGGTCTTCTCCCTGCTGGCGGCGTGCGCCGTGTGGTCCTATCTCTGCAACAACCGCGCGGTCTGCCTGATGCACACCCTGCCCGTTCGCCGGGAGGGCCTGTTCCTGACCAATTTCCTGTCCGGCATGACCTTCCTGGTGGGGCCGAACCTGATTGTCTTCGTGCTGACCCTGCTGGCCGAGGCGGCCCAGGGCGTGGTGGACGCGGGGGCCCTGGCCATGTGGTTCTTCAGCGTGACCCTGATGGAGCTGTTCTTCTTCTGCTTTGCCACCTTCTGCGCCATGTTTACCGGTCATGTGCTGGGCCTGCCCGCTTTTTATGTCATCTTCAACTGCCTGGCCGTGGGACTGGTGACTCTGCTGGACCTGACCCTGTCCCGCTTCGTGTTCGGCTATACGGGCATCCTGGGGCTTTGGAGCGCGGCTGAGTGGCTGACCCCCATCTGGAAGCTGGAAGCAAACCTGGAGGTGCGGACGCAGTTCGCGGACGGGATGCGGCAGTACGAGACCGCGTGGCTGTCCGGCCTGGGCTACATCCTGGTCTACGTCATTTTCGGCCTGATCCTGGCCGGCCTGGCCCTGGCGCTGTACCGCCGCCGGGACATGGAACGGGTGGGGGACGTGGTCACCGTGCCCTGGATGCGCCCCGTGTTCCAGTACGGCGTGGCCTTCTGCTGCGCCCTGGCCTTCGGCTGCCTGCTCTATGAGATCTTCTGCGGCGCCCTGCCCGAGGGGGCGTGGACCCTGCTGGTGTTCATGCTGCTCTGCGGCGCGGCGGGCTATTTCCTGGCGCGGATGCTGCTGGAGAAATCCTTCCGGGTGTTCCACCACTGGAAGGGATGTGTGCCCTTCCTGGCGGCGCTGGTGGTGCTGGTGTGCGTCATGGAGTTCGACCTGACCGGCTTCGAGCGGCGGGTGCCCGCCGCGGAGGACGTGGCGTCGGTGGCGATCTGCAACATGGACACGGCACCCTATGATGCGGCAAGCTTTCTTGATGTGGAGACGTCCGATCCTGCGGTGATCCGCGCCGTGATAGAGGCCCACCAGGCCGTGGTGGGCAACAAGGACGCCATTGAGCGCAGGAGCGTGTCCGGGAGCGGCACGGTGGAAACCTCCGGATTTGAGGTGGTCTACACGCTGAAGAGCGGCAAGACCGTCAGCCGGGATTACAGCTATGAGATCCCGATCAGCACCGGGGCCCTGGACGACCCGGCGTCCCCCACCGCAAAGCTGGACGCCCTGGTCAACCTGCCCCAGGTGATCGAGGAAATGTACAGGCTGACCGACAAGTCGGCGGAGGATGTCATCAGCATGACCCTGACCAGCTACACGCCGGAAGAAGGCTATAGTGAAGTCGCAGTCAGCAAAGGCGCCCGTGAAAAGGTGTTTGAAGCGGTTCTGGCCGACTTCGCCGAGGGCGGCCTGGGCCGGCGCTACCTGCTGGATTACAGTGACGACCGCCGGGAAACCTGCTTTCTCAACGACCTGACGATCACCTTCTACGAGGAGAAACAGCAGGCGGAGCCGGGTGACCGCCCGGCCGCTGCGGTGGAGCGCCCGGAGGTCACGCCTTCGACGCGGAGCGTCACTGTGACCCTGCAGACCACGGCAAAGCACACCCTGGCGGCGCTGCAGGAGGCCGGGGTCCTGGAGGGACAGGTAAACCTGTTCACCCACGCCCAGGAAAGTGCGGTCAGCCAGGCGTGGTACGAAAACGGCGAGAGCTGGACGGGCATCAATTGGAAGAACTTCGCCTGGGGGATCATCGGCGGATAACAAAAGAAACATGCGGCCCCGGTTCCGAACACGTTCGGGACCGGGGCCAAAAGCCGCTTTTAGGCAGAAAAAAGTGTAAGCTGGCGGTTGATTTTTACAATTCACAGGTATATAATTTCGATGCAGTGATAAACCCCTATGGGAACTTATAAATTTTGGAGGTCGTAAAACATGAGAGACATCTATGTCGTCAACTGCTGCCGTACTGCCGTAGGCTCCTTCGGCGGCTCCCTGAAGGACACCCCCGCCACTGATCTGGGCGCCGTGGTGGTCAAAGAGGCCCTGAACCGCGCCGGCGTGAAGCCCGAGCAGGTCGATGAGCTGATGTTCGGCTGCATCCTGACTGCCGCGCAGGGCCAGAACCCCGCCCGCCAGGTCGGCATCAAGGCCGGTCTGCCCTTCTCCGTCCCCGCTTACACCGTCGGTATGGTCTGCGGCTCCGGCATGAAGTCCGTCATCGAGGCTGCCCGCGCCATCGCTTCCGGCGATGCTGAGATCATCGTGGCCGGCGGCACCGAGAACATGTCCGCCGCTCCCTATGCTCTGCCTGCTGAGCGCTGGGGCGCCCGCATGGGCGACAAGAAGGTCGTCGACACCATGATCAAGGACGGCCTGTGGGACGCTTACAACAACTATCACATGGGCACCACCGCCGAGAACATCTGCGACGTGTGGGGCATCACCCGCGAGGAGCTGGACGCCTTCGGTCTGGCCTCCCAGCAGAAGACCGAGGCCGCTCAGAAGGCCGGCCGCTTCGATGACGAGATCGTTCCCGTCATGGTCAAGAAGAAGAAGGAAATGGTCGAGTTCAAGGTGGACGAGTTCCCCCGCGCCGGCACCACCGCTGAGGCTCTGGCCAAGCTGAAGGGCGCTTTCCCCTGCGGCCCCGAGGGTGTTGAGGATGAGATCGTCCATACCTTCGAGCTGACCGGTGTCCACGAGGCTGACACCAAGAAGCACACCCCGCGCGTCACCGCCGGCAACGCTTCCGGCATCAACGACGGCGCTGCCGCCATCGTGCTGGCCTCCGGCGAGGCTGTTGAGAAGTACGGCCTGAAGCCCATGGCCAAGCTGGTCTCCTGGGGCCACGGCGGCGTCGATCCCAAGATCATGGGTGTCGGCCCCGTTCCCGCCTCCAAGCAGGCTATGGCCAAGGCCGGCCTGACCATCGACGACATCGACCTGGTCGAGGCCAACGAGGCTTTTGCCGCTCAGTCCATCGCGGTCGCCCGTGAGCTGAACTTCGATATGAGCAAGGTCAACGTCAACGGCGGCGCCATCTCCATCGGCCACCCCGTCGGCGCTTCCGGCGCCCGTATCATCGTCACCCTGCTGCACGAGATGCAGAAGCGCGACGACGCCAAGAAGGGCCTGGCTACCCTGTGCATCGGCGGCGGCATGGGTGTCGCCACCATCTTCGAGAAGTGCTAATTTCGTAATACCTGCGGCCGGGCGGGAATTTCCCCGCCCGACCGCATGCATATTTTCATTATTTAAGTAGGAGGTATTCCCATGCCTAAGTTTGTTTCTTTGCAGGATGCTGCGGATCTCGTCAAGGACGGAATGACCGTTGCAATCGGCGGCTTCCTGGGCTGCGGCAACCCGCACCACGTCATCGATGCGCTGGTGGAGAAGGGCGTTAAGGACCTGACCATCATCGCCAACGACAGCCCTGCTACCGGCTACGGCCTGGCCAAGCTGATCGACAACCATCAGGTCAAGCGCTTGATCGCCTCTCACGTGGGCCTGAACCCCAACGTGGCCACTCAGATGAACGACGGCTCCATGGAAGTCTGGCTGATCCCCCAGGGCTCTCTGGCTGAGATGATCCGCGCCGGCGGCGGCGGCCTGGGCGGCGTCATCACCCCCACCGGTCTGGGCACTCTGGTTGAGGAGTCCCCGCTGGTCCACTCCAAGATCGAGATCGACGGCCGTGAGTATCTGGTCATGAAGCCCGTCCACGCCGATGTGGCTCTGATCAGCGGCTATAAGGTCGACAAGGCCGGCAACGTCTGGTACAAGGGCACCAGCCGCAACTACAGCACCGTGGTCGCCACCGACGCCGACATCGTTATCTGCGAGGCTGACAACGTGGTGGAGACCGGCGAGATCGAGCCTGAGAACGTCATGACTCAGGGTATCTTTGTGGACTACATCGTGGACGGAGGTAAGCTGTAATGGATAAGAATCAGATCAAAGCTACTATTGCTGCCCGCGTTGCCAAGGAACTGAAGGACGGCGACGTGGTCAACCTGGGTATCGGCATCCCCACTCTGGTGCCCAACTATCTGCCCGAGGGCGTGAAGCTGACCCTGCACGCCGAGCTGGGCTGCGTGGGCGCCGGCCCCAAGCCCGATGAGGACCATGTGGATCCCTACATCGTGGACGCCGGCGGTTCTCCCTCCTCCGTCGCTCTCGGCGGCTCCTTCATCGACAGCGCTACCTCCTTCTGCATCATCCGCGGCGGCCATGTGGATGCCACCATCCTGGGCTGCCTGGAGTGCGACGAAGAGGGCAACATGTCCAACTGGATCATCCCCGGCAAGAAGTGCCCCGGCATGGGCGGCGCTATGGACCTGGTCGTGGGCGCCAAGAAGGTCATCGTAGCCATGGAGCACACCGCCAAGGGCGCTCACAAGATCCTGAAGAAGTGCAAGTTGCCCCTGACCGCCCAGAAGGTCGTCAACCTGATCATCACCGAGATGGGCGTGATCGAAGTCACTCCCAACGGCCTGGTGCTGACCGAGATCAACCCCGAGTTCACCGTCGAGCAGGTCCAGGAGGCCACCGAGGCTACCCTGACCATCAGCCCCGACCTGAAGCCCATGTGCTGATCTCTCAAAACGCAAATTTAAATTTGAGCAGACCGCGTCCTACGGGACGCGGTCTGTTTTTGTTTTCTGGAGTATATTTCATTCCGGAAAAGCCACATTAATTCATAACGCAGTGAAAAAGGACGGATGAAACATGGGCTTTTTCGGGATGAAGCAGGAGAACATACCGCCCCACCCCCGCAGGGAACCCCGCATCGACCTGCCCCTGACGGTGGAGAGCCTGCAAAAAGTCTTTGAGGGGTGTGTGGACTTTACCGCCCGCCCCCTGGAGCTGCACGGCGACCCGGAGCGGACGGTGACCCTCTGCTTTGTCAGCGGCATGGTGCGCCTGGAGCGGGCCTGCGATTACCTGCTCAAACCCCTGGCCCAAAACGACGCCCTGGCGGACTGCACCCTGGAGCAGGCCTATGAGCGCATGCGCCGGGGCGGAGTATATGACCTGACCGTGACCGAGCGCACGGCCATGGACGAGACGGTGGAGGCCCTGATCAACGGGGACTGTGTGCTGGTCTTCGAGCCGGGCAAGGCCCTGTCCTTCTCCACCGGAACGGAGGAAAAGCGCTCGGTGTCCGACCCGGAGAACGAGCCGGCCATCAAGGGGGCCAAGGACTCCTTTGTGGAGAGCATCCGCACCAACACCAGCCTGGTGCGCCGCCGTCTGCGGGCTCCGGAGCTGAAGGTGAAGGAACAGATCGTGGGCCGCCAGACCCTGACCCCGGTGGATATTCTTTATATAAAGGGGATCACCGACCCTGCCCTGGTGGCAGAGACGGAGAAGCGCATCCGGGCCATTGACGTGGACGCTCTGCTGATGACCGGAAGCCTGGAGGAGTATATTGTGGACGAGGTGGACACCTCCTTCCCCCTGATCGCCTATACCGAGCGGCCCGACCGGTTCTGCTCCGGCCTGGTGGAGGGGCGGGTGGGCGTTTTGATCGACGGCATTCCCCTGGGCTATCTGCTGCCCGGAAACATCCAGCAGTTCTTCAAAACGGGCCAGGACAAGTCGGAAAACTGGATGGTGGCCTCCGCCCTGACAGTGCTGCGGTATGTGTGTATGCTCATCACCCTGTTTCTGCCCAGCCTCTATGTCGCCGCCGTCACCTTCCACCCGGAAATGATCCCCCTGAAGCTGGCCCTGTCCATCAACGCCGCCAAGACGGACGTGCCCTTTACCACGGTGTTTGAGGTGCTCATCATGCTCCTGGCCTTTGAGGTGCTCCAGGAGGCGGGGCTGCGCCTGCCCGCCGCCATCGGGCAGACGGTGTCCATCCTGGGCGGCCTGGTGGTGGGCTCGGCGGCGGTGGAGGCCAAGATCGTGTCGCCCGCCGTACTGATCGTGGTGGCCATCGCGGGCATTGCGGGGTACACTATGCCCTCCCAGGATTTCGCGGGCGCCCTGCGCATCTGGCGCTTCCTGCTGGCGGTGGCGGCCAGTATCATCGGCTGCTTCGGCATGGTGCTGGTAGGGGCGGTGCTGGTGTGCCGCCTGGCGTCCATCGAGAGCTTTGGCGTGGCTTACCTGACGCCCTTTTCCTCCAACGCCGGGGAGCAGATGGAGGGCCATGCCGTCCTGCGCCAGCCCCTGCCCCGGGCCAAGCTGCGGGAGAAATATCTGAACACCTGGAACAGGAGGAACCAAGGTTGAAACGCGCGCTGATTCTTTTGCTGGCCTTTCTGCCGCTGGCCGGCTGCGAGGCCCTGCCCTTTGCCCGGGAGCTGGAGGATACCATGCTGGTCCAGGTGCTGGGAGTGGACTGGACCGACAATGGGGTGACCTTGACCGCGGCCAGCGACCCCGGCGAGGGCAGCGGAGAAGCTCAGGCGTCCGTACTCTCCGGGTCGGGCCGCAATCTGGCCGAGGCCGAAGCCGCCCTGAAGGGAGCGGGGGAGGAGTATGTGTCCCTGACCCATGTGACCCAGCTGGTGCTGGGGGCGGACACCGACCTGCCCGCCGTGCTGGAAGCCGCCCTGAAGGAGCCTGCCCTGGGCCAAAGTGCCACGGTCTGGCTGGCCGCGGACGGCACGGCACGGGAGTTGTTAGAGGGCGCGGGCGGCGGGGCCAAGCGCCTGTCCTCCATCGAGTTGAACTCCCAGGCTCCGTCGGCCACGGTCCTCCAAAGCCTGATGCGGCTGGAGGAGGACGGTCGGTTGGAGCTGCCCCTGCTCGCCTTGGAAGAGAAGACTTTGGTGCTGGCCGGGACAGTACAGATTCGGGAGGATGCCGATGGAACGTGACGCGCTTTCCCTGCGCCAGATGATGGTGCTGCTGGCGACGGCCCTGCTGGCCCCGGCCACCGACCTGCTGCCCGCCTTGACCGCCCAGAAGGCGGGAAGCGCGGGCTGGCTGGCCGCTCTCGGGGCGCTGCCGCTGCTGCTGATCGCCCTTTGGGCGGGGGCCGGACTCTGCCAGAACGGGGGACTCTGCCGGACGCTGGGCAGGATTCCGGGAGGCGTCCTGACGATCGTTTATCTGATTTGGACTCTCCTGACGCTGACGCTGTCTCTGCGCCTGAGCGCGGCCCGGCTGGCGGAGGTATACGGGGACGGCCCCGCCTTCCTCTGCGCGGCGGCTCTGCTGGCAGTGGCGGTCTGGATGGGCCTGGGCAAGACCTCCGCCTTCGCCCGGGCGGGGGAGATCTTCTACTTGGCCCTGGCGGTGGCCCTGGCGGGTGTGCTGTTTTTGGCCGTTTTTAGAGTAGAGGGGAGCAGCTTCCGGCTGTCCGGGTCGGAGGCGGCGGCCCTTCCAGGGTGCAGCGCGGCGACGGCGGGGCTCTTGTTAAATGTATTTCCCGCTGCCGCATTAGGCCGTAAAGTTACCGTGCGAGCGCATAACAGCCGTCGGGCCGTCGGGTGGACGGTTGCCTTCTGCGCGGCGGTCACGCTGCTGCTGGGGGCTGTGCTCGGCTGCCTGGGGCCCCGGCTGACTGCCCGCTTGAGCGCACCCTTTTTGATTATGGTACAGGGACTGGGCGTCAAGGGTGCCTTTCAGCGCACCGAGGCCCTGTTCGCTGCCCTCTGGACCCTGTCCGACCTGACCCTGTCCGGCCTGCTGCTCCACGCGTGGCGGGAACTGGCCGACCAACTGCGCCCGGGAACATGGAGCCGGTGGAGCATCCTGCCAGCGGCAGTCATTGCTCTGGCCGGGGGATGGACACTCTTTGCTTCGCTTGAAAATACAAGGCTGTTCTGCAGGCAAGTCCTGCCCGCAGTCGGACTGATTTTGGGGTTAGCTCTGCCGCTTGCCGCGCAAATTCTGCTGCGATTTCGGAGAAAAGAAAAATAGGGGAGAGCACATCTTGTGGCCTTATTTTAAAGGCAGACCGCAGATTTTGTGGCGGAAAAAGAAAGTGAAAAATTGGGGCAAAAAAAGAGTAAAAAAGTGTTGACAAACTGGGGGTGATTTGGTATATTAATCGAGCGCCTGTTGA
>JBJDYV010000012.1:0-4081 GCA_051867655.1 Oscillospiraceae bacterium
TCCACCATCCAGCTGGCCGACACGGGGATCACGCCGGGCTCCGGCGTGGGCAACCACCGCACCGCCCTGAACCGGGAGACCCTGGGGGTGCCCGTCATCGCCCTGGGGGTGCCCACGGTGGTGGACGTGGCCACCCTGTGCGCCGACGTGCTGGCGGAGGCGGGCAAGGGCGACCTGGAGCCGGAGGCCCTGCGGGGCGCGGGCGCGGGGCTGATGGTCACGCCCCGGGATATCGACCAGAGCGCCGCCGACCTGGCCAAGGTCATTGGCTTCGGGGTCAACCTGGCCCTTCAGGAGGGCTTGTCCGTGGAGGATGTGGAGATGCTTCTCAGTTAGCAGTGCGCGCAACCCCAACTCTATACGGAGAACAACAAGAAGGCCCGCTCAGGTGAGCAGGCCTTCGTTTTTCTTTTGGGTCAGCCGATGTACGTGATCCGATCCGGATTGGGCTCGTGGGGCGTGCCCGCGGCCGCCTCATTGCCGAGAAGAACGGCCAGACCGAACTCATACCCCTCGGGGAAGCGGAGCTTCTCTTTGAAGTACGCGGCCTTCTCCCCGGAGAACGCGACCTCGTTGATCGCCACAATGTGGCTTGCCACCCCAAGGGATTGGGCCGCGATGCAGATCGACTGAGTGGCGATCCCGCAGTCGTAAGCGGCGTAGGGATTGCTCTTGTCGATGGGCAGAACGATCATGCACGGCGCGTTGTAAAAGAGCTTCATCCCCGTGGAGGTGACCAGGTCATAGAAGCCCTTGTAGGCGGGGAGCTGCCCCATCATCCGGACGGTCTCCTCTTCCATCTCGTCGATCAGGCCCTTGTCCGTCACCACAATGACCTGCCACGGCTGCTTGTTCGTGGCGCTGGGAGATTCGATCGCCGCCTGCGCGATCGCCTCGAGCTTCTCCTTCTCCGGCAGAGTGTCCGTAAACGCCTTGCAGGAAGAGCGCTTCTTCATTACAGTTAAAGTTTCGTTGGTCATGGTAAGACCCTCCTTTTTCTTGATGGAAACAGTATAGCGCTCCAAACCTGTAGCGTCAATGGCTACAATAAAACTTTTGCAATTTATTCACAATATGGTATAATGGATGCAAATGAATCGGAGCGGGGTATGTCCGATGCGAATGAGCACACAATTTACGGTTTCCGTTCAAATGCTGATCCTGATCGCCATTTCAAACGGGGAAAAAATCACCAGCTCCATGATTGCGGAGAGCACGGGCTGCAACCCCGTCATGGTGCGGCAGCAGTTCGGCAAAATGAAGGAAGCCGGGCTTCTGAACATCTCGGCGGGCAAGGGGACCACCACGTTGGCAAAGTCTCCCGCGGAGATCACCCTGTGGGATATCTTCGCGGCGGTGGAGGGCAGCAGCCGAACGGACCTGTTTTCCTTCCACCCCAACATTTCACGCACCTGCAAGGTCGGCCGCTCCTTTGAAAACGTGCTGGGCGGCCACCTGGACGATACGATCCAGGCGATCAAAGCCAGCCTGGAGACCGTGACGCTGGAGCAGCTCGTCCGGGAGATCGCTCTTGCCGCGTCATCGGAGCGGCCGAATGAAAACTGATCGGAGTTCAAAAAATGCGTCCAACGTAAAGCCCCGGCCCGCCGTTTGGCGGGCCGGGGCTGTGGTTTGATTCCTTTTACCGGCTCATGAGATTAAACAGCATCGCGGCCGCTTCCGCGCGGGTGCTCTCGGCATTGGGCAGGAATTTGCTGCCCGGCGCTCCGCCGACCACGCCCAGGCCCTGGGCCAGGGCGGCATAGCCGTAATACGCGGCGGGGATCTCCCCGTCGTCAACGAAGCCAGTGCGGAAAATGCCCTCCAGCTGGGCCACGGGGCCGTATCCGGCGGCGTCCAGGATCAGCTTGACGGTCTGCGCCCGGGTCAGCAGGGCGCCGTCGTCCCGCTCCCCGCGCTCCAGGATGCCCAGGGAATAGGCCCGCTCGTACAGGGAATCGGCCGCGCCCTCCTCGTCAGGCTGGTACAGATAGCCATCGGTGCTTACCAGCAGGGCAACCAGATCCAGCTGGGTCAGGGCCTTGCCGGGCTGGAAGGAGCCGCCGGTGTAGCCCACGCCGTACTGGGCAAGGGTCTCGATCTTCTCCCGGGCCCAGTGGCCGTCCAGGTCGTTGTAGGTGAGGGCCGTCTCCGCGGTGGTCCAGTCGGGCGCGGTGGGCTGACCGGTCTTGGCGTCGATGCCGGTCAGGTAGTCGTCCCGCTCCAGCTGGTAGCCCAGCACCAGCCGGTACAGGTAGGAATACCCCATCCCCTCCAGGGGCTGATACTCCGGCTGGGAGAAGTCGATGGCGGCGGGCACCAGGACGTACCGCAGGCTGGTCTCGTAGGTGTCCAGCCAGGCGTCGATAGCGGCGTCGGCGGAGATGATACCCTCCGGGCTGTCAAAGGTCACGGAATCGTCAAAAGACTTCTCATAGGAGCTGATGGAGCCGTCGGTGGCGTCCACGCCCACGTAGAAGACGTTCCCGGTGTAAAAATAGCCGTTCTCCTTCTGGGCGTAAGTAAAGGAGTGGGAGACCGCGGACTCACTCTCCAAAGCGTCGGAGCTGTTGTAGAGCGCGGTTTTACCGAACTGGTCGGGAGCAAGGGAGTTCAGGAAGCCCTCGGCAGCCTTCTGCGCCTGCCCGGCGTTCACGGTGCGCTCCGGGCCGTCCTCCGTCAGGCGGGCGGAGCTATACAGGGAGATCAGCTCGCCGGTGCGCGCGTTCACTGTGGCGGTGCGCCGCCAGGAGGCGCTGCCCACCTGCTTGCCGTAGCGCAGGGTGGCGGTGACGGGAGTGGTGCCGTCCTCGTCCGCCTCCCGGCCCACGGAGTAGCTGACGGTGGCCAGGGTGTAATCATCCAGCCCCAGAGCGGAAAGGGCGCGCACCTTGGCATCCAGAGCATCCCGGTCCAACACGCCCTCCAGCTTGGCGACGCCCTCCTGCTCGGCGGGGGACAGGCCTGCCTCCGGGGCAGCGGTATCCGCAGTCGATTCATTGGAATCAAAAATGCCGCCGCCCGCATCGCCAAATCCGCCCTCGGCTGCTTGGCGGAACAGCTCGCTCAGATTGACCAGCTCACCGGTGGCGGCGTCCACATAGAACTCGTCGCCGCCCTCGGGCAGATAGCGCAGCACCGCCTGGGTGCTGTTCTCGGGCAGCACATACTCCAGGCGCATGGCCAGGGTGGTGCGCAGTTCGTCCGCCGCCTGAGCCGCGGCGGTCTGGGCCTGCGGGGAGGGCACATCGCCCATGATCTGGCCGCCCAGGTCGTCCCGGTAGAAGGAGACCACGGCGTTGTCCTCGCAGTTGACAGCGATGGAGAAGGACAGGTCGGCGCTGAGCCCGTTGATCAGGATCTCGCCGTAGAAGCGGTAGCGGGTGGCGCCCAGGCGGATGGTGGCGCCGCGCTCCTCATCCAGGGCCGCGCTCTCCCCCTCGGCCAGCACCTTGTTCAAGAAGGCCAGGGCGGCCTGCTTGGCGCTCTCCCGATCCCCGGCGGGGAAGGTGGGCGCAAACTGGTTGGTCGAGGACACCGCGCTGTCGGCGTAGCTGTAATAGCTCAGGACCTTGCCGTCCTCCGTGGCGGACACCGACAGGGATTTCCCGTCCCCGTACCACTCCAGATACCAGGTGGGGCAAAGCGGGTCATCGTCCAGGTCGCCGTAAAATTCGGTATAACCGTCGGTGTCCAGACCCAGGGTGGTCTTCACCCGGGCCGTGACGGCGGCCAGCCGCTCGTCCGCCTGCCCGGCCGCGGCGGCGGGCACGGCGAGGGAGCAGGCCAATGCCAGCGCAAAAATCACGGAAAGCAGTTTTTTCATCGCAGATCCTCCTTTATTTTATATCCTACTGATTCTTTAGACGCAAAGCAGACTAAATTGTTCCATCTTTTTTAGAAAATTTTTCTTGACAGAATCGAACGAATGTTGTATTATGCTGTCGAACAGAAGTTCTAAATTGGAATTTCTTTTTTGAGTCCGTTTTATGGGACTTTCCTGTTGCTATACTGGGGTCAACATGAAGGTTGATTGCAAAAGTGAAGGTAACATTTTAGAGGTAAAAAAGTGGTTATAGGA
>JBJDYV010000013.1:0-65945 GCA_051867655.1 Oscillospiraceae bacterium
TGATGTTCGAGGCCCTGTTCAACGCCGGCATCAACATCAACATGATCTCCACCAGTGAGATCAAGGTCTCCGTCCTGGTGGACATCAACGACGCCGACCGGGCGGTACAGGCCATCCACGACCGCTTCTTCACCGAATTCGGGGACGGAAAGTAATCCCGGTTCTGTACACATTTCAAAACCTCCGTACATAGAATGTACGGAGGTTTTCTGCGTTTTCGGGGGTGTACATATGGAGTGGAGCGTAAGGGAGCAGGGCCCCCGGGCGGTCATTGAAGTCTGGCGCAAGGACGACGGAGAAGGGCTTTACAAGGCGTATGCGGCGGGGCCGGGCGGGCGCATCCTGCTGGGCACCCTGATGCCGGAGGGCGGGCGGCTGTTCCTGCGGCGCACCCTGTCCATCGACAGCCTGCGCCGCCAGGGGGTCTGGCCCGTCCGGCAGGTGACCGAGGAGCTGGTCTGCTCCTTCCGGGAACAGCCCCCAGCCGTTGAGTGGAAGGACGAGGTGCTGCGCCGCTGCGCCCAGCGCCTGCCCCGCCATACCGTGCACCGGGAGGGGGACGGCTTTTCCCTGAGCTTCCCCTTCGATCCCCGCGCCCCCTTTCCCCTGCCCCCCATCTTCTGCTTTGGGCGGGTGGAAAACGGACGGCTGATTTTTTCCTTCCATAAGGGCGGCGTGCCGTATATTTTTCCCGGGCAAGGAAAAAATAGGGATGAAGCCGAAACACAAAGGAGGGAACACCGTGGCTAATCTGACCACCAAGGAGCTCAGCGCACTGGAGGACCAGCTGGGGTTTGAGAAGGTCATGTGCTGCAAGTATCAGGACGCGATGCAGCAGTGCACCGACCAGCAGCTGAAAAGCAGCTATCAGCAGTACGCCGGCCAGCACAAGCAGAACTACGATACGCTGCTGAATTTTTTAAAGTAAAGGAGCGACGACCATGACCGAGCAGGAATGGGTGACCGACCTGATGATGGGCGAAAAAAAGATGAGCGCCAACTATGATACCTACGCATCCGAGTGCGTCAACACTCAGCTGCGTGACCAGTTTCTGCAGATCCTGAACCAGAGCCACAAGGCCCAGACCGAGCTGTTCAACCAGGCCAAGAGCAAAGGCTGGTACCAGGTGGAACAGGCCCCCGCCAGCAAGGTGGACACCGCCTACCAGAAGTTCTCCAATTCCAAACCCCAGGGATAAAAAAGGAGCGCTGATCGACAAGCGATCAGCGCTCTCTTTTTTATGTAGTTTAAATGAAGAAGTAGGAATGGAACAGCGAAATCAAGATGACGTTGGCCAGAATGGCAAAGGGCTGGGAGATGCCGTAGCCCACGATGGGCTCGTCGCTGTCCATGGTGCTCAGGGCAGTGCCCAGGCCGACAGCGGAGGTGCAGCCGCCGCAGATCGCGCCTGCGAGCATACCCCAGTTCATCTTCATCAGGATACGGCCGACAAAGATGGCCACCAGGATACCGATGACTTCCACGACCAGAGCCATGATGGCCAGGATGAACATGGAACCGGACAGGGCGCTGACCACGTTATAGCCATAGAGCAGGCCCATGACGGACATGAAGAAGATCAGGCTGAACTCACGCAGGAAGCCGAGGGTCTTGGGATTCATGGTCAGATCGAAGGGACCGATCTTGGGAATGTTGCTGAACACCAGGGCGCTGATCAGAACGCCGCCCACCGCACTCAGGGAGAAGGAGACGGACTTGCCCAGCGGGATCTCGATGGAACCGAGCAGGATGCCGACGGCAATGACCAGGCCGAAGATCACGGCACTGTACATAAAGGGCTTGCCATTGTCGTCGCCCTTGCCGCCGCCGAAGGCGCCGCCGCCGCCCTGGGCGTGCTCACCGGCGGGCTTCTTCTTCTTGGTCGCAATGGAGAGCAGGGTCATGGCCAGGATGATGCCCACAGTGCCCACGGGGAAGCTGATGGCGTAGCCGGTGCCGATGCCGGCCTTTGCCTTACCCAGGAAAGCGCCGACCTGCTCCTGCGTCAGGGACTCGGTCGGGGTGGTGTCCTCGGCGCCGATCATTTCCAGAACGCGGGTCTTATCCGCGTCGTCCAGCGCCGCATAGCGCTCCTGAACGTCGCCCGCCATGTTGCCGACCACTTCCATGGAAGTGCCCAGAGCGGCGGTGTTGGTCATGGAGCCGGAGTACAGGCCGGAGATGGCGTAGCCGTTATAGCTCTTGCCCATCAGGGAGGGGCCGACCTTCAGGCAGCCCACGGTCAGAGCCATAGCAACAATCGGGATCAGGATGCCCAGCACGACCAGCTTCAGGCCGGTCTTGTTCAGGGCGGACTTGATCTTGCCGCCGACGGACAGGCCGATGGAGGCGATGAAGAGGATCAGGAAGAACATCATGAAGGACTGGGGAACGAGGCCGCCGCTGATGATGCTCGAAGCCTTGTCATAGTACGCGCTGGTTTCGGGGACCGTTTTGGCGACCGCAGTGACCAGCCAGCCGATAAAGATACCGACGAAGATGCCGCCGGTGCCGCCCAGGCTGAAGCCCTTGATCTTGATCTTGCCGAGGGCCGCGCCGAGAGCCGCGGTGACAAACAGAAGAAAATACGTGTTCGTGAACACTGAAACAAGGTATGATGTCATGAATTACACTCCCATTTGATGCTCAGTCAACAGCATTGCTGAAAGACTGAAAGCAAAAAAATAATCCGCTTGTCCATAGTGGAACAAAGCAGATTGCCATACAGTACTCAATTGTACGCGGAACGAGCATAGAATAAGAAGCTTGATTGTCCTCCCTTCACTGAACCAGGCGCACCAGCCTTGATCTTTCGGTTTTCCCATTTAGTTTTCTATCAGAGATGGAAAAATCCACGGTCAACGCTACGTTTTTCTGCTTTCCCCCTTCACGAAGCCGGGCGCGTTATCTTCACTATCTTTTCACTCAGTTTCGACAGCGAAATAAATTATATATTAAAATATATTTTTAAGTCAACACAAATCCGTGAAAAATCCTACAAAATTTTGGGAGCCAAATTGGTGAATCTGCGCACAAGGGCCGTCTGACCGCGTGTCCGCGCCCCTTATCGCGATTCAGGCCGGCCAACCGTCCTTTCACGCCCCCCGGACGGGACCTTCACAGTGCCGTCCGGGATCAGGTACTCCACCAGCCGGACCAGCTGCCGGTTAAAGGGGAGCAGCAGGACCGTGCAGGCCACGTTGAAGCCCAGGTGGAGGTCGGCGATGGAGCCGCGGTCCAGAACGGAATCCCAGAAGGGGAAGCGGAACAGAGCATGGCCCGCGTACAGAGCAAACAGGAAAACCACCGTGCCGATGACATTGAAGGACAGGTGGAGGGCAGCGGTGCGTCTGGCGTTTGTGCTGGCCCCGATGGAGGCAAGCAGGGCGGTGACGCAGGTGCCGATGTTCTGCCCCATGATCAGGGGGACGGCAATTTGAAAGGTGACCGCGCCGGTGGAGCTGACGGCCTGCAGAATGCCCATGGAGGCGGAGGAGCTCTGGAGCAGGGCGCTGACCGCCGCGCCCGCCAGAACACCCAACAGAGGGTTGGCGAAGCGGGTGAGCAGGGCGGCAAATTCCGGCAGACCGGCCAAGGGGGCGACCGCGGTCTCCATGGTCTCCATGCCGATGAACAGAAGGCCCAGCCCCAGAACGATCCGGCCCACGGTGCGCCAGCGTCCGCTCCAAAGGAACAGGTAGAAGATCACGCCCGTCAGGGCCAGAACGGGGCCCAGGACGGCAGGCTTGAGCAGAGCGAGAAAAATATGGTCGGAGGAGATGTCGCCCAGGCGCAGCAGTTGGGCGGTGACGGTGGTGCCGATGTTGGCGCCCATGATGATGCCTACGGTCTGCCGCAGCTTCATAACGCCCGCGTTCACAAAGCCCACGCACAGGACGGTGGTGGCGGCGGAGCTCTGGATCACGCCGGTGACCAGAGCGCCCAGGAGCACCCCCTTGAAGATGCTGCTGGTCAGCCGCTCCAGCAGCTTTTCCAGACGGCCGCCGGACAGCTCTTCCAGCCCCTCCGTCATGGTGGACATGCCGAACAGAAACAGGGCGACGGCCCCCAGCATGGAGATCACATTCGTATAATCCACAGCTTGCCCCCCGATCTTTTTTACACTGGCATTATACGGGACAGCCCGTCCGGAAAGAACGGAAAGCGGGCGGCATATCTTGTTTTATGGCGCCGGAATATGATATGATAAAGCTAGATTCTATTAGGAGGGAACCATGAAAAAGCAAAAAAATATGTTCCTTGCGGCGGCGCTGCTGTTGCTTCTTTTGTGCGGGTGCGTTCCGGAGACGGGCGCGCCCGCCTTTACGCCCACGCCCATACCCACGCCCACGGTCAGCGGGGACGGGCTGACCGTCCATTTTATCGACGTGGGCCAGGCGGACTGCGCGCTGCTCCAGTGCGGCGGGCAGTCCATGCTGATCGACGGCGGAAATGCCGAGGACAGCAGCCTGGTGGTGTCCTACTTACAGGGCCAGGGCGTGGAGTATCTGGACTATGTGGTGTGCACCCACGCCCACGAGGACCATGTGGGCGGCCTGTCCGGGCCGCTGAACACCTGCACCGTGGGACAGGTCTTCGCGCCGGTAACCGAGTACGATTCCAAGGTGTTTTCCAACTTCGTGAAATACACCCAGCAGCAGGGGCTGGGCCTCACAATTTCCCAGGCGGACAGCACCTTTGCTCTGGGCCAGGCGCAGGTGACCGTGCTGGGGCCGCGCCGGGAGTATGAGGACACCAACAACACCTCCATTGTCCTGCGGGTGGATTACGGGGAGACCTCCTTCCTGTTCACCGGCGATATGGAGAGCACGGCGGAGCAGGACCTGCTGGACGCCGGCTGCGATCTGGACGCCACCGTGCTGAAGGTGGGCCACCACGGCAGCAGCACGTCCAGCAGCTACGTGTTCCTGCGGGAGGTCATGCCCACATACGCGGTCATCTCCGTGGGGAAGGACAACTCCTACGGGCACCCCCACGAGGAGGTCATGAGCCGCCTGTACGACGCGCAGGTCACGGTCTACCGCACGGACGAGCAGGGCACGGTGGTGGCCTTCAGCGACGGCGAGACGGTCACCTTTACCACGGAGAAGGACGTTGCGCCCACCGTCGGCCGGGACGAGGCGGAACAGCAGGTATACATTGGAAACCTGAACTCCCATGTGTTCCACCGGGAGAGCTGCACGGGCCTGCCCGCGGAGCAGAACCGGGTGTACTTTGACAGCCGCGACGCGGCGGTGGCCGAGGGCTATACCCCCTGCGGCCGGTGCAGCCCCTGAAAAGCAGATACAAATCATGCCCGGGAAGCCTTGCAAATGCAAGGCTTCCCGGGCATTTCTTATTTTGTAAAAGCGGGTTAGTCTGTCTCTTCAGTAACCACTGACTCAATCGGCAAAAGCGGATTGCGAGAAATTTTGCGTCAGAAAAAGGCGCAGTTTCGCAGGAATACTTTGTGTATTTCAAGAAACTGCAACGCATTTATGGCGGAAAATTTCCGCAAGGCGCCGCAGACGCATTGATTCAGTGGTTACTACTCCAGCGCAAAGAGCGCCGCGCCCAGGGCGCCGCACAGGTCGGGGTCCTCGGCGATGAACAGGCTGCTGCCCAGGCGGTTTTCCAGCTCCCGAACCACTCCCCCGTTCCGGGCCACGCCGCCGGTCATCATGAAGGAGGCCGCGCCCTTGGCCCGGCTGACCATGGAGGCGGTCTTGGCGGCCACGGACTTGTTCAGCGCGTGGATGATGTCGCTGTCGGCGTGGTTATCGGCAATGAGCGAGATGACCTCCGACTCGGCAAAGACGGTGCACATGCTGGAAATGGTCAGATCCTTTTTCCAGGACAGTCCCCGGCGACTCATTTCGGCCAGGTCCAGCTCCAGGGTGCGGGCCATCATCTCCAGAAAGCGGCCGGTCCCGGCGGCGCATTTGTCGTTCATGATGAAGTTGCTCACAGCGCCGCTTTCGTCCAGGCAGATGACCTTGCTGTCCTGCCCGCCGATGTCCACGATGGTGCGCACCGCGGGGTTCAGGAAAAACGCGCCCCGGGCGTGGCAGGTGATCTCCGTTTTGGTGCCGGTGGCAAAGGGAATGTTATTGCGGCCGTAGCCGGTGGCCAGGATGGCGGAAAAGTCCCCGGGCTGCACGGACAGCTTTTGGCAGACCTCCTCCAGCGCGGCCCCGGCCCCGTTCTGGGCCTTGGCTCCGGTGCGGACGATGGCCGTGGCCAGCACGTTTTTGTCCCGGTCCAGGACCACCATGTTGGTGGTGGTGGAGCCGCTGTCGATCCCCGCGTACAGGCCGGTTTGGGCGCGCACCTGCCCCGCCGGGGCCTTCCCGGCGGCGGGTTCGGAGAGCAGGCTCTCCGCGAAGGCCTCCAGCCGGGTGGACAGCTGCCCGGAGGGCTGGGGCATGTAGTCCGACTCGATCTTCAGGATGGGAAGGGCGGTGCGCCGCTTCAGCTCGGCGTAGTCAAAGCCGTAGAAGTCGCAGAATTTGACGGTGTTGTAGATGATGCCCTTCAGCTGCGGGTGCTCGGTCAGGGCCCGGCGGCCCGCCACGCCGGTCATGCGCATGCAGGGGGTCATGCCCAGCAGCGCACCCGCGTACCAGTCCATCAAGGTGTCAAAATCCATCTGCTCCGCGTTCTCGGGAAGGGGCTCCAGATTGCGGTTGCCGCTACAGGTCAGGTTCACCACGGGCAGGGGCAGGCTTTTTTGCATGAGCGCCAGCAGCGGTGGGCTGACCCGGGCGCCCAGCACGGCCAGAAAGGGCCCGTCCGGCAGAGCGGCGGAGGGCTCCCGGCAGGCGTCCAGAAACATTTCCCGGGAAAAGCCTGTGCCCAGATAACTGTGAAGCTCATCCGCCAGGCGCAGCAGCTCCCCCTTCAGGCGGTCCCGGGCGCAGGGGCCGTCCTCGTGGGGTAGGTCCATCAGGTGCAGGAAGGACTGCTTTCCCGCGTGGCGAAGCACATCGTGGGAGCGCCGGACGGAGTCGCAGCAGTCCACCAGCACAAGCTCCTCCTGTTTCATGCCCTCCTGGATCAGCGCCTTGGCGTGGCAGCACAGGTTGGCGTGGGTCAGGGCCTCGGCGGTCTCGAAGTCCGCCTCCTCGCAGTCCAGAAGGACCGCTTCGGCGCCGAAGGCGGCCAGCAGCTCCACGGGGGTGTATTTGCAGGTGTATCCGATCATGAGCCCAGTCCCTCCAACTGTTCCAGAAATGCGTTGACCCGGGTGACCATCTGGCCGTCGGCCACGTTGCGGCTGTCGCAGCCGTCGCCGTCCAGGACCAGGGTGGGGAGCCCCTCCGCCTCAAACCTCTGCTTTGCCAGCTGGGACAGGCCCATGGTCTGCTTGCAGCCCCAGTGACAGAACACAATGACGCCGTCCGCCCGAGCCTGCTTGGCGGCGCGTAAAGAGGCCTCGATGCGGCGTTCGGCCGCGCCGTTGCAGATGCTGCCCGTCACCCGGCGGGCCATACTCTCGTAGGGGCGCTCCGGGTCCAGATCACCCAGAAAGTCCACCGCCAGGTCAGTGCCCACCAGCTCACAGCGGTTGGCCCCGTCGAAGATGTCCTTCATGGAATCCTGCCAGTTAGGCAGGGTGTGCATCCAGAAGACCCGCTTGGGGGTATGGTTGGCGCGCTCCGGGGCCGCGTTGGCCTGTCGGAGCAGCTCCTGCATGTACGCCTCACTCTCCGGACGGCCCAGCATGACGTGGGTGGCGATCAGGGAGCACAGCTCGCCGGTCATGGTGGTGGGCAGGGACACCGCCCCCCGCCGGGCCAGATAGGAGCGGCAGGCCGCCAGGGTGCGCCCGGAGCGGGCCACCGTGTCGCGCAGGGCCTGCTCGTCCAGCTTCCGATGGCACAGGTCCTCCAGCGCCGCGGTGACAGAGCGCAGCTGGTCGGCCACATAGGCCACCGCGTCGTCATCGTCCCGGTCGGGCACGTCGGTCACGATATGGGGGACCTGATAGAAATCCGCCAGGCGGCGGAAGGAGAGCTGGTTGGCGTCGCAGGCCAGGGTGGTGTTGGCGATGAGCAGGGGCGCGGGCATGACCCCGGTCTCCGCCATGCCCAGCATGGTCTTGTGGTAGGAGCAGAAGCTCTCGGGCACGTCACTCGCCTCGGCCCGCTCGGCAAAGACCCGCTGGCAGGCCGTGCAGGCCACGTAGACGGAAAGCCCCTCCGGGAACATGGGCTGCAGCCCCATGGCGTGCAGGATCTCGCAGGGGAAAAAGATGTTGACCATGACGGACTGCCCGGGACGGCGGAAGGAGTCCACGATCGTCCCGGCCACCGCGCCGTTCATGCGGGTATAGGCGCCGCGCACGTCGCCGTCCCCCGCGTGCTTCCCGGAAAAGCGCACCCAGGAATAGGCCGCCTCCAGCAGCTTGCGGGCGTTCTCCGGCGAGGAGCGCGTCTGCGACTCGATCATTTTCCCCACTGTTTCAATGTATTTTTTCATGGTTACCTCGGCCAAAAAAGAAGCATTTTGTTCTCATTATAACATTGCGGAGAAAATAAGCAAGTTTCGAGTTTTGCCCCCGCCGTCCATCCATTTTGCTCTTGACAGCAGGTTCCTACAGGTGTAGGATACCATTGAAGATACTACCCGTGTAGGAGGTTGTTTGCCATGACAAAGCTGTCGGAGCGGGAGTGGACCGTGCTGTCGGCCCTGTGGGAGTCGGGCGGCGCGGAGCTGGGGGAGCTGGTGCAGCTTCTGCACCCGGAGACTGGCTGGAGCCGGAACACGGTGCTGACCTACCTGACCCGCATGGAGGCCAAGGGCCTGGTGACCATCGACAAGGGGCGCTACCCCCACATCTACCGGGCGGCGCTGGACCGGGCGGAGTGTCAGGCCCAGGAGCGGCGCAGCTTCCTGCAGCGGGTCTACCAGGGCTCGGCGGGCGACCTGGTGGCGGCCTTTCTGAAGGAGGAGCCCATCTCCCCGGAGGAGCGGGAAAAGCTGCGCAGACTGCTGGACGAGATGGAGGTGTGAGCCCATGACCGACCTGTGGGGCTTTCTGCTCCAGACGCTGACGGCCTCCGGCGCGGCGGTTCTGCTGCTGATCGTCAAGGCCATGTTCCGGGATAAGCTGTCGCCCCGGTGGCAGTTTGCCGCCTGGGGCGTGCTGGGGCTGGTGCTGCTCGTCCCGGCAGGACTGGGCGGGCGGTATGTGCTGGTGAACTGGCCTCTTCTGATCGAGACGGCCAAGACCGCTCTGACCGGGGACTACTCCCTGACCCGCGTCATCGCCCCCATTCCCCTGCCCCGGCTGAACATGCCGGGCAGCGCGGTGGAGTGGCTGTACACGGTCTATGTGATCGGGGTGCTGGTCCTGCTCGTCCGGTACCTCATCTCCTACCTCCGCCTGCGGCTGGCCCTGCGCCGGGGCACCCCCGCCGGTGAAGAGCGGACCACCCGGATCGCGGCGGTAGCGGAGCGGTACGGCCTGACCCCCTGCCGGGCGGTGGAGGTGCCCGGCCTGTCCTCCGCGTTCCTCTGCGGCGTGTTCCGGCCCGTGCTGGCCCTGCCCGCCGGGGTGGAGGTGGATGACAAGGTGCTCCTCCACGAGCTGCTGCACCGCAGGCACCGGGACGCCGCCTGGGGCCTGGTGATTTGCCTGTTCCGGTGCATCCACTGGTGCAATCCCCTGTTGTGGTACTGCGCAAACCGGGCAGGCAACGACCTGGAGGCCCGCTGCGACCAGCGGGTGCTGGAGCTGCTGGAGGGCGAGGAGCGCCGGGACTACGGCCGCATTCTGCTGTCCATGGCAAATGATAAATACGCCCGCGCACCCGGCACCTCCTCCATGGCCAACGGCGGACGGAATATCCGCGCGCGCATCGAGGCCATCGCCCGGTTCAAAAAATACCCGGCGGGGATGGCCCTGGTGTCGGTGTGCATGGTGATCCTGCTGGCCGCTCCCCTGCTGCTGGGCACCCCCGCCAAAGCGATCTACAACAGCAGCAACCAGCTGATGGACGCCCAGGAGATCCCGGTGGCCATGGCCTCCGCCCGGCTGCTGCGCTGCACCACCCCCGCCGGGGCGCTGGACGCCTACGCCAAGTCGGTGCTGGAAAACAGCGGCTGCTACCGGGCCATGTGCGCACCCCTGGCGGAGCAGGAGGAGATCGCGGACAGCATGCTGCGCATATCCCAGCAAAACCAGTGGTCCCTGTGGGACAGCGGCCTTCCCTGCTGGCCCGACAAGCAAAGCGGATATGTGATCTACAATCTGGAACCCGCGGGCGAGGACGCCTATGAAGGATTGTTGGTGGTACAGTTGTCCGAGCCGCCGGACGGCCCACCAGAAGACAGTGGTGTCTGGCTGGGCGTTCAGCGGGTGCGTACCGAACTGCAGGAGGACCGCTGGGTGGTCCTTCCCCTGGAGGACTTCCGGACGATGCAGACAAATTGGAGCTATCTCCCCAAATACAACTGCGACGAACTGCCCGCCTACCGCTACGAGGCCCAGGCAGAAGGGTTTACGATCTCTCTGCGATACCAGACCACCTTTACCGTGGACAGCTATGTGCAGAACAGCACCTGGTTCTCCTCCGCGTCGTCCTTTGACACCACGCCCCAGCCCCACGCGGAATTTTCCGCCGGATGCGGGAATTCGCTCTATGCCATTTATACCGGCGACCCGGCAGACAAGGGCGAAATTACCCTCATCGGCGTATCCATCGCTCCCCTGAAGGAAGACGGGAGCCGCCCGGACCTGCGCGATCCGGGAAGGGGCGATTCCGGCGGGAACAGCACGGACGGCACCAGCTGGGGCGCCCGGTCTCTGGAAGAAGGTTGGGGCCCGGAGGTGTCGCTGTCCGGCGGCGGCGGCTTCTATGGCGGCGACCCGGAGGACTTGATCCTGCCGGAGGCCTATGCCGCCGACCTGTACCTCAACGGTGAAAAGGCGGCGGAGCTGACCTTGCTCCCCGTGGAAGGAGGCGCGGCGTCATGACAGACCGGGAGACCTTATACAAGGGCGCGTCCTATGCCGCCTGGGGGTACCTGTTCCTCTATCTGGACATCAACCTGGGCACCGTCAGCATCCTGCCCCGCTTTGTGGGCTGGCTGCTGTTCCTCGCCGCCATTCAGCGCCTGTCCTCCCAGCGGCGGGACCTGGCCCTGCTGCGTCCCCTGGGCATTTTTCTGGCGGTGTGGAACGGGGCCGACTGGCTGGCCTCCTGGGCCGGCGCCGACCTGGACGGCCGCTTCCCCGCCCTGGACCTGATCGTGGGCGCGGCGTCCCTGTACTTCCACTTCCAGTTTCTGACCGACTGCGCCGCCCTGGCGGCGGAGTACCAGCCGCCGGACCATTCACTGGACCGCCGTCTGCTCCGGCTGCGGACGGTGCAGACCCTGCTGATCACCGCCGTCACCCTGCTGTGCTACCCGGCCGTGTATTTCGGAGGGGTCTGGGAGTACGCGGCCATCCTCCTGGCGGTGGCCGGCGTCCTGGTGGCCCTATGCCTGATGGCGGCCCTGTTCGCCCTGCGCAAGCTCTTCCGGGATAACCCGGAAACACTGGAATAGGTACAAAGAAGCCCCCTGTCGGCCGACAGGGGGCTTCGCTTTTTTATCTTCTTCTGCGTCTGCCGCGGTATGCCCGTGGTCCGCCGCCGCCGTATCCACGGCCGTAGCGCCGCTTGCTCTTGCGGCGCACAAGGGCGCACACCACCAGCACAATGACCACGATCAGCACTACCAGAATCAGCAGCACCAGCAGGGTGATCCAGTTGGGGGATTTCAGCAGCTGGATGGGGCTCCAGGAGCTATAAACCACCTTGCGCCCCTGGGGCGCGGAATACTCTGCGGGGACGGTCCCCAGGCTCTCCAGATAGGAGGCCAGAGCGTACCACTCCTTGACCTCGCTGCCGTTGACGTTATGGATGATGTGGGCCTCGAAATCGGTGATCTCATTGCCGTCGGCGTCCTTGGGGGTGATGGTCAGCAGGCCGAAGGACTTGGCGTTGACCGCGCCCAGCATCTGGGCGGAGTACAATCCAGTGACCACCCGGTAGAGCTTATCCTTCTCCAGGGGGATCACCGTGCCGTCGGACAGCACCTGGCCGCATTCCGTGACCTTGTTGAAAATCATACGGTTGGTGTTGTAGGTCCAGGTCATGCCCGAGGTGTAGAGCTGGGCGGCGGGCATCAGGGGGGTAACCGAGGCGTCCACCTCAAAGGCGTCCTTCAGCTCGTCCCCGGTCAGGTAGACCGACACCAGGGGGTAGCCCGGCGTGCCGTCCGCCCCCGAGCCCAGGGAGGAGACGTTGAAGGCGTCGGACACGGTGATGTCCCCCGCGGCAAAGGAGCCGCGGATGACGCCGGAGGCCACCACCGCGAAGTCCACGGGAACGTAGTCCTTCCCCTCCGCCTGCTGCACCGCGTAAATGTAGCTGTCGGTGATCAGGCTGCCCAGGCTGTCGTCCTCCTGGGTATGGGAGAACTGGCTGATGGGCGTGAAGTCAAAATCAGACGTGGCCAGCACCTGGTCGAAGGTATAGCCGTAATCGGACAGGTACTCCTCCTCCACCCGGGTCTGGAACTTCTCCGCCAGGGCGGAAATGGACGGGTCTTCGGCCACCGTCTCATCCACGGGGATCAGGCGGTAGTCCTCCAGGGAAACCGCGCCGTCACTTCCCTTGGTCACGGTCAGCACGCCCAGGTTTTGGGTGTACTCGCCGCAGGAGACGATCAGGGTGTTGTTGACCTGGATGGGCTCGGTCAGGGTGGTGTGGGTGTGGCCGGAGATGATGACGTCGATGCCGTCCACCGCCTTGGCCAGCTCATAGTCCTCCCCTTTCCCGTTCTCGGTACCCGAGTGGGACAGGCAGATGATAAAGTCGGGGTCCTCGTGCTCCTCCAGATAGGCCACCGTGCGCTGGGCGGCGTCGGCAATGGGTTCAAACTCCATGCCGGACATGGGCGCGCACTCGTCGGCGTCCACACCCAGCACGCCGAACACGGCGATGCGCAGGCCGTCCCGCTCCACGATGGCATAGTCGCTGATACCGTAGGTCTGCCAGGCCTCCCAGGAGGCCGTGTCGCTCTTGGGGGGCTTGTAGTTGGCCTGCACCAGGGCGGGCAGCTTGTCTCCGCTCGCCGCGGCGCTCTCCAGCATCTGGGCCAGGCCCGCGGCACGGAAGTCGAACTCGTGGTTGCCCAGGGTGGTCACGTCAATGTCCATGGCGCCCATCAGCCGCAGCTCGGGGGCCTGGGTGGTGTAAATGGTCTGATACAGAGTGCCCATGGAGAAGTCGCCGCCGTCCAGGGTGACGGTGGGATAGGCGGAGCTGGCCCGCTCCTGCTTCAGCAGGGTGGCCACACGGGTGAAGCCGCCGTACTCCCCGCCCCCTTCGGCGGGGGACGGCAGCACATGGTCGTGCATGTCGTGGGTGAACAGGATGGTCAGCCCCGTCTCCTCTCCCCCGGCCGGCTCGGCCAGGGCGGGCAGCGCGGCGGAACACAGGATGACCAGGGCAGCCAGGAACGCGGTCAGTCGTTTCTTCATTTCGTCTCCTCCGGTGTACGGGCAATTTTGACGCAGACGGCGATCACGCCGAACAGGAACCAGAACAGGAACATGTTCCGGGGATAGAACCAGGTGTATTCCGCCAGGGAGATCAGCAAAATGCCGCACAGGGCGGAGATAGCGGCGGAGAGCATGATCTTCAGCTTCCGGTCGGTGCTGTGGACAAAGGCCTTCACGCCCGCCTTCAGCTGGCCGAGAACAGCCGCCAGGTAGGCCAGCAGGCCGAGGAAGCCCACCTCCGCCCACATCTGCAGGTAGTTGTTATGGGTGTGGATGGGGTAATTGCCGTCCGACATGGGGGGATACTGCTGGAAGACCTTCTTCATAATGTCGTTGCCCAGGCCCACGCCCCGCCAGCCGTAGTCCTTCAGCAGCTGGCCCGTGGACTCCCAGATGGAGAAGCGGTAGCGGGTGGAGGAGTCCTCCATATTGCCGATGGTCAGAACGCGGTTGTAAATGCTCTCGGGCAGGAAGGGGATGGCGATGATGCCCACCACCAGAATGACCGGCACCAGCCGCCAGTTCTGGAAGGCGAAGAACAGCACCACGGCGAGTACCAGTCCGATCCAGCCGGAGCGGGAGTAGGTGAAGCCGATGGCGGCCACCGACACGCCCAGCACCACCAGGGCCAGGAACTTCCCGCCGAAGGTGCGGGCGTTGATCAGCAGGGCCAGCATCAGGGGGGTCAGCATGACCAGGATCTCGGCAAAGTTGTTGGGGTTGTCGAAGAAGGAGTAAATGCGTCCGGGCATCCCGGCGTTCAGGATCAGGTCCTGCTGGGAGGCCACCACATCCACGCCCACATAGCCCTGATAGCAGCCGTACAGGGCGGCCAGCAGAAGGCCCGCGCCCACCAGGGCCACCATCAGCTGGAGCTGGCTGTACCGCTTGATGCTGCTGACCATCAGCAGCACGATCAGGAAGCACGTCACATGGAACAGGAAGAAGCGCAGGGACAGGGACGTGGACAGGGAGGCCGCCAGGCCGTAGAAAATGAAGCCCGCGTACAGGATCAGGTAGGGCCCCAGGCGCTCCACCTGCAGCCGCTGCCGGGCGCGGTTCATGCAGCCCACCAGGAACAGGGCGGTGACCAGCACCACGCCCAGGAAGCCGTAGGTGTTGTTCCACATGTCATGGGGCACGCAGAGCATGACCAGCAGAACCAGCCCCAGGGGCAGCCAGGCCGCGCCGCCCAGGGCGGACAGGGCCCGGAAGGTCACGCTGCCATCCCAGAGACCCCGGGAGATCTTATAGATCCACTTGAACAGGGCACAGGGGATGTTGACCACCGCGGTGACCACCCGGCAGAGAATGCTCTCCGGCCAGGTGCGCAGGATCACGCCGTCCCGGGCCACGAAGCGGCACACCGCGCTGTCTCCGGCGCAGGTGCGCACCGCCCGCTCGGCACGCCGGAACCAGCGGCCGACGGCGCTTTGGCTCCAGAGCCCCAGCAGGCCCCTCCAGAGGTACACAATAAATTGAATGACAACGCTGTTTGCCGCGATCGCCATACACTCAGTCCTTTACAGCTTTTTGATAAACGCCCCAGGTGGCCTGGCACATCTTACCCACCTCGAACTTGTCCGCCACGGTACGCAGGGCGCCCGCGGCGCAGGAGGCGCGGTAGTCGCCGTCCTCCAGCATCTTTTTCATGGCCTGGGCCATGGACTCGGGGTCGTTGTACACCACCAGCGCGCCGCAGTCGGCGTCGGGGGGCACAATGTCCCGGTTGCCGCCCATGTCGGTGACGATGACGGGCAGCCCGGCGGCCATGGCCTCGATAATCAGGAAGGACAGGGCCTCGTGCCGGGAGGAGTTGATGTAAATGTCGCTGCCCTTGTACAGGTTCTTGATATCCTTGCGGAATCCGGCGAAGATGACCTTGTCCTCCAGGCCCAGGGTCTTGACCTGCTCCCTGGTCGGCTCCAGCAGGGGGCCGTCTCCGGCCAGCACCATGGTGAAGGGCACGTCGGTGATCTCGGTCAGGCGCTTCAGGGAGTCCACCAGGTAGGCGTGGCCCTTGTCGTCGGCAAAGCGGGAGGCGCAGAGCATGACCAGCCGGTCCTCCGGGATGCCGAACTCGGCGCGCATGGTGGACGCGGAGCGCTCGCCCGCCCAGACGTCCATGTCCACGGCGTTGAACACGACCTGGATGCGCTCCCCGCTCCAGCCGTTGGCGATCAACTGCTCCTTGCCCTTGTTGCACACGGCGATCATCTGGTCCTGCCGCTTGTCCATCCAGCGGTTGGACAGACGGGTGATCGCGTTATTCGCCAGGACGAAATGGTTGGTGTACACCACCTTGATTTTCTTGTTGTACCGCTTGGCCAGAAGGGCGGTGTAGTGCTCCCGCAGGTAGTGGCAGTGGATCAGATCGATGTCCCACTTCTCGCACAATTGCGCCAGGGCCCTGGCCGCCTTGAAGTCAAAGCGGCTGACCATCTCAATCCGTTCGGTGGGCACGCCCAGCTCGGCCATGCGCTCCACCAGCAGGCCGCCCTCGTTGTAAACAAAGTAGGGTTCCACCTCTTTGCCGCCCAAATATTTCACCAGGGTCTCCACATAGCGCTCGGTCCCCGCCTTGCCGGCGAAGTTGAGCAGATAGAGCACTTTCATCATCGGAAGGGTTCCCCCTTTTCACAAAATTAGGGTGGATCTTGCGATCCACCCTATATTGTACCTGAAATAAATCGGTTTGTCCACGATTACAGTGAACTTTTCAGCGCGTCCACCCGGTCAGTGCGCTCCCAGGGCAGGTCCAGGTCGGTGCGGCCGAAGTGGCCGTAGGCGGCGATCGGACGGTAGATGGGACGGCGCAGGTCCAGATCCCGGATGATGGCGGCGGGGCGCAGGTCGAAGGTCTTGTTCACGGCCTCCTCCAGCTGTATGTCGGAGACGGTTCCGGTGCCGAAGGTGTCCACCCGGACGGAGACGGGCTGGGCCACGCCGATGGCGTAGGCCAGCTGCACCTGGCAGCGCTTGGCCAGACCGGCGGCCACCACGTTCTTGGCCACCCAGCGGGCGGCGTAGGCCGCGGAGCGGTCCACCTTGGTGGGGTCCTTGCCGGAGAAAGCGCCGCCGCCGTGGGGGGCGCTGCCGCCGTAGGTATCCACGATGATTTTGCGCCCGGTCAGGCCGGAGTCGCCCTGGGGTCCGCCCACCACGAAGCGGCCGGTGGGATTGACGTAGATGCGGGTCTCGTCATCCAGCAGCTCGGCGGGCAGAGTGGGCTTGATGACCAGCTCGATCATATCCTTGCGGATCTGCTCCAGCTCCACCTCGGGTCCGTGCTGGGTGGACACCACCACGGCGTCAATGCGCTTAGGGGTGTTGTCCTCGTTGTACTCCACGGTGACCTGCGTCTTTCCGTCGGGGCGCAGGTAGTCCACCAGCCCCTCCTTGCGCACTTTGGTCAGCCGGACGGCCAGCTTGTGGGCCAGGGAGATGGGCAGGGGCATCAGCTCCTCCGTCTCGTCGCAGGCGTAGCCGAACATCATGCCCTGGTCGCCGGCGCCGTTGTCCAGGCCGTCGTCCTGATCGCCCTCGCGGGCCTCCAGGCACTTGTTCACGCCCTGAGCGATGTCGGGGGACTGCTCGTCGATGGAGGTGATGACCGCGCAGGTGTCGCAGTCGAAGCCGAACTTGGCCCGGTCATAGCCGATCTCCCGCACCACTTCCCGCGCCACCTTGGGGATGTCCACGTAGCAGGAGGTGGTGATCTCGCCCATGACATGGATCAGGCCGGTGGTGACGGTGGTCTCGCAGGCCACCCGCGCCTGGGGGTCTTTTTCGATGATCGCGTCCAGCACCGCGTCGGAAATCTGGTCGCAGATCTTGTCGGGATGTCCTTCCGTGACGGACTCCGAGGTAAACAGTCGCTTTGCCATTTTTGTACTTCCTTTCTTTTGAGGCGACAAAAATCGCCCCGTCGGAAAGACGGGGCGATTTCAATGCATCTTTCCTCATCTTTCGATTTGCTCGTCGGACTTGGCACCTTACTGCTGTCAGCAGGTTGCCGGGCTTCATCGGGCCGATCCCTCCACCTCTCTTGATAAGGGCTATCAAATTGTGTCGATATTATAACAGAGGATTTTTAACTTGTCAACTTTTCTGCTCCAGAAAGCCGGAAATCACCTGGATCAGCCGCTCCTCGTCGATGGGCGTACCCAGCTTCAGCCAGAGACGCAGGACGTTCAGCAGGCCGCCGGAATAGAACGCGGCGAGCCCCTCCATGCGCAGCTTATCCACCGTTTCCGTCTTCTTCATCCTGCGCTGGACCCGGAGAACGTCATCGGCAATCTGCTCCGAAAGGATATCCAGCACCACCGGAAACACGGTGCTGTCGGCCACGTTGCGGATCAGCTTTTCGTGCCTGCTGATGAAGCGCAGCAGCTCCCGGCACATGGAGAGAAAATACGGGTTCAGCTCGTCCCCCGCCACATCCGGCGGGAGCTGATCCTGAAAACTGGCGCACAGCTCCTTCATATAAAAGGCAAAGTACTCATACTTGTCCGCGAAATGCTTATAAAAGGTGGTCCGCCGGATCATGGCCCGCTCGCACAGCTCGTTGACGGTGACCTCCTCAAACCGCTTTTCCTCCAGCAGGTCCGTAAACGCGTTGTGCAGAAGCAGGTAGGTCCGCTCGATCCGAAGGTCCGTTTTCTTCTCCATGCCCATCCCTTCCCATTCGGAAACAGTTGATACACATTTGTCAGTTATTTCACTTCTGACCAACATTTGTCTCTTGCTGTTTTTTCAGGAAGATCGTATCATGCAAACAAACAAATGTCAATTATCTCCCGTTTGTTTCCGTGTTTGGGAGACAAAGAACGGTGATCGGAGGGATACGATGAAAGCCGGTACATACCGATATAAGCTGGAAATGACCGTTCCGCTGGGGAAGCGGAACGGTTTTCTGGACCTGACCATCTGCGACAACATCGCGGAGGGCTTTCTCACCATGTTTACCAACACCCTGGCCATCGCGGCCGGGACCTGCCGGGGCAATCAGCTGTCCTTCTGCGGAAAGATGAAGACCCTGCTGAGCACGATCCCCTATAAGGCCAGCGGGACGGTGACGCAGTCGCAGGTCAGGCTGACCTTCCACACGGAGGAAGGCGATTACCCGGCCACCGGGCGGCTGGCGCTCCGGGAGCAGAGGAGGGCGGCAAGCGTATGACAGATCAGCAGAAACCCGATTCCGGCAACGGCTTCATGGTGAAGCTGGCCACCTTCATCGTCGATAAGCGCAATCTGTTTTTTCTGATTGCCATCATCGCTCTGGTGTTCTCCGCCTTCTCCCGCAACTGGGTGGAGGTGGAAAACGATCTGGCCGCCTTCCTCCCCGACGACTCCGAGACCCGGCAGGGCCTGGACGTCATGGAGGATCAGTTCACCACCTACGGCTCAGCCCAGGTCATGGCGGCGAATATCTCCCTGGACGAGGCCCACACGGTCCATGACCTGATTTCCGACCTGGAGGGCGTCCAGAGCGTCACCTTTGACGACACGGAGGAGCACTACAACGACGTCTCCGCCCTGTATACCATCACCTTTGACTACGACGAGGACGACGACCGCTGTCTGGAGTCCCTGGACCGGGTGAAAGAAGCCCTGTCCGGGTACGACCTGTACATCTCGACCACCTTGGGCGACCAGCAGGCGGAGGCCATCGACGCGGAGGTCAGCGTGATCATGGTCTATGTGGCCATCATCGTGGTGGCCGTCCTGTTCCTGACCTCCCAGACCTACGCGGAGATCCCCGTTCTGCTGCTGACCTTCGTGTCGGCCATGATCCTGAACCTGGGCTCCAACTTCCTGCTGGGCAAGATCTCCTTCGTCTCCAATTCCGTGACCAGCATTCTGCAGCTGGCCCTGTCCCTGGACTACGCGGTCATCCTCTGCAACCGCTTCAAGGAGGAGCACGAGACCCTGCCCCTGCGGGAGGCGGTCATCGCCGCCCTGAGCAAGGGCATCCCCGAGATCGGCTCCAGCTCCCTGACCACCATCGGCGGCCTGGCCGCCATGATGTTCATGCAGTTCAAGATCGGCCCGGACATGGCCATCTGCCTGATCAAGGCCATCCTGTACGCCCTGCTGTCCGTGTTCGTCATTATGCCGGGCCTGCTGATGCTGTTCGGCCCGTTGATGGAGAAGACGAAGCACAAGAGCTTTATCCCCAAGATCCCCTTCGTGGGCAAGTTCGCCCACGCCACCCGCTTCATCATCCCGCCGCTGTTCGTGGTTCTGGTGGTCTTCGCCTTCCATTTCTCCGGCGAGTGCCCCTACGCCTACGGCTACAGCAGCCTGGAAACGCCCAAGCTGAACGACACCCAGATCGCGGAAAATCTGATCGCCGACACCTTCGGCTCCGACAACTTTGTGGCGCTGGTGGTCCCCACCGGGGATTACGACGCCGAGCGCGCCCTTCTGGCGGAGCTGGAGGACTATGAGGAAGTGGACTATTCCATGGGCCTTTCCAATGTGGAGGCCATGGACGGCTATATGCTGGCGGATAAGCTGACCCCCCGCCAGTTCGCCGAGCTGACCGGGCTGGACTACGAGCTGGCGGAGGTGGTCTACGCCGCCTACGCCGCCGAAAACGAGGCGTACGGCGAGATCATCAGCAGCCTGTCCACCTACGGCGTGCCGCTGATCGACATGTTCCTGTTCGTCTGCAGCCAGATCGACGCCGGGCTGGTCTCCCTGGACGCGGAGCAGGCCGATCTGCTCGCCGACGCCCAGATCCAGATGGAGAGCGCCAAAAAGCAGCTCCAGGGCACCGAATACAACCGCATCCTGCTGTACCTGACCCTGCCGGAGAGCGGCCAGGAGACCTACGATTTCCTGGACACCATCCGGGAGACCGCCCAGAAATACTATCCGGACGGCAATGTCTACGTGGTGGGCGACTCCACCACCGAGTATGACTTCCAGAAGTCCTTCGCCACCGACAACCTGGTGGTCAGCATCGTGTCCATCCTGATCGTTCTGGTGGTGCTGCTGTTCACCTTCAAGTCGGCGGGCATGCCCGTTCTGCTGATTTTGGTCATCCAGGGCGCCATCTGGATCAACTTCGCCGTCCCCGCCATCACGGGCAACGCCATCTTCTTCATGAGCTACCTGGTGGTCAGCTCCATCCAGATGGGTGCCAACATCGACTACGCCATCGTCATCGCCAGCCGGTACAACGAGCTGAAGAATACGATGTCCCACAGGGAAGCGATCATCGAGACCATGAACTTCGCCTTCCCCACCATCATCACCTCCGGTACCATTCTGGCGGTGGCCGGCACCCTGATCGGACAGATGACCTCCGACGCGGCCATCGTGGGCATCGGCCAGAGCCTGGGCCGCGGCACCATCATCTCCATCATCCTGGTCATGTTCGTCCTGCCCCAGATCCTGCTGCTGGGCGGCGCCATCGTGGATAAGACCTCCTTCTCCATGCCCATCGCCACGGCGGCAAAGAAGCAGGCCAGCGGCCGCATCCGGGTGGACGGCCTGGTGCACGGCGAGATCCACGGCACGGTCAGCGGCACGTTCCACGGCGTGGTGGAAGGCGATGTGAACCTGAATCTGATCTCCGGCAATGCTTTGGAGGAAGGAGAGCTGAATGATGACGAAACCGAATAAACATCTTGTGCGCCTGGCGGCCCTTGCGCTGGCGCTGCTGCTCCTTCTGACGCTGGTGGTCCCGGCGCTCGCCGCGGGAGAGGAGGACACCATTACCATCAAAAACGCGGACGATCTGCTCTCCTTCTCCCGGAGCTGCACGCTGGACACCTGGTCCCACGGCAAAACGGTGGTGCTGCAGGCGGACATCTCTCTGGACGGCGTGGACTTTCTGCCCATCCCCACCTTCGGCGGGACCTTTGACGGCCGGGGGCACACCATCAGCGGCCTGACCATCACCGGAAACGCCGCGCCGGCCGGGCTGTTCGGCATTCTCCAGGAAACCGCCGTCGTTCAGGATCTGAATGTCAGCGGCACGGTGGACCCCGCCGGGGACGCTGACGCGGTGGGCGGCATCGCGGGCGAAAACAACGGCGTGATCTCCAACTGTTCCTTCACGGGCAACGTCTCAGGGGCCTCCAGCACGGGCGGCATCGCGGGCATCAACGCCGTGACCGGGACCATCCGGAACTGCCGCACCAGCGGGGCCGTCTTCGGGGAGAACATGACCGGCGGCATCGCGGGCTGTAACCTGGGCAGCATCGACTCCTGCCAAAACAGCGCCTATGTGAACATCACCAGCATCGACCCGTCCATCAGCCTGGAAGACATCAGCTTTGATTTCGTCTGGGATATCTCCAAGATCACCTCCCTGGACACCAGCACGGCGTCCAGCGATACCGGCGGCATCGCCGGGTACTCCTCCGGGGTGATCCAGAACTGCGCCAACCACAGCACCGTGGGCTATCAGCACGTCGGCTACAATGTGGGCGGCGTCGCGGGCCGCAGCTGCGGGTACATTCTCGCATGTACGAACGAAGCGGAGGTCTACGGGCGCAAGGACGTGGGCGGCATCGCGGGGCAGATGGAGCCCTACATCGCCGCCAACCTGTCCGAAGACACCCTGACAAAGCTCCGCCAGCAGCTGGATGAGCTGAACGGCATGGTCAACGGCGCGCTGAATGATGTCGATTCGGGCGTCGGCACTGCCACCGCCCGGCTGAACCGGATCGCGGACTATCTGGACAGCGCGTCCGGGGCCGTGGGCAACATCAGCGCGTACGGCTCCATCGACAGCGTCGTCGTGGGCGGCGGAGAACACGGCGGCGGCGGAAGCGTGACCGTCACGCCGCCCCAGATTGAGGTCAGCGGCAGCGGCGTGACCGGCAGCGGCGTGGATGTGACGATCACGCCCTCCTCCGGCAGCGGCGCAGGCGTCTCCTTCGCGGAAGGGGAGCTCCAGGGCGGTCTGACTGAAGGAAGCGTGACCGGCGCGGGCGGCTCCTCCGCCAGCGGACGGGTGGATGCCTCCACCCAGCTCATGCTGAACACCTCCCTGCACGGCCTGTCCTCGGCGGTGAACGGGATGAGCGGTCAGATGCGCCTGCTGAGCGGCGAGCTCGGCCATACCTCCGGCACCCTGACCGACGACCTGCGGGCCATCAACAACCAGATCACCGCCATCGCCGACACCCTGTTCGACGGGATGTGGGGAAGCGGCCAGGGCGACACCCTGACCGATACGTCGGAGGTCGAGATCGACCAGGTCACCTTGGGCAAGGCCGCGTCCTGCAAAAACAGCGGCACGGTCTACGGCGACATCAATGTGGGCGGCGTCACGGGCGTCATGGCCATCGAATACGAGCTGGACCCCGAGGACGACGTGACGGCCAATCTCACCGGCACCCAGCGCCGCAAATATGAGCTGAAGGCGATCCTTCAAAGCTGCGTCAACACCGGGGAGGTCACGGCGAAGCGCAGCTACGCGGGCGGCGTCTGCGGGCGCATGGACTTGGGTCTGATCCTCCTCTGTGAGAACTACGGCGGCGTCGAGAGCGAAAACGGCGACTACATCGGCGGCATCGCCGGGGCCACGGGGGGCACGGTGCGCAATTGCTTTGCCAAGTGCAGCCTGGAGGGCGGACGCTATGTCGGCGGCATTGTCGGCTCCGGTACGGCGGAGGAAAACGGCAGCTCCTCCAGCACCGTGTCCGGGTGCTACTCCCTGGTCAGCATCGACCGCTATGAACAATACGTCGGCGCGGTCTCCGGCAGCAACACGGGGACCTTTCTGGAAAACTACTTCGTCTCCGACACCCTGGCCGGCATCAACCGCATGAGCTATTCCGGGCAGGCGGAGCCCATCGCATACGCCGACCTGCCCTGGGGCAGCGCTTCGGAGGAGACGGCGGCCATCACCATGCCCGACGCCTTCCGAACGCTGATGCTGCGCTTCGTGGCGGACGACGCGACCATCAAGGCCGTCTCGTTCGATTACGGGCAGTCTTTTGACAAGGACGTATACCCGGAGCTGCCGGAAAAGGAAGGATACTACGCGTACTGGGACCGCACCGACCTGCAAAACCTGCGCTTTGACACGGTCGTGACCGCTGTCTATGAGCGGTACGCGTCCGCCCTGTCCAGCACGGAAACGCGCAGCAGCGGCCGTCCCATCTTCTTCACGGAGGGGCAGTTTGACGAGGAAGCCGCCCTGACCGTCACCGCCCAGGCGAACACCCCCGCCGATTTTGACCTGGTCACGGATTTCAAAGACTTCGCCTCCAAGTGCTTTTCGGGCGCCAAGGTCAGCCGGGAGATCGTGGAACAGTGGAGCATCGACATCCCGGAGGACGGTCTGGACACCCACACGGTCCGCTATCTCCCGCCGGACGGGGACCCGGAGAATCTGGATATCTACGTCAGGGAGAACGGCGGGTGGCAGAAAGCGGAGACCCAGGCCGTGGGCAGCTACCTGACCTTCCCGGTCTCCGGCTCCCACGCGGAGATCGCCGTGCTCTCCACGATGCCCGTCTGGTGGGTCTGGCTGATCGTCGCCGCCTTGCTTGTTCTGGTGCTGATCCTGATTCTCCGCTTGGTCCGCCGGGTCAGGAAGGCAAAGAAGCCGGACCCGGAGGAGGACCCCGCCGGGGAGGAGGAGTACCTGTACGCGTATGCCGGTACGGCGGCGGGCTCTTCGGCACCGGCCGATCACGTTGACAACGGGGAGGAAGACCCGTCGGTGTACACCTATCCCACTCCCCCGGGCGTACGCGTGCCCCCGCCCCCGCCGGACACCACCCAGCGCAAAAAGAAGCGCTGGCTGCCGCCCCTGGTGATCATTCTGGCGGTCCTGTGCGTCCTGGTCGGGATCGCCGCGGCCCCCCATATCATGGAGCTGAAGGACGGCGTGGAGGCGTACAGCCTGCTTCGAAAATACACTCAGCAGGAGGAGCTGACCATGGAGCTGTCCGTGCAGGCGGAGCTGGGCGGCCAGGCCGTGGAGTTCTCCGCCCAGGTGGACCGGACCCAGGCGGAGGGCCGCCGGGTCACCTGCATCGCCCAGGATGAGATGCGGCTGTACTACGCCGATGGGGTGGTCTTCCTGGAAAACGGGCACGCCTATCAGCTGACCGACGCGTTCCCGGACTATTCCCAGCTGCTGATGCTGGCCCTGCCGCTGTACCAGCACGCCGACATCACGGTCACCGAAAGCGGGGATCAGAGTACATACCGGATCACCGCCGAGCAGGCGGACGCGCGGGAGCTTCTGGAGATCCTCCTGCCGTCCGCGGCCGCCGACCTCTCCGGGATGGACACGGTGACGGTGGAGCTGACGGCCGACGACGGCGACGTGTCCGAGCTGCGCTTTTTCTCCAGCGGTACCCTGAACGACTCCGGGCGGACCCCGTTTTCCGTCTCGGCGGTGCTGCGGACGCAGCAGCGGGAGCCCATCGGCATTCCGCAAAACGTGCGCGCCGCCATCCGGGACGGCGATTATGAGGCCATCGATACGCTGACCGGCGACCTGCTCCGCCTGGCGGCGGCGTGGCAGGAGCTGAACGAACGGGACCCCCTTTCCGCGCAGATCAATCTCCGGGCCGACTGCGGCCCCCTGATCCTGCGCGATGACCTGGAGCTGGACCGTTGGACTCTGGACGGCGGACAGCAGATCAGCTGCATCCGCAAGAACGGCCGCGCCCTGTACTTTACGGACTCTTTCATTTGCGGCGAAAACGGAGAGCCCGTTTCGGAAACCGACGCCGACACGGTGGACGCCGTGCAGCTGCTGGAGATCGCCTACCTGCTCTGTATGAGCGCCGATCTGGACTACACCGTGTCCGGTTCGGAATCCACTTACTCCCTCTCCCTGGACGAAAAGGGCATGGAGGCGGTGGTCCACGCCATCGCCCCCGCCACGGAGGAGATGGACCTGCTCTTTGACACCGGGGCCCTCGTGATCGTGGTCCGGGACGACGTCATCGAGAGCATCCGCGTCTCCTGCACCGGGGACGTCCAGATCGTGCTCTCCCACGTGGCGGCGGCCTTTGAGGCGGAGGTGCGCTTTACCGATGAAGCGTCGGACCTGTCGGTCCCCGACGCCGTGCGCCAGGCTTTGGCATAAAAATGAGACCGCTCCGAAAGGAGCGGTCTCCGGTTATAAAACTGTTTCTCCGTACGCCGCCTCGATCTCGTGGACGCGGCGGTACAGGTATTCGTTGGTGGGCACCAGAATGCCGTGCTTCTCCGCCAGACGGATGACCGTGCCCGCGAACAGCTCCACCTCGGAGTGCCGCCTGTTGATCCGGTCCTGCCCCATGGACGGGGTGGCTTGGGGGGAGAAGGTCTTCAGCAGGCCGAGATAGAACTTCAGGTCCTCCTCGGTCAGGTTGACCCCCTCCGCATGGGCCAGCAGCATGACCTCCCGCATGGCGCTGACCATGGTCATGTATTCCAGGCTCTCGGGGGCGGTCACCCCCGCGTAGTTGGTGCCGTAGACCATGCAGGTCTGGTTCAGGCCCACGTTGATCATGAACTTGCTCCACACCCGGTACAGGATGTCTTCCTCCACGATATAGGCGATGCCCGCCCGGTCGAAAAAGTCCGTCAGCCGGGCCAGAATCTCCCGCTTTTCCGGCGTATCCGCGCCCACGTGGAGCTGTCCGGACTGGGTGAAGGTCAGATCCGTGCCGAAGCGCATGGCGTCCATGCCCTGGGCCACGGTATAGATGACCCTCTCCATGCCGTAGCGCGCTCCGATGATCTTCTCGGTGGTGATGCCGTTCATGACCGAGATGATGACGGTGTCCTCGCCGATGGAGGTCTGCATGGTCTCCAGGGCGCTGTCCAGCTCGGTGTACTTGACGGCCACGATCAGCAGGTCGCAGGGCTTGGCGTCCTCCGCCCGGACGAGAGAGAACTCCACGGTCTCCCCGTTGATGCGGTACACGTCCTCCCGGTGGCGCTCCCAGCGCGGCCCGTCCATGACATAGCACACGTGCTCCTGTCCCAGATTCTCCGCGATCGCGCTGCCGTAGAGCAGCCCCAGAGCGCCCATGCCCACGATGTGGACCGTCTGAATGGCGCTGCTCATTGTTTCAGTCCGCCTTCCAGCCGTTCAGGTAGGCCACCTGCTCGTCGGTCAGGTTGTCGATGGACAGGCCCATGGCGGCCAGCTTCACCCGGCCGATCTCGTCGTCGATCTCGGCGGGCACCTGGTAGACCTTCTTTTCCAGACCGTCCTGGTGCTTCACCAGCCACTCCAGGGCCAGGGCCTGCACCGCGAAGGACATGTCCATGATCTCCGCCGGGTGGCCGTTGCCCGCCGCCAGATTGACCAGGCGGCCCTCACCGATGACGTTCAGCACCCGCCCGTCGGGCAGGGTGTAGCCCACGATGTTGTCCCGGCGCTCCTCCTGCTTCACGGCCAGTTTCGCCAGACCCGCCACGTCCACCTCGCAGTCGAAGTGGCCGGCGTTGGTCAGGAAGGCGTTGTTTTTCATGACCGCGAAGTGCTCGGGGGTGATGACCCCCTTGCAGCCGGTGACGGTGACGAAAATGTCGCCCACCCTGGCGGCCTCGCCCATGGGCATGACCCGGAAGCCCTGCATGGTGGCGTCCAGCGCCTTGAAGGGGTCCACCTCGGTGACGATGACGTCGGCCCCCATGCCCTTGGCGCGCATGGCCACGCCCTTGCCGCACCAGCCGTACCCGGCCACCACCACGGTCTTGCCCGCCACGATCAGGTTGGTGGTGTGCATGATGGCGTCCCACACCGACTGGCCGGTGCCGTACTTGTTGTCATAGTAGTGCTTGGCCTTGGCGTCGTTGACCGCCATCATGGGGCAGGGCAGAATGCCCTCCCGCTCCCGGGCCTTCAGGCGCAGGATGCCGGTGGTGGTCTCCTCGCAGCCGCCGATCAGGTTCTCCCCCAGGTCGGCGCACTTGCCCCCCAGCAGGTGGATCAGGTCGCCGCCGTCGTCCACGATCAGGTGGGGCTTGAAGCGCAAAGTCTCGATCAGGTGGGACTCGTACTCCTCCCCGCTGGCGCCGTGGATGCCGAAGGTCTCCACGCCCATGGAGGCCAGCCCGGCCGCCACGTCGTCCTGGGTGGACAGGGGGTTGGAGCCGGTCAGCCGCACCTGGGCCCCGCCCTTGGCGAGCACATAGCCCAGATTGGCGGTCTTGGCCTCCAGGTGGACGGACACCGCCACCCGCAGCCCGGCGAAGGGCTTTTCCCGCTCGAAGCGCTTCTCAATACCCGACAGGGCGGGCATAAAATCCCGCACCCAGTTGATCTTCCTGCGGCCGCTCTCGGCCAGGGACATATCCTTGACAATACTCATAAGGGTGACTCCTTATTTTTCATTTTCTGAGAAAGAAGTATATCATACGACCCGGGCCTTTTGCAAGAGCGCCGCCCCGCGCTTGAAATGTTTACAAATTTGCCGTAGACAGGCCGGGCAAAAACGGGTACAATGAATTGATTTGTAAAATGGGAGGTTTTTCCGTGCGCTCCTTTGATTCTCTGCTCGACCGCTTCTGCCGCAAGCATCCGCGGTTTGGTATCCCCCGGCTGATGAACTATATTGTCATCGGCACCGCGCTGGTCTATCTGCTGGACCTGTTCAGCGCGTACGCCTTTTCCGATCTGATCTGCTTCTCCGTTTCCAAGATCCTGCACGGGCAGGTCTGGCGGCTGGTCACGTTCGTCTTCGTCCCCCTGAGTTATAAGCCGATCACCCTGATCCTGTCCCTGTACTTTTACTGGATGATCGGCACCACGCTGGAGCGGGAATGGGGCAGCGCACGGTTCACCGTCTACTACCTGATCGGCGTGGTTCTGAACGCCCTGCTGGGGTTTGTAATCGGCGGCGCTACCATGAGTTATGTCAACCTATCCATGTTCTTCGCCTTTGCCACCCTGTACCCCGACGCCCGGTTCCTGCTCCTCTTTTTCATCCCGGTCAAGGCCAAGTGGATGGCCTGGCTCGACGCGGCGTTCTTTGCCCTCTCCGTGCTCAATTACCTGGTGCGCGGCCAGTTCCTGTTGGCCCTGATCCCCATCATCGCCATTCTGAACTACCTGCTGTTCTTCTCCTCGGACATCGCCCGGCTGTTCCGCCGGTTCAAACACAAGACCGACCCCCGGACCATCAACTTCAAAAAGGCCCAGAAGAAGGCCAAGGAAACCAAGGGGTATCTGCACAAGTGCGCCGTGTGCGGCATCACCGACGCCGACGACCCCAACATGGAGTTCCGCTACTGCTCCAAGTGCAACGGCTACTACTGCTACTGCATGAACCACATCAACAACCACGTGCATATTGAGTAAGAACGAATTCCCCGGCGGAGATGATCCGCCGGGGCGCTCTTTTCCCGCCGTTTCAAGGTCCATGAAGAAAGGCTCACCCCGTTGCAATTGCAACTGACAAACGACAAAATATCGGCTATTCTATGAAAAACAGACAAGTTCATAATATGCAGTTTTCGAGCCGCAGCCGCTAAAGGGTCCGCCCCACGCTGCTGCAGCCAGGATGTTCCATCCTCACGGCCATTTGGGAAACGAAATGACCCTCCTTATTGAAAAGAAAACGATTCGACTGCATTTGATGCCGCACGCACCAGATGCAATTATGTTGTTGCCATCCCGTTTTCTTTGTGAAAACGGGATTTTTTCATGTTGAAAGCAGGAGATCACGTCTATGGACAAACAGGAAGCCTTATATGAAAAGATCAAAAGTTTTCCGCTTTTCGCGGAGCTTGACCGCGCACAGGTCCTTTTTTTGCTGACATATCTCGACGCGCGCCTGGAGGTTTTTGAAAAGGGCAGCATGGTCTTTCCGCTGGCGGACACCATCGATTCCTTCACGCTGATCCTGAGCGGCGCGCTGGAGCTGGCGCAGTATGACTACTGGGGCAACCGCTCCATCATCCTGACCCAGGAGGCGGGCGAGTGCATCGGCCTGCCCAGCACCCTGTTTGAGGGCTGGGCCCCGCCGGCGGACGTGGCGGTGCGCAGCCGGTGTGAGCTTCTTTTCCTGGAAGCCCCGAAGCTGCGCGCACCCGAGTCTTCCGCTCTCCCGGCCTGCGCCCTGCTGCGCTCCAACATCGCAAAGCAGCTGGTCATCAAAAATTACGCCCTTCTCAACAAGATCTCCCTGATCAACCTGCGCTCCACCCGGGAAAAGGTGGCGCTGTTTCTCTCCAAAAAGGCCGCCCAATGCCGCAGCAGCAGCTTCGACATCGAGTTCACCCGGCAGGAGATGGCGGACTTTCTCTCCGTGAACCGCTGCGCCCTGTCCAAGGAGCTGGCGCGGATGCAGGGCGACGGGCTGATCGAATTCGACCACAACCACTTTGAACTGAAAAACCTGAAGGAAACGAACCATTACCTGTAATGGACCCATCAGGCAGACTTTCTCACGGGGGGATTTCCTGACATGCTCAAAAAAGACCGGGGCTTCGCCCTCAAATTTCTGATCCTGCTGATCGCGCTGTTCGCGGCGTTCCTGTACTCCTTTCTTGTGGGCCGCTACGACCTGTCCATCGGCCTGATCTGGGACATCCTGCGCGCGCAGATCATGAACGTGCCCGCGTACTGGGAAAAGACGCTGGAGACCGTGGTCATTCAGGTGCGGCTGCCCCGCATCTGCTGCGCCATCCTGGTCGGCGGCGCCCTGTCCGTCTCCGGCGCGTCCTACCAGACCCTGTTCAAAAACCCCATGGTCTCCCCCGACCTGCTGGGCGTGTCCGCCGGCGCCAGCTTCGGCGCCGCCCTGTGCATGCTCCGCAACGGCCACTGGTGGGAGATCCAGCTGTCCGCCTTCGTGTTCGGACTGGCCGCCGTGGCCGCCGCCTACCTGATCGGCAAGCTGTTCGGCCAGGACAACATCACGGTGCTGGTCCTGGCGGGCGTGGTGGTGTCCAGCCTGTTCCAGTCGCTGCTCTCCATCGTCAAGACCCTGGCGGACACCGACAACGCCCTGCCCTCCATCACCTTCTGGCTCATGGGCAGCCTGGGCAAGGCGGACAACGCCGACCTGCTGGTCCTGCTGCCCGCCACCATCGGCTCCCTGGTCCTGATCTTCCTGTTCCGCCACCAGATCGACGCCCTGGCCGCGGGCGAGGACGAGGCCAGCACCATGGGCGTGAACGTGCAGCTGGTCAAGCTGGTGGTGGTGGCCACCTCCACCATGATGACCGTGTGCGCGGTGAGCATCTGCGGCATCATCGGCTGGATCGGCATGGTGGTGCCCCATATCGCCCGCATTCTGGTGGGTTCCAATTACTCCCGGCTGGTCCCCATCTCCTTCGCCATCGGCGGCATCTTCCTGCTGCTGATTGACAATCTGATCCGCGGCCCCATCGGCGTGGACCTGCCCCTGGGCGTGCTGACGTCCCTGGTGGGCACCCCCGTGTTTGTGGTCCTGCTGGCAAGAGCGAAAAGGGTGTGGTCGTAATGCTGCAAGTGGAACATCTGGAATTCTGGTACAGGCGCAACACGCCCGTCCTGCGGGACGTCTCCCTCTCCATCAACAAGGGGGACATCCTCTGCCTTCTCGGCCCCAACGGGACCGGAAAGACCACCCTTCTGCGCTGCATTCTGGGCCTGCAGCGCCCCAAGAACGGGAAGATCAGCCTGAACGGGGAGGACCTGCTGCAGCTGTCCGCGAAAAAGCGGGCGCGGCACATCGCCTACGTCCCCCAGAGCAGCGCCCTGTCCTTCCCCTACTGCGTGCGCGACGTGGTGCTGATGGGCCGCCTTTCCCACATGGCCACCGGCGCGGCCCACTCCGCCGAGGACAAGCGGGTGGTCACGGACTGCCTGGAACGGCTGCAGATCTCCCACCTGGCCGACTGCTCCTTCCAGGAGCTCAGCGGCGGAGAGCGGCAGATGGTCCTGGTGGCCCGGGGGCTGGCCCAGCAGTCGTCCCTGCTGGTCATGGACGAGCCCACCGCCAGCCTGGATTACAGCAACCAGATCAAGATTCTCAAGACCATCCGCTCGCTGTCCGCCCAGGGCTACACCATTCTGATGACCACCCACTTCCCAGACCACGCCTTTCTGGCCTGCACGGTGGCCGCGCTGATGCGCGGCGGGTACGTGGCGGCCTACGGCCCGCCGGACGAGGTCGTGACCAGCGAGAGCCTCAGCGAGCTCTACCAGTCCAAGGTCTGCGTGACCGAAGCCGACATCGGCGGCAAAACTGCCAAGGTTTGCATGCCCCTTATGGATTAAGTATAAGGAGCTGTAAATAGAAAATTTTGGAGGAACACAACCATGAAAAAAGCCCTTGCTCTTCTGATGGCGCTGGTCCTGACATTCGCGCTTCTCGCCGGATGCTCCGACAGCGCCGCCGGCAACACCCCGTCCGAGTCTCCCTCCCAGACCGTCAGCCAGACCCCCGAGGAATCCCCCGCGCCTTCGCAGGAGCCCGAACCCGGCCCCTACACCGTCACCGACATGATGGGCGTGGAGGTCACCTTTGAGTCCGTGCCCGAGACCGTGGCCACCTTCGGCTCCATCGGCGTGCTGAACACCCTGGTGGAGTGCCTGGGCTGCGGCGAGCGCATCTGCAACAACATGGGCTCCCGCTTTGAGTCCACCAAGAGCTATCCCCACCTGCGTCTGGAGTTCGCGCCCCAGACCGCGGACGCTCCCGAGCTGACCAACGCCGACGGCGAGCTGCTGACCGAGGACATCATCCAGCTGGACCCCGACGTGTGCCTGACCATGACCAAGACCACCGCGGAGCAGCTGCGCGCGCTGGGTCTGAACGTCATCTACCTGGAGTGGCAGAAGCAGGACGACGTGACCGTGGCCATGCGTCTGATGGGCGAAGTCCTGGGCAAGCAGGAGCTGGCCGAGGACTACCTGACCTACTTTGACGACAGCGTGGCGGAGGCAGAGAGCCTGGTCGCCGGCATCCCCGAGGCCGAGCGCAAGACTGTGCTGTACGGCAGCATCACCGACTTCAGCCAGCCCCACATCATCGCCGAGTGGTGGATCACCGAGGCGGGCGGCATCAGCGTGACCAACAACGGCCGTCCCGACACCGAGAGCTATAACTACACCATGGAAGACGTGCTCATGTGGGACCCCGACGTTCTGCTGGTCTCCGGCCGTACGCAGATTGAGGAGCTGACCACCAACACCACCTTTGCCGACCTGACCGCCGTTCAGAACGGCGACATCTACTGCGTGCCCACCGTCGGCCACGCCTGGGGCAACCGCACCGTGGAGCAGCCCCTGACCATCTTCTGGACCATGAACAAGATGTATCCCGACATCATGACCGACGAGATGCTGGGCGAGAAGATTTACTACTTCTACGACCACTTCTTCAACTATCAGCTCTCGGACGAGCAGCTGGCGGTCTACGTGGAAGGCAAGTAATCACCAACCGTCATCCGTACTCGGGACCGGAGCGCATCCGGTCCCGAGTATTGGCGTCTTTTTAACCGAAAAGGAGGAGCTTATGAAAGTAGATCTGCAAACCGCCGTCACCCGCCAGGAGGGTGCCGCCCTGCTGCTGGAGCGGTGGACACCCCAGCCCCATGTGGAGCACGTTCCCCTGTCCGAGGCCCTGGGCCGGGTCACCGCCGAGGACCTGTTTTCGGAAAACACCCTGCCCGTCTGCCGGGTGTCCGCCTGCGACGGCATCGCCGTGCGCTCCGCCGACTTTGAAAACGGCATCCCCGACCCCTCCGGCTGGGTGAAGGGGGAACAGTTCGTCTGCGCCGACACCGGCGACGACTTTCCCGATGAGTACGACTCCATCATCGCCGTGGAGGAGATCTTCTACGACGAGCAGGGCCGCCTGCACTTCCAGCGGGAGTTCCCCTTCGTCAAGGGGGACGGCGTGCGCGCCGCCGGCAGCATGCTGAAAAAGGGCGACCTGCTGGTCCGCGCCCACACCCGCATCACCCCGGAACTAACCGTGGCTCTGGCCGCCGGGGGGATCGACTTCGTCCCCGTGCTGGCCAAGCTGAAGGTGGCTTTCCTCCCCACCGGCACTGAGCTGATCCCCGCCGGCATCCGCCCGGAGCGGGGCCAGAACGTGGAGACCAACAGCCTGCTGCTGTCCGGTCTGCTGAAGGAGTGGGGCGCGGAGCCGATCTGCTTCCCCATCACCAAAGACGACCGCGCCCAGCTCTCCGCCCGGCTGGACGAGGCCCTGGCCCTGGCCGACATCGTGATCCTGAACGGCGGCTCCTCCCGGGGGGAGGAGGACTTCAACTGCCGCCTGCTGCAGGAGCGCGCGGAGTTCTTCCGCCACGGCGTGCGGGCGGTGCCCGGCCGTCCGGTGGGCATGTCCATCATCGGCGGCAAGCCCGTGCTGAACCTGCCCGGCCCGGTCCTGGCGGCCTGGCTGGCCGCCGACTGGCTTCTGCAGCGGCTGGTGTGCCACTACTACGGCCTGCCCATGCCCAAGCGTCAGCAGGTCACCGGCGTGCTGACCGTGGACATCAAGAAGCCGCCCCACTTTGAAATGCTCCACCGGGTCCAGCTGGAACGGTCGGGCGAGGACTACCTGATCTCCCCCATCCCCCGCGGCAGCGACACTGGGTTTGCCATGCGGGAGGCCTCCGCGCTGCTGACCGTCCCCATCGGCTGCACCGGCTACGCCAAGGGCGACCGGGTCACGGTGGAATTGCTCAAAGGAGAAGAGCTGATCTGATTGACATGAAAGGGGACAGTACGGCCATGGAGAAAAACCGGCAGCTGAGCTATTTTATTCCCCAGCACATTCCGAAAAAGGTGACGCTCCGCATTCCGGACAGTCACAGTCTGCACATCTGCCCCGCCGCCTGCGGCAGGCGCAACGGGATCCGCGCCATCAAAAACGGCGAGAAGGAGCACGTCTCCTTCCTGACCATCACCCAGGCCGACCTGATCTCGGGCGGCTATGAGCACCTGGTGGGGAACGCGGTGGAGGAGCTGCTGGGGGTGCTGAAGCCCCGCCCCCGGGCCTTCCACCTGTACGTCAACTGCGTGGACGACTTTCTGGGCACCGACGAGGCTGCCCTGGTGGCGGAGCTGGAGGAGCGCTTCCCGGACCTGCGCTTCGCGGTCTTTCACATCGACCCCGTGGCCGAGGATGCGAAGGTTACGCCCGGCATGCGGATGCACGCCCAGCTCTATACCTTCCTGCAGCCCCTGCCCCGGGACGACGGGATTAATTTCATCGGCAATTTTGCCTCCCTCCACCCCGACTGTGAGCTGCTTTCCCTGTTCCGGCAGTGGAACGTCGGCCCCGTGCGGGAGATCTTCCGCTGCGCCGACTACGCCGCCTACGAGGACATGGCCCGCAGCCGGCTGAACGTGGTGCTGATGCAGATGGGCGAGTACGCCGCCCAGCAGCTGCAAAAGCGCCTGGGCACGCCCTACCTCTATCTGCCCGCAGACTACCGTCTGGAAACTTTCCAAGAGTATTACGCCGCCCTGGCGCAGGCCCTGGACCGCCCGCTGCCCGACCTGACCGGGTACCGCAGCGCGGCGCAGGCGGAGATCGCGGCCACCCGGCAGGCCCTGGGGGACCGGGCGGTCATCGTGGACTCCAGCGCCTCCCTGCGCCCCTTCGCTCTGGCCCTGGCGCTGCTGGAATACGGCTTTTCCGTGCGGGCGGTCTTCGCCCCCCACATGAAAAACATGGACTCCACCGACCGCGCCCGGCTGGAGCAGGCCCACCCGGAGGTGGCCGTGGTGCGGCGGGAGGGCTATCAGGACATCCTGGGCTATGGCTTTGACAGCGGCTGTCTCTGCATCGGCTTTGACAGCGCCTTTCTGCTCAAAGCCCCCCACTTCGTGGACATGTACCACGACGAGGGCTACTACGGCTACCACGGCATCTGCCGCCTGATGCGGGAGATGCGCGGCGCTCTGGAACAAACGGCGGACTGGGAGGCGAAAGCATGAAAAATCTCTCCATCTGGCTGCCGCCCTTTTCCGGCGACTACTCCGGGGCGTGCTCCGCCCTGTTCGATTTCAACGCCCTGATTATCCTGAACGACGCCGCCTGCTGCACCCGCAACTATGTGGAGTACGAGGAGCCCCGCTGGACCCGCAGCAAAAAGACCACCTTCTGCTCCCAGCTGCGCACGGTGGACGCCATTCTGGGCAACGACGAACGGGTCCTCGCCCAGGCGGAGGAGGCGGCGAACCAGCTCCACCCTGACTTTGCGGCGCTTCTGGGCAGCCCCGTCCCCGCCGTCATCGGCATGGACCTGGCGGGCATGGCCTGCGAGCTGGAGGGGCGGCTGGGCCTGCCCTGCTTCGGCCTGAGCACCAACGGCTTCGAGGGCTACCACACCGGAGTGTCCATGACCCTGACCGCCCTTCTGCGCCGCTTCGGGCAGAAGGGGGAGCCGGTACCGGGCGGGGTCAATCTGCTGGGCCTGACCCCCCTGGACTTCTCCGCCAACGAAAACTCGGCGCGCATCCGCGCCGTTCTGGAAGACAGCGGCCATCCTGTCCTGTGGTCGGCGGCCATGGGCACTGGTTTGGAACAGGTCAAACAGGCCGGGCGGGCCCAGGCGAACCTGGTGCTGTCCTGGTCCGGGCTGGCCGCGGCCCGGGAAATGGAAAAGGCTTGGGGCATCCCGTACGTGGCCGGGGTCCCGGTGGGGGCGGAGGGCACAAAGGCCCTGCTCGCCCTGCTGGAGGAAACCCTGCGGGACGGGCGCTCCCGCGTCCTCTCCGCCCCGGCGGAGGGGGAGCGGCCCATTCTGATCGTCGCGGAGCAGGTGCTGGGCAACTCCCTGCGCGCCGCTCTGCGCGCAAGCGGCTGCCGGCGGGGGATCACCGTGGCCTCCTTCTTCGGCTGGGAGAAGGCGTGGGCCCAGCCGGGCGACGTGCATCTGCAGGGCGAGGCGGAGCTGGAACAGCTCCTGTCCGGCGGCGGCTATCCGACGCTGATCGGCGACCCGCTGTTTTCCCTCCTGCCCGGCGCGGGGAAGGTCACACTGCACCCGCTGCCCCATCCGGCGGTCTCCAGCAGCCTGCACTGGAACCAGGTGCCGGTCTTCCCGGACCTTTCCCGGGAACAGCTGGCGCAATGGGGGGACTTGACATGAAAAAGATCGCCATTTACGGCAAGGGCGGCATCGGAAAATCCACCACCGCCGCCAACCTGTCCGCCGCCCTGAGCAGGCTGGGGCTGACAGTTCTGCAGATCGGCTGCGACCCGAAGGCGGACTCCACCCGGCTGCTGACCGGCGGCACGCCCATTCCCACCGTTCTGGACCAGCTGCGCGGCGGGAAGGAGCTGACGCTGGATGATGTGGTCTTTCCCGGCTATAACGGCGTTTTATGCGTGGAGGCGGGCGGCCCCACACCGGGCGTCGGCTGCGCCGGGCGCGGCATCATCACGGCCTTTGAAAAGCTCTCCGAGCTGGAGGCCTACGAGGTCTACCGGCCGGACGTGGTGCTGTACGACGTACTGGGGGACGTGGTGTGCGGCGGGTTCGCCATGCCCATCCGGGACGGCTACGCCGACAAGGTGTACGTGGTGACCTCCGGCGAAATGATGGCCATGTACGCCGCCACGAACATCGCAACCGCCGTCCACAACTTCAGCCGCCGGAACTACGCCAGCTTCGGCGGGCTGATCCTGAACCGGCGCAACGTGGAAAACGAGCTGGAGCTGGTGGAAAAGCTGGCCCGGGAGCTGGGCACGGACATCGTGGAGGTCATCCCCCGGGACGGACTGGTCCAGCAGGCGGAGCGGGAGAACAAGACCGTCGTCGAGGCCTTCCCCGACTCCGGCCTGGCCGCCGTGTATACCGCGCTGGCAAAAAAACTCCTGACAGATTAAACGCAAAAGCGGCAGGGAAAAATCCCTGCCGCTTTTGCGTTTTGATCCGTAATTATTATTTTACACGCTTTCCATGGCCCGGTCGATATCCGCGATGATGTCCTCCACATCCTCGATGCCCACGGACAGGCGCACCAGGTCGGGGGACACCCCGGCGGCGGCCAGCTCCGCGTCGTTCATCTGGCGGTGGGTGGTGGAGGCGGGATGGAGCACGCAGGTCTTGGCGTCGGCCACATGGGTGGCGATGGAGGCCAGCTGCAGCCCCGCCATAAAGCGGGAGGCCGCCGCGCGGCCGCCCTTCACGCCGAAGGAGACCACGCCGCAGGTGCCGTTGGGCATATACTTCTGTGCCACGGCGTGGTGGGCGTCGCCGGGCAGGCCGGGGTACTTGACCCAGGCCACCTTGGGATGGCTGAGCAGGTGCTCCGCCACCTTCTGGCCGTTTTCACAGTGGCGGGCCATGCGCAGGGGCAGAGTCTCCAGGCCCACGTTCAGCAGGTAGGCGTTCATGGGCGCGGGGATGGAGCCGAAGTCGCGCATGAGCTGGACGGTGGCCTTGGTGATGTACGCGCCCTCCAGGCCGAAGCGCTCGGTGTAGGTCACGCCGTGGTAGCTGTCGTCGGGGGTGCACAGGCCGGGGAACTTGTCGGGATATTTCGTCCAGTCGAACTTGCCGCTGTCCACGATGGCGCCGCCCACGGCGTTGGCGTGGCCGTCCATGTACTTGGTGGTGGAGTGGGTGACGATGTCGGCCCCCCACTCAAAGGGGCGGCAGTTGACGGGGGTGGGGAAGGTGTTGTCCACGATCAGGGGCACGCCGTGGGCGTGGGCCGCCTTGGCGAACTTCTCGATGTCCAGCACGGTCAGGGCGGGATTGGCGATGGTCTCGCCGAACACGGCCCTGGTGTTGGGCCGGAAGGCGGCGTTCAGCTCCTCCTCGGAGCAGTCGGGGTCCAGGAAGGTGAACTCGATGCCCATGCGCTTCATGGTCACGGCGAACAGGTTGAAGGTGCCGCCGTAAATGGCGGAGGAGGCCACCACATGGTCGCCGCAGGAGGCGATGTTGAACACGGCGTAGAAGTTGGCCGCCTGGCCGGAGGAGGTCAGCATGGCCGCGGTGCCGCCCTCCAGCGTGGCGATCTTGGCCGCCACCTTGTCGTTGGTGGGGTTCTGCAGACGGGTGTAGAAATAGCCGCTCTCCTCCAGGTCGAACAGCTTGCCCATGGCCTCGCCGGTCTCATACCGGAAGGTGGTGGACTGGATAATGGGGATATTGCGCGGCTCGCCGTTCCCGGGCGTATAGCCCGCGTGCAGGCAGTTGGTATTCATTTTCATGGTTCTCATCCTTTCATACTAAAACTTGTTAAAAAGCTTTCAAAGCTTTTTATAGCGCGAAGCGCGTCAAGTTTTTATGAGACGGGGCGGCGCGCAGCGCGGGAGATTTCAAATGAAAGCATTTCATTTGAAATTAGTATCACATCCGGGGCGGCGGAAGCGGTCCCCAAATCTTCTGTATTGTACTCTTTCTCGCTCTTTTCGTCAAATCTTTTAGTTGTTGACCAGATCATAATTTGCGCTGAGGGGGGTGCCGGCGGACACGCCGCCGTAGCTTTCAACATTCTCCCCCTCGATCAGGAGCTGGACCTGGCTGACCCCGCTGAGGGCGCAGAGCGTATCGACCAGGGCGTACAGCGTCAGGCCCGCCTGCTCTCCTTCCTGGGGGGCGTCGACCAAAAACTCAGCGGAGAGGTCCACAAAGCAGACCCCGTCGCGCACCGACAGGGAGCGCACCTGGGTGCCCGCGGGCAGCGGAAGGCTCCCCAGGCTGTCCGTGGGGCCGCGCAGCAGCTCGGCCATGACGATCTCCACCGGGCTTCCGCCGTTGGTACGGCTCACCTGGCGGTATTCCGCCGTCAGCGTGCCGCCGGTGCGGCTGGGGAAATAGAGGGCGGCCAGGAAGGTGTCCGGCTCCTCTGCGATGCCGGAGAGCAGCACGTCCCCGGTGCGCAGGTCCTGCCGGTCCCGGTAGGGGATGTACTTCCCCTCCACCGTGACCCGGACCGTCTCCACCTGGGGCAGCTGGCACAGCGTCAGGGCAATGCAATAGTCGGCCAGGGTCAGGTCAAAGCCCGCCAGGCCGCCGTATTGCTCGCTGAGATTCACCCGGGCGGTCCTGGTCTCCCCATCCACGGCGATGGACTGGATGGTCACGCCGCTGGGGAAGGGAGCGTACAGGCCGTCGCTCTCCGGGCCGTCCAGCAGGGCCTGGACCAGCTCCCGGGCGCTCGGCTCCCGATCCCACCGCCGCCCCTCCCGGGCCACGGCGGAGTAGTCGCTGCGGGTGCTGTCGCGCTCCACGGCGAACCAGAGGCCGTATTCTTCGCCCGCGGCGGGCTCCTCCGCCGCCGGGGCGCAGGCGGAGAGGGCCAGCAGGGCAAGCGTCAGGGCAAGCATTCGTCTCATGCCTTCTCCCCTCCTTCCTTCCAGGCCGGGAAGCGCACGGTGAAGCAGGAGCCCTCCGGCTCCCGCCGGCCGGCCGTCACAGTGCCCCCGTGCTGGCGCACCATGTCCCGCACGATGGACAGTCCCAGACCCGTACCGCCCGCGGCCCGGGAGCGGGCCTTGTCCACCCGGTAAAAGCGGTTGAAGACCTTGTCCAGATCCTCCTCCGGGATGCCCACGCCGGTGTCCTCCACCCGGAGGACGATCTCGTCCCCCTCCCGGCTCAGGTTCACCATAACCCTGCCGCCGGGCAGGTTGTACTTGACGGCGTTCTCCATCAGGTTGAAGGCCACCTGGGACAGGTCGTCCCCCGTGGCGTACACCAGGCAGCCCTCCTCCAGGCTGCACTCCAGGGAAACCTCGCCCGCCTGGGCCAGCGGGTGCAGCATATGCTCCGCTTTCCGGATCACCGCGCCCAGGTCCACCGGCGTGCGCTCCACCTCCGGGGCGGCGTCCAGCCGGGTCAGGGTCAGCAGCTTCTCCGAAATGCGGGTCAGGCGGTCGGCCTCCTCCCCGATGTCGGTCACAAACTCCCGGGCGGTCTCCGGGTCCATGTGCTCGCTCTGGAGGATGGAATCGGTCAGCAGGCGGATGGATGCCAGGGGCGTTTTCAGCTCGTGGGAGGCGTCGGACACGAACCGCCGGCGCACCTCCTCCGTGGTCTGCAGCCGGTCGGTCAGCCGGTTGAACTCGTCGGCCAGCTGGGCCAGCTCGTCGCCGCCCTTCAGCTGGACGCGGTGGCTGTAGTTGCCCTCCCGCACGATGCGGATGGCCCGCAGCAGCGCACCCACGCGCCCGGTCAGCGCCTTGGAGAACACGATGCTCAGCAGAAGGACCAGCACCACGACCACCATGGACACCGAGCGCAGATTGGACTGCATGCCCTGCAGCAGGGCGGCCTGCTCCGTGTCCTCCTCATACAGGAACACGGAGCCGATGCACATATTCCGGTAGATCACCGGCCAGGCGGCCCGGCTCTGGAACTGCCCGTTCACATATTCACTGTAGCAGACCGTATTCCCGCTCAGAGCGTCGGACACCTCCCGGATCAGGGCGTACTGGTAGAGCGTGCCGCCCCCCTCCACGGTGTCGTAGAGGATCATGCCCGCCGCGTCGGTGACCATGATGCGGGTCAGGCCCGCGTCGTCCAGCTGGTTCATGACCTGCTCCACGCCCTCGCTGGTCAGGTTCTCCAGACCGGCCAGGGCGGATGCCACGACGGCGGCCTGGTTCAAAAGGGAGGTCTGCTTGGACTTGAAGATCAGGTTCTGAGACGCCAGGACCGGGTAGGTGTTCAGCAGCACCAGCACCGCGGCAATGACCGCGATGTAGGTCAGCGCGTATTTCACCTGCATGGAACGCAGCAGCGAGAATCTTTGCTTTTTTGCCATCGGGCCTCACCCTCTTTCCCCCGCCGGGTATCAGTTTCCTTTCAGATAATAGCCCACGCCCCACTTGGTCAGGATATACTGGGGGTTGGCCGGGTCCAGTTCCAGCTTCTCCCGCAGGCGGCGCACATGCACGTCCACCGTGCGGAAATCTCCCACGTACTCATAGCCCCACACCACGTTGAGCAGGTTTTCCCGGGAGTACACCCGCCCGGGGTTGCGCAGCAGCAGCTCCATCAGGTCGAACTCCTTGGCGGTCAGCTCCACGCTCTCGTCGCCCTTCCAGGCGCACCGGGTGTCCGGGTCCAGGGCGATGTGGCCCGCGCTCAGGCGGCCCCCCACCTTCTGCCCGGCGGCGCCCGAGCGCCGCAGCAGCGCGCGGATGCGCGCCTTGACCTCCAGAATGTTGAAGGGCTTGGTGATATAGTCGTCCGCCCCGTACTCAAAGCCGATGATCTTGTCCGTGTCCTCGCTGCGGGCGGTCAGCATGATGATGGGCACGTTGGAAAACTCCCGGATGCGCATGCAGGCCTGCAGCCCGTCGATCTTGGGCATCATCAGGTCCAGCATGATCAGGTCGAAATTCCCGCTCCGGGCCAGCTCCACCGCTTCTTCCCCGTCATAGCCCACCTCCACCTGGTAGCCCTCGTTCTCCAGGTTGAATTTGATGCCCTTGACCAGGACCTTCTCGTCGTCTACCACTAAAATTTTCGGCATATTCTTCACTCCACCGTAATGTAATCCAAAATTTGCTCCAGGGTCCCCTGTCCGATGCCGGACACGCGGGTGATCTCCTCCGGGGCCTGGAAGGGCCCGTTGGCCTCCCGGTCGGCCACGATCTGCTCCGCGCGCACCTGCCCGATGCCGGGCAGCGTCTGCAGCTCGGCCGCGCCGGCGGTGTTGATGTTCACCTTCTGCACGCTGCGCTCCGCCGCAGGCTCCGTACCCGTCTGCGCGGCCGCTTCCTCCTGCGTCCAGAGGGTCTGGGCGCTGACGGAGTAGGGCTCCCCGCCGCTGCGTTGGCCCAGAAAGTAGCCCACGGTCAAAAGCAGGAAGGCGGCGGTCAGGGCCAAAATGCCCTTTTCCACACCGGAAATCTTCATAAATTGGCCACCCCTTCCCTGTTGCGTCCCCGGAGATGATTTGGTATAATAATGTCTGCTGAAGTAACCGCATCGCGGTTACTTCGCGCGGCAACGCCGCGCAATTCCATCAAAAATGGCCATTTTTGATGGAATTCAGCCATTGTTACAATGCGTATTTCCACGGAAGTCTTCTTACACTTGGCGTGGAATGTGCAAGTTTTTTGAACCAAATGATTCAAAAAACTTGCACTTGAACAAAGCCTATATGCCTTGAAAGCCTTGGCTTTCAAGGCTTACGGCTTTGTTCAGTACGCATTATAATGACCTCAATATTTAAATTATAACATAGAACTCGGGAGTTTCCTATGAAAAAATCACGTTTTCTCGCTCTGTTTTTGCTGCTGGCGCTTCTGCTGCCCACCGCTGCCCTCGCCCTGGAGGACCCCGCCCCCGCCGCCACCGCCGCTCTGCTGGTGGATGCCACCTATGACGAGGTCCTTTACGAGCTCAACATCCACGAAAAACGCTATCCCGCCAGCATCACCAAGGTCATGACCGCCCTGCTGACGCTGGAGGCCGTGGACCGGGGCGAGCTGGCCCTGACCGACGTCATCACCGCGCCGGAGGGCATCCACAACGGCCTGTCCGCCGACAGCAGTACCGCGAACATCAAAAGCGGCGAGCAGATGACCCTGCTGGACCTGCTGTACTGCGTGCTGCTGCCCTCCGCCAACGAGGCGTGCAACGTGCTGGCCTACGCCGTGTCGGGCAGCGTGGACGGCTTTGTGGCGCTGATGAACCAGCGCGCCGCCGAGCTGGGCATGACGGGCACCCATTTTACCAACACCCACGGCTTACATGACGACAACCACTACACCACCGCCTGGGACATCTGGCTCATGTCCCGGGAGGCCATGAAGCACGAGACCTTTCGGGAGATCGTCTCCACGAAGGAGTATACCGTGCCCGCCACCAACATCAGCGCGGAGCGGCTTTTCTACAACACCAACGGCCTGATCACCGCCAAGAAGTACTCCGGGTATATTTATCAGCCCGCCATCGGCATCAAGACCGGCTCTACCGGCGAGGCGGGGCTCTGCCTGGTGTCCGCCGCTGAGATGGACGGACGCACCCTGTACTGCGTGGTGCTGGGCGCCGAGCTGGCCCACCAGGAGGACAACTCCTACAAGCGCATGAACTTTGTCGAGACCACCCGCCTGTTTGAGTGGGGCTTTTCCAACTTCAGCTGCCGCACCATTCTGGAAAGCTCCGAACCCGTGGCCCAGATCGCGGTCACCCTGTCGGACACCGACCACGTGCTGGTGCGGCCCGAGGGCAGCCTGTCCGCCCTGCTGCCCAAGGACCTGGACGTGTCCCAGTTCACCCAGACCGTCACCCTGGACGCCGAGAGCGTGGAGGCCCCCGTGGCCGAGGGGCAGGTGCTGGGCGAGATCACCCTGTCCTACGACGGGAGGGAGTACGGCTCCCTGGACCTGGTTGCCCTGAACGACGTGGAGCGCTCCGAGCTGCTCTACCGCATCGACCGGGCGGAAAAATTTTTCGCCCAGACCTGGGTCAAGGCGGCCATCGTGGCGCTGATCGTGCTGATCCTTGTACTGATCATTGCCGGCTCGGTGCGCCGCAAGCGCAAGCGCCGCCGCAGCCGCTCTTATGTGGGCGGAGGCTACGGTGGACGCCGCCGCCGATAAATCATTCATCTAAAAAAACAGCGAGGTCGGTTTGACCTCGCTGTTTTTTATGGTAACGAAACGGCGCGCGGTGCCGTCTGATAGGGTGAAAGGAGTTGAATGCGATGAAACGCATCTGTTGTATTGTGACAGCAGCAGCCGCGCTGCTTTTCCTGCTGACCGCCTGCGGCGGCGAACCGGCCGGGCAAAAGGAGCCGGCCGAACAGAACAGCCCGCCCGTGCAGAGTGAACAGCCCGAACCGAGCACGCCACCTGAGGATTCCGCGCAGCAGCACCTGGCGCTGGAGGACGTCTATCAGTCCATTCTGGACGCTCAGGCGGGCAATGGTCAGGAGGAGCTGGTCCTTTTCCCGGAAACCAATCCGGACGCTTTGAACAGCTTTTATCCCGGTCTGGCGGACATCGAGCTGGCCCAGCAGCTGTACTATACGCCCCCCGTCTACGGGCACGCCTGTGAGATCCTGCTGGTGGAGGTCGCCGACCCGGGCGATGTGCAGGCAGTCAAGGATATTTTCCAGGAGCGCATCGACCAGGCGGCCTCGGACACCGCCTACCCGGAAAACGCCGAGCCGTGGGCGCGCAACGCCCAGGTGCAGGCGGACGGCCGCTATGTCTGCATGATCGTCCTGCCGGACGGCTACACCATTCCGGAAAATGTCTTTGACATCGGCTGAAGGGCTTGGAAGACCCGCTGAAATGTGGTACACTTTTTCCACGAAAGCAAAATTGAGGTGAGTTTCGTGGATGACGAGCAGATCATTTCCTTGTTTTTTCAGCGCGAAGAAGCCGCCATTACGAACACGCGGGAAAAATATGAAGGGCTGTGCCGGAGCGTGGCGGGCAAGATCCTCCCCGACCGGCGGGACGTGGAGGAGTGCGTCAGCGACGTCTACCTGCGGGTGTGGAACGCCATCCCGCCGGAGCGCCCCCGCTCCCTGCGCGCGTATCTGGCCCGGATCACCCGGAATCTGGCCCTGGACCGGTACTCCTACAACACCGCGGCGCAGCGCAATACGGCGCTGACAGACGCCTTTGAGGAGCTGGAGCCCTGTCTCCCGGCCAGACTGGGCGACCCGGAGAATGAGATCGACGTCCAGAGCTTCCGCCAGTTCCTGAACGGTTTTCTGCGCGCGCTGCCCCGGGAGACGCGGGTCTTCTTTCTGCGCCGGTACTGGTACGGCGAGAGCATCAGGGACATCGCGGACAGCTGCCGCGTCAGCGAATCGAAGGTCAAAACTGCCCTGTTTCGCACCCGCAATCGCCTGCGCGATGCCATGGAAAAGGAGGGGATCACATGATGGACAAAAAACGGTTTGACCTGCTGATGGGGGCGGTGGACGACGATCTGCTGGAGGAGGCGCAGCAGCCCCTCCGGCGCTCCCGCACGTGGATCTGGACAGCCGGGTCCCTGGCCGCCTGCGTGTGCATCCTGATCGCCGGGTATCTTGTCCTGCGTCCCGGAACCGGGCCGGAGCAGACTGCCGACCAGCCCCCGGCCGCTGACCCGGTCCCGTCCAGCAGCTACGCCCAGATCGTCAACCCGATGCATGAGGCCACCGCCGCCCAGGTGGCACAGCTCGGCTACGCCATCCCGCTGCCCGCGGACGCCCAGTCGGTGTCCTATTTCCTGATCGACCAGGGAACGGACGGCGCGGCTCCCATGGCGGAGGTGTCCTTTGAGCAAAGCGGGACGTCGTACACCTGCCGGGCGTTGAAAACCGCCCAGGCGGAGGACATCTCCGGCATTTACGCCGACTGGAAGCAAAGCCTGGACTGGAGCGCCGGCACGCTGGACCTGCAGCTGCGGCAGGCGGAGGACGGCACGGCCTGGGTGGGCTGGTACTCCGCGGAGGAGGGCACCCAGTGGTGTCTCAGCGGCGAGGAGGACGCCCTGTCTCTGCTCCACACGGCGCAGGCCATCGTGGAGGCCCTGGGCTACGACCTGGCCGTCGCCCCGGCGGAGGCGGAGGACGTGGAGTATAACGCATTTACGCTGGATGACCTGACCGTGGGTGAGACCTCCTTCCGTCTGGACGGCGTGCGCTATTCTTTCCGCACGGCCTCGACCGCTTTGATCGGGGAGGACTTTGCCGACATTTCCGGCCTGGATGGGCCGTTCCAAAACAACGCCGCCGCCCAGGTGCAGGGGCGTCCGGCAAAGCTGGCCTATGACGAGGGCGGCGCGGGCAGGATCATCTGGTTTGATGTGGTGCCGGGGCTGCTGTACAGCCTGAGCATGGATCGGGGCGCGTCCGAAAGCGCCTTGGTAGAGATGGCAAATCAGCTCTTTACGCCCGCTCAGGGCGAGGTGGGCTGAACCGGAAGCACAGAATTCAAAACGGCCGCGGGAAAATTCCCGCGGCCGTTAGAGACTGCCGGAAAAGGCACAAGGCCTTTTTCGGCAAAAGGATTGCGGCCCGCTGCAGCGCACTCCCTGTCCGCCTGCAGCGGACAACTCGCACGTTTGCGGGCCGAGATGTATTTTCTGCCACGTACATGCCACGGCAGAAAATAATTTCAATTTTTTCGCGGCGTGCGCGCCGCGAACTCAGTGAGACTTTTTTTAAGCTAAAACGGCCGCGGGAAAATTCCCGCGGCCGTTATTCGTTCACTGTACCGTTCTGCTCTCTTCCTGCAGCTTGCGCAGGGCCTGGGCCAGCTGGTCGGGGCAGGACGTGGCCTTCATGCCGCAGCGGATGCCCTCCAGCTTGGAGATGGCCTGCTCCACGCGCATGCCCTTCAGCAGGCTCATCAGCCCCTTCAGGTTCCCGTCGCAGCCCCCCACCACCTGGACGTTGGTGATGACGCCGTCCTCGGCCTCCACCGTCATCTGCCGGGAGCAGACGCCCCGGGGCGTATAGTTGATCTTCATGTGTGTTCCTCCCGCAATTTGGTTTTTCTCCATTATAGCGGTCGAATCCACGGGATGCAAGGGCTTATTTGCGTCCGGCCTGCTCCCTCCGGTCCAGCTGCAGGCGGTCGGAGATCATGGCGATGAACTCGCTGTTGGTGGGCTTGCCCTTGGCGTTGCTGACGGTGTAGCCGAAATACTTCTGCAGGGTCTCCAGGTCGCCCCGGTCCCAGGCCACCTCGATGGCGTGGCGGATGGCCCGCTCCACCCGGGAGGCCGTGGTGCCGAACTTCCGGGCCACCGCCGGATAGAGCACCTTGGTCACGGCGTTGATGGCGTCCATGTCGTTGACGGTGTAGATGATGGCCTCCCGCAGGTACTGATAGCCCTTGATGTGGGCGGGCACGCCGATCTCATGGATGATGGCGGTCACCTCCCGCTCCAGGTCCCGGCCCTCCGCCGCGTCCGACTCTTCCTCCTTCTGCGCCCCGGTCTCCAGCAGGGTGCGCAGCCGCTCGAACAGGCTGTCCATCCGGCAGGGCTTGGTCATCAGATAGTCCGCGCCGTACTCCGAGGCCCGGGCTGCCAGGCCGCCCTTGATATAGCTGGAAAGCACCAGGATCCTGGGCGGATGCTCCAGCGTCTGCATGGACTGGATCGCCTCCAGGCCGTCGATCCCGCCCAGGACCATGTCCATGACCACCGCGTCCGGCTCCAGCTGGCGGGCCAGCCGGACCAGCTCCTGTCCGTCCGCCGTCTCACCCACAATGGTAAAATCCGGCTCCCGCTCGGCAGCCTGCGCAACGATGCGCCGGAATTCCTCGCCCGTATCCGCAATCAAAATCCGTCTCTTGGTTTCCATCATATCATTCGAACTCCTTCCAGTGGTGTCTTTCAGCCGAATCGTTTCCGGCAGAACGCAGAAATTGTTTGACCGATATTGATAAATTACCATATTCAGACAAATCTTTCAAGACTTTTTGGAAAAAAATGTATTTAATTTTTCGACTTTTTCGACATTTTTTGACTTTGATATTGGAATTTCCCTCCATTTCGCTGGCAAAACAGCGCTCCGCACAGGCAGAATTGGGAATAAAAGGGAACAAGTGTCATGGGAACTGCACGCTCCCCTGACACTTGTTTTTGGTTATGAATTTTCCAGTTCCCGCTGGGCGTGGGCCTCCCCGGCGGCGGAGCGCAGGGTCAGTTCCTCCTCGTAGATCAGCTCATCCCGCTGGTCGTACAGGCGGACGGCGGCGGGGTAACTGCCGCTGTTCCCAAACATGTCCCGATACAACTTGCACAGGTTGTCGAGGGCGTACACCTCCATCTTCGACTCTTCGCCGTTTTCGCCCGTGGTCAGCCAGAAGGTAAAGAACCCGCCCTGTTCCCGCTGTGCTTCCAAATGGTAGGAATACGCTCCGCCCCCGTAGTTTTCCGCGCTCAGGACCAGGTCCAACTCCGCCCGCGCAGCCTTCGGGCACTGGTCAAACAGAATGACCGGGATCTCGAGTTTCCCACTGTAGGCGCGAATGAGAACGGAGGGAGCCGCCATGACTGTGACGGTCTCGCCCTTCTCCCGGTAAACCAGATTCCCCTCCTCGGAAGTAACATGCTTACTCGGGAAGAAGCCCAGATTCGCCTGCGTGTAGCCGTACAGGATCACGCCTTCGTCGGTCTCCGCCGCCAGCAGCCGGTCATACCCCAGGATGTCGTCCACGGGGATGACGCCCAGGATCTCCCCCGGCCCCACCAGGTTCCGGGCGGCCGCCCGGCGGTAGGCCTGCTCCGCGGTCATGTCGGGACAGCCGCGGAACACATAGAACAGACACAACAGCACGACTGCCAGTACGATGTTGCACACGATGCGCACCGGGCGGGGGATGCCCCGCCGCCAGGCCAGAAACTTCCTCATGTGCCCTCACCTCCCATCAGGTCGATGCGCAGGGCCACATCCCGGCCGTCCCGGTCGTAGCGCAGCTCGATCCAGTCGGCGTCCTGGGAACAGTAGTTATCCGCCCACATATCCCAGGTGTAGGTAAACAGTCCCGTCCAAACTCCATTCCCCACGATTGTGGGGTCAACCGTCCGATCCCCCTCAAAGCATGCGTAATAGTAATTGCCCAGGCTGTCCACCGCATGGAACCAACGGGGCGCTTCGGTGAAGCCCGCCCAGGGCCGGGGATTGGTCACCTCCATCCGGAAGAAAAAAAGGTCACTGTCATCATCCCAACAGGCAGCTTTGGTTACGGTGAAGGTATAGCCGTCTGAATTGGCCGTACAGCCCGGATACAGCACCCGTTTCCCATTGTCATCCGCTGTACTCTCAAACAGGCTCTGGGGAAATAGTAAGGGAGACTCATCACTGATGTACAGATCACTCGCCCATCGAATCCCATTGTAGACGGCCAAAATCAGCGCGATCACCAGCAGCCACTGGGTGCAGCGCCAGACCCAGCCCAGATAGGGCTTGTGGACCTTCCGCAGCAGCTGGCCGGTCTCCCAGTCGCTGCCCATCTCCTTGATGACCCGGCGCTCCGCGTCCGCCGGAGACATGCCCTCCTCCACATAGCCGTCGTACTTGTCCTGCATGTGCTCCAGCAGCTCCTGCCGCACCGCCGGGCGGTCGGGCGGAAAGCGGATGTAGGACACGGCGGTGTCGCACCACTGCTCGATGTACCTCATGCCCCGGCCCTCATGTGGCCGCAGGGACCGCCGCGCCGAACACCACGTCGTTGACCTTCTGGGAAAAGAAGCTCCACTCCTCCTTCTTCTCCTTCAGCAGGTCCAGCCCCCGGTCGGTGATGGCGTAGTATTTGCGCTGCCGCCCGCCGGGGGTCTCGTGGACGCGGCAGGTCACGCACTTTTTCTGCTCCAGCTCGTGGAGCAGGGGGTACAGCGTCCCCTCCTTCATCTCAAAGGCGTTCTGGCTGCGGCGGGACAGCTCCTGGATCATCTCGTAGCCGTACATCTCCCGCTCCGACAGCAGCTTCAGGATCAGCAGCATGTTGCTGCCGCTCATCAGGCTTTTCTCGATCTTCATAAGGCCCCTCCTTTTACCTCGGTTATCTATGCTTTTATTATACTTAGATTCCCGAGGTATGTCAAGAAGAAAATACGGGCGCGCCGGTTTTGCGGCGCGCCCGTCAGGAGCGGCGGTGTTTATTCGAGATCCAGTTCCGGGGGAACGTCGATTTGGTCCGACACATATTTTCCGTTTTTCTTCCGCTGCCGGACGCACTCGGTCAGCAGGTACTCGATCTGCCCGTTGACGGACCGGAAATCGTCCTCCGCCCAGGCCGCCAGGTCGGCGTACAGCTTCTCCGAGAGCCGGAGCGGGATCTGCTTCTTCTGATTGTCCGCCATCAGTACAAGCTTCCCGAATTGACGATGGGCTGGGCGTCGTGGTTGCCGCAGAGGACCACCAGCAGGTTGGACACCATGGCCGCCTTGCGCTCCTCGTCCAGGTTGACCACGTTGTTTTCGCTCAGGCGCTCCAGAGCCATCTCCACCATGCCCACGGCGCCGTCTACGATCATCTTCCGGGCGTCGATGATGGCGGAGGCCTGCTGCCGCTGCAGCATGACTGCGGCGATCTCCGGGGCGTAGGCCAGATAGGTGATCCGGGCCTCCAGGATCTCGATGCCGGCGCCGGCCACCTTGGACTGGATCTCCTCCCGGATGCGGTTGGCCACGATCTCACTGGAGCCGCGCAGGCTGCCCTCGTCCGCCACGCCGTCGCCGGTGGTGTCCACATTGGGCGCAATGTCGTAGGGGTAGATGCGCACAATGTTGCGCAGGGCGCTGTCACACTGCAGAGACAGGTATTCCTTGTAATTGTCCACGTCAAACACGGCCTTGGCGGTATCCACCACCCGCCAGATCACGGCGATGCCGATCTCCACCGGGTTGCCCAGGCAGTCGTTGATCTTCTGGCGGCTGTTGTTCAGGGTCATGACCTTCAGGGAGATCTTCTTGCTGACCGGCTCCGCTCCTGCGGTGCCCGCCGCCGCGCTTTTCTTGGGGGCGCTGTCCACGTCACCGCTCTGGTTCAGTCTGGTCTTCGCCGCGGGGTTGACCGCCACGCAGAAGGGATTGACAAAGTAAAAACCGCTGTCCTTCAGGGTGCCGATGTACTTGCCGAACAGGGTCAGCACCAGCGCTTCCTGGGGGCCGATGACCTTCAGGCCCGGGATGGGCAGCCAGCCGATGCAGAGCCAGACGACGCCCACGATCAGCAGGGCGGGGGAACCGCCGCCCTCCAGGATGACCGCACCGCCGATGGTGGCCGCGATGGCGGCAAGATAGAGCACGATGGTCAGCAGCATGACGGCCATGCCGTTTTTCTTTTTGCTGAGAATGATCTCATTCATAAATATGCCCTCCTCTATGTTTTTGATATCAAAATGATATCACCCCATTTCAACTTTGTCAACAGTTTCCCATAAAAGATGGGACGACCCGAAAGCCGTCCCGTCGTTTACGCCGCCGCATTTGCGTTGGCCAATTGAACGATATTATACCATTGGATGAATATCCCGCCATTCATTCTCCAAAATTGCCATCAGTACATCATCAGCATATTGATCGCCATCTTTTATTGCGTCCCGCAAGATGCCCTCATGCTTGAAACCAGCTTTTTCATATGCTCTGATCGCTCTGGGGTTGCAGGAAAACACATCCAGTTCCACACGATGAAGGCAGATTTCTTCAAAGGCAAATTGAAGGGTTTTTTCGATTGCCCACGCGCCGATCCCTTTGCCGTATTGATTCGCGTGAAACAATGCGATTCTGAAATTTGCACATCTCACGTTCGGATCAATTTCGTTGAGAACGCTCTCTCCAATAATGTGACCATTGGGATCCACGATTACAAAATCAAATCGGTCTTCCGATTCCATACATCGCATAAAAAAGTTCTTCACTTCATCCTGCGTAAAATCAGGTTTGCAGCCAGTCAACCGTACAGTCTCAGGATCCAGTGGATCAAAATTATTCGAATAATACTCATCGGCATCTTCTTTGACAGCAAGCCTTAAAATGTACCCGTCCTTTTCCCACCTAACTTGCTTCATACAGGATCGGCCTTTCTATATTTTATCTTGAGTGATATACTCCCCAGGTCAGAGGTTTTCCCGTTCACTTTGATAATATCAAATTTTCTATCATTTGCATAGCAGAAAGCGTGGACTTTGATCCACGCTTTCTGCAAATGATCGTTATACTTTTCTTCAGCAAAAGCCGCGTTATCCGGCCGCGTTCAGCATATTTTCAATAAAAATACCGTACCCCGTGGTGGGGTCGTTGACCAGGACATGGGTCACCGCGCCGATGATCTTGCCGTTTTGCAGAATGGGGCTGCCGCTCACAAGTGATTGCAACGATGGACAACACTTTCTGTTGCCAGATGCATTGTGTTATGATATATATATCAAGAAGCTCTGTGTTTGTGAGGGGTATTCGATGAAAAGATTAATATGGATACTTTTAGGAATGTTTACTGTTGTTGTGATTGGTGTGCTTATCGCAGTATTTATGGAGGCTAATATGAGTTCTAACTATGTGATGAAATTGGTCGAGATTGGCTCTGACAACGAAAAAACATATGGACCGGAGTTTGCGGTGCACGAAGGAGACATCATCCTTGATAAGGGCTTTAGTTTTACTGTTCTTCCCGGAAGATTCGACTTCTCGAAGCCGGTAAGCAAAAAACTTTTTACAAACCAACCGGAGGAAACCTCAGAAAGACTGCTGAGAGTGAAGGAACTGAATGAGGATTCTGCGGTAATCGCAATTCTGGAGCAGAATACTTATATTGAAGGCAACATGCTCGTAACAGAAGAAACGGAATGGATCATAACCGTCGCCTACGGCAAGACATTCAGCGTTTACGCAAAGCAGCAGATCATGGACCTGAAGGGCGGGATTATGTATACTTTTGTCATAGAAGATACCAGTGCTTCGAAAGCAAAGGCGCAGAAATACTGCACCGAATGCGGAAACAAGCTGACAAAAAGCGATAAATTCTGCCGTCAGTGCGGCACGCCTGTCGGATAAAAGCAACCGCCCGGGAAATCCCGGGCGGTTGTTGGTTATGCCGCCGCCTCCAGCATATTTTCAATAAAAATGCCGTAGCCTGTAGTCGGGTCATTCACCAGAACATGGGTCACGGCACCTACCAGTTTTCCATTCTGCAAAATCGGACTCCCCGACATGCCCTGGACGATGCCGCCGGTGCTCTCCAGCAGTTTCGGGTCGGTGACGGTCAGCATCAGGTCCCGGGTGTCCCCGTCGTCCGCCAGGTAGACCTTGGTGATCTCCACCGTGTATTCCTCCACATTCTCCCCCGCGATGCTGGACAGAATGGTGGCCGGGCCGATCTTGATCTCAGACGGCTTCGCCACCTCCACCGCCGTCAGGCCCTCGGCCAGGGAGCGGTCCGACAGAGTTCCGAACACGCCGCCGTCGGTGTTGGCCCAAAGGGTGCCCGCGTCCGGCCCGGCCTGGAACGTGCCGTGCAGCTCGCCGGGCGCGCCCTTGACGCCCTTCTTCACGTCCGTGACCGACGCCTCCATGATACCGCCCGACTGCAGGGGCATCAGCAGGGCGGTGTCCACGTCGTTGATGCCGTGGCCCAGAGCGCCGAAGGTACCCGTCTGGGGATCATAAAAGGTCATGGTGCCGATGCCCGCCATGGAGTCCCGGATCCACGCCCCCAGCTTATAGGTCCCGTCGCTGGTGCACTTGGCCGCCTGGGCGGTCATCTGCAGCTGCTTCTCCCCCCGCATGCACCGGATGCTCATCTGGTCGCCCTCCAGATCCTGCAGCAGGGCCTGCACCTGCTCGATGGTGTCCACTTCCTCGTTGTTGATGTGGGTGATGATGTCACCCTCCTTCAAGCCGCAGTCCTTCGCCGGCGCCGCGTTTCCCGCCTCGGTGGGGATCTCGGAAAAGCCCACCACCAGCACGCCGTCGGAGAACAGCTTGATCCCCACGGCCCGCCCCATGGGGATCACAGTGCGCGTGTCTGACGCCGCCATTGCCGGACCTCCCATCGCGCAGAGGAGCGCGGCGGTAAGCAGGCCGAATACCGCCAGACGCAGTCCGCGCAGCAGCGCCGGCGCTCCCCCGTGTTTCTCCTGCATGGTTACCACCTCTTTCAAAAAATTCAGGACGCTTTCACGTCCACCTTTAATATTTCTCGCCGCTTCGCCGGCTTGCCTGCCAAAGAAACACACCTTTGGAATGGAAGAAATGGGAAATGTCCGTCCCGTCTGCGTTATGCCATCCAAGCGCAAAAAATGAAGGCTGCATTTCCAGATTTTTTCAAGTGGCATATTTGTCCCACCGCCGCCATACCATAGGAGCGAGAGGAGGTATGTTCATGTCAAAATTTTCGATTTCCAGGCGTCTGCTGTTTGCTTTCATCATCGCTACCCTGGCCGGCGCCTGTCTCCACTTTCTGTACGACTTTCTCCCCAGTCCGGTGACGGCCCTGTTCTCCCCGGTCAATGAGAGCATCTGGGAACATTTAAAAATCATCTATTGGCCCTATCTGGTCGCCATGCTGGCGGTCACAGGAAAGGCCGGACGCAGCGTGCGCGGCGGCTGGCTCTTTTCCCTTCTTGTGATCAGTGTGGCCCTGTTGATCGTGGGATATGTGTACCATATTTCTCTGGGCGGCACTTCCTTGGCCTTTGACATGGGCCTGTATGTGGTCCTGATGGCGCTGGGCTTCTTCCTGCCCGGGCGGCTGAAGGCCACTGCCGGACACAGCGCTCCCGTCTTCTTTCTGGTGGTGCTGCTGGGCGCGGCTATTCTCCTGTTCACCTTCCTGCCCCCCGACAACATCCTGTTCGCCGACCTGTCCGGCGTACACACCTGGTACACCATTCCGGTTTGATATACACCATTCCGGTCAAATATAAAAATGTTGACAAATAAAACCCCAGCCGCTATAATGATTAGGCGGTCTTTGGAAGACCGATTTTTGCGGATGTGCTGGAACTGGTAGACTGGCTAGCTTGAGGTGCTAGTGGCCCACGGCCGTACGGGTTCAAGTCCCGTCATCCGCACCAAAAATCGACAAGCTTTGCAAAAAGCTTGTCGATTTTTGCTTATACACTTTCGAAATGGGGGTATCCCTATGCCCATCACAAATGAACAGTTTATCTCCGAGTATCTGGAGTGCATCGGCTATCACGGCAGCCTGACTCCCAGTCTGGAAACCCTGGTTGCCCTGCAGCGGCACCACCTGTACGCCATCCCCTTTGAAAATCTGGATCTGCTCAAGCCCGGCTTCACCCCCAACCTGGACCGGGATTACCTGTTTGACAAGCTCGTCAAACGCCGCCGGGGCGGCGTTTGCTATGAGCTGAACACCTCCTTTTACAATCTGCTTTGTGCCCTGGGTTTCTCTGCCTGCCAAATCTCCGGCCGCGCCATGCTGGACTCGCCCCTGACCGGGCACGTGTTCACCCTGGTCCACCTGCCGGAGGGCGATTACACGGCGGACGTGGGCTACGGCGACGACGCGGTGCCGCCTCTGAACGTCCAGGGCGGAACCGTGGAGGCGTATCACGCCGCATACTGGGTGGAGCCCGACGGGGACGGCCTGCTGCGCCTGTACATGCAGATCCCCGGGGAGGAGCCCGAGTTCCAGTACCAGTTTTCCCTGACGCCCCGGAAGCAGGAGGACTACATGGACACCTTCCGCTTCTCCGCCGCGCCGGGCAACACGTTCTTCTCCGAGCGCCCCATCTGCTGCCGCTTCACCCCCGCGGGCAAGATCCTGCTGCGCCGGGGCGTTCTGTCCGTCCGGGAAAACAACCGGGTGGTGGAGTCCCATTCCGTCGCCCCCGGGGAGGAGACCGAGCGCTGCCTGCGGGAGTATTTCGATCTTTAATCAAATCAAAATGACGCGTGTATGTTTTTCTTCCCGGTGTGCATACTATGGGCAGAACCGATGTAAGGAGGAAACACGCGTGATCATCGATAAGATCGCCCTGGTGCTGGCCATCATCGGCGGCCTGAACTGGGGCTCCATCGGCATCTTCGGTTTCGATCTGGTGGCCTTCGCGTTCGGCGGCTCCGGCAGCGCGGTCAGCCGGGTCATTTACACGCTGGTGGGTCTGGCCGCCCTGTGGTGCATCTCCCTGCTTTTCCGCAACACCGAGACGGCAGAAGAAAACACCTGATTCTCAGAAACGCATAGCAAAAGGCCCCGCCTGAACAGGCGGGGCCTTGCGCATTATGACCCGTCCGGGCCGGTCTTTTTTATCTCGGTGCAGAGCTGTTTCATCTTCCGCGCATCGTCCGGGTCGGCCTTCTCTGCGTACCGGGCCCGGATGTACAGCTCCCGGATCCGGGCAGAGATCTCCCCGCGGCCGGACACGGCGCTGAACTGCCGGTGCACATCCAGGCTGGTGCTGTCCGTGTGCGTCTCCACCCCCAGGCCGGAGCACCACTTCAAAAAGCCCCGGTACTGGGCGCGGATCTTGCGCACCGGGGAGGTCTCCCGTTTCCGTGCCTCCCGGCGGCTGACCGGGACGGACTCCCGCGCGTCCGGCGCGGTGTTTTGCACCGCCCCGTGCCCGTGGCGCTTGTTCATCCAGCGGAAGAACAGAACCAGCAGCGCGGCGGCCGCGGCGATCAGCAGCGCCCACCCCAGCACGCGCAGCAGCGGGCTGAGCTCCCTCTGCTGGAAATCGTCTCCCAGAAGCTCCTCCGCGCCGCGCAGATCCAGCTCCACAGTTTCCTTCTCCTGCTGCTCCCCGCCGCCGAAGGAAAACAGCGAGACCAGCTTGGAGATGCCGTAGATCACAAGCATCAGGAGATCCAGCAGGATTTTCAGCACCGGCTGCACCACATGGGAAAACACGGCCCTCCCCACCGCCGCGCAGCCGTTCAGGAAGGTTTTGGAGCTGATCAGCCGGGCCGCGGCGACCACCAAAGCCACGGCGGAGATGTTGACCAGCTGATATTTTTTCTGACAGTAGACCCTGGGGTCGTGGCGCAGGGCGCGCAGGAGCAGCACCGAGCACACCAGCATGGTCAGGGCGTAGGGCATGGACACCGCCGTGACCGCGGCGGTACCCCCCATCAGCATGGCGAGGGGCACGAACACGAGCAGCACCTTCCAGAACACGCCGAACAGGCGCTGCTGCCGCTCGTGGTCCAGGGCATAGTCCCCTTTCCACACAAGCCAGATGATGTAAACGGCGGTGGGAAGGAGCAGAATGCAGTCGGCCAGTGAATTCCGGCAGATGACCCAGCCCAGAGCCATGGGCAGCAGCAGGGCCAGGCGCAGGGGTCGCTTCTTCCCCGCCGCCGAGGACAGCCCAAAGCAAATACTCTGGATCAGCGCCCCCGCGAAGGCTCCCCCGCCGCCACATTTTAAGGCGATCAGGCCGGCAAAGGTGCCGTAAAAGGCCACATCCGCCAGCATCCGCAGAATGTTCATCAGGATCATGAGGCCACCTCCGACGCACGCAGCACCAGCAGGCAGCCGCCCGCCGCCTCCCGCAGGCGGTTCAGCGCCCGGACGGGCTCCTGCTCCGTCCCCGGCGTGATCAGGATGCGCCCGGCGGCGGTGCCCCGCAGCACTTCCTTCTCCAGCAGGCGCTCCAGAGAGATGCCGGGCGTGCAGGTGGCCCGGCCCAGATGCTCCAGAACGCCGGCGTAATGGCGCGGCCCCAGCCCCTCGCCCCCCGCGCCGGGGTCCGAGTGGGCTCCCGCCAGGATGGCGTTGGAGGTGAAATCGTACTTCACCCCGCGCTGTTCCAACAGGGAGCAGACGGTCCGGGCCAGGGAAAAGCAGGTCTCCGCCAGCTTCTCCTGTCCCGGCTGCCCCGCGTCCACGTTCAGCACCACGGACACCGTGGGCTCCAGGGTGTAGTCGTACTTCTTCACCATCAGGCCGCCCGTGCGGGCGCTCTGCGTCCAGGAGATCGCTTTCATGGGCTCCCGGCCGGTGTATTCCCGGTACCCCAGGGTCAGCACCGGGTCTTCCAGAATGAAGCGATTGACCGACACGTCCCCCAGAAAGCCGCCGAACAGGTCGGCCAGGCCCTCCACATGTACCTCCCGGGGCGCAACGACCACTTCGTTGAACCGGCCGCAGGTCTTCATCTCCTCGTGCAGGCCCAGAAAATCGCCGGTGTACAGCTGGAATTCCCGCAGCACGTACCGGCCCCGCGCGTGGATCGTCAGGGGGATCGCCCTGGTTACACTCTGCCGGGGGCGCAGCCAGGTGGTGAACTCCACGCGGCACACCCCCCGGCCGTCCCGGGGCGCGTCGCAGTCCAGCGGGTCAATGCCCTTCTCAAAACCCTCACTGACCCGGAGAAAGGGCACAAAGCGGCGGCTTTTATTCTTCAGCGTCACCCGAACCTGAAACGGCTCGTCCGGCTCCGCCACCTGCACGTCGGGCCGGTGGCTGCCCTCGATCCGGTCCAGGTTCCGGCCCACCAGAACCTTCTGAAGCACCAGGGCCAGCGCCACGGCAAAGAGGACAAAGATGATCATTTGACGCTTTCCAGGGGCACCGGCACCTCGTCCAGGATCTGCCGGACCAGCTTGGCGCCGTCGGAGGAGATCCGGTGGCTGAGCACGGGGAGCGCCACGGTCTTCACGTCCTCCGGGATGACGTAGTCCCGGCCGTTCAGCAGGGCGGTCACCTGGCTGGCCTTGTACAGGGCCATGGCCCCGCGGGTGGACACGCCCGTGACAAAATTGTGGGCGGTGCGGGTGCGCTCCACAATGTCCATCATGTAGTTCAGCACGTCGTCGGACACTTTCGTCTCCACATAGGCGGTGCGGACATACCGGGTGTCCTCGGCGGACACGGTCTGCTCCAGGGACTCCACCAGGTCGATGGTGGAGGGGCGGGAGATGACGCCCTTTTCCTGCTCCCGGGTCATGTAGCCCAAAGACAGGCGCATAAAAAAGCGGTCGGTCTGGGCGTCGGGCAGCGGGAAGGTGCCGTAGGACTCCAGCGGGTTCTGGGTGGCCATGACCATGAAGGGCTCCTCCAGGCGCATGGTCACGCCGTCCACGGTGATCTGGCGCTCCTCCATGGCCTCCAGCAGGCTGGACTGGGTGCGGGGCGTGGCCCGGTTGATCTCGTCGGCCAGCACGATGTTGGAAAACAGCGGGCCGGGGCGGAATTCAAACTCCCCCCGCTTCTGGTTGTAGAAGTTGATGCCCGTCAGGTCGGAGGGCAGCAGGTCCGGCGTGAACTGGATGCGCTTGAAATCGCCGCCCACCGTCTTGGCGAAAGAGCGCAGCAGCATGGTTTTGCCCGTGCCGGGCACATCCTCCAGCAGGACGTGGCCCGAGCAGATGAACGACGTGAGCACCAGCGCAATCACATCGTCCTTGCCCACGATGACCCTGGAGCAGTTTTCGATCACCCGGTCCCGGTATTGCGTAAAGCGCGTGACATCCATGGTTTTGACCTCTCATTGTGGTTAAAATATAATCCATTATACCGATTCCCGCCGCCGCTTTCAAGATTTTAGAATCTAGTTTTTTGCCATTTTCCGAAAGAATTTCTCCTATTTCAGGGCCGATTCAGCACATTTTCAGTGCAATTTCAGCTTTTCCCATTCCGCCGTTGACTTTCCCGGGCGCGCGTGGTAAGATAGCCATAGACACCCCCCGGGGGTGTAGTATTGGAGGTGTTTGCCGATGATGGCCGATCAGAAAACCGTGCTCCGCCTGCTGAAGACCGCCCGCGGCCAGCTGGACGGCATTATGAAAATGGTGGAGGAGGACCGCTACTGCATCGACATTTCCCAGCAGGTCATGGCCACCGAAGCCATTCTGAACCGGGTGAACAAGGAGATCCTGTCCGCCCACCTGAAGCACTGCGTCAACGAGGCGGAGACGCCCCAGGCCCGGGATGAGAAAATTGATGAATTCGTCTCCATGCTGGGCAAGATATTGAAGTAAAGCCCTGCTGTACAAAGAAGGTATTTCATGAAACAGAAATTTATCGTTACCGGCATGACCTGCTTCCCCCACAAAATCTCTGATTTTGCGGGGACCCTAAATTTTTCAAATCCTCGGGCGAAGTGAATTCGCCCTGCGGAAATTCTTCGCTCCGCTCCGAATTTGACGCCGCACTTGCGGCGGGCGCGCGAGCGCGCCTGCGCGGAGCATTTTCTCCGGAAAGTCTGGTGTTCCTATGAAACAGAAATTTATCGTCACCGGCATGACCTGCTCCGCGTGTTCGGCTCATGTAGAGAAGGCGGTGCGCAAGCTGCCCGATGTGTCCAGCGTGGCCGTGGACCTGCTGGGCGGCTCCATGCAGGTGGAGTATGACGAAACCAAGCTCTCCCCCGACGGCATCATCGCCGCCGTGACGGGCGCGGGGTACGGCGCGTCCCTGCCCGCCGCCCCCGGCGGGGCAAAGACGGCCGCCCCGCCTGTCCAACCGATGGAGGAGGAGCTGCGGAACATGAAGCGCCGCTTTATTGCTTCCCTGTGCTTCCTGCTCCCCCTGTTCTATCTGGCCATGGGCCACATGATGGGCTGGCCCCTGCCCCACTGGTTCCACCGACCGGAAAACGCCCTGTCCGTGGCCCTGATCCAGTTTTTGCTGACCGTGCCCATCATGATCATCAACCAGAAATACTACCGGGTGGGCTTCAAGACCCTGTTCCGGGGTGCGCCCAACATGGATTCCCTGATCGCCCTGGGCTCGGCCGCCGCCGTGGTCTACGGCGTGGCCGCCCTGTTCCAGATCTCCTCCGGCCTGGGGGCGCTGGCCTACGGCGTGGGCGACACCGCCGCCGCACTGGCGAAGGTGGAGCGCTGGTCCATGGACCTGTACTTTGAGTCGGCGGGCATGATTCTGACCCTGATCACCCTGGGCAAGTATCTGGAGACCCGCTCCAAGGGCAAGACCGGCCAGGCCATCGGGCGCCTTCTCGACCTGGCCCCCAAGACCGCCACCGTGTTGAGAGACGGCCGCGAGGTGGAAGTACCCGTGGAGGAGGTGGCCGTGGGCGATCGGATCGTGGTGCGCCCGGGCCAGTCCATCCCCGTGGACGGCACGGTGACTGAGGGCTTTTCCGCCGTGGACGAGTCCGCCCTGACCGGCGAGTCCCTCCCCGTGGAGAAGGGCCCCGGCGACCGGGTGCTGTCCGCCTCCCTGAATAAATCCGGTTCCTTCACCATGCAGGCCGCGAAGGTGGGCAAGGACACCACCCTGTCCCAGATGATCGCCCTGGTGGAGGAGGCCGCCGCCTCCAAGGCCCCCATCGCCAAGCTGGCCGACCGGGTGGCGGGCGTGTTCGTCCCCACGGTCATGGCCATCGCCGTCATCACCGCCGCCGTGTGGCTGCTGACCGGCCACGGCGTGGAGATGGCCCTGACCTCCGGCGTGGCCGTGCTGGTCATCTCCTGCCCCTGCGCCCTGGGACTCGCCACCCCCGTGGCCATCATGGTGGGCACGGGCAAGGGCGCGGAGCACGGCGTGCTGTTCAAGTCCGCCGAGGCGCTGGAGACCCTGCACACGGTGGACACCGTGGTGCTGGATAAGACGGGCACCGTCACCGAGGGCGCCCCCCGTGTCACTGACGTTTCCCCCTGCGGGGACACCACCGCCGAGGAGCTTTTGTGCGTGGCCGCCGCCCTGGAAAAGCCCTCCGAGCACCCCCTGGCTCAGGCCATCGTGGCCGAGGCCGAAGCGCGCGCCATCCCCCTGCCCGCCGTGGAGGGGTTCGAGGCCGTCCACGGCCGGGGCGTGACGGGAACCATCCAGGGGGCCGCTTTCCTGGCGGGCAACCGGGCCATGCTGGAAGAGCGCGGCATTGACGCCTCCCCCCTGTCCGGCCGGGCTGAGGCCCTGGCGGAGCAGGGCAAGACCCCCCTCTACTTTGCCCAGGATGACAAGCTGATCGGCGTCATCGCCGTGGCCGACACGGTGAAGCCCACCAGCAAGGCGGCCATCGCGCGCCTGCGCTCGCTGGGCCTGAACGTGGTCATGCTGACCGGCGACAACCAGCGCACGGCCTCCTTCATCGCCCGGGAGGTGGGCGTGACCGACGTGGTGGCCGAGGTGCTGCCCGCCGACAAGGAGCGGCAGGTGCGGTTGCTGCAGGAGCAGGGCAAAAAGGTGGCCATGGTGGGCGACGGCATCAACGACGCCCCGGCCCTGGCCCGCGCCGACGTGGGAATCGCCATCGGCGCGGGGGCCGACGTGGCCATCGAGTCGGCCGACGTGGTGCTGATGAAGAGCGACCTGACCGACGCCGTCACCGCCGTGCGCCTGTCCAAAGCGGTCATCCGCAACATCCGCCAGAACCTGTTCTGGGCGTTCATTTACAACATCATCGGCATCCCCCTGGCCGCCGGGGTGTTCTTCCCCGTGCTGGGCTGGCAGCTCAACCCCATGTTCGCCGCCGCCGCCATGAGCCTGTCCTCGGTGTGCGTGGTGTCCAACGCCCTGCGCCTGCGCTTCTTCAAGGGAGAACCGGGCCGGGCGAGCGCCGAAAATACAGTTGAAATTCAAAAAGGAGAAATGAAAACCATGGAAAAGAAAGTCGTTATTGAAGGCATGATGTGCCCGCACTGCCAGGCCCGCGTGGACAAGGCTCTGAACGCCCTGCCCGGCGTGACCGCCACTGTGGATCTGGACAGCAAGACCGCCACCGTCACCGGCGAGGTGTCCGACGAGGCCATCAAGGCCGCAATTTCCGAGGCGGGCTATCAGGTCGTGTCGATTTCTTAAGGGAGTACCCCCAAAATCGTCAGACAATCTTTAGAAAATCTTTCAAAAACCAAAACCTCCCCGTGGTACGCTTATGCGTACATACGAGGAGGTTTTTATATGGAATCTGTGTTATCGGTCCGCGCGCTGACCAAGACCTACGGCGTCCGGGGCAGCGTCACCCACGCCCTGGACGGTCTGAGCTTCCAGGTGGCCCCGGGGGAGTTCGTGGGCATCATGGGCGCGTCGGGCAGCGGCAAGACCACCCTGCTCAACTGCGTGTCCACCATCGACCGGCCCACGGGCGGGCAGATCATCATCGACGGTCAGGAGGTGACGGCCCTGAAAAGCGCCGCGCTCTCCCGCTTCCGCCGGGAGCGGCTGGGGTTCATCTTCCAGGACTGCAACCTGCTGGACACCCTGACCGCCTTTGAGAACATCGCCCTGGCCCTGACCATTCTGAAGGTGCCCGCCCGGGACATTCAGAAGCGGGTGCGCGAGACCGCTGCTCTGCTGGGCATCGAACGGGTGCTGGACCAGTTCCCCTACCAGCTCTCCGGGGGCGAGCGGCAGCGGGTGGCCGCCGCCCGGGCCATCATCACCCACCCCGCCCTGATCCTGGCCGACGAGCCCACCGGCGCGCTGGACTCCCGGTCCGCCCGGATGCTCCTGGAGCGGCTGGACGACTTAAACCGGGAGCAGGGGGCCACCATCCTCATGGTCACCCACGACTCCTTCACCGCCAGCTGGTGCTCCCGCATCCTGTTCATCCGGGACGGGCGCATTCAGGAGCAGCTGGAGCGGGGGACGGACGACCGGCGCGCCTTTTTCACCCGCATCCTGTCGGTGGTCGGTCAGCTGGGAGGTGACGGCAGCCATGCTCTGTAAGCTGGCTTTCCGCAATGTCCGGCGCAGCGTGAAGGATTACTTCATCTACTTCCTGACCCTGACCTTCGGTGTGTGCCTGTTCTACACCTTCAACTCCCTGGGCACCCAGCAGGTCATGCAGTTCCTGGACCAGTCGCAGCACTACATGGTGGAGGCCATCATGGTCTGGATGAAGGTGCTCTCCGCCTTTGTGGCGGTGGTGCTGGCCGGGCTGATTCTCTACGCCAACACCTTCCTGCTGCGCCGGCGGAAAAAGGAGCTGGGCACCTACCTGCTGCTGGGCATGCCCCTGTCCCAGGTCTCCCTGATCCTGGTGCTGGAGACCCTGTTCATCGGCCTGCTGGCCCTGGCCTCCGGCCTGGCGCTGGGGGTCCTGGCCGCCCACGGCCTGTCCGTGCTGACCATGGCCATGTTCCGCCTGACCTTCGAGCCCCTGCGCTTCGTCTTCGACCCCTCCGCCGCCCTGTTCACCGCCGCCTGCTTCGGGGGGATGTTCCTGCTGGTCATGGTGTTCAACCAGGTCACCCTGTCCCGGCAAAAGCTGATCGACCTGATGAATGCTGGACGCAAGAACGAGGAGCTGCGCCAGCGGCCCCTGGGGGTCTCGGTGGCGCTGTTTCTGGCCGGCGTGCTGCTGCTCATCATCGCCTACACCCTGCTGCTGATCCGCGGGATGCTGGTCATCGACGTTCTGTTTTTGGTCATGCTGATTTTGGGCACGCTGGGCACCCTGCTGTTCTTCCGGGGGCTGTCCGGCTTCGTGCTGCGCCTGTGCCGGAGCCGGCCCAAGTTCTACTACAAGGGCCTGAATATGTTCGTCCTGCGCCAGTGGAGCGGGCGCATCCACTCCTCCTACCTGTCCATGACGGTCATCTGCATCCTGCTTCTGCTGGCCATCGGGGCCACGGCCTGCTCGGTGGGCCTGAACGCCGCCATTGAGGACAGCACCGACGGCACGGCCCCCTTTGACGTGACCATCCAGAACTACAGCGGGGACACCACCGTGGCCGACCTGCCCGCCCTTTTGAAGGAAAACGGCTTTGACACAGATACCATGCTGACCGCGCAGATGGACTACCTGCTTTACTACAACGACCCGGCGGTCACCGGTGTGCCGGCGGAGGATGCCTACGCCGCCCTGCGGTGGTCGGACTACAACGCCCTGCTGGCCCTTCAGGGTGAACCGGCCCTGGAGCCGATCACGGCCGGAATACTGGTGGACCACGCCATTTTCACCGACAACCACGGCGCTTCCGCCTGGGCCGTCATCCCCGACGGGATGGCCGAAGAACTCAACGTGCGCCGCCAGGTTCTTGTGGCCGACTACGCCGGGGACAAGGAGACCTCCGAGACCGCCTTTCAGGCGGCCATGGAGGGGCTGTACCGGATCAGGGGCCTGACCCTGATCGCCTCCACGTCCCTGCAAATTTACGCTGAGAACATGGGCTCCAAGATCCTGGTGCTTTTCATCGGGCTGTATCTGGGCATCGTGTTCCTGCTCGCCTCGGCGGCGGTGCTGGCCCTGCAGCAGCTGTCCCAGGCGGCGGACAATGTGAACCGCTACCGCACCCTCGCCCGCCTGGGGGTGGAGGAGCGCCAGCGCAGCCGCTCGGTCTTCGCCCAGGTGGCGCTGGCCTTCGGACTGCCCCTGGCCCTGGCCATCGTCCACGCCGTGGTGGGCATGAAGGCCGCCAACGACGTGATTTTACAGGTGGGCCGGGTGGACGCCGTGTACTCCTCGGCGGTGACCGCCGCCGTGCTGGTGCTGATCTACGGGGCCTATTTCCTGGCCACCTGCTGGGGCAGCAGGAGCATCGTCAGCGCAAGGCAGTAAAAAAGCGGGCCGCCGCCCGGCGGTCCGCTCCAACCAGCACTACTCTCTTCCGCTGTACGGGTAATAACACCAGCCGACAACATACCGTTCGTCCAGGGTCTCCCCCACCGGAGATGTGACGTCACTGTACTTGCCCCGCTCATAGCAGCCGGGCAGACAGACGACCATCTTTAACTGCGGGTCCAGATACTTGATCAGGATATAGCTCCCGTCGTCCGGGCTTGTACGGGCGGAACGCCACTGCAGCAGCGAGGTCTTCTCCCCGCATTGCCGTAAAAGCTCGTTTTTTAATTGATGCTTTTTCAGCAGTTCCTGCAGAAATGCCAGATTGCAGGCTTCATAAGTCATGGCTTTTTCTCTTTCTTAAAACCGTCTGCAAGAACGCCGGGGTATTTGAAATACCCCGGCGTTCTTGCGCTGCTGCAATTTTATAGGACACGGTGAAGAATGGTTTCACCTTTGATATAGCGGTCCAGGTTCTCGCAGGCTACGGGGATGGCCCGGTCGAAATAGAAGGGGCTGTCCGCCGAGCAGTGGGGGGAAATGATAACGTTCTCCATATCCCAAAGGGGGCTGTCTGCCGGAAGGGGCTCCTCCTCCAGGGCGTCCAGCGCCGCGCCGCCGATGGTGCCGCTGCGCA
>JBJDYV010000014.1:0-3902 GCA_051867655.1 Oscillospiraceae bacterium
ACGGGATATCCATTGACGAACTGGAAAAGTCGGAAAACCTGATCACTGTTGAGAATCTTGACAGCTTTTTGGTTGTATATGAGCGCAATAAAGGCAATTATCACGATTTACCGGAGCAGTGGTGTAAGTTTATCAGAAAGTATGAGCACCTTTCTTCCGCGGATACGATTTATATGGAATCCACAATCGATGATCCGACCATAACAGACGAAGACAGGTGCATGTATGAGCTCTGCCAAACGATTTCTCCGGCTCACCCGGCACTGAAAGAGGATTCCGGGATTCTTACCCATACCTTTGAAGGCGGCAAATATGCGGTTTACCACTATAAGGGTTTTCCGCAGTTTCTGTTTATGGTATATCAGGAGGTTTTCTGCAGGTGGCTTTCAAAAACGGGAAATCAGCTTGATAACAGACCGATATTTGATATATATCGAAATATCAGAGAAGACGGATATATGGAAATTGATATCTGTTTTCCATTGAAATAATTCATAATGAGGAATCTATTATCTGTAGAGGTGATTACAAAATGAGGCGTATCATTATATACATACATGGCAAAGGCGGAAATGCAGAGGAAGCAAACCACTACCGGCCTCTGTTTACTGGAAGTGATGTGATTGGTTTTGACTATACATCACAAAATCCGTGGGATGCTAAAAATGAATTTCCAAGGCTTTTTGATTCGTACAGCAAGGCTTACGATGAGGTCATTTTAATTGCAAACAGCATTGGTGGTTTCTTTGCCATGAGCGCCCTTGCCGAAAAGAATATTGCTAAGGCATTGTTTATTTCTCCCATTGTGAATATGGAGAAACTGATTGCCGATATGATGCTGTGGGCGAATGTTACAGAGGATGAATTGCAGAGCAAAAAGGAAATCCCGACAGCGTTTGGGGAAACCTTGTCCTGGGAATATCTGTGCTATGTGCGCAAGCATCCGATCAAATGGAACATTCCCACCTGCATTCTGTATGGTGGAAAGGATCACCTGACCTCCAGAGAAACCATATCCGAGTTTGCGGAAAAACAAGGCGCAGACCTTACCGTAATGGAGGATGGTGAGCACTGGTTCCATACCAATGCGCAGATGCAGTTTCTGGACGATTGGATTCGCAGATCTATTCCATAACAATTGTATTGGAATATAGCAAAAATGGTCGAGAGAATTCCAAGCACATTGTTGTAAAATGGTTACGCCCGGAGGTGAGAAAATGCAGGAACAAATTGAAGCGGTACAACGAATGCAGGAGTATATCGAGAAACATCTGCGAGAGAATATTTCTTTTGCGGATGTGGCAAAGGCATCGCTGTTTTCTCCATGGCACGCAAGGCGGTTGTTTTTAGAGTATACAGGTGTTACGCCGTCTGAGTATATCCGAAAGCTGAGATTAAAACAGTCTGCCCTCAAATTACGGGATGAAGATGTCAACATCCTGGACGTTGCGCTGGATTCCGGCTTTGGAAGCGTTGACGGATACCAAAGAGCCTTTCGTAAAGAGTTCGGCTGTAATCCAAGCGCCTATGCCGCCGATCCGATTCCCCTGCGTTTGTTCACCCCCTACGGCGTGAAATTTCGTTATATGGAAAGGAAGGAAACGACCATGGGTGCAAGAAATGTGTTTATTCAGGTAATCGACAAGCCGAAAAGAAAGGTTATTATCAAACGGGGAAAAACAGCCACGGAGTATATGAAGTATTGTGAGGAAGTCGGCTGTGATATTTGGGGGCTGCTGGTGAGTATGAAATCTCTTTGCGGGGAGCCGGTATGCCTGTGGCTGCCGGAAGCGTATATCAAACCGGGAACGAGCCAGTATGTACAGGGTGTTGAAGTAGCGGAGGATTATACTGGTGAGATTCCCGATGGCTTCGACGTGATTGAACTTCCGAAAGCGCAGTACCTGATGTTCCAGGGAGAACCCTTTCAGGAAGAAGATTACCAGCAGGCCATTGCGGAAATCTGGGAAGCCGAGAAAAACTATGACCCATCTTTGATTGGCTATCAGTGGGACGATGCAAACCCCAGAATTCAACTGGAACCCATCGGAACGAGGGGGTATATTGAGTTAGTTCCGATCCGCTCAAAAAATTGAACGATGATTGTAGCATGAAGCGATATGAACAAATCGTAAGGACGCAGTGGATGACACTTCATCCTTACTGTTTCCGTCTGCAGAAATGCTTGATTCCATAGAAAGAGAGGCGATTTCACATGGAACAGGAAAAAATTATAATCCGTGGACTTCGGCAGAATAACCTGAAAAATGTGTCCTTGGATATTCCGAAGGGGAAAATTGTGGTTTTTACCGGGGTATCCGGCTCCGGGAAATCCAGCATTGTTTTTGATACCATTGCCGCCGAAAGCCAGCGGCAGATGAATGAGACCTACACCGCCTTCATGCGGGGGCGGCTGCCCAAATACGAAAAGCCCAAAGTGGAACGGATTGATAACCTCTCCGCTTCCGTCATTGTGGATCAGTCCCGATTAGGCGGCAACGCCCGCTCCACTGTGGGCACCATCAGCGATATGTACGCCGCATTGCGGTTACTCTATGCACGCATCGGAACGCCCCATGTGGGAACAGCTTCCTACTTCTCCTTCAACGATCCCAACGGTATGTGCAAGACCTGCTCCGGCATCGGAAAAATTCTGGACTTGGACATTGAACGGGCAATCGATCCGGATAAATCATGGAACGAAAGTATGCTGGAACTGCCTGCGTTCGGTGTGGGAAACTACTATTGGAAGCAGTACACAGGCTCGGGCCTGTTTGACTTGGACAAAAAGTACCGGGACTACACGCCGGAAGAGCGGAATCTGCTCCTGTTTGGCAGCAGGGAACCGGGTGGGCCCAGGGAACACAAAAAGGTGGAGGGCATCAAGACCCAGTTCCAGCGGCTGTGCCTGATGAAAGGCCCCGAGGAGCAGAACGACTACACCCTGCGAAAGCTCAATCAATTCATGGAGGAAAAAACTTGCCCGGTCTGCGGCGGGCGGCGGCTGAATGAAAAGAGCCTTTCCTGCAAGGTGGCGGGCTACAGCATCGACGAGATGTGTGCCATGGAGTTTACCGAGCTGGTAAAGGTGCTGCAAACCATCGATGATCCCAGAGCAGCCACCATTGTGGACGCCCTGACGGCGTCGCTCACCCGGATGATCGACATCGGCCTGCCCTATCTTTCCATGGACCGGGAGTCCAGTACCCTTTCCGGCGGCGAAGCCCAGCGCTTAAAGCTGGTGCGCTACATGGGAAGCTCCCTCACCGGCATGACTTATATCTTTGACGAACCCAGCACCGGTATGCACCCCCGGGACGTGTACCGCATGACAAGGCTGCTGCAAAGCCTGCGGGACAAGGGCAACACGGTGCTGGTGGTGGAGCACGACAAGGACGTGATTTCCATCGCCGATGAGGTCATCGATGTGGGGCCGCTGGCAGGAAAGAACGGCGGCGAGATTTTGTTTCAGGGCAGCTACGAGGCTCTGCTGCGCTCCGGCACCCGCACCGGAAACGCCCTGAAGCAGATTACCCCGCTGAAAGCCGTGCCCCGCACGCCGAAGGACTTTCTCCCGGTGCGGGACGCCTGCGTCCACAATCTGAAACATGTGTCGGTGGACATTCCGCTGAATGTGCTGACGGTGGTCACCGGAGTGGCGGGCTCCGGAAAAAGCTCCCTCATTCGGGATGTGTTCGCCAGGCAGTATCAAGACCGGGTGGTGCTGGTGGATCAGTCCCCCGTGACTGCCACGGGCCGCTCCACTCCCGCCACCTTCCTGGGCTTCTTTGATGAGATCCGGAAGGTCATGGCGGCGGAGAACGGTGTGGATGCCTCTCTGTTTTCTTTCAACAGCAAGGGCGGCTGCCCGGTCTGCGGTGGACGGGGTATGATCGTCACGG
>JBJDYV010000015.1:0-18952 GCA_051867655.1 Oscillospiraceae bacterium
GCTACGGCCAGGTCGTCACCGGCCTGGAGGACGCGGTACGGGAGATCCTGACCGCCCTGGAGACCACCCCGCTGCCCGCGGGCGTGGGCTACGTCCCCACGGACCCCGTTCTGCAGGAGCTGCCCGCGGCCGTGGAGATCAGCGAGCACTGCTACGGCGGTATGCCCGTGCAGCTGGGCTGGTGCAATGGGCACAACACGAAGCTGAACTGCCTGGAATACCACCGGGATTCGGAGTTCAACCTGGGTACCGGGGATTTCATCCTTCTGCTGGCCAAGCAGGAGGAGATCGAAAACGGCGTCCTGGACACCGCCAGGGTCAAAGCGTTCAAGGTTCCTGCCGGGGTGCTGGTGGAGGTCTATGCCACCTCCCTGCACTACGCCCCCTGCCATTGTGATCCCGACAAGGGTTTCCGGGTTCTGGTGGCTCTACCCTGGCTGACCAACACGGAGCGGCCTGTTATGGAAAATAAGACGGCGGAAGATGAGATCATGACCGCCCGCAACAAGTGGCTGCTGGCCCATCCCCAGTCGGAGGAGGCCAGGGGCGGCGCAAAAATAGGTTTGTCCGGCGTTAACATCGACATTGCCGATTTACTGTAAGGAGGAACTGACCATGAACATTCCTGAGATCAAGCTGGGTATCATCGCGGTCTCTCGCGACTGCTTCCCCATCACCCTGTCCACCGCCCGGCGGCGGGCCATCGTCCAGGCGTACGGCCCAGGCCTGTACGAGTGCCCCATCACCGTGGAGAACGAAAAGGACGCCCTGGCGGCCCTTTCCGATGTTCAGAAGGCCGGGTGCAGCGCCCTGGTGGTCTTCCTGGGCAACTTCGGCCCGGAGACCCCCGAGACCCTGCTGGCCCAGAAGTTTGACGGCCCGGTCATGTACGCGGCCGCCGCCGAGGGCGACGGCGACCTGATCAACGGCCGGGGCGACGCCTACTGCGGCATGCTGAACTGCTCCTACAACCTGGGCATGCGCCATCTCAAGGCCTATATCCCGGAGTACCCCGTGGGCACCGCGGAGGAGATCGCCGGCATGATTCGGGAATTCGTCCCCATTGCCCGGGCCATCGTGGGCGTGCGCAGGCTGAAGGTCATCACTTTCGGCCCCCGGCCCCAGGACTTCTTCGCCTGCAACGCGCCCATCAAGGGCCTGTATGAGCTGGGCGTGGAGATCGAGGAGAACTCCGAGCTGGATCTGCTGGTGGCCTACAAGGCCCACGCGGGCGATCCCCGCATCCCCGATGTGGTGGCCGACATGGCGAAGGAAATGGGCGAGGGCCGCTACTACCCCGACCTGTGCGAGCGCATGGCCCAGTTTGAGCTGACCCTGCTGGACTGGGCGGAGGAGCACAAGGGCGCCCGGGAGTATGTGGTCTTTGCCGACAAGTGCTGGCCCGCCTTCCCCGAGACCTTCGGCTTTGAGCCTTGTTATGTCAACTCCCGCCTGGCGGCCCGGGGCATCCCCGTGGCCTGCGAGGTGGACATCTACGGCGCTCTCAGCGAGTACATCGGCGCCTGCGTCACCGGCGACGCAGTGACCCTGCTGGACATCAACAACTCCGTGCCCAAGTACATCTATGACGAGGACATCGCCGGCAAGTTTGATTACAAGCTGACGGACACCTTCATGGGCTTCCACTGCGGCAATACCCCCAGCTGCAAGATGTGCGGCGACTGCGCGGTCAAGTATCAGCTGATCCAGCACCGTCTGCTGGAGCCCGCAGACAGTGAGCCCGACTTCACTCGCGGCACGCTGGAGGGTGACATCGCCGCCTCCGACATTACCTTCTACCGTTTGCAGTGCGATTCCGAGGGCAATCTGCGCTCCTACATCGCCCAGGGCGAGGTCCTGCCCGTGCCCACCCGCTCCTTCGGCGGCATCGGCATCTTCGCCATCCCCGAAATGGGCCGGTTCTACCGCCATGTTCTGCTCCAGAAGCGCTACCCCCACCACGGGGCCGTGGCCTTTGCCCACTGCGGCAAGGCCCTGTATGAGGTGTTTAAGTATTTCGGTGTGGCGGACATCGCGTATAATCAGCCCAAGAGCCTGCCCTATCCCACGGAAAATCCCTTCGCGTAAGATGGACAGAAGAAGCTGAGAGATGGAAACGAAGGAGTAGCCCTCCTGCAGCAGTGCCTTGATGATGCCGGGCAGGGCCTCCGGGGTGTGCAGGGCGGCGTTGTGGAACAGAACAATGGAGCTGGGCTGTACCTTACTGGTCACTCGCTGGGTGGTCTCACTGGCGGGAAGTTCCTTCCGTCCAGGCTGTCGCCTTCCCATACAAAGGAAAGCCGTTGTGCCGCAATAGGTATCGTCAATTTCAAGTGAGCCACAGCGGCAAAATTTGCCCCGCATTTTGATTCTGAGGATCGGTATTTCAATCGTAATGCTAATATTTTCAGCTTTAATTGTTCAAGTAGCCGAAAGGGCTTTTTGTCTGTGAAGTGAACTGCTACCCGTCAAGACAATGTCATTTAGACAATATGAAATGACATTGCTCATGAAGGGAGCATATCAAAGAGCAGGTGGCAAGCCCTTAAGTTTACTAGAATAAAAACCCTGAGCGTGAACTACACAGAGAAAACCATCACCGCCTGGATCGCCAGACGCTCCAGACCACCAAAGAAGCCGAAGCAGCGTGACGAAAGGATCAGCTTGGGCCTTGAAATTCAGAACAATAACAAAGCACAGCAGAGCGCCGGGTTCGCCCATTGGACGAAGCTGAATAATCTGAAACAGGCCGCCAGGACCATGAATTTCCTGGAAGAGCATGGTATTGACAGTTATGTGGAACTGGAAAGCAAGCTGGCCTTCCTCACGGAAAAACGGGACGCCGCACATGCCTCCGTGAAGGAGACGGAGACTTAAATTGTGGAGCTATCCCTTGTGATGAAGCATTTCGCCACCTACCGCCAGTTGAAGACGGTCTATGACAGATACTGCCAGTCCAAAGACAAGGAAAAGTTTTTGCAGGGCCAAGAAAGCGAGATTATTTTGTTTGAAGTTGCCGCAAGGGAACTTAAGAAGCTGAGCGCTGTTCTGGTTCCTTCCACGGAGAGCATGAAGAAGGAACTGGTCGCACTCACCAAACAGAAGGACCGGCTGCTTGCTGAATACCGTTCCACCAGAGGGGGGCCCAGGAGTATGAGCCCATCAAGTGGAATGTTGGCGCACTGATAGTTGTGCCGAAGGAGCAGAAGTAAGAAAAATCTACAAGAGAGGATATTGATTTTTAGATTGCAATAGTTTTGCATGGAAATACTATGACAAAACCGGGGAGAGGGTGCGAGCACACCCTCTCCCCGGTTTACTCAGTGAAAGAGGCCGTGAGGCCTCTTTTTTACATATCTCCTTGGTATCTGGACAGCCGCCACAGTTTCCCATTGGTGTCTTCCGCCCAGGTGTAATCCACCATATATTCGCCATGGTATAAACTGAGTGCGGCCTTTTCCCCGCTTAAAAACCGATAGTAGTCGCAGGAAACCATGCTTGTGCTCAGCGCTTTTTGATTGCGCTTTGAATAAAGAATGTACCCGATGCCGTACTCTGCCAGCGTTTTTTTCAGCGCGGCAGCCGCCTTGCGATAAATCGCCTTGTTTTGCTCGGAGACCGGGTGATCCGGCCAAAATTGCTCCATGAACTGATTCATGCTCATGATGCCGCCGTGGCGATCCACCAACATTGCCAGCATCTCCTTGGAGCGGCTGTTGCGGAAAAAGACCGGCTGGCCGTCAACATAGACATCAAAGTGACCAAAGGTATGGATGATCACTTCCTTTCGTTTTTCCTGCTGTTTTTCGGCACGCAGCTCAGCTGCGAATTCCGAAATGTATTGCTGTAGCCGCTCTGCTTCCAGCGGTTTCTTCAGATAGCCGTTGGCTTTTGTCGCATAAACCATTTGTGCCTCGACATCTGTGGTGGACAAGTAGATAAATCTCGTTTCCGGAGAAAAACTCCGCAGCAGCCTGCCGATGGCTATGCCGCTGATTTCTGGCATTTCCCAATCAATCAGGACTAAATCCACCTTGTTCTGTCGCAAAAACTCTACACCTGCGCATGCGTCTATAAACGAAGCTTCCACACGAACGCCGCAAGCTGTACATAGCCGGGAGATTTCTTCCAATTTTGTTTTATCTTTCTCAAATAATACGCAGTTCATTTCAGTACACTTTTCTTTCTCTAATCGCGTGGAATTTCGCAGCCAGACAACAAAAAACCGCCTTATGAAAAGGCGGTTTTGAACACAGAGATTCCCAGAGGAAAACTCTGATAAAAAACAGTATCCTTTCCAAACGGGAGGCAACTCCTTTTCAAGAGCACCTTTGTGCACAATTTGCACTGGCCTGCCACCATGGACAAAGCTTTAGGCGGCAAAGGCTCGGACAAGTATTATTCTTTAATTGTTTTTAGCGGAGTGCATCCCGAAAATGTCAGGTTCTCATATTATAAAATAAGGTAATTTATACAAAAGGAGAACAGATAATAATATTATAGAACATAAAAAACTTATGTCAATCAATGAAACCAAACAAAACTCAGTGTTAAGTTGGATAAAGTTCAACATGCCCCAGCTTTTTATTTGCTATCAGAAAAATCGCCGTCATGAATCTGGTAAATTAAGGCCACTATGGACAGCGCGTACGGCAGCGCCCAGACCGGCCGTTTTCCCGCCGACCAGCTGGCGGCGGTCTGCTTGCTGGTGCTGATGGTCCTCATGCTGCCCTTGGTCGTGACGCTTTTTCCGGCAGTGCGGAAAAAGATGAATGCCCGCGGCTGAAAGCGGCTGCAGCGCTTGGCTTTTCACCGCCTTGTTCGTCCATGGGGCTGGAGGATGCTGCCGCCTTCTGGCGCGGCTCAGACGATTTTGAGGCGATCCTTCTCCCAGAGGACGGACAGGTCTATATCACGGAGGGATTGGAAGATGTGTTTTCTCTGTCCAAGGATTCCGGCTCGGAAGGGGTGACGGCGATCCGCCGTGGTTAAGAAGCGAACCTGGATTATTGGCATCCTTCTGGTATTGCTGTTGTCTGCCGGAGTGGCCCTGTGGCTCGGGGGCCGCTCCGCATCCGGCATGACGGCAAATATTTATCAGGACGGCGTGTGTATTGCCTCCTTTGACCTTTCCCGGGTCACTGGAACAGAACTCTACACCGTGGAATGTGACGCGGGGACCAATGTGATCCAAATCGAGCCGGGGCGAATCTGCGTGCGGGAAGCGGGCTGCTCTGTTATCTTGCGATGCTCGTCATGCGCAGATTTTTGCCCCCAAGCAGATCTGGATCTGCAGTGTGTTGGGCGCGGCGGCCCATAACATCGGACAGATCGCTGTGGCGATTCTGATCACCCAAACGCCCGCCCTGATCTGTTATTTACCGGTTTTGATGGTCTCCGGGATCATCGCGGGCGCGTTCACGGGACTCTGCGCACAGCTTGTGGTGAACAAGCTGCCGCATGGAATGTGAACATCATTTTTGCGGCTGCGACAGAAAATTTTGAGATGAAACAGGAACGTAAAAAAGAAGGATGACAGATGCTGAAATTTGCGTTATAATATATAAAAATTGAATCATTGCTTTTCTCCACCTATGCGAATAGAACACGGAATCGGGTGCAAATCCCGGCGAGTCGGTCACTGTGAAGCTTCCTTTGCGAAGATAAGTCAGATACGTGGGAGAGAGCGGTGCTTCTGCCAGAACCGGAAGCACGTTTTCAGATGCGGGAAACAGCATCTTGCAGGGCGTGTCCTTTGGGGGCGCGCCTTTTTTGTTTCCCGGAAAGTATATGTAGGAAAGAGGCAGTATCTATGAGCAAGATCCAGGCGCCATTCAAGTATGATGTGATGGGCAGCATTCTGAGACCGGAATATCTTATCTGAAACAGGCGAGAGCCGGCTTTCAGGACGGAAAGATCACGAGAGAGGAGCTGACAGCACAGGAGGACCGGGTTATCCGTGATCTGATTGAAAAGCTCGTGGCTCACGGCTATCAGGTCGTTACGGACGGGGAGTACCGCAGGGGCTGGTAAGGTCCCCAAATACTGATAAGGAGAATTGCCATGGGAAAGGAATACTGGGAGGATAAACACTACGCCTACTTCTGCAACAAAGAATGTGAGTACTTTCCCTGCCACCCGACCAACGACCCGGATAACTTTAATTGCCTGTTTTGCTATTGTCCGCTCTATGTACTGGGGGATCGCTGCGGAGGAAATTTTGTGTATCTTCCCAATGGCTGTAAGGATTGCAGCCACTGTATGTTTCCCCATCGGCGGGAAAATTACGGCACGATTACAGAGCGCTACGGAGAAATCCTGGCGGCAATCCCGTATCCGGATCTGGAAAAAGACCAATGACTTGGAAGTGGCTGGGAATACTTGCCCCAAACTAATGATGTCGTTATTTTTTTGAATGAAAAGAATGTGTTCAGGAGTTGAGTCTATGCCCGCCCCTAAATTAGCGGAGAAAGAAATTCGCAGCTACCGACAGCGGTTAAGTGAGCTGGATCAGAAGGCGCTGGAACCGGGAAGGAACCCAAGTGCCTGCAATATTGGCAAGAGCAGTGGAGTGCGGAGAAGAACGGTACGTCTGCGGAAATCAGAGAATTGGAGTAAACTGTCTTCGCCAGCAACAAAACGCACCGGCGGTCTCAGGTAACATCTGAGATCGCCGGTACGTTTCAAAACTGAGGTGGTTGTGCAGTTATAGCGGATGTGTACTTTTGAACCTTTGTGTAAATCAGTGGCAGGCCTTTACAGGGACGGAGTGTGAAAAGAGGGCCCTGTAAAGGCCTGCCGGATTGTATGTCCACAGCTTGCCCGGAGCTGTCAACATCGTGGGAACACAGGGGGCCTTTCCTGAAACCAGAATAGGAAAAAGAAAAAGCCCCGCTCCGCGAGCGAGACTTTTGATCAACAGGTCGAGTCCTCGGCGTAAGCAAATTGCTTTCGCCGGTATTCCTCACCGCCTCCGTAGGTCCGCAGAGCGTGAAGCACCATACAGGCAGGTCTTCTGGCTCTGCTTCCACGCCTGCTTCCCTTCCCGACATCACGTCAGTGGTATCTAAAGCAGGCTCCACATTACAGCGGCGGCACCGCACGGGATTTGCACCCGTTTCCCTATTCTCCCACGGCAGCGCCGCGGGCACCTGGATGGTTATTCAATTGAAAAAAGTATAGCACCGCATCGCCGCATTGTCAAGAAAAGGGCTTGCGTCTCCGTGTGCAGGGAATCGGTTCACACGAACTTTAGCAGGAAGAGAGCGCGGCAGCATCCGTTTTGATTTTCTGAACGATGGAGCTGATCCCAACGGTTCTGGAGGAGGGGAATGTGACGGTCAATTCGGTCTTCTCTAAAAAATCCCAGGGGTCATCCATGATTTCCTTCGGGGTACACCCGTCCACTAATCCGGCGAACAGCTTCAGGATCCCTTTCAGAATCAGGGTATCGCTGTCTGCCTGAAGATAAAGGGTTCCGTCCGCGCGCGCCGCCAGATGAATCCATACCTGGGATTGGCAGCCCTTTACCAGATGCTCCTCCGTGTGAAGCTCCTCGGGGAGCGGCGGAAGTGCCGCGGCGCAGGAGATCAGGTAGGCGTATTGATTAAAGCAGTCTCCCAGGCCGTTGACCTGTTCGACCAGCTTGGCCTGCTTTTCGTGAAATGTCATTTTGCTGCCTCCAGAACTGAGAGTGTACGCTCCAGCGCGGCCTGCACGGCCGGGACTTCCTCCAATTGATTGTAAAACGCGGGTGAGATGCGTGCTGCATAGGCAGTTCCCAGCCGTTCGAGCAGAGGCTGTGCGCAGTGTTGGCCGGAGCGGGTCGCTACGCCCAGCTTATCCAACAGCATGGACACATCATAGGGGCTGAAATCCTTGACGGTAAAGCTCAGTACCCCGGCCCGCCGTGCCGGTTCCCCCAGAATGTGGATGCGGGGAAACTGGCGCAGCATGGTCTCGTATGCCTGAAGCAGCAAATCTTCCTGGCGGGCGACCGCTTCCAGGCCGAGACCGGAAAGATAGTCCAGCGCGGCGGCCAGACCGATCGCGCCGGGATAATTGGGAGTCCCCGCCTCCAACCGCTGGGGGAGGGCGGTGTATGCGGCTTCAAATTGGGAAACATGCTCCACAATGCCGCCGCCGAAGGAGACCGGAGGAAGTTTGTCAAGCCATTCTTCTTTCCCGTAGAGGACGCCGATTCCCGCAGGGGCCATGACCTTGTGTCCGGAAAAGCAGAGGAAATCACAATCCAGGGCCTGTACATCAAAGCGCAGATGCCGCATGGCCTGCGCGGCATCCACCAGGACGGCCGCCCCCACGCGGTGGGCTGCCTCGATAATCGGCTCCAGCGGGTTCACGGTTCCCAACACGTTGGAGACAGCGGCCACGGCAACAAGCCTGGTTCTGGGCGAGAGCATAGCGTGGAAGGAATCGAGGTCCAGATCACCGGTTTCGCTGAGGGGAATGACCCGCAAAACAGCGCCGCTCCGGCGGCATGCTTCCTGCCAGGGAATCAGATTGGCGTGGTGCTCCATCTCCGTGGTGATCACCTCATCACCGGGGAAGAGGAACCGCTCCTGAAAGCCCCGCGCAACAAGGTTGATGGAGTCAGTCGTGCCGGAGGTGAAGACAATCTCTCTGCAGCTGTTTGCCCCCAGGAATCTGCATACGGCAGCACGGGCGGCTTCGAAATGTGAGGTGGACTGTTCGCTCAGGTAGTGGATGCCCCGGTGCACATTGGAGTTGTATTTTTCGTAGTGCTCCCGGACACTCTGCAGAACACAGCGTGGAAGCTGTGTGGTCGCCGCATTGTCCAGGTAGATCAGCGGATGCCCATGAACCTGTGAGGACAGGATGGGAAAATCGTTCCGAACGCTTTGAAAATCGATCATTGTTTTCGCCACTTCCGACAAGGGGACGCGTAAAGACGCGTCCCCTTGTTCTTTATACTTGCTGCTGCTCCGGCGCATTTTTGACAAGAGCGGCCAGATCATCCATCGTCCGGATCTCAGGAGCCAGGTCCGGATCGATCTGAATGCCCAGGGCACGCTGCAGCGCGATCAACAGCAGAATTTTTTTCGTTTCCACAGAGGAAACACCTGCACAGTTCATGGAAAGGTCTTGTTTCGCAAGCTGCCCTTTGGGGAGCTTGACCACTTTTGCAATGCTGGCTGCGGACAGTTCGGCGAGGACCTCGCTGTCACACTCGCCCGGTTCCAGCATAAACTTGCTGCACACGTAACCCTGAAGCTGCGCGCGAAGGAACGCATGGCTGCGCTGCTCCGGCGGACAGCTGCGGATCGCATCCAAATATGTCTCGGCGCGCCGGCTGTATTCCTGCAAAAGTTCTTCAAACGTCGCGGGCATTGCGTTCATCAAGCCTCGACGACCTGCAGGCCCAGCAGCCCGGCCAGAGCCTTGACGTCATCAACATAATCGCCGTATACGATGGGGACATGGTTGCCAAAGGACAGCTGCTTCTGGAAGAAGTCCTCCCGGTCCGCGACAGTGAACAGAACGCCGTGCGTACAGCCGGTCAGGTCATATCCCATGCAGCCGACAATGGTGCCCCTCGCCACAAAGATGGACTTTGCATCGGGAGCGACGCGCGCCATGGTGATGACTTGCCCCGCGTCCTCCTCAAAATTGTGGCGCATGGTGGCGCCCCAGCCGCTGCCGGTAAAGGGGCGGATCGCGTAGGAGCCGGGTTCGGCGTCGAACCCCTTCATCTTGCGGTTGGCCACCGAGTGGAAGGTGAGCATCAAATTCTTCAGCTTTTCCGGCTCGAGCTTTTTCAGCTGGTCTTCCAGGCCGTTTTCCACCGCAAACCGGTACAGGAGCTTGCCGTCCTCCTTCACCGAGACGGCGACCGTGTTGCCCAGATAGGGGGCGGAGAAGGAGAGGTTGCTCAGGATGACCATGGCCATCAAAGCGGGAACATCATATTCACAGGCGGAGGGAATACCGCTTTCGTTGTTCAGAGAGTGGTTGAAGCAGAAGGTGAACTGCTCCTTGTTCAGTCTGCGTGTGGCGCAGATCTCAGGACAGGGCGCGGCAAAGGCGTTGCAGCCGAAGTGGTCCATGATTTTTTGGACGGTTTTGTTGGCCCGCAGGGAGTTGATGATGTACTTGCGCTCCATGGAGACCTCTTCGGCTCCCGCGATCAGCGCGTCTGCCTTTGCATTGATCTCCTCCATATCTTCGTCGTTGATATTCAGGGCGATCCGGCCGGGCAGCGTGTAGTTGGAGGTCTCCTCGTTGTATTTTTCCTGCTTCTGGATGTAGTGGGTCTGATCCAGCACCTCGTGGATGTCCACGTAGGTGAAGTGGGAGCCGAGCTGCCGGGTCACCTCCTCCAGGCTGAGGAAGCCGTCCGACGCGCTGGCGGCGCCCATGGTGGAGTTGCCGCGGGTGGCGAGCAGCACATTGGTGTGCTGCAGGACCTTACGCACGCGCATCACGCGCAGGAATTGGGCGGTATCTTCCCAGTTGGTAAAGGCGTAGCCCTCATATCCGCGGGAGCGCAGCATGGCGGTCACGGTGGTGTTGTTGCAGCAGAACTGCAGGGAGACGATCGGTTTATGAGTCTTCTCGGCGATGGCCAGAAGGCCGTAATTGATCCGTCCCGACGCGGAGGTCAGATAGACATCCACCTCGCTGGAGTTCTCGACCAGCGGATCGATCAGTTCATCGGAGAAATTGAACTCCTCGTCAAGCTCCATGCGCAGGGGCGGCAGTACGTTCAGGTAGGGGGCGTTCAGGTTCTCGGCCAGCGCCTTTTTCAGGTCCGCGAAGGCCGTGGCGGCGACCATCATGTCATACTCCTTGGTCAACTGATCGCCCGCGCCGAAGCGGCAGGGGCCCTCGAATACATATTCATGATAGACATTTCCGAAAATCGGTTGGACATTCAGCTTGATATCGATACCTCGTTTGATGGACATTACCGGTCACGACCTTTCTATATGATAAAAACATTTTACAGGTTTGTGACCGGGGTTTCATTGTAGATTTGCCCAAAGAATTCGGAAATTTCTGTTGCAACGCAAAACGGTAACGGTTGAGAAAGGGATGTCCGGCTAAGTGGATGCTGTGCGGGTATGTTTGCGCGCTTCTTCCAACTCAATCAAATGAAATGCAAGGAGCAGCTTTGTGCGCACCCAATAGTCATCCAGATCCAGTCCGATCTGTTCCTCAATGCGCGGGATTCGATAGAGCACATTGTTTCGATGCATGTGGAGCAGCTGCCCGGTTTTGGTAGCCCGCCGTTCGGAGGTGAGATAGGTGTACAGCACCTGCGCGTTGTTGGTCCCTTTTTCAAGGTCATTTTGGATCAGATCCCGCACAAGATCCAAGTAGGGAGTGTTCCGGAAAGGGTCAAAGGAGTCAAGGGGCCTTTGGGAGAGTGCGTAATAGACAAATACGTCATCATAATAAAACACCAAAAGACGCTGCGCCAAACCGGCGGTGTCCTGACCTTCGGCTGCCGCTTTCCAGACGGGTTCATACTCGGAAAGAGGCTGCCCGATCTCAATGGCGCGGCCGGCCTGCGTGTAAGCAAAGAAAAAATCCAACAGAAAATGAAAGGGCTCGCTGATTCCGCAGACTGCGTTATATTTCTCCAGAAACGGCAGAAGCGAGGCATCGCAGCGATCTTCGGCGGGAGTGATTTGCTGATCGAGCACGATGATCTCATATCCGTGGGAGATGGCGCGTGCGCTGGGGAACAGGGCTAAAAACTCATCCAAAACATGGGCGATCGAGTAAAAACGGGCATCCCGAAGCATGATCTTATAGCACCGGAAGGTCCCTTCCAGAGGCAGTCCGGATATTTTGGCCCGTTCGGTGATGATATGAGGGTCGTCCAGCTTGCCGAATAAAATGTCATTGAACAGGGAGTCGTAAAGATGACCGGTTCGGGGAGTGAACGTCTGTTGATGCTGGAACCGCAGGGCGCAGTTTTGCACCATTATTTCGAACAGAGCCAAGAGATTTGCGTCCGGCGTCTCCGTGTTGCTGCAAACCATGATGACATGGAGGACCGGCATACCACGGTCCCAGATCCGCTTGCTCACCGTGGCGTATTTGTTAGGGTTCCCCGGTGGATTCACCTGGGTGCCGGTCTCGCCGGAGGAAGCCTTGAAATGCTGGCAGTTTCGGAGGGCAATCAGTGCCTCCTCAGAGTGATAGCCGGCTTTGCGCAGGTGAACATCGATCTCATCATCGTCCAGCGTGTTTTGAGTAAATGCCAGCAGCTTATAGGAGGCATCCAGAATATAGACTGGATTGCCGAGCATCGGCTCGCTGAGATCCAGCAGGCTCTGATAGGAGGGATCCACCATAACGGTTTCGTTGAGCTGAAAGACCCAGTCCCGAACCAGGCAAATGCGCTCTTGTATCATCTCCGCCAGCGTAAAAACGGAATGGAGTTTCTCTACAAAAATGCAATTAGGGGGAAGGGTGCTTGGCTTCTTTTCGTGTTCGGAAACGCACAAAACATAATTTTGACTGATTCGTTCGGCAGATTCTTCGGCCTGCTCCAAGGTACACAGATACAGCCGATCCCGCTTGAGCGGCTGCTCCTCTCCCGGCAGGAAAGAAGCCCAGGAAAAGCGGAGTGAGTCCGGATTCTGAACATGATAGATGAACGAATAATCGGAAAGTGCGTCCAGAATTACGGGGAGGGGGATTGTCATATTCTTGACCTCTCTTGTCTTGGATTCACTTGATTGGTGGTCTTGGATCAGAGATCCGGAAAGTTCTTATGTTTCCCCGGGTCTTTCGGGCGGCCGAAACGCTGCGGAGCCGAGCGGTCGCTTTTTTCAACGTATTGATTCTGATAAAAGGAGAACAGCAGGTAAAAACGCTCCTCCTTGTTGTCCAGATCCAGGGGCCAGAGCTCCTGGATCTTTTCCAGCCGCAGAAACAGGGTGTTGCGGTGGATGAACAGCTCCTCCGCCGTCTGCTGATGGCGGCGCTCATTGCGCAGGTAGCAGAACAGGGTCTGATAATAGTCCGTTTTGTGCTGCCGGTCATGCTCCTTGATCGCGGCCAGCGCGGGGTGCAGCAGGGAGGAGGAAGTATATTCGTCCACGATCTTTGTCACCATTCGCATGGCCACATCCTGACAGTGGTACAGCTTGCCCCGGGCCTGGGGGCTGTGCTCCAGGGCGGTCAGCGCCTGCTGATAGGACAGGAAAAAGTGGTTCAGATCGGTGAAGCAGAAGCTGGAAGCGCCGCAGAAGCCGTTCTCCTGCATAATACCCCGCAGACGGTCGGAAAAGTCCGCCTGATCCACCATGTCCAGGTTGCACAGGATCACCAGTTGTCCGTGGTACGGGATTACATAGACACCGAGGTTTTCGTTCGTCAGCTTCCGATTGAGCGGCATATCAAAGCGAATCTGCCTGGAGGAAGCGCGCACGGCAAAGACCTGCTTCCTGCACTCGTCCTCCCAGCCGAACAGAGAGAGCTGCCGCAGCACGACGGGCAGGGTGTCGGGGCTGCCGTCCAACGCGCGAACGAAATAAGAAGTGAGCCGGAGGGAGGCGGCGTTGTCCGGACTGAACCGGATCCAGTCCTCTACAAAGGACGTGAACAGCCGCAGCAGATACACCTCACCTTGGGTCAGATCCCGCTTCTGCGTTTTCAGGATCACGGTGCCCAGACGTTCCTCATTGATGAAAAGGTGCTTACAGTAGGATTTGGTGGGGAAAAACCCCGCCGGGATCGTGATGATACCGGTGATATAAAACGTTTCTTTATAGATCTGGTTGAACCGTTTCAGCTTTTCCTCGGGCAGGCTTTGGTGCAGTGTGACGCTCTCCCAGTCCTCCGGGGCCACAACGCCGGTCAGGTCCGGGGAGTGAGCCACCATGATCTGGGCGGCATCCACGACCATCAGCGTCGCGGGGAAAATGTCGGCGGCATACGTGATCAGGTCGGACAGGCCGCACCCGTTGGCAATTCCTAGGATACACCGGTCGTGCCATTTTCCGTAAAAGCTGAAGGCGTCCTGCAGGCGGTTCAGGACAGCGAGCAGATCGTCCGTCTCAAGGGACAGATAGTCCGACTGGTTTTTACAAACGATGTTGGTGCCGCCGTCCTGAAAAAAGGAATCGGACGGGGCCAGATACAGGGCGTGGTCATCCATTTGCAGCCCGGGCCGGTACAGACGCACACCGGTGACCTCGTGCTTGGGATTTTTACAGCTGATGGAGGGCGAGAATTCCTCCAGCCAGTCCTTCAGGACCCATAAATTCAATGTCACAGCGATCACCTTCCCATGGGACGTTTTCTGTTGTAAACATTATAAAACCGTTCCCGCGGAAGTGCAACCGGAATGTGCAAGTTGAACAGTGCAAAGACGATTTGACGGAAAAAGAGTGGTCACCGCACCCATGGAACTGTGCAAATTTGCTATGTTATACTGAACACAATGGATCAAATTAAAACAGAGAAGGAGAAAACATCATGATTCGAAGCTGTATGGACGTAAAACTGAACGTGCGCCCCGTGTTTGTCAACTGTGCCCACAAGTATTACTACGAGGGCCCCTGCAGAATGTCGGGCGGCGAGACCCTGCAGCCCGGCTTTGACAGTATCGTCAACAGCGCGCGGATGCGCGAGACTCTGGAGACCATTGAAAAAATGATGCCGGAGTGCGTGGAGCTCATGGAGCCGGTCTCGGTGGAATGCAGCGACGACTGGGAGGTCAAGGAGGAGTACTTTGAAACGCTGCTGAAGGACCGGGACCAGGTGGACGTCTACTTGGCCTCCAACAATTTCGGCGCCGATGCCATCTTCAACGAGTTCTGCCTGCGGTGCGGAAAGCCGGTGTGCATCCTGCCCAACATCTGGAACCCCGCCAAGAGCGGTATGCTGTTCAACCTGGGGGTGGACGCCATCTGCGAGCTGACCTGGGAGGACACGGTCAGGCAGTTGGAAGTGCGCCGCGCCCGCAAGGCCATCGCCAAGTCCAACCTGCTGCTGGTGCCCCGGTTCAACAACGACATCCCCGTGGCCGGCGCCACCGACAGCTTTGTGAACCTGCGGGCCGTGACCGACCTGATGGGGGTCCACTTCCGCACGGTGAACCTCCACGAGATCGTGGACCAGATGCACCCCCTGACCGAAGAGGGCAACCACACCACCCCCGGCCGCGTGACCCCCAACATCACCGCCGAGGAGATCAAAGAGCTGGAGGCCCAGGCCGACGAGCTGCTGGCCGGGGCTGAGGTGGCTGAGGTCGAAAAGGAGTTTGTGGTCAAGTCCCTGATCGCCCACAAGGTCATCCAGAAGAATATGGATCTGTACGACTGCAGCGGCGTGGTCATCCCCTGTCCCGACGCCTGCTCCACCCGGAGGATGAACCAGGAGCAGTTCACCTTCTGCCTGAACCACTCCCTGAACCTGGAGCAGGGTCTGCCCTCCTGCTGCGAGTATGACGTGGCCTCCGCCGTGACCATGCTGGCGGAGATCGCCCTGTCCGGCAAGGCTCCGTACATGGGCAACACCCTGCCTGTCATGTTCACCGACGAACGCAGCTTGAGCCGCCAGCTGACCAAGATGATGCCCGAGGAGGACATCAAGGATCTGGCGGGCATGGACAACCTGTACGCCGTGGCCCACTCCACCCCCCACAGAAAGTTTAAGGGCATCAAGGAGCCCAACGGCTCTTACGGCCTGAAGCACTTTGCCTATGACCAGAAGTTCGGCGCCGTCATGCGCCACAACTTCAACGAGGATGTGGGCCAGGTCATCACCTTTGCCAAGTTCAGCGGCGACCTGAAGCGGCTGCTGATCGGCAAGGGCACCATCGTGCGCAGCTTCGGCTATGACCTGAACAACTGCAACGGCGGCTTCATCTTCCAGGTGGCCGACCAGAAGAAGGTCTACCGGGAGCAGTGCCGCGCCGGCCTGCATATGCCGCTGGTGTTCGGCGACTACACCGAGCAGCTGAAGCTGCTGGCCGAGAGCTACGGCATGGAAGCGATCCTGGTATGAGAGAACAGATCCGGGACCAGATCCTGGCCCGGCGGGACCGGGCGCTGGAGCAGGCGCGGCTGGCCCGCGAAACGCCGGACGCGTCACGGGAGTTTATCGCGGCCTGCGTCCACGGCTACGTCTGTTATAAGTTCCTGCTGGACCCGGAGGAGTGCCGGGGGCTGACCATGTCTGAGCTGGCCGAAAAGAGCATCGAAAAGGCGCTGGACATGAAGATCCCGCTGGCCAAGGAGTCGGAAGTTGCCACCACCTGCGGCGCGGCGGGCAGCGCGGCCATGAAGATCGCCCTGCTGCTGACCGCGGTGAAGAAGGATTTTGCCGTGGAGATCGACCCCCGCAGACTGGGCTTCGTCAAGGACACGGCGGAGCTGGGGAACCTGGTGTACCGCGCCATGCGGGGAGAAACGGTGTGAAGGGAGGAAAACGGGCATGACCATGCTGGAGACGGAACAGAGCATCCGGGCCGACCTGGACATGCTCGGGGACGGCCTGAGCCGGATGGAATATCTGCTGGGCTGCGCCCGGGAGGACCCGGGCATCCCGGAGGAGGAGCGCCGGAAAGAGGACCTGGTGGCCGACTGCCAGATGAACACCTGGCTGATGGTCCGCTGGGAGGGCGATGTGCTGACGCTGCGCACCGACAGCGAATCCTTGCTGGTCAAAGGGGCACTCTCCCTGATCGCGGAGATCTACAGCGGAAGGAGCCGCCAAGAGATCGCGGACTTTACCTGCACGCTGCTCTTGGACGAGAGCTTCGCGGCCCTGTTCAACGCCGAGCAGAAGAAGGGGCTGCAAAACGTGCTGAATACCCTGAAAGGGGGTGCGTCCCCCTGAATATTCGTGAGGATTTCACCATCCTTGGGACCTGTGTCCACGGGCGGCCGCTGGTTTATTTGGACAACGCGGCGACTTTGCAGCCGCCCCGGCAGGTCCTGAACGCGGTAAATGAACTATACAGTACCCACAATGGAAATGTACATCGCAGCGGTCACGCCCTGGGCCGGACGACCAGCGAGAAGATGGAGGGGGCCCGGGAGTCCGTGCGCCGCTTCCTGAACGCCCGGGACTGCGCGGAGATCGTGTTCACCTCGGGCACCACCGGCAGCATCGACCTGCTGGCCCGGATCTGCGCTGAACAGGTCCTGCGCCCCGGCGACGAGGTCATCACCACCGAGCTGGAGCACCACTCCAATCTGCTGCCCTGGGCGGCGGCCTGCGAGCGCTCGGGGGCGGTTTTACGCCTTGTGCCCATGGATGAACACGGCGATCTGGATCAGGACGCCTACCGGGCCATGCTCTCGGAAAAAACGAAGCTGGTGGCGGTGACTTGGGTGTCCAACGCCATCGGCACGGTCAACCCCGTCCGGGAGATGATCACGCAGGCCCACGCTGTGGGCGCGGCGGTCCTGGTGGACGCGGCCCAGGCCATGCTCCACAAGAGCGTGGATGTGCAGGCGCTGGACTGCGATTACCTGGCCTTCTCCGGGCACAAGGTGGGAGCGTTGACCGGGACCGGCGTGCTCTACGGGAAAAAGGAGCGGCTGGAGGGCTTCACACCCGTCTGCCTGGGCGGCGGCATGGTGCGCTCCGTGCGGGGCGTGCAGGCGGAATACGTCTCTTTGCCCCACCGCTTTGAGGCGGGTACCCCCAACTACGCGGGGGCCATCAGCCTGGGGGCGGCCCTGACCTGGCTGGAGGAGCACGGGCGGGAGGATCTGGCGCGGCATACCCAGGAACTTCTGGAGGAGACGGAGCAGATCCTGTCCCGGGCGGATGTGCGGATCTTGGGCGCGCCGAAGGAGCGCGCCGGCGTGATCAGCTTTACCGCCGACGGGGTCCACCCCTACGACCTGGCCCAGCTGCTGGACCAGCAGGGGGTCGCCGTCCGCTCCGGCCACCACTGCGCGCAGAACGCGGTCAGCCATTTCGGCGTGGAAAGCTGCGTGCGCGTTTCGCCCGCGTTCTACAATACGCGGGACGATCTGGCCCGTTTTGAGAAAGCGCTCTCCCGGAGCCTTTTGCTGCTTCGGAAATAAAAATGAAATCATATGGAGGTCATCAACATGGAGAAAAAATGTCTGGACGTACGTGTCAACGTCAAGCCCATCTTCTGTTTCCTGAGCCACAAGTATTACTACGAGGGACCCTGTCGGATGGCCGGGGGCGAGGCGCTCCAGCCCGGCTTTGACGATATTCTGAACGGCCAGATCGGCAACGGGGTCCAGATGGGCCTGAAGTATGCCTGCCCGGAGGACGTGGGGACGGTCATGGATGCCAACATCGTCACCGTCACTGACGACTGGGATATGAAGGACGAGTATCTGGAAGCCCTTTTGAAGGATCAGGAGGAGACCGACGTCTATTTTATCTTTACCTCCTTTGGCTCTGACCGCCTGTGGCGCGAGTTCGGCCGCAAGTGCAAAAAGCCCGTTATGATCGTGCCCAACCTGTGGAACCCCATGAAGAGCGCCTACTACTTCAACACCGGCGTGGAGGTCTATACCCCCTACGACTGGGAGGAGGTCACTGAGTACCTGAAGGCCCTGCGCGCCCGCAAGGCCATCGCCCGGGCCAACGTTCTGCTGGTCACCCGGTTCAGCGACACCATGTGCGTGGCCGGCGCGGACGACGGCTTCTACAATCTGGATCTGGTGACCGAGAGGTTCGGCACCAAATTCCGCCCCATCAACTTCCACGAGCTGATGGACCAGATGAACCCCCTGCCCGCAGAGGGCAATCCCACCACTCCTGGCCGCGTGACTCCCAACCTGACCGCGGAGGAGATTAAGAAGCTGGAGGACTATGCCGATCAGCTGATGGGCGAGGCCGAGGAATGCGACATCTCCAAGGAGTACCTGGTCAACTCCCTGAAGGCGTGGAAGGCTGTGTGCAAGAACATGGACGCCTATGACTGCTCGGCCTGCGCCATTCCCTGCCCGGACCT
>JBJDYV010000016.1:0-18122 GCA_051867655.1 Oscillospiraceae bacterium
TAACTGCACACCAGGATGGCGGTCGTTTTATACGCGCCTACATTTGACGGTTACTTTTTAAAGGTAATTCAATGGTAAAGACCGAGCCCTTTCCCGTCTGACTTTCCACAACAAGCCGCCCCCGGTGCAGCTCCACGATTTTCTTCACCATGGGCAGCCCCAGGCCAAACCCCTCGGCGGAGTGGGAGGTGTCGCCCTGATAAAACTTGTCGAAGATCCGGCCGACGGTTTCCTGATCCATGCCGCAGCCGTGGTCAGTTACTTTGAAAACAGCATGGTCTTCCTGTGCCGACAGCTCCACCTCAATGCTGCTCCCGCCGGCCGAAAATTTAATGGCGTTGTCCAGAATATTTCCCATCATCTGCGTCAGCAGATCCGCGCTGCCCGTAAGCTCGATGGAGTCGATCCCGACTTCCAGGTCCAGATCCTTCTCGCTGCATTTATAATCGAACATCACCAGAACCTGCCGGAGCAGTTCGCTCAGGTTCAGCGTGTCCATTTCCACGGACGAGGCCCCGGTCTCCAGCTTGGTCAGGTACAGTACGTTCGAGGACAGGGAAGCCAGCCGCTTGGACTGGTCGATGATAATGTCCAGATATTCCTCCGTCTCCTCCGGCGAGCAGTCGCCGCTTTTCAGCAGCTCCGCGATCCCCACAAGGGAGTTTATGGGCGTTTTGAATTCGTGGGAAAAGTTGTTGATAAAGTCTGAGCGCAAAATCTCCACGCTGCTGAGGGTCTCCGCGGTTTTGTTGAAGCTCTCGGTGAAGGTGACGATCTCCCGCGGGCGGAAGGCGCTCAGGGGAACTCTCGTTTCAAAATTCCCCTCTGCCAGCTGCCGCATGGCTTTCGTCATCTCCCCGATGGGGCCGATCAGCAGCTTTTGGACGATGGACATGATAACAATGCCCAGGATCAGGCTGATGACGCAGATCACCATGATCATCACGCTGGGCTTTTCGATCAGAAACAGGGGAGAAATGCGCCCCGTTTTCACCCCCATATAGCCGAACCAGGCCATGAAGGAGATCAGAAGAAGGATGATCCCAAACAGGATCGCCGCCAAGATCACCGTCAGCCCCAGGGCCGAGGGGATGTTCTGCTTTTTATTCACAGCGCTTCACCGCCTTATACCCCAGCCCGCGAACCGAGACAAGCTCAAACTCCGGATAGTCCTCAAAGCGTTTGCGCAGGCGGCTGATATGGACATTGACCGTTCCCGCCTCGCTTTCGGAGTCCAGCCCCCAGATCTCGTCCAGAAGCTGGAGCCGGGTAAATACCTGGCCGGGATAGGCGAGGAGCTTGTAGAGGAGATAAAACTCCTTGGGCGGCAGTACCTGCGCATCCCCGCCTCTTGTGACCGTAAGGGTATTGTAGTGCAGCGTGACTTCTCCGATCTCGATCTTCTGCTCCTCCACGATTTTGGCCCGGCGCAGCAGGGCTTTGATGCGGTACAGCAGCTCCGTTTGATCGACGGGTTTGGTCATATAGTCGTCCGTCCCCACCAGAAAGCCGTGATGCTTGTCCTCCTGCCTGTCCTTTGCGGTCACCATCAGGATCGGGAGATTGCTGCCGGCCTCCCGCAGGAGGTTGGTCAGCTCATATCCGTCCATCCGGGGCATCATCACATCGGCCACCATCAGGTCGATGTGTTCCCGGTCCAGCTTCTCCAGCGCCTCCTCGCCGTCAAAGGCCGCGACGGGCTCATACCCGTTGGCGCGCAGATTGGCGCACATGATGCGGTTTGCGATTTTATCATCTTCCACGACTAAGATCCGAAACATCGGTCGTCCTCCTTGCGCGGTGTTTTCCGCATTATACAGCCTTTTGATGAACCCAACATGAACTCCGGCGCGTTTTTCAAAATTTTTCCGGGGTTTTCTTGCGGCCGCGTGACCGGCGGGAAAGGTGAACTCCGGCTTAATCTTGAATTCATGTTCCGTTTATGGTTGGCGGATAAAATCAGGACGATTTCAAAAATGGACTGATTTTGACCGGGCAGGAGGCTTTCATGGAAATGATTCAGATCGACCACATCACAAAGGATTACGGCAATGACCGGGGCGTATTCGACGTTTCTCTGGACATCGAAGCGGGCGAAGTGTTCGGCTTTCTCGGCCCAAACGGGGCGGGGAAGACCACCATGATCCGGCAGATTTTGGGTTTTATCCGCCCCGACAAGGGACGGATCACGATCAACGGCAAGAGGGTCAGTAAACGGTATGATGAGACCAATGCCCTGATCGGCTATCTGCCCGGCGAGATCAGCTTCCCGGACGGCATGAGGGGGATGGAATTCATCCGGTGGATCGCGCAGCTGCGCGGCATGGCAGACCTGGGACGGACGCAGCAGCTGATCGAACTGTTGGATCTGAAAAACGCCGACAGCGACGTCAGGCGGATGAGCAAGGGCATGAAGCAGAAGATCGGCATCGTGTGCGCGTTCATGCACGACCCGGCCATTCTGGTGCTGGACGAGCCCACCAGCGGATTGGACCCCCTGATGCAGGAGGCCTTTATCGAGCTGGTCCGGGACGAGAAAAAGCGGGGCAAGACGGTCCTGATGTCCAGCCATATGTTCCCCGAAATCGAAAAGACCTGCGACCGGACGGCCATCATCCGAAACGGCAGGATCGCCGCCGTGGTGGAGATGGCGGACATTCAGAAGTCCAGCCACAAGGAGTATAAGATCAAGTTCAATTCGTTCATGGACAGCTACCGGTTTTCTCAGCAGGACTTCGACTTTTCGGAGGTCAATCACGAGAAAACACGGGTCAGGGTCCGGATCGACGACGCGGAGATCAACCGGCTGATCCGGGCCCTTGGGGGCTATGACGTCCGCTACATCTCTCAGGTCAAGCAGACGCTGGAGGATTACTTCATGCACTTCTACGACAGCAAAGCCGTGCCCGACTGGGGCAAGGCACAGTGAGGAGGGACAGCAGATGATTTCAAAAGCATTGTTCAAACGGGACCTGAAGATCAGCTGGAAGCTGTGGCTGGTCATCACGGCGGTGATGGTGCTGCTGCTGTTTGCCCTGTTCTTTGCCACCTCGGGCATGGACGGCAGCGGCGCCATGGTCATCCAGCAGTTCTACACGCTGTTCGCGGCCCTGATCCCGGTGTTTTTCATCGGCACCACCGGCACCAAACTGATCGCGGCCCAGGTGGACAACGGCTCGTTCTCCTATGTGATGTCCGCGCCGCTGAAAAGGCGGACCGTGGCCTTTACCCAGGCGTTCTTCCTCATTTTGTCTGTGGCGGTCATGTATGTTCTCTTTCTGGCCGTGGGGCTCATTTCCTTCTTTCTCTGGGGCGAAGTGCTGGAAGGGAAGGTGTTCTTCCTGCTGACCTTCGGTTCCCTCCTGTTCAACCTGATGGTCAGCGGCATCGCCTATTTCGCCACCTGCCTGTTCAACTCCTCCGGGGCGGCGACCTCAGTGGGCACCGGCCTGCCCCTGGTATTTTTCCTGCTGCACATCGTGGCCACCTTCTTCGGCGGCAATCAGCTGCTGAGTTTCTGCAAGTATTTCACCATCAATTCCCTGTACAGCCCGGCGGACATCATCGCCTGCAGCTCCGACATGGTTCTCCAGTTCCTGGTCATGGCCGCCGCAGCCGCGGTGCTGTTCCTGGCGGGGATGGCCGTGTTCAGGAAAAAGGATCTGCCGCTGTAATGAAGCGAGCGATCGCCGCGATACGAAGAAAAATTGAGAACAGTTTTCCTGTCAGGAAAATCGCGAGCTACCCGCTTGGAGAGCGCCTCCTGAAAGACAGGATGTTTCGCTCGGGGGTCTGCCTGCACGTCAGTCTGATCCTGAATTTCCTGTACGGTGCGACGCAGTTTTTTGCGGGGCTCTGTTTCCGCTCGGTGTGGCTGGGCGCTCTGGCGGTCTACCATATTCTGCTGGCCGCCCTGCAGTTTATGCTTCTGAGCCATGTGAACAGAAAGGGCGTCGGGCAGGATGCGGCGGCAGAGCTGCGGCAGTACCGCCTCTGCGGCGCGGCGCTGCTTCTGATGACGCCCATTTTTGCCAGTATTCTGATTCTGATCGTGCACAAGAACATCTGCGCCGGATACCCGGGTTTCCTGATCTACTTCGCGGCCATCTATGCGTTCTGTAAGGTTGCGGCCGCTGTCTCCAATGCGGTCAAATTCAGAAAATGCGGAAGTTTGGTCATGTCTGCCGCGAAGGTCATCAGTCTGATCGCCGCGCTGATCTCCATTCTGTCCCTGGAAACAGCGGTCCTCTCCCGGTATGGAAGCATGCAGGACCCGGTATTTTATCAGGGCATGCTCGGAACGGCCGGCGGCGCGGTCTGCGTATTCGTGCTGGGAAAGGCCGTCTCGATGGTCGTCCGGACTCAGCGGCCCACGCCCCGCAAAGGCACGCCCGATGGTTGGCTATAGCCGGGAAAGTGTTTTCCGCCACGTTCACGCCGCGTCAGAATAGGAACAAAATCAAAGGATCCGGCCCCTTCCGAGGCCGGATCCTTTGACTTTTTACAGCATACCGTGCAGCTTCAGGATGTTGACAAACATCTTGTCCCGCCAGAGCTCCACCGCTTGGGGTGTATTGCCCTGTTCCGCCGTGCGGTTGGCCAGTTCTTCATCGATGCCGTCGGCGACCAGCAGATCCACCGGATCCGGCTCCTTCCCGTACTTTTTCGACATCTCGCGGAAGCCGCCGTCCACGCCGAGGCTCATGGTCAAAAGCTGGCCCGTCACGGCCATGCGCATCCCCGGCCCGAAGATAATGGCCTTGTCCATGTCCTCGACGGAGCAGACGCCCTGGGCAACGCTCTCCTTCGCGGCGTCCAGAGCCGCCCAGGACAGGCGGTTGACGATGAAGCCGTTGATCTCCTGCCTGCAGACGATGGGGACCTTTCCCATGGCCGCATACACGCTCTTGGCCTTTTCGATGGCTGCCGGCGCGCCGGTCGGCCCGCCGCAGATCTCGATCAGCGGCAGCAGGTAGGAGGGATTGTACGGGTGGCCCACTAAAATGTTCTCCGGGTACAGCGCACCCTCGGACAGCTTGCTGGGGAACAGCGCGGACGTGCTGCTGCAAATGATGACGTCCTTCCCCGCGGTCTCCTGAATCGTGCGGTAGGTCTCCCGCTTCAGCTCCAGCCGCTCGCTGATGCTCTCCTGCACAAAGTCCGCGCCCCGCACGGACTCCGCCAGGTCGTAGCTGAACTTCACCTTCGCCATCTTTTCGTCGGCGATCTCCCGCGTGGTCGCGCCCGCGTCGATCAGGATGCCGAAGATCTGCCCCAGCGTCTGCCGGAGCGCGGCCTCCTTCGCCGCGCCGCGCACGAACAGCGTGACATCGAAATCCCGCAGGATGGCGTTTGAGGCCAGCCCCGCGCCGATCATGCCGGTTCCCACAAATGTGATTTTATAGCTCATGGTCGTTTCCTCCTCGTATCATTGCAGATCTGCCGTTTCTCATCCCGAGAAAAACCGGGAACCAGAACGCGGTTATGAAAACAGCTTTGCCGGATTGGCACTCAGGAATTTTTCGATCAGCCCGTCGCTGAAGCCCCGGCGGCGCATCTCCGGGATGACCTTGCTGCCCAGCGTGCCGATGTTGGCGTCCTTCAGCGCCTCCTGCATGATGGGATTCATGATGTTGGGGCGGCCCAGCTGCACGTTGACGCTGTCGTGGCCCAGCAGGATCCTGTCCTCATAGCCGCTGGCCACGATCTTCTCGATCAGATCGACGCGCCCTTCGTCAGTGGGTGTGTGGAACAGTTCCCCCTGCAGTCCGAAGCGGTCCAGATTCACATACACGCCCTGGGACAGCACACGTTTGTGGTACTCGATATCCTGATTCCCGCACATATGGCCGATGGCGATCTTGCCGGGGTCCGCGCCGTTCTCGATCAGCAGCGCCGCCTGCTCCGGCCCCATCGTCCCCTGCTGGGTATGGGTGATGATGACACAGCCGGTCTCCCTCTGGGCCCGGGCGGCGGCCTTAAAGAAGGTTTCCTCCATGGGAGTGATCACATGATAGCTGGACGCCAGCTTGATGACGCCCGCCTTGATCCCCGTGCCCCCGATCCCCTCGGTCAGCTCCGTGATCATCATCTCCGCGATCTCGTCTTCGATATTTGTGAACGCGCTGCGGAATTTCCAATAGGCGTAGGCGCTCTCCTGTTCGAAGTAGAAGCCGGTGGAGCAGATGATGTTGATCCCGGCGGCAGTTGCGAGCTTTTCCAAAAACCGCACATCGCGGCCGCACTCGTTGGTCGTCGCGTCCACAACGGTGTGGATGCCGTAGGATTTCGCGGTCTGCGCAGCCTTCAGACAGATCTGAAACGCCTCGTCCTCCCGGAAGGGGCCGAGGGTGGCGTCCCCCTGGTAGCCGCAGTAGCCGTATAAAAAGTGCTCATGCATCAGGGTCCGGCCAAGCTCCGCCGCGGGGACCGGGCCGGTGACTGTGTGGACCGTTTTCATGGTAAGCAAAACCTCCGTATTTCAATCAGCTGTCAGGCTTCTTCCGTATCGTCCACATCCACCACGGGCACCACCTTGACGCCGATGATCATCAGGCCGCCCGCCAGAGCGACGATGGCGAACACCACATAGGGCAGGGTGTAGCCGGAGGATATGGCATGCAGACCGGCGAGCACCACGAAGGAAAGGGAGCGTACCACGCCCACGATCGTGTTCAGGACGCTGTAGCAGATGGGGAAATCCTTGCGGCCGTAGATCAGGGCGGCCATGGAAGGCGGGAAGTTTCCGTTTCCGCCGATCCCCGCGCCCAGCATCACAATGCCGATCACCATGACCGGGGTGCTGCTGCTCAGCAGCAGGAGTATGCCGATGCAATACCAGATGCCGAAGATGATGGAGGTCTTTTTGGTCCCGATCTTCTGGTCCACCACACCCCAGATGATGGAGCCGGCGATTCCGATCACGGCGGCGACCGTGACCACGTTCAGGGCCGCCTGCAGGGAATAGCCCTTCGTCTCCTGGAAGTAGCCCACCAGCTGGGACATGATGCCCACGGTGGCCATTCCGAAGAAGCCGTAGGCCACGCCGAAGACCCAGGTCTTGGGATTCTTCAGCGCGTCCCCATAGGTGATCGTGCTCTCCGCGCCCCGCTTTTCGCGCACCTTGGCCAGAAGCGCCGCGACCTCCGGGTCATTGTCCGGGTAGCAGCCCGCCTCCTCCGGCGTCGCCTTGATGAAGATCTGGGTCAGGATGCCCACCACGATGATGGCGCCGCCCATGACGGAGATCGCCACCGCGATGTTGGAACGGGAGCTCAGCTGGTTCAGGATCTGGCTGATCAGGGCGCTGGCCAGGTTCATGCCGATGGTGGTGAAGCCCATGACGACGCCCTTCTTGGTGGGAAACCAGTTGGTGCAGATGGACAGTCCCAGCACCAGGGCGAAGGCGTTGATGAGGGTCACCATCAGCACCAGACACACCGCGTACAGCGGGATCGTCGGCGCGTTGCCGTACAGGATGGTCACCACGCCCGCGGCGTACATGGTGACGACCATGGTCCTCTTCAGCCCGAACTTGCGTGCGATCCCTCCAAAGACCACAACGAGGAACAGTGCGATGATGCTTGCCGGCGAGGAGATGGACAAAACCGTGTCTGTGTTCCAACCCCGGTACGCGGCGATCTGCGGCACGATGATGTTCAGACCGTCCACGGTCATTCCGGTCATGAAGAAGAACCACACCACCTGGTAGATCGTGACGGTCCACCCTTTCCGGCCGAAGTTCCACATGCCCGGTTTTTTCCCCACCGTTTTTGTGGTTGCGCTTTGTTCTGCCATGACAAATCCTCCTTTCGTTTTGTGCTTAAATATTAGCAATCTTACCAAACAAAAGGAAATTCCGATCCGATCCGCCGTTATACGGAAATAACATAATCACGGCGGGCGCCCTCCGGTTATTACAGCAGTTCGAAGATCCCCGCCGCGCCCATGCCGCCGCCGATGCACATGGTCACCATGCCGTACCGGCCGCCGGTGTCCCGGAGATAGTCCAGGGCCTTGCAGGTCAGGAACGCGCCGGTAGCGCCCATGGGATGGCCCAGCGCCATGGCGCCGCCGTAGGGGTTGACCTTTGCCGGGTCCATCTTCAGCTCCCGGATGCAGGGGATGGCCTGGGCGGCAAAGGCCTCGTTCAGCTCGATCACATCCATGTCGTCCATGGTCAGCCCCGCGCGCCGGAGCGCCTTGGGCACAGCGTGGATCGGGCCGAGGCCCATCATGGTGGAATCGCAGCCGGCGACCGCGAAGCTGACCAGGCGGGCCAGAGGCTTCGCGCCCGCGGCCAGGGCATTTTCTTTCTCCATCACCACCACGAAGGCGGCGGCGTCGGAGGTCTGGGAGGAGGTCGCGGCGGTCACGGTGCCGCCCTCCTCGGGGGGGATAAAGCACGGCTTCAGCGTGGCGAGCTTCTCCAGGTTCGTGCCGGGACGGACGCCCTCGTCCGTGTCCACGACCTTCTCATTGCCCTCCGCATCCTTCACCATCACGGGAATAATGGACGCCGCCAGCTTTCCCGCCGCCTGGGCCGCCGCGGCCTTGGCGTGGGACTCCACGGCCATCTGGTCCATCTCCTCCCGCGTGATGCCGTACTTCTTCACAATGTTTTCGGCGGTGATGCCCATGGCCATATACGCGCCCGGGGCGTGCTCGTTCAGCCACGCGTCCTGATACTCCACCGGGTACGGCTCGAAGGTGTCGCTCATGTCCTCCACGCCGCCGGCGATGATGACGTCGCCCTGGTTCGCCGCGATGGCGTTGGATGCGGTGGCGATGGCCTGCAGGCCGGAGGAACAGAAACGGTTGATCGTATGTCCCGAAACGCTCTCCGGCAGCTGCGCCCGCGCTACCACACTCTTGGCGATATTCATGGATGTGGTTTTGTGCTGCACCGCGCAGCCCATGATCACGTCCTCAATGTCCGCCGGGTCCAGTCCCGGCACCCGCTCGATCACGCCCTTCAGCACCTGGGCGGAATACTCAATGGGGTGGGTGTCCTTGAACGAGCCCTTGAACGCCCTGCACACGGCGCTGCGGCCATACCCCACGATGACGGCTTCTCTGCTCATAGGTTCAAACCTCCTGATTATTTTTGTTTTTGTACTTTTCCGACAAAAAATTATATGGTATAATGACTCGAATTTTTATAATTTCACATCTGACCGGAGGAAGGAGAAACAGGAATGGACATCAACCGCTTGGAAGAGTTTATCGTTCTTGCCGACTGCCTGAATTACAGCAAGGCCGCCAATCTCCTGTACTTAACCCAGCCCGTTCTCAGCCGCCACATCCACGATCTGGAAGAGACCCTGGGCGCGCAGCTGTTCATCCGGGACACCCACAAGGTGGCGCTGACGCCCGTGGGCGAGCTCGCCGCCTGTGAGATCGGCGCGGCCATGGACGCCTACCACAAGGCCATGCGGAACATCCAGCGCGCCACGGACAACCTGAACGGCCGGATCTCCGTGGGCTTTCTGGGCCAGGCCGTGCGCCCGTTCCTGACGCAGTTCATCCGGTATTTGGGGAACCGCACCCATTTCCAGGTGGATTACAGCTCGGTCACGGAGCTGGACACGCTGATCGGCTTCGTGGACAGCGGCACCCTGGATCTCGCCTTCATTACCCACATTGAAACCGACCGGCTCAAGGGCATGGAGGTCAAATGGATCATGGACGACCCCCTGTACGTGGTGGTCTCCCGCAGCCATCCCCTGGCCGGACGGGAGCAGCTGTCCATCAGCGAGCTGTCCGGGGTGCCCATGATCGTGTATGACCGGGAGACCAATCCCCACACCGCGCTCTTTCACGAAAAGCTGCTCAACCGCTTCGGCGCGGAGATGAACCCGGTGCGGAAGGTCAGCAATATGGAATCCGGCCTGTTCTACGCCAACCTGGGCATCGGTTTTTTCATCATCCCGGAGCATCTGATCGATCTGGCCCAGGATATGGCCGTTCTCCCCATTTCCGACGCGGGGGCTCAGATCCCCCTTCACCTGATCTGGAAGAAAGACAATACAAAAACCGGCGTCCAGTCATTCATCAAGGAATTCTCCACGTTTTACAAGCGTGAATTCGGCTGATCGGCTGCGCCGCCCGGGAACAGAAAACCGCCGTGTTGATGGGGACGCGGCGGTTTCCTTCTTTCAGTCCGCGCGGAACACCCGGCCGGGCCGGCGCGCCGGGGCGGCGGGCGGCTCGGCGCCCGCGTAGCCCAGCACGCAGTGGCCGACGCCCACGTACTCGCCCTCCACGCCGAGGTCCTTCAGAATGGCCCTGCCCCGGGCGCTTTCAAAGACCTCCTTCGCCCGGTGGACCCAGATGTTCCCCAGCCCAAGGGACTGGGCGGCGGTCAGCATGTTGCCCAGCGTCAGGCTCCCGTCGTTGACCCAGGTGGGCACCGACGGGTCCGCCAGCACGCTCAGCACCACCGGCGCGCCGTAAAACGGGTCGATGCCCTCGTCCCAGTTGGCGGCCCGGCGGTTCAGGTCGGCCAGCTGCGCGCGCAGCTCCGGGTTTGTCACCGCGATGATGATGCTGCTCTGTTTTCCCATTCCGCTGGGGGCGCAGAGACCGGCCTCGATCACCCGGTCAATCAGTTCCTGCGGGGGCAGATCCGGCTTGAAGTTCCGGATGCTGCGCCGCGCCCGGATCGTCTGCAATGTTTCGTTCACCGCTCATTCCTCCATAACGGTCAGATCGTCCGCGATGATCAGCTCCGGCTCCACCTGCGCCTGGATCTCCTCCGGGGTCTTCCCCCGGCGGATCTCCTTCAGCACCAGGCCCTTTTCCGTCACGTCGATGACGCACTGCTCCGTGACGATGTGGTCCACGCATCCCACGGCGGTCAGGGGGAAGGAGCACTCGTTCACGATCTTCTTTCCGCCGTCCTTCGTGGTCAGCTCCATGGCCACGATCACCTGCCGGGCGCCGTTGCACAGGTCCATGGCCCCGCCCATGCCGAAGGCGCGGCCCGGCGTGGCCCAGTTGGCCAGATCGCCCCGGGCGGACACCTGCAGGCCGCCCAGTACCGTCGCCGCCATGCGTCCGCTGCGGATGATGGCGAAGGACAGGGCCGTGTCGAAGGTGGAGGCTCCCGGCATGGGCACGAAGGGCCGCGAGCTGGCGTCGCAGGCCCGGTCGGTCACCATGACGTCCGTGGCCGTGTCGCCCATGCCGATTATGCCGTTTTCCGTCTGGAACATGATCCCTTTCTCCGTGTACTCGGAGCAGAGGCTCGGGATGCCGACGCCCAGGTTGACCACGTCGCCCACCTGAAAATACTGCGCGGCGCGCCGCGCGATAAAATGTCTGTTGTCCAACATGGCCGTACCTCCTATGCCAAAATCATGTCGATGAAGATGCCGGGCAGCCGCACGTCGTCCGGCGCGATCTCCGAAATGTCGCACAAAAAGTCGCACTCCACGATGGACAGGTCCGCCGCCATGGCGACGACCGGGTGGGAGGCCGTGCCCGTGCCGCGGTAGGCCAGGTTTCCGATGACGTCCGCCCGCCGGGCCCGGGTGATGGCGATGTCCGCCCGGAGCGGCTCCTCCAGCAGGTATTGCTCACCCTGCACGGTGATGATCTGCTTGCCCTCTTGCACCACGGTGCCCAGGCCGGTCTTGGTCAGCACGCCGCCCAGACCCGCGCCGCCGCAGCGCAGCCGCTCCATGAACGAGCCCATGGGGACCAGCTCCACCTGGATCTCCCCGTCCAGCATCTTCCGGGAGGTCTCCGGGTTGGTCCCCAGGTGGGTGGTGACCATGCGGTCCACCCGGCCCGCGTGGACCAGCTTGCCTACGCCCACGTCCACATTGCCGGAGTCAATGGAATAGATCGTCAGGTGCTTCGCGCCGCTCTCCAGCACGCAGTCGATCAGCCGCCAGGGGCTGTTGCAGCCGGCCTGGCCGCCCACGGCGATGGTCATGCCGTCGTGGAAGCAGGCGATGATCTCCTCCCGCGTGCGCACCTTGCCCAGGCCCTCGCGGCGGTCCTTGTGTTGATTTTCTGCCATAGCGATCACTCCTTTTTGAAGAACGGCTCCTGTCCTTGCAAACAGGAGCCGTTTTGCTGCGATTGATTCTTACGAAGTTGCCACCAGTCCGCCGTCCGGGTAGATGGTCGTGGCGGTGACCATGTCCGAGGCCGCGGAGGCCAGGAAGATGGCCGGGCCCACCACGTCGATCTCATAGCCGATGCGCTGGGCCGGCAGCGCGCCCGCGATGCCGTTGCGGACGTTCTCGTCCGGGGGCAGGATGCCCACCATCATCGGGGTATAGGTGATGGTGGGGCCGATGGCGTTGACCTGCACGTTGGGCCGCAGATCGGCGGCAAAGGCCTTGGTCAGCATCTCCACGGCGCCCTTGGTGGTGTTATAGGGCACGTTGCCGCCGCCGCCGTTGGCCACGGCGCGGATGCCGCGCACAGAACCGAAGTTGATGATCTTGCCGTAGCCCTTGTTGGTGTTGGGCTGGCCCGCCTCGGGGGCGGTGTATGCGTCGCCGTCCAGATTGTGGTCCTTCATCCAGTTGCCGAAATACTTGCACGTCAGCATCAGGGAGGTGATGTTGGTGTGCAGCATTTTCTCAAAATAGTCCGTGTCGATCTCCCAGGACCACATTTTCCTGTTGATGCCCTGGGCGTTCACCAGAATGTCGCAGCCGCCCAGGCCGTCCGGACCGGTGACCGCGTCCACCGCGCTCTTCACGAATTCCTCGTCGCCCGCGTCGCCGGCCAGATACATGACCTTGACGCCGGGGGCGGCGACGGCCTCAATCTTGGCCTTCGCTGCCTGGAGCTTCTCCTCGCTGCGGGAGGAAATGCACACAGAGCAGCCGTTGGCGGCATAGCCCTCGGCGATGGCCTGGCCGAAGCCGCCCGCGCCGCCGAAGATCATGGCCTTCTTGCCGGACAGGTCAAACATTTTTGTCAAATCACCGCTGTATACTTTCGGCATATCACTCAAGCTCCTTTTTTAAAATGTTGGGGGCGGTTCCCCCGCGCGAGCGGGGGAACCGCGCTTTTTTACTTCTGGGGGGGAAGCAGGCAGACCAGCATCTGGCACACGTCCGTGCCCGTGTTCAGCACGGACTTGGACACGCCGCCGCAGCAGTGGAAGCTGTCGCCCGCGTGCAGGACGGTCTCGCCGTCGTCGGTCTTCAGGGTCATCTCGCCGGTCAGGATGTAGTAGATGGACTCCAGCGGGTTGCTGCCGTAATCGGTGCCGCCGCCCGGCACAAACCAGGTGATGCCCATGATCATCTTGCCGCCCTCAATGTCGTTGGGGCCGCCGCCGTCCACATCGTGCAGGCGGGTGGCGACGCATTCATTGTGGCCGCCGGCGGTGTAGGTGTAGATGGTGCTGCCCTCTACGCCCTTGGCTCTCTGAATCCTGTATTTCGCCATTGCCGTGCTCCTCCTTTACGCCTTGTACCAGTCGGGCTCGTTGCTGTGCTCGAACTCGTAGGGGTTCGGGATCTCGCCGGACTCGACCTTCTTGAACCACTCGTTGGCGCGCTTCGGCATGCCGGCCCACATCTCCAGGTTCATGGGCTGCTCCATGTCCTTGGTGGCATAACGGTAGTCGTTGACGCGGGAGATGTACTTCTCGTCCTGCTGGGCGGAGTTCTCGTCGCCCAGGGTGCCCTCGGCCACGCGGAGGAGGGAGGCGTACTGCTCGGAGGTGGTGTGCAGCTTCAGGTCCTCCATAAACAGCTTCATCAGCGGGCGCTTGGCCAGGTTGGACATGATGCAGCGGTTCTCATAGGGCATGCGCTTCCACATGCGGGCGATCTCCCAGGCGCGCTCCACCGCCTTGCCCTTGGGCACGACTTCGGAGCACAGGCCCCAGTCGAGCATCTGCTGCGCGGTGACCTGACGGGAGGTCATCATGTAGTAATTGCCCTTCTTGGTGCCCAGGTAGTGCTGGAACATCAGGCCCATGCCGTCGCCGGGAACCAGGCCGCCCTGGGCGTGGGGGACTTCGATCTTGGTGTCCTCGGTCACGATGGTCACGTCGCACAGCATCGCGGAATCCCAGTGGAAGCCGGGGCCGGGCATGGCGCCGATGGTCGGGACCTGCAGGTCAAAGACCATGTTCTTGATCAGGTTGGTGTCATCGAAGTACTGGTGCTCAAAGCGCTGACGGGGCAGCTGGGAGTAGGTGTCCCAGCCGTTGGCGTCGGACTCGATCATCCAGTTGTCGCCGATGTGGGTGTAAATGATGATCTCGTTCTCCAGGTCCATGGAGATGGTGCGGGTGAGCAGGCTCATCGCGCGGTGAGACATGCCGCTGTGGTGCATGGGGCCGTCCTTGGTCTTCCAGGTGACCTGCAGGATGCCGTCCTCCCGCTTCAGGTCGGCAAAGTCCTTGAACCATTCCTTGTACTCGTCCAGTCCGGGGAGCTTCACATAATCCGCCAAAGGTTGTGCCATGATGTTTTCCTCCTTAATTTTGTTTAAATTGAATGACTTGCTTCTTCTGGAACCAAGTATACATGGGCCAGTTCCACAAGGGAAATTCCGCTTCGGTGCACGGTTATGTTGAAAAGGTATAGCCGCCACTTCAACAGAAAGGGGGCCGCCCGCCGGCGGCCCCCTCAGACTGTCAAAAAAGTCCTCCGGACTGTTTTGACAGTCTTCAAAAATCCCGTTACTTTTGTGCCGCTCAGCGGCACAAAAGTCCTCGCTTTACTCGCCGCAAGCCTTGCAGGCCAAGGCTTGCGAGGGATTCGATCCCATTCGAGGCGGGCTCTGCCCCCTCGAGCTCCCCCGCTTAAACTCTGCCTTCCTTCGGTGTGATGAAAGGTTTTTCGACAAGCTGCGGGGCTTGATTTCAGTATTAACCCATGCTCTGGGCTGCGAAATACGTCGTGCCGTACTTCTCTCCGGCTTCCTTCTTGGCCTGCTCCAGCATCTCCGGGGTGACCGCGTCCAGCGCCCGGACCACTGCCGCGTGATCCAGCGGCTTCAGGCCCAGCATCTCCCGGGCCTGGGCGCTGGTGGCGACCTCGTTGCCCATGGCCTCGACCGCGCGCACGGCCCGCTGCACCAGCATCAGGTTCGTAGCCAGAATCTTATTGCCGTCCTTGTCCTTGCCGTAGACCACGTTATCCTCCATGCCCACGCGGATGTGTCCGCCGTTGGCCAGCGCGGCAAACATGACGGGCAGGTGCCCCTTGCCCACGCCGAAGGCGGACCAGGTGACCTCCTGGGGCAGATTGCCCGTGGCCTGCAGGTGCTCGATCTCGGCCAGCATGGCCTGCACATCCCGGGGAGTGGCGTCCATGCCGCCCACCACGCCGAGGCACAGCTGGAAGTGCAGGGGGGCCTTGACGATCCCCTTCTTCCAGTAGACGCCTACGGCCCGGATCATGCCCATGTCGAACACCTCAAACTCCGGCTTGATGTCCCGCTCCTGATACAGGCTGCCCAGGTCGGTCAGGAAGGTGGGGGAGTTGCTGAAGATGCCGCCGGGGATGCCCCAGTTGAAGCTGCCCGCGTCGAAGGTGCCCATCTCGATGCCGGGGACGTTGCCGTGGTGCAGCATCCGCACTGCGTTGCCGTAGGGAGAGTCGTCGGAGACGCGGTTGTCGCCGGAGGAGGTGCAGTTGATGATGACGTCGCAGTCCTCGTGGGCGCGGATCAGCTTGATCGTCTCGTGGAACTTCACCGGGTCCATGACGCCCGCCCCATTGTCGTCACGCATGTGCAGATGCACGATGGCCGCGCCGGCTTTCCAGCACTCGTAGGCTTCCCGGGCGATTTGCTCCGGCGTCTCCGGAACATCGTAGCCGTGGGGGGTAATGGCGCCCGTCAGCGCCGCGGTAATAATCGTTTTTGCCATACTCAATCACCTCGTAAAATTTTTGTTTTGTTCGCCTGAGTTTTCTCGTGTTTTCATCATAGAAGCTTTTTCTTCCTTTTTCAAGACGGCTGACCCCAAGTGCTTATTCCCCTTCTTCCGCTCCTTATGTCGAAAAAGAATAGCCCTCCCGCGCAGCCCGATAGGAGCGGCGCTGCCGGACTTCGCGCGGAGCAGTTTTTTCTTTGGAAAAGCAATAAATTAATATTTCTCAAACATTTCTGAAAACTTTCAAAAACATCAGCCCGGTACAATGCCCCTGCAAACAACAAAAAAATTACATGGAAAGAGGTTCGCACAATGAATCAGAACGATCAGGAATTTCTCGTACAGAAGATCCGCACCCAGTACACCGAAAAGGAGCACACCCAGCTGGATGCCCTGAAAGAACTGGACGCAAAGGTGAAGCGTCCGGCCAATGTGTTCGCCTATGTCTTCGGCTGCGCAAGCGCCATCATTATGGGCTGCGGCATGAGCCTTGTGATGACCGACATCGGAGCGGCGCTCGGTATGAGCGGAACCATGGCCCCCGGCATTATCATCGGCGTTATAGGTATATTGATGGCGGTCATCAACTATCCGATCTATAAGGGGATTCTCGGCTCCCGCAAGAAAAAGTACGCGGATCAGATCCTGCAGCTCAGCGAGAAGCTGCTGAAGCAGTAAAAGGGAGAGGAGATCAAACCATGTCTAAAATCGTGGAAGCAAATGAAAAGATCGCGCAGGCAGTCGTCGGCGGCTACAAGAAGATTGAGGAGGGCGTCGTGGGCGGTTACAAGAAAATGGAAGCCGGCGTTGTGGAAGGCTTTGAAAAGGTGACCGACAAGTGCGTGGAAAAGCTCTTCGCCAAAGAGGGCGAGTCCGTGGAGGATGCCAAAAAGCGTCTGCGCGGCGAGGACAGCGAGGGCTGAGCGGGATTTATCCTGTACAGCCTCTGGACCTGATGCAATGGATCAACAACGGCCGCTCCGGCGGGAAGTCATGGCCCAAGTCCTTTCGGGGAGGAAAAAAGAGAGCGGATCGGATCCTGGATACGATCATCCGGGAGATCGAATCGTTTGCATAAGGGTTCAAAAGAACTGTTTCGCAAATTGCGGTGCAGTTCTTTTTTTGTTTAACATTTCGGAAACAAGACTTTATCATTTTTCAAACATCAGCCCCGTAAAATAGGAGCCAAACTGAGAGCCGGAAGGAGCGTTTGGATGCTGATTGTATTTCTGCTGTTTTCCCTGCTGTTCGCGATCCTGTCTTTCGCGGCCGGACTGGTTTCTGCGATCTGGATGGCGGTTCCGGTGTTTTTCCTGAGCTATCTGGCTCTGCTGCTGCTCTGGGCGGCGGGAGGAGTGATCGCGTCCCTGTTTGTGGACATCCACACGGAATGTGACCGGGACAGTCCGCTGTTCCGCTTTTACGCAAACGGCATCGTGGATCTTCTGACGTGCGCGCTGCGCATCCGGGTGCAGGTCAGCGGCATGGAGAAGGTCCCGGCCTCCGGGTTTCTCTTCGTGTGCAACCACCGCTCGGCATTTGACCCGATCCTGGAAATGGGGATCTTTCGCAAATACCGGCTCGGGTTTGTGTCGAAGAAAGAAAACTTTCAGATCCCGGTGATCGGGAAGATCATGCACCGGTGCTCCTGCATCGCGCTGGACCGGGAAAATCCCCGCAAGGCAATCGAGACGATCACCCACGCGGTGCGGACGATCCGGTCCGGAAGCGCGGTCATGGGGATCTATCCCGAGGGGACGCGAAACCCCGACCCGGAAAGCGGTCTTTTGCCCTTCAAGCCGGGCGCCTTTAAGATCGCCCAAAAAGCGGGCTGCCCCATCGTCGTGGCCGTCATCCGGAACACGGAATCCGTTTTGAAAAACGCGCCGTTTCGAAAAACCAGGGTGCAGATGAAGATCGTCGGCGTCCTGGACGAAGACACCGTAAAGCGCAGCAGCACCGTGCGGATCAGCGAAATGGTCCGCGGCATGATGGAGCAGGGTCTCTTTACGCCGTCCCCGGCCTGACCGGCGTAATTCGACACAATTCATATTTGTTCAAACCGTTTTGAAGCACCTCCCAAACATACATTTTTTTAGGATAGATCGATCCGGCGCGGCTGCGGTCCGGGCACAGACAGAAAGGAATGGAACAAAAATGGGTATCAAACAAACCGTCACAAGGGCAGCGCTTACCACCGCCATGAACTATATCTCCGGCGACCCGGAGAAGAATCTGCCCAAGCTGCTTCAATTCA
>JBJDYV010000017.1:0-3675 GCA_051867655.1 Oscillospiraceae bacterium
CTTATCAGGCGGATGCGGTCATGAGGGCCAAAGAGCGTGTTGACCAACTGGATGCAGATCATACTCCAGTGATGTGCCGTGATAGCAATCCTGTAACGACGGTATATAAGCTGGTTGAGTTTCTTAACAGCCAGAAAAAATAAGTATTATCTGTTTTAAGAAACGCATTTGTATAAACAAACTTATCATAAACAAGCTTATCATAACGGCATGGGTAACCATGCTGTTGGTACACAGCCGATTGGTTTTCTTCGGAGAATCAGTCGGCTTTTTCTATGCCAAAAGGAGGTGACACAACTTGACCAACGAAGAATTGAACACAGCTCTGTATGAAAAGATGTTTGCCGAGCAGGAAACCTACCGGGCGTGGTTACTTTCCCAGCCCCCGGAGGAAATCCTGAACCACGCCTATGAATACACGGTGCGGGAGGACATTCTGCTGTCGCTGGAATATCACGATCTGTCGGACGCACAGGCAAGAGCGTTGATGAAATCGCCCAGCCCCCTTGCCGATGTATTTGCGGATTGGGAGAACAAAGAAACCGGCCACATGGATGACATCTGGCAGACCGTGGAGGATCGGGCTAAAGCCGAAGTGCAGAAACATAAAAAGAAAGACGAAAAGGAGCGATAACAGCTCCGGGCCGGTTGGGTAATCCAGCCGGCCTTTTTTACATAGCCGGACTGTCCCAGGCAGTCAATTCATGGCTATGGAAAGGAGGATTTTTATGCCATATATTCCCCCGGAGGTCGTTGCAAAAGCCAAGGAAATGGACTTGCTGACCTATCTCAAAAACTACGAACCGGGTGAGCTGGTGCATTTTGGAGGAAGCACCTACTGTACCCGAACCCATGACAGTCTCAAAATCTCCAACGGCAAATGGTGCTGGTTTTCCCGTGGTATCGGCGGCAAAACGGCCCTGGACTATCTGATCAAAGTCCGGGAGATACCGTTCACCGAAGCGGTTGAGATGATCGTGGGTCAGGCAGCAGTTCACCCGCCCACTTATGAGCCAGCACCAAAGAAGGACGCACCCAAGGTGCTGCTTCTTCCCCCGGCCAGCCGCAGTGCCACTCATGCAGTCAGTTATCTTTCCGGGCGCGGCATCGACAGCGAGGTGATCGACTTCTGTATCTCTACCGGACGGCTGTTTGAGAGCAGCGGCAGATACCACAATGTGGTTTTTGTGGGCCATGACCGGTACGGGAAAGCGCGGTATGCCAATTTAAGGGGGATCGGCTCTGATTTCAAGGGCGAGTGTAACGGCAGCGAAAAACGGTTCTCATTCAATATCCCGGCAGAAAACAGTGGGATTCTCCACCTGTTTGAAAGTGCCATCGACCTGCTTTCTTTTGCCACGATCCGCAAATTGAACGGCATGGATTGGAGAAAAGACCATCTGCTGTCGCTGGCAGGCGTGTATCAGCCAAGGGAGAAAATCGAAGAAAGCGCCGTGCCGTTGGCGCTGACCCAATACCTGCGCGACCACCCGGAGATCAAAACGATTATTCTGCGGCTGGACAACGACAGGGCAGGCAGGCTGGCGGCAAAGGCGTTGATGACGGTTCTGCCAAAGGACTACACCATTGATGCACGATTCCCGCCCAGGGGTAAGGATTACAACGACTGCCTGTGTATGCACCTGGGTATTCCCATCACCCGAAGCAAAGAGAAAAACCAAGAACGATAAGGAGGATCACAACATGAAAGAATTTGAAGTCACTTTGACTGCCGTTTCCAGAAAGACCTTTAAGCTGAGAGCTGATTCCCAGGAGGACGCCTTCCTGCTGGCAGAGGCCATTCTGGAGAATACCGATCTGCTGGCCTTTTCCGATGAGGACGTGGACAACATGGACATGACCTGCGAGGAACAGTGCGGCGGCGTCTGCGAGATCTGCACCCGTGCCTGTGAGAACTGCGGCGACTGCACCGATCTGGAACCGGACTGCCCCTATCCTGACAAGGAATGTGAACACCGTTGTCCGGCCTGCGGCGGCTGTATGGCAGACAGTGAGGACGACTGACTCTGTTTTCGGCTGGTTTCAAAGAATGTTCGACCCCGCAGGGAGAACAGGTCTGCAATATACCAGCAAGCATCGCCTTTGTGATACCACAAAGGCCGCTTGTCAGGGGAAAGCCCCTGAAACCCCTCATTGGAAAGGAGAAATTTGATTATGCACAACGCATTGTTTTTTGCGATTGGCTTCCTCATCGGCGCGCTGTTCGGCATTGTCTTTATGTGCCTGTTGCAGATTAACCGCCTGAACAGAAAGGAGGAAAAAGACGAATGAGAAAAAGAAATGTCCACATTCAATTCTGGCTGAACCGTAAGGAGGCCGAAGCTCTGGATAAAAAGGTGCGCCGCAGCGGTCTTTCCCGTGAAGCCTATCTGCGCCATCTGATCGACGGTGTGGTTCCCCAGGACGCTCCGCCCCCGGACTATTTTTCCATGATGCGGGAGCTGCACGGTATCGCCAATAACCTGAATCAAATCGCGCAGAAGGCCCACACCCTGAATGTGGTGGATGTGCAGCGGTACGATACCTGCGCCCGTCAGGTGGAAGCTGCCATCAAGAAAATCACAGAGGCGGTTGTCCTGCCCAGGCCGATGGAGCAAACGGGGACCCCGCAAAGCCGTAAGGCTTTGTGGGGAGAGGAACACCCACGGAGCGACGAGCATTTTGACGCTTGCGGCAAAAGCGGTAAGCGCAGTGCGGTGTGACGATATGGCTACCACATCCATCTGGCGGGTCAAGGGGTGGCTGGGCAAGGTGGTCATTTATGTGGAAAACCCGGACAAGACGGAGAACCCCGCATTTTATGAAAAGCAGGAGATGACAGAACGGCAGGCCCAGGGCCTTTCCGATGTCATTGATTACGCTGTGAACAGCGAGAAAACTCAAACGACAGGTGAAGCCACGGAGGTCATGCAGCAGTTTATTTCCGGCGTCAACTGCCACCCGTCCACCGCCCGTGAGGAAATGATCGCCGTCAAAAAGCGGTTCGGAAAAGAGGACGGCACTGTGGCCTACCACGGCTACCAGTCCTTTGCCCCCGGAGAAGCCACCCCGGAAATGGCCCATGAGATTGGGGTAAAGCTGGCACAGCAGCTTTGGGGCGATAAGTACCAGGTCATCGTTGCCACCCATCTGGATAAAGACAGCCATCTGCACAATCATTTTGTGGGTGCGCCCATAAGGGGCAGAGTAAATCCGCTTAGCAAGCGGCAGGCGTGAGGTTTCATGCCTGTGGTCAACGGCTAACCTGGTGGGGAAACCCAAAGGGGACAATAGCACGACCGTAAAGCTGCGAGTTGGCAAGTTGTCATGCCACGACTGAGCAGCAAGACCAAAGTTCATATGAGGATAAAGCCTAAACTGGCTGAACGGCAGTCCGAGGGACATTTGTGGTGGTCGTAACGGAAGGCAGCTATACCCGTTACGCTGTGCATCTCACCTGTAGAAACATGAGCAGGATGAGCGAAACCGAATGCACAGTCCGTATGTATCAGCATAAAAGGACGAAAACCGCATCCGACAATGAACACTGCTTTTTACTCTGTTACTAAATGGGGATTGCCTAAGTTGGAATGCTCGCAAGAGCTATGGGCGCAGGCCCCGAATATCCAATATGGCAACGGAGCCGCCGTAGTAGTCCGAGCGTGTTAATGGCAC
>JBJDYV010000018.1:0-169020 GCA_051867655.1 Oscillospiraceae bacterium
ATGTGACTTCTTTGTAAACTTGATTAAAAAGTCCTTGACAATTCGTTTCTGGCAAGACGGCCAAGAGCATCCTTATTTCCTGCGGCGCTCGTCTGGCTCCATTTGACATCCCCCAACTCCGGGAAATTATGAGCTATGACGAACTGGAGCTTGACCGCATGGGCGACAGGCGGACGGCCACGTTCTTTGTGATCAGCGATACGGACAGCACCTATAACTTTCTGGTGGCCCTGGCCTTTTCACAGATGTTCAACCTCCTGTGTGAACGGGCGGACAACGTACACGGGGGCCGTCTGCCCCATCATGTGCGGGTGCTGTGGGATGAGGCGGCCAACACGGGACAGGTGCCGCAGCTTGAAAAGCTGGTGGCCGTCATCCGTTCCCGCGAGGTCAGTCTGTGCCTGCTATACCAGCAGTTGGCCCAATGCAAGGCCATCTACGACAAAAACGCAGAAACGATCCTGGGCAACATGGACAGCGTGATTTTCCTCGGTGGCCGCGAGGCCAGCACCATCAAGGAAATCTCGGAAAACTGGCTGGGCAAGGCCACAATCTCCATGCAGACGGATGGCCGCACACGGGGCCAGTCGGAAAGCTACAGCCAGAACACCCAGCGGCTGGGCCGGGAGCTGATGACTCCCAGCGAGTTGGCGACTATGCCCGGAGATCGGTGCATCTTGCAGCTCCGGGGCCTGCCGCCGTTCTATTCCCGCAAGTACGATCTGAAACAGCATCCCAACTATCGCTTTACGGCGGAGGCCGATAAAGTGAAAAACGCCTTTGACCTCGACAGGCTAATTAACCGCCGCAGGCGGCCCGGTTTGTCCGAGGCGTGTGAGGTGTACGAAGTGGACGTGCCAGCCGAGGCGCTCACAGACGAGGACGAGGACATCCTCAACTATGACGATCTCGATGACCCGGACGCTTTTGTATAAACGGGACTTCGAGACAAAATGTCCCAAAGCAAGCTGCCGCTCCATGTGGGCGGCTTTTTTCATGGCCGGGTATATCCCGGAGAAACGGAGGAAATATGGCTTTTTTCACTTCTGCTGTCACCACTTTGCAGACCCTCGTGATCGCGCTGGGCGCTGGCCTGGGCGTGTGGGGCGTGGTCAACCTCTTGGAAGGTTACGGCTCCGATAACCCCGGCGCGAAAAGCCAGGGCATGAAGCAGCTCATGGCGGGCGGCGGCATCATTGTGCTGGGCACCACCCTGATCCCCCTGCTGTCCACCCTGTTTTAAGGGCGATAGCTTATGGGAGTTCTCACCGACTGGATCACAGACTGGCTGAAGGAGCTGCTGATCGAGGGTATCCTGAACAACCTCACGGGGCTTTTTGATACGGTCAATACCCGAGTCGGAGAGATTGCGGTGCAAGTGGGGACTACCCCGGCGTCCTGGAACGCCGGGGTTTTCTCCCTCATACGGCAGCTTTCCGAGACGGTGATACTGCCGATTGCCGGGCTGATCCTAACCTTTGTCGCAACCTATGAACTCATCCAGCTCATTATTGAAAAGAACAATTTACACGATCTGGACTACTGGATTTTCTTCAAGTGGATTTTCAAAACGGCCTGCGCCATCCTGATTCTCTCCAACACGTTCAATATCGTAAACGCGGTATTTGACGTGTCGCAGAGCGTGATTGCGCGGTCGGCGGGGATCATTCAAAGCTCCACGGACATTACCCCGTCGATGATGGACACGCTGGAGGCCACTTTGGAGGCAATGGGCCTTGGCTCTCTGCTGGGGCTGTTCATGCAGTCGCTCCTGATCAATGTTACCATGTGGGCGCTGAACATCATTATTTTTGTCATCGTCTATGGCCGTATGCTGGAAATCTACATGATCACCAGCTTGGCCCCTATCCCGGTGGCGACCCTGTCCAACCGGGAAATGGGCAGCATGGGCCAGAACTATTTGAAGTCCCTGTTTGCCGTGGGATTCCAAGGCTTGCTCATCCTCCTGTGCGTGGGCATTTATGCGGTGCTGATCCAGAGCATAGCCACAAGCGGAGATCCCATCGGGGCCATTTGGGGATGTGTGGGCTACACGGTGCTGCTCTGCTTCATGTTGTTCAAAACGGGTTCGATTGCAAAAAGCATCTTCGGCGCTCACTGAGGAAAGGTGTGATCATGGCAGAAACTTCAACTTTGGGACAAAATGTCCCAAACATCACAGAGGGGCTGCTCCTGATGGACGGGATCGACGGGCTGCGCTCCCTGCCGCAGCACTCGGTTGATATGCTCCTGACCGATCCGCCCTACGGCACCACCCGCAACTTTTGGGACATCCCCCTGCCCCTGGAGGCGCTATGGGAGGCGGTGCGCTGGGCGGTCAAGCCCAACGGCGCGGTGCTGCTGTTTGCACAATGCCCCTATGACAAGGTGCTGGGGGCCTCCAACCTGTCCATGCTCCGCTACGAGTGGGTGTGGTATAAGAGCAGATGCACAGGCTTTCTCAACGCCCGCCGCGCTCCGCTGAAAAAATCGGAGAACATTTTGGTGTTCTATCAAAAGTCCCCGGTTTACAATCCGCAGTTTGAGCAGGGCGAGCCCTACCGGAAAATCTGCCGCACCAGCGGCAACAGCTCCAACTACGGGAAATTTGTGCGCTCTGGCGGGGGTTCGGAGGACGGGCGGCGCTTTCCTGGGAATGTGCTGGCGTTCCCCACGGTGGCCCATACCGTTCACCCCACGCAGAAGCCTGTGGAGCTGTGCGAATATCTTATCAAGACCTACACCAACGAGGGCGAGGTGGTGGCGGACATCTGTGCCGGGAGCGGCACAACCGCCGTGGCCGCCCTGAACACGGGCCGCCGCTTCATCTGCTTTGAAACCGCCCCGGCCATCTATTCGCTGGCTTCGGAGCGCATCAGCAAGGCGCGGGAGGCCGTGGCCGCTGGAGAGAAAGGAAAGTGATTTTATCGGAAAATACCCCATCATCTACGCCGACCCGCCCTGGCGGTATTCCCAAAAGGGCTTGCAGGGGGCGGCGGAGCATCATTATCCCACAATGAGCGTGAACGAACTGTGTGCGTTGCCTGTGGCCGAGCTTGCGGCTCCGGACAGCGCGCTTTTTCTATGGGCCACGTTCCCGCAGCTCCCGGAGGCCCTGCGGCTCATTAAAGCGTGGGGCTTTACCTACAAAAGCGTCGCTTTTGTCTGGTTAAAGAGAAATCGCAAGGCGGATAGCTGGTTTTATGGACTGGGCTTTTGGACGCGGGGCAACGCAGAGGTGTGTCTGCTGGCAACACGGGGCCACCCCAAACGGCAGGCGGCCAATGTTCACCAGTTTATCGTTTCCCCCATCGAGGCCCACAGCAAGAAACCGGACGAGGCCCGTGACAAGATCGTGGCTCTCATGGGCGATCTGCCCCGTGTGGAGCTGTTCGCCCGCCAGACCCCTCCCGGCTGGGATGTGTGGGGGAACGAGGTGGAGCCGACGATCCGGGACTTCGGGACAACTTGTCCCAAGGAAGGAGGCTGATTATGCCCTATGTAAATGTCCCAAACGATCTATCCAAAATCAAAACGAAAATCGCCTTTAACCTCACCAAGCGCCAGCTCATTTGCTTTGGCGTCGGAGCGGCGGTGGGTATTCCGACCTATCTTCTGACCCGAGGCGCGATCGGCAACACGGCGGCGCTTTTCGTCATGCTGGGGATTATGCTCCCGGCCTTTATGATGGCCATGTACGAAAAGGACGGGCTGCCCTTTGAAAAGGTGCTGCGGAATATCCTCAACACCAGCTTTCTGCGGCCCGGTGTCAGGCCCTATCAGACGCAAAACATTTACGCACCATTCACGGGAAAGGAGGAGCCTATTGCAGAAAACAAAAAGTAAAAGCCAGCCCAAGGCAAGTAAGCGCCGGGTGGTGTCGGCCCAGCAGACAATCCCCTATGTGGCGATGCACCCGGACGGCGTTTGCCAGCTCCCCGGCGGGCTTTACACAAAGACGGTGGAGTATGAGGACATCAACTACGCCGTCGCGTCCACCGAGGATCAGACGGCCATCTTTGGGGGCTGGAGCTCATTCCTCAACTACTTTGACAGTTCCCTGCCGTTTCAACTCTCTTTCGTCAACCGCCGATCCCGGTCAGTAAGCCGTTACAAGGTGAATATCCCCTCCCAGCATGATGACTTTGACAGCATCCGGGGCGAGTTCGTGGATATGCTGAAAGGCCAGATCGCCAAGAGCAACAACGGCATTGAACGCTCCAAATACATCACCTTTGGCCTGCCCGCTGGCAGTGTGGCCGAGGCCCGGCCCCGGCTGGAGCGCGTGGAGTCCGATGTGATGGGCAACTTCAAGCGGCTGGGGGTACAGTCCCAGCCCCTGGACGGGCGGGAGCGGCTGGCTGTCCTGCATGGGCAGCTCCACCCCGGCAGCCGGGAGGCGTTTCGCTTTGCATGGAAGGACATCCCCAAAACGGGCATGGGGACAAAAGATTTTATTGCCCCGGACAGCTTCGACTTCCGCCAATCCCGCACGTTTCGAGTGGGCCAGTCCTGGGGCGCTGCGTCCTACTTGCAGATTTTAGCGTCGGAAATGTCGGACAAGCTGCTGGCTGAAATTTTGGAGCTGGATGCGGAACTGACCGTTACCCTCCACGTTCAGACGGTGGATCAGCTCAAGGCCATTAAGACTATCAAGGGCAAAATCAGCGACATTGGCCGCATGAAGGCCGAGGAACAGAAAAAGGCCGTCCGCGCCGGGTACGACATGGAGATTCTGCCGCCCGACCTCATTACCTTTTCCAAGGATGCGGCGGAGCTGCTGGCCGACCTGCAATCCCGCAACGAGCGTATGTTCCTGCTGACCTTTACGGTGGTAAACATCGCGCCCACAAAGCAGCGTTTGGAAAACGATGTGTTCACGGTATCGGGCATCGCGCAGAAATACAACTGTGCGCTGAAACGTCTGGACTGGCAGCAGGAGCAGGGCTTCGTATCCTCCCTGGTGCTGGGCTATAACGGGATCGAAATCCAGCGGGGCATGACCACCAGCTCCACGGCCATCTTCATTCCCTTTATGACCCGTGAGCTGCGGATGGACGGACAGGCCCTCTACTACGGCATGAATGCCCTTTCCCATAACGTCATCATGGCCGACCGCAAAAAGTTGAAATCCGCCAACGGGCTTTACCTCGGCTCCACGGGCTCAGGCAAATCCTTTGCCGCCAAGCGTGAGCTTATCAACGTATTTCTGGCGACGCAGGATCGGATCGTGGTGGTAGACCCGATGGGCGAATACGCCCCGCTGGTGCGGCGGCTGGGCGGGCAGGTCATCGAGATCGCCCCGGACAGCCCCAACCATATCAACCCCATGGACATTCAGATTTGCATGAACGACGAGGACAGCCCGTTGTCCATGAAGGCCGACTTCCTGCTTTCCCTGTGTGAGCTGATCGTGGGCGGCAAGGAGGGCTTGCAGCCCATTGAGAAAACCGTGATTGACCGCTGTGTGCGGCTGGTCTACCGCGAGCTGGCCCTGGGGATCGGCAACGGTGAAATGCCGCTTTTGCAGGATTTGTACGAGGAACTGCTGAAACAGCCCGAGCCCGAGGCCAAGCGTGTGGCGACGGCGTTGGAGCTCTACTGTACCGGCTCCCTCAACCTGTTCAACCATCCCACCAATGTTCAGACGGACGCCCGCGTGGTGTGCATCGTCTTGAAGGGCATGGGCGAGAACCTCCGCAAGATCGCTATGCACATCACGGACGAATTTGTGACCTCCGCCGTCAATACCAACTATCTGAACGGGCTGGCGACGTGGTGCTACTTTGACGAGTTCCATATCCTGCTCCGCGATCCGCTGACGGCCAGCTACTTTGTGGCGGTCTGGAAGATGCTGCGGAAAAAGGGCTGCGTCCCCTCGGCCCTGACGCAGAACGTGAAAGACCTGTTGGCCAGCCGGGAAATCGAGAACATTCTGGACAACACCGACTTCATGGTGCTGCTCTCCCAGGCCCAAAGTGACCGAGCGATCCTCGCAAAGCAGCTCGGCATTTCCGAGCATCAGCTCTCCTACATTACCCACAGCAATTCCGGCGAGGGCCTGCTGTTCTATGGCTCCGTCACCATCCCGTTTGTGGATCGCTTCCCCAAGGGTGAGATTTACAATCTGCTGACCACCCGCCCGGAGGATTTGGCCCATGAGTGAGCAAAGCACTTCGGGACAAAATGTCCCAAAGTCTCCGAAGTCCAAGTTTCACCAGAAGAGCCGGCAGGAACGGGCCGCCGAGTCCAAGCTCCGCATGGAAAAGCGGGGTGAAAAGCTGGATAAGGCCAAGGAGAAGTTGGCAAAGCAGAAGCCGCCGAAAAAGCCCGGCCCCGTCAAGCGCGTGGGCCGGGCGGCTGGCGGCCAGGTGCACGGCTTTGTCCACGGCAAAATCTATGAGGTGGAGCATGAAAATGTAGGCACCGAGGGAGCCCATCAGTCCGAGCTGGTTGGCGAGGGCGTTCTGCGAAAAGGGACACGCTTTGTCAAAAAGGAGATCCGTCAGCACCCGTCCAAGGCCGTCCCCAAGGCTGAATCCAAGTACATCAAGGCCACGGCGGAGCATCGGTATCGCGTGACTGTCCAGGAACACCAGGAAATGCAGCAGGACAGCAAATTGTCTCGTCTGATCCAGAAGCAAAAAATCAAGCGTCAGTATGCCAAGCAAGCGCGGGAGGCGGCCAAGACCGGGGCAAAGGCCGCAGAGAAAACAGCGGTCACGACGGAAAAGCTGACGGCCAAGGCCGTGGATTTTGTCAAGCGGCATCCCACGGGCATCCTTTTGGCGCTGTCCTGTGTGCTTCTCCTGGTGGTGATGCAGTCCTGTATGTCCTCGCTGGTGTCCCTCGGCAACGGCACCGTGGGTGCGGTGGCCGCCAGCACCTATGCGTCCGAGGATGCGGATATGCTGGGGGCCGAGGCCGCCTACTGTGCGACGGAGGCCGAATTGCAGGACTATCTGGACACCTACACCAGCACCCATGACTACGACGAGTACCACTTTGACCTGGATGACATTGAGCACGATCCCTATGTGCTGATTTCCGCCCTCTCCGCTCTGCATGAGGGGGCGTGGACGCTGGACGAGGTACAGGGTACGCTCCAAATGCTCTTTGACCAGCAATATATCCTCACCGAGTCCGTGGTGGTAGAGGTACGGTATCAGACAGAAACCAGGACGGACAGCGATGGCAACGACTATGACGTGGATGTGCCGTATAACTATTACATCTGCACCGTCACGCTGGAAAACTTCAACCTGTCCCATGTTCCGGTCTATATCATGGGTGAGGATCAGCTTTCCCGGTATTCCATCTACATGGCGACGCTGGGCAACCGCCCCGACCTGTTCCCCTCGTCCTCCTATGTGTCAAAGTACATCACAGGCAGCCCCACCCTGTATGACGTTCCCGAGTCATATTTGAATGATGAAACCTTTGCCGCTATTCTGGCCGAGGCCGAGAAGTATATCGGCTACCCCTACGTTTGGGGCGGCTCCAGTCCCAGCACGTCTTTTGACTGCTCGGGCTTCGTGTCCTATGTCTACAATCAATGCGGCTGGAACTTCGGGCGGCTGGGGGCGCAGGGGCTGTATAACATCTGCACCCGGACAAGCTCACCCCAGCCCGGTGATCTGGTGTTCTTCGTCGGGACGTATGACACGGCGGGCGTTTCCCATGTGGGCATCTATGTGGGCGACGGCTGGATGCTGCATTGTGGAGATCCCATCGGATATGCAAACCTCAACACGAGCTATTGGCAAGCTCACCTATATGCCTACGGGCGATTACCTTAAAGGAGGATTTCATGGCAATTTCCAAAAGTGCAAAAATCGAGGCCGAGATTGAAAAGGTCAAGGCCAAAATCGCAGAACAGCAGGCTAAGCTGAAAGAGCTGGAACAACGCAAGGTGGAGGCTGAAAACAGCGAGATCGTGGACATCGTGCGGGGCATGAGCGTGTCCCTGTCCGATCTGCCGCTGCTGCTGGAAAAGATCAAGGCCGGGGACACTTTGGGACAGAATGTCCCGAAGTCCTCGCCTGCGGAAACGGAGGATAATTGAGTATGAGAAAAATGCGTATGTTGGCGGCGACCTTATGCGCCGCCGCTTTGCTCGGCAGCTTGTCCGTGACGGCCTACGCTGACGGCTATTATGAGCCGATGGAAGAAACCACGGGCGGTTTGGACTGGGAAGGGCTGGACGAGGCCGAGCTCAACCCCCTAACCCCGGACGGAACAGGGACGGTGGTGGATAATGCCACAGATGACGAGGGCAAAGAGTTCTTCACCATCACTACGGCGGACGAGTCTGTTTTCTATCTCGTCATTGACCGCCAAAAAAGCACCGAAAACGTGTACTTCCTGAACGCCGTCACCTTGGCTGACCTCATGGCCCTGGCCGAGTCCTCCGGGGAGGCGTTCGCTACGGCCCCCGATTCCAAACCTGCCCCGGAGCCCACAACCGATCCCGAGCCTGTTGCCGAACCGGAACCCGAGCCCGAGGTCAAAAGCAACGCCGGGCCGATCCTGCTGATTCTGGCCGTGGCACTAATCGGCGGCGGGGCCGCGTGGTATTTCAAAATCTACCGCCCCAAGCATCAGGCCAACCAGCCCGAGGAGGACTATGGCGAGGAATTGGATACCTATGACGATATGGAGGACTACGGCGACGAGGACGACGGCCCGCCCTGTGACGAGGAGGACGGCGAATGAATTTCACCAACAGTCCCTATGAGCCGTTTATGAAGCAGCCCTCCTACTACCGTGGCCCCGCCGCCCCTGAGCCCGCGCCCAAGGGCAGCCGCTGTCATGGCTGCCCCTACTGGCGGGGGATCGCCTGTGTTTCTTGTTACCGTGATTTGCTGAAAAAGCCCGGTGACGGGAGGTGACGCGATGGCGCAGCGAGAGCTGACCCGGCAGGAACGGGCGGCGATCCGTAAACTGGTAACTTCCCTGTGCGCCAACTATGACCGGGAGTATGGCTGCCTCCGGCTGGACGGCGAGTGTTATATGCTAGGCAAATGCTGGACGGGAGCCTATTGCCGCTACTTCCGGGAGGCCGTCCTGCCCAATGATCCGGTGCTGGAGGCCGCGCTGACCGCCGAGGGCCCGGCCCCGGAGACGCGCCCTTGCCCCATCTGCGGGCGGGCCTTTCTTCCGGACGGCAGGACGCGGTATTGCTCCACAGCCTGTGCCCATATCGCCATGCGGCGGCAGCAGCGGGATTATATGAGGAGAAAGCGGGGCTGAACAGTTGAAAAATAGGGCCTAAAAATGCCCTGTTTTCAAGGCTTTTCCGGGCCGCTTTTGGGGCGGGGTGTGTAATTTCATGCCCCGCCCCGGTTTGGCTAGGATGCTTTCAACATTTGAAATGGAGGAAAATGTGGAGAAAAACGCTGATTATACTATTCTTCGCTCCGTCCTGTTCGATAATGGGCGGGGCTTCGCCCTGGGGGAAAATCCTGCGGCCCCCTCGCCCTTTGTAACATGGCAATTCACGGAGGAACAGGGCAAGCGGGATTACTATTGGGGCCATTATCACAGCGACGGGGCAGCCGCTGAAAAGGAGTTTGCCGCCCGCGCCGCTGACTACCAGCGGCGTTATGGGGTGCGGGAAGTTCCGCGCCCCATAGCCGAGCAGATGAAAGAAGCTGGGACGCGGGTGGAGGAAAAGCCCGTGGACAAGGTGCGGGAATACCCGCCCCAGCGCCACGGCCGGGAGCGCGAGGAACGGTGACGAAAAAGCGCCTCCGCTCCGTCCACCTCAATGTCATGGTGACGCCGGAGGAGCAGGAGCTGATCTATGAGCGCATGGCCGAGGCGGGTATTCGCAATATGGGAGCCTATATGCGGAAAATGGCCCTCAACGGGTATGTGCTCCATGTTGACCTCTCGGATGTCCGGGAGCTGGTGTCTTTGCAGCGGCGGTGTGCGAACAACCTCAACCAAGTGGCGATTCATGCCAACACCTACGGGGTCTATCCCGATGAGATAGCCGCGCTCCAAAAGGACTACGCCGACTTGTGGGAGCCGCTCTTTGATTTGCTGAAAAAGCTGGCAGTTCTTACTGAAAAGTAAAAAGCGGGATGTAGGCTTGCAAGCGCATACATCCCGTTTCATTTTATATGTATCGAAGTAGCCTAAAGTTGTACGGAATAAGAATTGATGTTGTAGCTGGTATTGGTATATTACAGGTGAATTTAATTTTACTCCTTGGAGCTGCTATTTTTTCAAGTATTATGTTTTCAAGTTCAGGCAGAGTAACCTCACGGTAAAAATAACTTGTGTCATTGTATTCATAAAACTCTGTCGCATTTTCGTCATACATACAACTTAACCCGTCAATGTAAATACCGTCAATATGGTATTCGTCATTTTCTTTGGAAATAAGAATGTCTGTTGTCAAAAAATTCTTCGAGCCAGGAATATAGATTATCTGTTGTGGATATTGCTCCAGATAATCACGGATAAACAGTCCGCACGCCGCAAACTTACTTTTCATACATAGCTTTACGGGTTTTTCATATTGTTCCGATTTTAGATTTGTTCTGATTTGACCCTTACTATTAAAGTATATTTCGAACAGAATACCATTTAGCAAATGTATTGCAGCACTCCCGCCAATGTCATCGAGGTTAGCTTCAATGTTTTCTATCCAAGATTCAGCATTTCCAGAGCCTCCGCACGCTGCTTGATAAATATTTCGGCCGAGGATAAACAAGTCGTCTTTATCGGAATGAGAAAAATCTGTTCGATTTATCTTTTTTATTGCGGGATTTTGTTTATACCAATTATATGTTTTCAACGCATTAACAATACTCTCTATCTCATCTTCTCTTTCAAAAATATAGTTTTGGTCAGCCAATGCGTCAGTTGAATATGTGGGCCTTGCTTCATCTCCATCAATGCCAGAATTGAAATAGAAAGTTCCCATTAACGATGTGTGTTCCCATGTTATTTGCCGGTGGCCTGTATGAGAACTCACTGTGTTTCTGACACGCTTGAACATATCTTCAATGGCCAAATTTTTAGTAGCAATATGTGTTAGCAGTGCTTCGGTATAAACGCCATGACCATTCTTTCCATCTGAAGCCTTTTGCCCCGGAGAGGTAGAAAATGCAATAATGGTTCCTTTAGGTGCATATATCGGAGCCAATCCTTCATTAGCTGTACTTCTCCATGTAACAAAGGGATTATCCCGGCAAGCATCTAAAATGAGTATTTTTGTGGTTACCTTGCTTTCTTCAAATATGTCGATAACATCATTTAGCGGAAAAGAAGTGTGTTTACAAGAAATGTCATCAAAGAAATTGGTATCTTTTATGGCTAAATAGTTTTCCCCCTTACATTGTATTCCGTGTCCAGCAAAGAAAAACAATCCTACACTTGATTGTTCTAATTTAGCTCTGAATGTTTGCAAAGCTCTGTCCATATCTTCTCTCGTCACATTCAAAAAACATTCTGCGTCAAATCCCAATTCGGACAGCTTTTCTGATAATGCGGATGCGTCATTAACTGCATTTTGAAGTGGACAATCGTGATATTCATTTATTCCAAAAAGAATAGCGGATTTCTTCATAGCAATCTCGCTCCTGTGATTTAGTAGTAATTGTATTCTACACAATCCTACAGCCATCTGCAAGATGGCTGTAGCGCGACATCCTTGTACCCCTATTTTTGCAGAGTTATAATTGACATATAGGGACAACCAACCATCTTTCGAGGAGGTATCACTATGCGGATCATTCTGAAAATCCTCGCCACTCCCTTTATGTTGGTGCTCACGCTGACTGTGGCGGTGCTATCGTTCCTGCACTCATTGGCCGCTTGGGCGCTGGGCATCCTCGCTTTGATTTTTGCCGTTTGCGGGGTGTTTGCCTGCACGATTGGCGGCGATCCAGCGGCGGGTATTCAAATGCTGATTATAGCTTTCCTCGTTTCTCCCTTTGGGCTCCCGGTCTTGGCCGAATGGCTCATTAGCAAACTGGACGATCTCAATTACTCCCTGCGCTGCTTCATTACTGGCTGATGCTTTGGGACATTTTGTCCCAAAGTTACATGACGGCGGCTGAACACAGCCGCTGTTTCTCATATAGGAAGGAGGGCTGCCCACGGCGACAACCTATTTCAAGAAGCACAAAATCAGCAAAGGAGAAAGCATCGCGCAATCGCTGAAGGATCGTTTTGAATACGGCCAAAATCCGGACAAGACACAGGGCGGCGAATTGATTTCTTCCTATGAGTGCGACCATATGACCGCCGATGCGGAGTTTCTGCTCTCAAAGGCCAAGTACAAAGCTACCACAGGCCGGGAACAGCGGCGGGATGCCGATGTGCTGTGCTATCAGATCCGGCAGTCATTCAAGCCCGGAGAGATCACCCCGGAGGAGGCTAACCGTGTCGGCTATGAAACGGCGATGCGCTGGACAAAGGGCAAGTACGCTTTTTTTGTTGCCACCCATACAGACCGCCAGCACATTCACAACCACATTTATTACAATTCAACCGCGCTGGACTGCACGCATAAGTTCCGGGATTTCATCGGCTCGGCGCGGGCGGTGCGGCGGCTCTCTGACAGGATTTGTCTGGAAAACGATCTGTCCGTGATCGTCAATCCCAAGCTCCATAGCAAGGGCCGTTTTCTCCACTATGGGGCATGGCTGGGGGCGGAGCGCCAGCCCTCCTATAAGGAGCGGCTGCGTCTTGCCATTGGCGACGCTCTGGTAAAAAGCCCCGCTGACTTTGACGACTTCTTGCAGCTCATGGAGGAGGCTGGCTATACGGTCAAGCGTGGGCGCGGCGGCGCGATCTCTTTCCTCGTCCCTGGACAGGAACGGGCAACGCGCCTCCGGGCATCCACCCTTGGAGACGGTTATGATCCCGAGGATATCCGGGCCGTGATTGCCGGGAAACAGCCTGCCCCGCAGATCCACGGCGAGACAGCTCCCGCGCCCAGGCGCGTCAATCTCATTGTGGATATACAGGAGCGTCTGCGCTCCGGCAAAGGCCCGGCTTATGAACGGTGGGCCAAGGTGTATAACCTCAAACAGATGGCCGCCGCTCTTATGTTTTTACAGGAGCACCAGCTCACCGAATATGACCAGCTTGCCGCGCAAGCTGACAGGGCCACCCAGCGGTTTCACGCTCTGGCCTGGGAGTTGCGGCAGACCGAGGCCGACCTTGCTAAAACCTCCGGGCTGATGGAGGCCGTGGTGCAATACGCCAAATCCCGTCCCGCATTCGAGGGCTACAAGGCGGCCCGGTACAGCAAAAAATATCTGGCCGAGCATGAAACGGAGCTGGCCGACTACCGGGCGGCAAAGGCGGCACTCAATGAGCTGTTGAACGGCGAAAAGCTCCCGAAGATGGACGTACTAAAAGAAAAGCGCCGCAAGCTGGCGGCGCGGAAGAAAGCTCTTTATACCGAGTACCGACAGGCCCAACAGGATATGCGGGAGGCCGTGGCGGTCAAGGGGAATATTGATCAGCTGCTCGGTCTGACTGACGAACGCACAAATAAGGAACAGGAGCGATAAGCGACGGTGACGCAGACAACAGACTTTGGGACAACTTGTCCCAAAGTGCCGGGTTTGGGGAGGCTCCCCAACAAGCGTTTTTGCAGGCCCCCACGGGGCGCAAAAATAGCAAGTGTGGCCACACTTGCCCTGCTTGCCGTTAGTGCGATTCCCGGAAAGGCAGCGGAAAGTGGAGGCTGTGTGCTATAACTTATAGAGACTGGAACAGTATATAATTCCAGTAATGCCCATAATCCTCCGTTTACAGTTTCGATACAACTTGTTGCTGACTCTGATATTTCTTGATGTTATAATGTTTAAAACTGCACGTCACGCCGTCTTTGGTGGTCAGTTATGCTATAACCGATACAAAGGAGGCCAAAACCATGGCCCATATTTTGATTGTTGAGGATGAAGAACATATTGCCCAGATGATTGAAGCAACCTTAACGCTGGGCGGTCATACCAGCCAATGGTGTGCGGATGGCGCCCAGGCGCTTTCCCGGATTGAAGATGGCTCCTTCGATCTGGTGTTACTGGATGTTTTGCTGCCTGGGCTGGACGGCTTTTCGATTATGAGCCGTCTCCAAAAGCAAGATGTTCCGGTGATCTTCCTGTCTGCGATGCAACAGGTAGAGGATAAGGTGCGGGGCCTGCGTTTGGGCGCGGAGGACTACATAGCAAAACCTTTCGAGCCGCTGGAACTGTTGGCCCGCATTGAGGTGGCCCTGCGGCGGCGGGGCAAGGGAGATCAGATGTTGGAATACGGCCCAATCAGGCAGGAGCTGGGCAGCCACACTGTCACTTTGAATGGAGAACCTGTCGCCCTTTCCCCCAAGGAGTTCGACCTGCTGCAGGTGTTTCTCCAGAACCAAAACCTGGCGCTCAGTCGGGACAAGCTGCTGGCGATGGTCTGGGGCTATGAGTACACCGGGGAGAGCCGCACTGTGGACATTCATGTCCAGCGCCTGCGGCAAAAGCTGGGCCTGACCGACCAGCTGGTCACCCTGCCCCGGATCGGCTACCGCCTGGAGAAGCTGCCATGAAGCTATGGCAGAAGATCTTTCTTCCCACCCTGGCGCTGATGGTACTGTCCACAGCGCTGACCTCCACACTGTTGCTCAAGACAAGCAGGGACTCCCTGTGGCAGCGGGAGGGACAGCGGGCGGTTACTCAGCAACAATATTTGGCTGGGATGCTCCGGGCAGGTGTCATCAGCCATCGGCTCCAGCTGGGTTTCGTACAACTGAATGAAGAAGAAACCAGCCAGACTGCCCAAAAGGTTTTGTCTCAGCAGGCGCAGGACAGCTATCTGACAGGGCTGATCTTGCTGGACGCCGATGGGGATGCGCTGTATGACACGATGCCCGACAGCCTGGTCGGCACTCTGCCGGATGCCCCAGCAGAGGAACCCAGCGCAACGGTCTATGAACTGCGCCCTGGTGCGCAGAACAGCGAATGGTATCTGGTATGTGTGATGCCGGTGACGCTGGAGTCCGTCCAGTACCGGCTGGGAGCAGCCTATTGCGTTAGCGATTTACAGAGACAGCTGACTGAACAAGCCGTGGGCGCGGTGGCTCTTTGCCTTGTTCTCAGTCTGGCCGGGGCTGTACTGCTGCTCATTTTGGTGCGGGTGCTACTGCGCCCTCTGGCGGCGCTGGATGAGAGTGCCCGGCGCGTAGCCTCCGGACACTACGGTGAACGTTTGCATGTGAGCGGCGGTGACGAACTGGCCGGGTTGGCCCAGGACATGAATGATATGGCCCAAGCGGTACAGGACCGGGTGGAGCAGCTGGAACGGACGGCGGACGAGCGCAAGACGTTCATCGGCAATCTGGCCCATGAGATGAAAACGCCCTTGACCAGTATTCTGGGTTTCGCCGATCTGCTCTACCTTCCCAAAAATGTGCCAGAGGAAACGCGGGTGGAGTACGCCCGTGTCATCTCCGAGGAGGCCAAGCGCCTGCGCGCCCTGTCCGGCAAGCTATTGGAGCTGACCACTCTGGGCAGCTCCAGCATCCTGCTTCTCCCCACTTCCTTGCGCACGGTGGCGGATGAAGTAGAGGTCAGCCTTCGCCCAGTCATGGCCCAAAGCGACCTGAAGCTCCATTGCAGCTGTCCCGATGTTCTGATCGACATGGATCGGGAGCTGTTCAAATCCCTGCTGTACAACCTGTTGGATAACGGACGCAAGGCAAGTCAAAAGGGCAGCCTTTTGGAGCTAACCGCGCAGGTGGACGCAGGGGGGGTGACTATCCTGGTGCGGGATCACGGCAGTGGCATTCCTCAAGAGGAGATAGATAAGATCTGTCAGCCCTTTTACATGGTGGACAAAAGCCGTAGTCGCAAGGCGGGCGGTGTGGGGCTGGGCTTGGCGCTGTGTCAGGAAATCGTAGCGGTACACCACGGCTCTATGAATATCCAGAGTCAAGTGGATCAGGGCACTTCGATCATCCTCCGGTTCCCCGTCAGCGCCGCGGAACAGAATAGATCGAAAGGAGGCGTACCCTGTGCGAAAACATAAATTTATCCTGATAACGGTCTTCATTTTGCTGGTAGGCGCTTTGACTGCCGGATTGGCGGCCCGGGCAGTGGTGACCCCACGGATGGGGGAGACGATTTCTGCGGGGGTGCTTTCCGTGCCCTCTGTGCTGGGTCAAACCGCGGAAGAGGTACTCTTTTATCCTTGGCCCATGTATGAAACTCAAACTCTCTTTCCACTCTCAGAAGACTACCGTGATCTTGAGCTTCAGACAGAAAATAGCCGTCTGTTCCTGCTGCTCGGTGCCTATGGATCGCTTGGTATCTCCTATGACTATGAAACATTGTTGGGAAGTCTGCTCTGGAATGTGGGCGACAAAGATGATCCCACCCAGATAAATAGCCAGCTTTTTTTGAAAGATTTTCCTGCGATTTTGTATGAGAGTCAGACTCCAGTGATCCTGGATTTTGCTCTGAGCGAAACTGCACCCTCTTCCGTCAGCTATTTGGTGCGGCCGCTGGAAACCCACGAACTCACCGAGGAACAGCAGCAGGCTGCACTGTTGAAAGTCAAATCCGATCTAGCAAAGTGTTTGCTTTCCCTCGACCGAACTGAAAGCGATCTGGCGGAATTGCTTTTCAGTTTCTCTGAGCATTATGAAGGGTGGAAGATAACGGAGTTTTTCTCACCCTTAGAGCAATTGTATGAATTGCTGCACTCTCAATACGGTTCTGTCCAGGATGCAGAGCTTGAAAACGCTTCCGATTATCCCTCTCTGGAGGATATTCTTGCTGAACGGGGGACATCCGGTCCCTGCACCATTCAACTGATAACCACCCCACAGCAGATCGTGATTCTCTTCAACCTGGACAACGGCAGCATTTTCGGAACCTACTACGATGTTCAATTGGAGCGTTACAGCGGGTTTGGCATGAGTATTTGAGCACGCCCACATTTTTACAGTTTTGATACAATTTGATGAATACTTTTTGCCCCTTTTCATGGGATAGTTGAGACAGTTCTTCCGCTATTCCATTGAAAAGGGGCCTTTTCTGTATATTTGGCCCACATTTTAAAAAGGAGGGTTTCCGGTGAAATGAGTAAAATCCAATGAATGGACAACTTCAAATTGGAGGCACAGTATGAGAAAAAGCAGTTTTTGGCCTTGCCTGCGGGGGGAGCTGTGGAAAGTATTTCACTCCAGAGCCTTTTATGCGGCTCTAATTGCCGGGCTTCTGATACAGCTATGCAATGTGGGCAGGAATATCTGGTATGTTCAGCTTTTGTATGATGGAGGTGCCAGGCATGTGGACGGAGATACGCGAAGCCTTTTTATTCTCTGGCTCAGTGCCGGGATGAACATGGCTTATTACCTGTTCCAGTGGCTGTTCCCTTTGCTGGCTCTGATCCCCTATGGCTGGTCATATGGAAGTGAGGCTCAATCCGGTTACCGCAATCAATTGCTGGTCCGAGTGTCAAAAGCCAGCTACTTCACAACCAAATACATTGGATCCTTTGTCTCCGGAGCGACGGTTATCGCTCTCCCTTTGGGGCTGAATCTGCTTTTGAATGCCATGATCTGCCCCGCCGTGGTGCCCCAGGCCTACTCCATGGTAGTGCCAATCCATCCCTTAGATATGATGTATCAGCTGTTTTTCAGCCATCCCTGGCTCTATGCATTTCTCTGGCTTGGTATCTCAGCCTTGTGGGGCGGTGTGATCGCAGGACTGTCTGTGCTTCTGTCCCAGTGGATCAAAAAGGGCATCTTTGTCATAATTCTCCCTTGTGCGGTGGTATATCTGTTGTCTTATATACTGGGCGCATGGGCTCCGGCAAACAGCTTCCTGATCTCCAGCCACTATTTTCGAATACCGGCGATTGTATTTGGGGAGATGGGGGCTCTGGCAGCTTTAAGCCTAGGCGGCGGATTAGCCCTATTTTCCCGCCGGGAGGTATTGTGACATGATAGGCCACGATTTTCGCCAGGGACTGGTAAAGCGCCTGTGGTGGCTGCTGCTTCCCGCCAGTCTTTTCCTGGTGGTCATGCTGATGGGCCGGAGCACCTTTGCAGCGTTTGAGCTGGAGCCGGGGCTGGAACCTTCCCTGGGTGCCTATCTGTTTTATGTGTTTGCCGGGTGCCTTCCGGTTGACGCAGCGGGGAAGGACTTTTTCATCGCGCTGGAGTGGATGCTGGTTCAAATCGGCTGCCTGGTGTTTACGGCGGAGTATCCCAGCCGGGATCTGGAAAGTCCCTATGGGATGCAGGTTCTTGTCCGGGGCGGGAGCCGCCGCCGGTGGTGGTACGCAAAGTGCCTTTGGAATATGGCGAGCGTCTGCCTGTATTATGGCGTCCTGTACCTGACGGCATTGCTTTACTGCCTATGTACCGGCGCGGCCTGCACCTTCAGCTTAGAAGAAAGCGTCGTGATGAGGTTGCTTGAAATCATGAGCATGGCGCGGCCAGCCTTTTCTGGGTCAGAGATCGCTCCCATTTTGCTGGGTATGCCGACGCTTGTTATGGCGGGTGTCTGCCTGTGGCAAATGGTGATCGCAATTTTGTGGCACCCGGTATATGGATTTGCCGCTGGCATCGTCCTGCTTATCTGGTCGTCATTCGCACAAACGCCTCTTGCAATCGGAAATTACGCCATGATGCAGCGGTGCGATCTGTTTTACCAAGAGGGGTTGTCCTTTCCCAGCGGCTGCTGGGCCGTGTTGGCTTATATCCTGATGGCAATTGTAATAGGCGGCTTAGTGATGAAACGCCGGGACATTTTGAAACCGATGAAGCTGGGAAGTTGATCCAGCTGGAAACGGAGCTTTTTATGGAAATACAGCTAAACAATGTGACGAAAAGGCTGCATAAGGCCCAGGTGATAGACGGCATCACAGCTCATTTCACCAGCGGCCATGTGTACGGCCTGCAGGGCTATAACGGCTGCGGCAAAACTATGCTTATGCGCCTGATTGCGGGACTGCTTCATCCCACCACGGGGACCGTACTAGTGGATGGGAAAGAGTTGGGAAAGGATATGGATTTTCCGGACAGCATGGGGCTGATTATCGAAAACCCTGTATTCCCAGACGATTACACCGGCCTTGCCAACCTGCGGCTGATTGCCGGTTTAAAAGGCAGGGCCACGGAGGAAGATATCCGTCAGGCCCTCATCCGTTCCGGCCTGAATCCGGACGACAAGCGGAGGTTTCGGAAATACTCCCTTGGTATGAAGCAGCGTCTGGGCATCGCAGCGGCTATCATGGAAACGCCCGCGCTGATTTTATTGGACGAGCCGACCAACGCTCTGGATGTGGGAGGGCTGGAAATGCTGAAGACCGTGATCCGACAGGAACGAGAGCGGGGTGCACTGATCATCACAGCCAGTCATGACATGGTTTTTCTGGAAGCGGTGGCGGATCAGGTGTTTCAGATGGAGTTTGGGCGATTTGTGACACAGGGAGGAACAGCATGAAGAAAAGAACCAAGCGCGCCATAGCTGCCGCCGTAATGATCGTGCTGGCCGCCGCTTGGATCTGGCGGTATATGTCCCTGAACCAATTGTTTGAGGAAAACTATTTGCCTTTCTACGTGGAATATGCCATGGGCGAGGAGGTTTTCTACGGAGAAAACCGCATGGTTTACAGCTACACCTCTGATGGTTATACCATCACCGTCAAGAATCGGGAGCTTTTATCCTTTGATGTATATGCCGCCAAATGTGGGTTTGAGCCGTCTGCCTTTGAGGAGCGCTTTGGAACAGGGACAACACCGGATGCCATTGTGGAAGTGACTGTCATCATCAGAAACGCGGACGACTACAGCGGGGAAAGCTACGTCTCTTTGCAAGAATTTGTAATCCATGGTGAAACCTGGCGTTTCGGATTAAATGGGGCCTTGTTTTTGAATTCCAATCCAGGCTGGGATTCGGCCGTGCGGAATATACAACTGGAACCAGGCAAAGCCATTACCGTAGTGCTCCCCTTTTGTATCACGGCCAGTGCAATGCCAGAGGAACAGTGGAGCCAGTTGGATGCCACCGACATGCGGCTTTTGGTTACAAACTACCCGGAAAATATTGAAATTCGTTTAAATGGCAAGATTTAATCATATATGTTGTCCTGCTAATACGGGACGGAAAAGGAGATTCCAAATGAAACATAGTATTACTTTCACTTTAATGCTAATATTGGCTCTGGTCTTGTTAGCGGGCTGTTCACCTGCAGAAGATGATATTCCAGATCAAGCTGTAGAAGTCTCAGAATTTAACTATACTGACGAGTACAGTGATCTGCTTCAAGAAGTATCAGATAGCACCTTTTCTCTGACTCCGAACGCAGGAGCTGGCACCCTTACGTACACTGTGGAAAATTCATATCTCGTGGACAATATGTTTGACGCAGGCATTTCCATGGATGAGCTGAATGTAGATGCGTGGGTTTCGATCGGTAAGGGCAGTGATAAGAAAGAGTATGGCTATCCAGATTATGGATTTGTGGACTCAAATACAGGACAACTGATAGACGGGGCTTATCTTATAGCGGTAGAACTTACTGTGACTAATGTAGATGCTTTCACAGAGCGTTACACGGATAGGAATACTCTCCCGTTGGGGGCGACGCCTGATCCCAACAGCGATGAAAAGGCGTATGTCTTTGATGCGAACTATCTGTATCTGTATGACAGCTCACGCGCACGAGATAATGGTGAGCGAACTTATGGTGATTTTGCTTGGTTTACTGGCTATGGCCAGCGCGAGGAGTCTGTCTTCGAATTTTATCTCCCCCCTGGAGAAGCAACTACGATGACAATTTATTATCTCATCGGGGAATACGATGGGGACACACTGTCCAGTTTGGGGCTGACCCACGAATATCCATTTGGACATACCCCTGAAACGATCTATCCTTTGATATTGGATGATGCGAAATAACATTAAAAACTGAAATGCTGATAAGAAATGAAAAACCACAAATAGAGTAGATTAATTTGCGAAACATTTATGGTGTATTAGATCTGCTTGTTATAACTCTTTGAAAGGCAAAAGCCAGACGTGCAACGCGGAGCTACGCCATCAATGGAGGCATAAAGGTGAACGACAATCGAAAAAGCTCTCTATGGATTCATTGCCCGATTTGCGGAGGGAAAACACGGACGAAAGTCTATGAAGATACTGTCCTTGTAAAGTTTCCGCTCTATTGCCCTAAGTGCAAGAAGGAAATTCGGGTGGATGTCGTACAACTGAAAATGGTGCTGAGCAACGAGCCAGACGCATAAAGCGCAGAGCCTGCTTCCCATTATCAAATGGTGAAGCAGGCTCTTTTTTATTCAATAGATATTGCGTCTTGATCGCGCAGAGCGGTAAGTACAGCTTGGAAAACCGGAATAATAGCGGCTGCTTCTTCCTCGCTGCACTCCTCAATCAACAATCGAAGCTGACGAAGTGCAGGCGATTCCCTCTGCATTTCCGGGTTAAAGATTTCCCTGGCATCCATCTTTAGCGCGCGTACCAATGGAAACAGAACCTCCATTTTGGGATTTCCTTTATAGTTTTCGATATTCAAAACAGTGCGGACATCAATATCGGCAGCATCGGCTATCTCGTTTTGAGTAAGACCTAATTTCCCACGGGCGCGCTTTACAGCATCACCTAATGGGCGAGAATATTCAGGCATTATAATTCACCTCTAATATATTCTACAATGCACCTCTTTTCGATTGAATTCGCCGCATTTCACCTCTTGCGTGTATTTTGATACATATGCATGGTGAAGGGGGCTTCGGCATGACAGAACTCAAGAAGAATATCAAAAAACATTCGGAAATGAATTTCAATGCTCACCTCGGGCACACCATGCCAATGTAGCTGTATCACAGTTCACTTTTTGCCTAGTCTACATCACTGCGCTTGACTGCATCTTGTGGTCTGGCGTTTTTGTTTTATCCTGCGTTTACTTTGGGACAACTTGTCCCAAAGTAGGCAAGGGCGGCCCCGGCTGCCGATCCCCTCCGCTCCCGTTCAGATTGCCCACCCATCAAAAATCTGAACGGAGGAAATACAAATGACAACGATCAATTTGCGGGACTTTTACCCGTGGTACATAAACGACGAATACATTGAAGTTTCTGACGAAGTGGCCGCCGAGCTTCGTGCAAACAGGCTCTATGAAGCCGCCCACCAGCGCCGGGTCACACGCAACCGGGCGCAGTATTCCCTGGATTGCGATGATGGGATCGAGTACTCGGCCTGCCTGTCCGATCCAACGCCGCAGGCGCTGCTGGAACGCATGGAACGGTTTTGTGTCCTCTGGAACGCGCTCAACACTCTGCCCGAAATCCAAGGCCGCCGTGTAGAGGCCCACATCATTCTTGGTAAGAGCTACCGGGAAATGGCTCTGGAGGAAAACGTGGATAAAAGTGCTGTCCGCAAATCTGTCCAGGCAGGTCTGCAGAGCATGAAAAAATATTTGCGAAAATTTTTATGATTAGGGTCTCCATTTGGCTGATTTTTGTCCTTGGTATATGAGAGGAGTTGATCCTCTATACAACTGAATAGCGGCGGCTCCGAGCAAGTGCGGGGAGCCGGGCGGCGGGTGCGCCGAGACTTCTCCCACACGGGAGAACGAGCGATCAACACCAGCGCCGCAAGTGGGAACTTGCCACCCCACGGCCACGATCCGCGAGTGGACAGGCTGGCCGCCTGTCCCTCCGGGCTGCCGCACCTCAGCAGGAGCGTCGTGCCGAGTATCGCTGTCTTACAACGGGCCAAGGAAATGAGCGCGGCGCTCCTGCTCTTGCTTTGAGACATTTTGTCCCAAAGTGGAGATAGGCAAAAGGACGACACCCGGCAAGGGTGCCGTCCTTTTGCGTTTCCCCACAGGACAATGGGGAGATGGATGGACACGTCAACCACTTGCGGAGGAGGCATCTTATGCAAAACGCGGGAAACAGCGCCATTCTTGCCATTGACGGCTATGAAATATCCGCTACCTTTGCGGAGCACAAAAATACGGAGGCCATCGGCCATGTGAAGCAGATTCTTCTGTCGTCCTTTGCCAGCAACGCCCCCAAGAAAAGATACCCCGGCGACATCCTTGTGAGGCCCCCGGAGCAGAGTTATAATAATAATGGTGGTAAACACCATGTACCTTGACAAGTTCATATCTCGCGTATTGAAGCGCACTTTCATGTAGCCCTTATGACAATATGAAAGGACGGATTCAATACTATGGAAAACAGAGTTTATTGTTTATACAGAGTGTCCACCGACAAGCAAGTGGACTACAACGACAAAAATCAGGCCGACATTCCCATGCAGCGCAAAATGTGTCACCGCTTTGCGGAGCAGCAGGGCTGGACAATCATCCACGAGGAACAGGAGGACGGCGTTTCCGGCCACAAGGTACGGGCAGAAAACCGGGATAAGCTGCAAATCATCAAGGAACACGCCAAGCAGGGCAAATTTGATATACTGCTGGTGTTCATGTTTGACCGGATCGGGCGCATCGCGGACGAAACGCCTTTTGTGGTGGAATGGTTTGTTAAAAACGGCATCCGGGTCTGGAGCACCCAGGAGGGTGAACAGCGGTTTGACAATCACACGGACAAGCTCACCAACTACATACGTTTTTGGCAAGCTGACGGTGAAAGCGAAAAGACCTCGATCCGTACAAAAACCGCTCTCGGCCAGCTCGTCGAGGATGGCGGCTTCAAGGGCGGGTTGGCTCCCTATGGCTATGACCTCGTAAAGAGCGGGCGGCTGAACAAGCGCAAGCATGAGCTTTATGAGCTGGCCGTCAATGAAACCGAGGCCGCCGTGGTGCGGATCATGTTTGACAAATATGTGCATGAGGGCTTCGGGGCCCAGCGGCTTGCCACCTACTTAAACAACCTGGGCTATCGGGCCCGGACGGGTAAAATGTGGCACCATGCCAGCATTCGGGGTATCATTTGCAACCTGACCTATACGGGCGTTCTTCGCAGCGGTGAAAGCCGTTCCCAGGTGCTCCCCCACTTGCAAATTATTGAGCCTGAACTATTCGAGGCGGCGCAGTCCATTCGCACCGCAAGGGCCAATTCTGCTGAACAGGAGCGCCGTGTTCCTCTGAACACCCGAGGCCAGTCCCTGCTGGCCGGCAACGTCTTTTGCGGCCACTGTGGGGCGCGACTGACGCTCACCACCAACGGCAAGGCTTATCCCTGTAAAGACGATCCCAACCGCATTGTAAAGCGGGTACGGTATATCTGCTACGGCAAAACCCGAAAGCAGACCGAGTGCGACGGTCAGACGGGCTACACGGCACATATTCTGGATGGTGTCGTTGACAAGCTGGTACGCCAGATCTTTGAACGTATGAAGGCCGTACCCAAAAGCGAGATTGTCAATATCCGCTACAAGGAAAAGATGGAGGAGCGGAAAGTCCTGCTCCAAACCGTCCGGGCTGATTACACAAAGGCTGCTGCCGAGCTGGACACATTAAAGGCCGAGGTCATCAAGGCCCTGCGCGGGGAAAGCGCCTTTTCCAAAGAACTGCTGGGAACGATGGTTGTCGAGGCTGAGACAAAGTGTACCGAACTTCAAAAGAAGTTCGACGAGGCCCAAGCCGCCTATGACGAGGGACAGGCTGTCATGGCATCCCTCAACGCCCAATACGACGATATTATTTCCTGGGCCGATATGTACGACACCGCCAGCTTCGAGGCAAAGAAGATGATCGTCAACTGCCTGATCAAGCGGGTGGAGGTCTATCGGGACTATAAACTGCACATTGACTTCAACATTGATTTGGAGCAGTTCAGTTTGGGCATGGATATAGTCACGGTTGCCGCATAAACAAGCAAAAACCTCATTCCCGAAGAAATGAGGTTTTCGTTTCACTCTCTTAGTGATGGTGGAGATAAGCGGGATCGAACCGCTGACCTCTTGAATGCCATTCAAGCGCTCTCCCAGCTGAGCTATACCCCCAGATAGAAGAGAGTGATTATTAAGTTTTGGAACAAGGGGGTGTGTAACCGCTTCAACCGGGCTCCCAGCTGAGCTATACCCCCAAATATTCAGTTCCTCGTGCAGAACGAGTGTTATTTTAGCAGACAATTCACGCTTTGTCAACATTTATTTTTAAAAAATTGGCTCCCGAAGCGATTTTGCTTCGGGAGCCGATCTCCTTACAGGATGATGCAGATCAAACCGCCGGAGCCTTCGTTGATGATGCGCTGCAGCGTCTCCCGCAGCTTGGCGCGGGCGTCCTCCGGCATCCGCTTCAGCTTTGCGTTCAGATCCTCCCCCACCAGGTCGTGGAAGGACTTTCCGAAAATATTGGACTGCCAGATCTTCGAGGTGTCCCCTTCGAACTCCTGCAATAGATAGTGGATCATCTCCTCCGACTGCTTTTCCGTTCCCATAATGGGCGAGACCTCGGTCTGGATATCCGCCCGGATCATATGTATACTCTGGAGCAAAGAGAAGTACTTCTATGACGCCGATGGATGCAATACTCCTGACGTTCCGGCAGAATTTTCAGGTACACATCTACCTCCACACCGTTTTTGTCATCCGTACCGCGAACTTCCATGCGATCAAGAAGGGCGTCAATGATGCCGATGGAAAAACCGTTCGAAAAATCCACTTCTTTGATGATGGCCTGGCGCAGTGTCTCGATGGAAATGCGCATGTCCTGATTTTTCATCTTCTCCTCTTTCAGCGTTTGGATCTGACTTTGGAGCTTTTCGATCTCACCGTTAAAGCGTTCGTTTCGAAGGGAAAACTCCTCATTCGAGATTCGGCCATCAATACTCAGGTCCAAAAGTTTATCTTTCCGGTGAAGAATCTCTTCGATACTGTCCTTGCATCGTGTAATTTCTTCATCCATTTTCGCACTGCTGCTCGTCGTGGCATACAACTCCATCAGTTCCTGAATCAAATCCGCCTTATAGGTCGCAATCTCCTCCAAGACCTGCCGTACAATGTCGTCTGCTTCTGATGTGTAAAGGATAGGAGCTGTACACCCGTTCTTGCCGCTTCTCACGTATTCCTGGCAGTGCCAGACCTCCTTATTACCGGTTTTATACCTGTATAGGGAGCGATAATAGGGCGTCTTATGGATGCCGCAGATAATCTTTCCGCTGTAAGGATACTTGTTCTGGTAGCTGGACTTATCTGCCGCGCTCTGTTTAGCAGCTCGCTTGGACAGAATCAGATTGGCCTTGTCCCAAAGCTCCTCAGAAACAATCGGCGGCACATTTTCTTCATCCCGGTACATGACCCATTCGTCTGGCGAAAAGTTTTTCACGGTATTGAGTTTAAAGTCAATTTTGGAGGTCTTTCCTCCACAGTAGTAACCCTTATATTTGGGATTGCTCAGGATCCCGCGAATCGTACTGAACGAAAAAGGATTGTTATTGGTGTTCGTATAGCCAAGGTCACTAAGGTACCTGGCTATCGTCCGAATTCCCTTCTGCTGGTTGGCATAGAGGTCGAAGATGAGGCGTACGATTTCCGCCTCTTTTTCATCAATGACTAACCGCCCCTCCTGCTTCCGATAGCCCCAGAAACGGTTGCTGCCCAGAACAACACCTTTTTCAATGGCTCGCCTGAACCCGAACTTCACGCGCTCCGACGTTTTGCGCACTTCGTCCTGTGCGATACTGGACATAATGGTCAGACGCAGTTCCGCGTCCGGCATAAGAGTATTGATATTATCTGATTGGAACAGCACGCCGACGCCATTCCGCAGCAGCTCCTGGGTGTATGTAATGCTGTCCAAGGTATTGCGGGAAAAACGGGAAATCTCTTTTGTTACGATAAAATCAAACCGCTTTGCCTTGGCGTCTTTGATCATGCGCAGAAAGTTCTCACGCTTTTTGACGCTGGTACCGCTGATCCCTTCATCGATATATCCGTCCACAAAAATCCAATTTGGGTTCTTCTGGATGAAATCGCTGTAGTATGATACTTGTGCGGACAGTGAATGGAGCTGCTCGTCCTTATCTGTAGAAACGCGGGCATAGTATGTCACACGCAGTGGGAGATCATAAATGGTCTTTCCGGTATTCAACGCCTGGCGGATATCATAGATGTCCATGCTGTCCCTCTCCTTTTACTTCTGTTTGCTACATAATATATATTCAAGAGGATTGGGACTCAGTCGTGCAAAATCTGCTTTGATATCCGCACCGGCTGGGCATATTCTGCGCTCTTCTTTTGTAAAGGCGGGCCCATCAAAAATCCCGTTACTATTGTGCCGCGCTGCGGCGCAATAGTCTTCGCTTTGCTCGCGTTGATCCCATTCGAGGCGGTTGGCCTGCGAAACGCGCCTGTGGGCGCAGCCTCGAGCTCCCCCGCCTGAGCCGACCCTTTTCCCGCTGCAAAGAAAGGTTTTTCGACACACTGAGATAGCCGCCCGGATCATTCCGGGCGGCTATCTTTATCTATCATATAAATTGGACCATTCTATTTCACGGTCTGGCTTTCCGCCGTGAACTGCAGTTTCTGCTTTCTTGGCAGCCTCGCGCCCGTTCTTTCCGCACGCCTTCTCATTTACCCAGCATGGCGGGCGGGCCCACACGGACGGACTCGTCCATCATGCGGATGAGGATGGCGGCCACCTCGCTGCGCTGGATGTTGCTGTCGGGCTTGAAGGTGCCCCTGGTGTCGGTGCCGTTGACGATGCCGGCGCGGTAGAGCTTATAGATGGCCTGGTCATAGACGCTCATGGTCATGTCCACATCGGGAAGGCTGCCGTCGGGGATGTCGTTGACCGCCGCCAGCGCGCTGTCGGGCAGCGCCCGGGAGAACAGGAGTGCGTACTGGGCCCGGGTAACCACCTTGCCGGCGTCGGCAAGCAGCGTGTCGTAGCCCGGCTCGGCGGCGCTGCCCTTTTCAGGGATGATGCCGTTTTCCAGGCAGTAGCTGTAATAGCTGGAGTACCAGTAAGGGCTGCCGTTTCCCAGGGTCACAACGCCCTCGTGGTAGAGCTGGTGCATACAGGCAGCCAGCTTGATCACCTCGGCGTAGGTCATGTTGTTGTCGGGAGAATAGGTGGTAGCGGTGGTGCCGTTGATCAGCCCCATTCTATGGGCGCCCTTGACGCTCTCGTAATACCACGCGTTCTCGGGCACATCGATAAACGGGAAGACGTAATTGGAAACGGTCAGGTGCGCCTTGTTGGAGGCCGCTTCCCCCGCCGTGTTGGATACCACGCACCAGAAGTCGTAGTTGTTGTACTGGGAGATCGTCACATTCTCCAGGATGAGCACGGCGCTGTCCGTGCCGATTTTGGCGGGCACGCCGGCGTCCACCACCCACCACTGGTAGTGCAGATTCTCTCCCGTGGCGGCCACGGTGAAGGTCACGGTGTCGCCGGGCCGGGCGTCCACCGCCTTGGGATGGGCCGCGATAACCGGCGCACTGTTCAGCGCGGGGAAGGTATAGCTGATCCGGATCTGCTGGGTACCCGCGCCGCTGAGGACGGTGGCCGCCGCGCCATTGACCACGGCCTGGGCACTGGGGCTGAAGAAGGTATCATCCTTCTTGGCCTCCAGGGTCACGACTGCGGAGTAAGCAACACCCGGCTGGAACTTATCGTGCTGGGGCTCCCAGGACACGCTGGCCACCGTGTAGCCCGCCTTTTCAGACACCGTTCCCGTTTGAGCGGGAGCCTCCCCCACCACGGGGGCGGTGATCTCCACCGCTGCGTCGGGGAGGGAACTGCCGCAGGGGGGGAAGGTGTAACTGATGAGGATATGCTTCGTTCCGCCGCCGGAGACCAGCGTGCCTTCCTGACCGTTCACATAGACCCTGGCGTTTTTGTCGAACACGCCGCCATAGTAGTCAATGTCCGCCGCCACGGTGACGGTGTAGGCCACGCCCGCCTGGAACACACTGTCGGCGGGCGACCAGGTGGCCTTGCCAGCGGTGTAATCATAGGTGCCGGTGCCGCCGTAGGTGGCCGGCTTCTCGCCGACGACCGGCGCGTCGATGCCCACATAAACTTCGGACAGGGCGGGGGCCGCCTGGGCGGTGAAGGTGTAAAGGAGCGCTCTCTGTTCACTGTGGCCGTACACACCGAGGACCTCGGCGTCCTTCCCGTTGATGGTCGCAAAAACAAAGTCATTCGGATCGGCAAATTGATTACCGCTCGCCGGCGCGAGGTAGATGTAGAGCGTATACTTCTGGCCGGATACAAACTTGTCGCTTGCGCTCATCCAGCGATAGCCGCTTTGGTCAAACCAGCCGATATCGGCGATGACGGCGGCCGTCGTTTGGGGGTCCGCCCCCTCAAACCTGGGCGAGGCGCCGTGGACCGGTGCAGTGATGCCGGTTACGTCCACGCCGTAGACGACGGCGTCCGTGGCGGTGAAGGTGTAAAGGAGCGCTCTCTGTTCACTGCGGCCGTACACATTGAGGACCTCGGCGTCCTTCCCGTTGATGGTCGCAAAAACAAAGTCCTTCGGAGCGGCAAATTGGTAGCCGCTCGCCGGCGTGAGGTAGATGTAGACCGTATACTTCTGGCCGGATACAAACTTGTCGCTTGCGCTCATCCACCGATAGCCGCTTTGGTCAAACCAGCCGATGTCGGCGATGACGGCGGCCGTCGTTTGGGGGTCCGCCCCCTCAAACCTGGGCGAAGCGCCGTGGACCGGTGCAGTGATGCCGGTCACGTCCACGCCGGAGACGACGCCGGCCGCGAGGGCGGGGACGCCTACCGCCGGGATCAGTGCCAGCAGCATTACCAGGGTGAGCAGGACACTGAGAAGTCTGTTTGTTCGTTTTGCCATATTGGATTCCTCCTTCAATTCTTAGTTTCGGAAACCGTGTTGTTCCATCTGTTACCATCCCGCGCGCAGAACGAATCCACTCTCGTCTGGGTCTGCCTCCCGCAGCAGGAGGGAGCCGTCGTAGCCGCTCTGCACCAGGGCGAAACGGCGGAGATTGCCGCCTCCGTCCACATAGGAGATGCCGTAATTGGGGATGGTACCCATAAAACCCAGCTGCACCGCCACCGGGGCGTCCGCCGTCATCACCTCCGGCAGGCTGTCCAGCCCCTCCTCCAGCACAACAGGCGTGGCGGAGAAGATCGCCGCCCCAGTCTCCGTGAAGTCCTTCAGCTCCAGCGTCAGCACTGTGAACGACCTCACCGGGCTGTCCGTGGTGAAGAGGAGGAAGGCGGCGCCGTCGCCGTCGTAGAGGGTGACATAGTAGTCGGGGAACATCCCTTCCGGCAGGTACTCCACCGACACCGGGCTCGGCTCCACGGCCTTCCAGCCGCCTGTTACGGAGAAGGGTGTCAGGGGCAGGGGCTCCCCAGCGGGGTCCAGGGCCCAGAAATCCTCTGCTGTCATGTCTGACTTCTCCGATTCCGCGATGTCCCAGCTTCCGGTTTCGTTGTAATAGACCTCGTGATCACCGTCGCTGTTCAGACCGGTAAAAAGGAAGCTCTCACATTCCAGCCTGGTCCCGTCTTTGGTGAGATAAAACACGCCCTGGCCGCTCTCCGCCGCGCTTTTGGAGCCGTAGTAGTAGAAGCGGCCGTCGCCCATGTAGACGTAGCTGCTGCGGTACCAGCCCTCAAAGACCAGCTCCGGCTTGCCGTCCACCAGGGTATAGAGGGCGTTGGTCATCCCGTAGAGCCCTCCCACCGCCAGCTCCGGGATCCCGTCGCCGCTGAGGTCTTCGATCAGATAGCCCATCTCATACACGGCATCGTCTCCCATACCCCGGGCGGTCTCCAAAACGCCCATTTCGCCGGGCTCGTCGCTGTCCTGACCGAAGGGGTCGGCCACCAGGGCGTAAAAGTGCTCCACAAGCTCGTCATAAGCGTGGTCAAATTCCTCGTCCTGCGGGTTTGACGGCTGTGTATCCTTTAACGGCTTGTTTGGCGATGTCTCGACCTGTCCGTCCGTGGACTGGGACGCCGTTGTGTTCTCGGAGGGCGGCTCCGTCCCGGTGTCGGGCTGGTTGGAGCCCGACGAAGTGGAGCAGGCCGTCAGAACCGCCAGCATCAAAATGCTCAGTAAAATCGCCGCGAATCGTTTCATGGTTCTCACTCCTTAGCTTCCCGCAGAAAACGGGGTCATAGGCAAATTCTCATATTCCGGTTCCCAGGCATAGAAGTATTCCATGCTTTTGTTCTCTCAACCAGAGCCGGATATCAGGACCGTCGTATCACCTGTCTGCTCTCCAAGGAGAGGCGTACCACCCAGCTCCGTGACGGTCAGTGTGCTTTCATAGTCGTTCCCGCTAAATTGGGATCGCTGATCAAAGGCGACCACTCCGGTCAGGCCGGGGCCGTTGCTGAATGCCCCCCACAGCCGGTAGGCGTACACCATGCCCTTCTCCGTCATGCCGAGATAGTTGAGGATCCCGTGAAGCTCCATACTAACGCTACCAGTCTCCCGGTAGACGTAATAATTGAAGTTGTCGCCGTTCCCCTCCGACACAGTCAGGGAGCCGCCGGCCTCGTCGTTCCACCACGCGCTGTTTTGCAGGCTCGCCGGTATCGTGTACCGCTGGAAGGAAACGGTATCCCACAGGCCTACCTTCTCTCCGCTTTTGGTAACGGCCCAGACGTCGGGGAGCCCGTCTGCGGAAGACCGTGCGAGGTCCTTCACGTCTGTCACACCCAAAAGGGGCCCGCCGCCGCAGAAGTACCCACCGGAAAGGCAGGACAGGACGTCGATATACTCCACCCGCCCCTCCTGGGTCAGCAGGAACACAAAGGGTTCGTCGGCCTCCCCGATCTCGCCGCAGAAGATTTTGGTATAGCTGCCGTACAGCCCGTTTACGGTCAGATCCTTGTCATAGAGCGCGGCGTCTGTGTTGATGAGGCCATCTTCCCCCAGCAGGGCCTCCAGCCGGGGCGTCTGCCGCACCCGAAGGGTCACGGTATTGCCCTGCCGCTTTACTGTCAGATAGTCCCCCAGCTGGGCGGTCTCCGTCTGGCCGGCGTCCTTCTCCAAATTCAGGAGCAGGTCTCGGTCCATGTAACTGGCCCCCGCAGGGCTTCCAATGTGGGCGATGACATGGAGAACACCATCGCTCAGATAGAGAGGCAGGTCCGGGTTCAGGTTCTGCTCCGAGAGCGTCCAGCTCCGCAGCTCCTGATAGCCACCGGAATAGATATCCTCCATGTCCCCCCAGCCGGCGTGGAAGGCGTCGTCAAACTCTTTCGCCGCAGCCCGGCGCAGGGCAGACAGGTACTCCGCCTCGGTCACACCCAGCGTTCTGAGAATGTCCGAGTTGGTCAGCCGCACGCCCTTCGCCGTGTCATAGCTGTAAGCGGCGTACCCCTCAAAGCCGTCGTAAAAATAGGCGTATCGCAGCACCAGGGAGAGAACGTCCCCGCTGCGGAAGCTCTCATACTCCACGCTGCTGCAGTAGGGAGTCTCCTTTTTTTGGACGCTCTCCAGGCACTCCTTTGCGATTTCGCCGTAGGTGGAGGCGATCTCCTGGTTGATGGCGGCGGCGTCGGCTGTGTCATCCTCGATCTGCGGCACATGGAAGGAATACTTATATGAGAAGCCGTCGTCGGAAGCGCCCTCTCCTTCCTCGCTGTAAAGCTCAGTGATCGTAATCTCTTTCGTTTTTTCAGGCAGAGGCTTTTCTGTCCCCTGCGTTACAGGGCTCCCGGTGGGTTCCTCACCGCTGCTCTCCGGCTGCTCCGTTTGCTGCCCGCAAGCGCAGAGCAGCGCCAGCAGGAGCGCAAAGGCAAGAAGCAGCGCTGCGAGTCTCTTTTTCATATCATTCAACTCCTTCGGGCTTTCGGCCCTTTTGTGCGGGCAGACGGTACCGTCAGAGCTGAGCCAAAAGCCTGATCGCCCGTCTCCGGGCTTTCTCGATCGCCTCATGCTCCCGGCGCTCGACCGCCGCACCGCTCAGTCTGAACTTCAATCCCCACAGTTCTTTGATACTCTCCACCGACACGCCCACAACGAAATCATCCGTTTCCTGCTCCAGGCTCTGCCGGAAAGCCGGAAGCGACCGCTCCCTGATCGGTTCGACCGGCGCCTGGTGAAAGGACAGCTGCATGAAGGCCGACGCGGACCACGCCCGGCACAAAGCGTCCTCATCGTTGAGCAGATGGTTACAAAGACAGTCCAGCTCCAGCTGCAGCTGGCTGGGGGCGTATACCCAGCCCAGCGCAATGATGGCGATCCGTCTCAGTTTGGGCGAAGGGAGGGCGGTGTACCGGATCAGATACGGCACCAGCTTTTCGCGCTCCGGCTCCTCGCGCGTATCCGGACTGTAGAAGCTCTGGGCGATCAGGCTGGCGATATGGACCGACTCAAACTCGTCCCTGACGTCCAAAAGAGGAAAAAGGAAATCACGGCCTTCTTTCCTCCGCTTCGCAAAGCTGCTCTCCATGTCAAGGCGGTCCGCTTTATCGCGTTTCCAATCCTCGAGCACCACCTCATAGTGATATTCAATCTGCTTGCTGCCGGCCAGATCGGCTTGAAACGTCAGAAGAAGACCGATGTCAAAACCGCTCCTTTTCAGCTCCTCGTACGCAAGCTCAAACTCACGGCGCGTCAGGGCTGAACGCCGGTCTCTTTCTCTTTGGATCTCCTCCAGGATCGCAAGTGTCGATTTCTTCACATCCGTTTCATTCGCAGCATATCCAGGAGCGTAATTCCCCCATTTTCATTCTCCGGGATCTCGACCCAGGGAGACACTTCCTCGCCAAGGACCTCGCCGGTGATCTGCGTATTGTACAGAAACTTTCCGTCTTCCTCTTTCCATTCATGCTTCCCGGTCACAAAGAAGTCTCCGGCAAGCTCTGCTCCTTCTGAAATCGCATCGTTGATCTCATCCTGCGTCATGCCCTGTGGGATCTTCATCATATCGAGGACCGTTCCATCCGGCGTGAATTCCATCACTGCGCCGAACATGGACGGGTCAAAATCCTCTATGTTGTTTGCTTCCTCCCGCGTGACCCACTTCATTTCGCCGTCCGCGAACGAGAGAACCGCGGATACTTCCCATTTTCCAATCAGATTCATCAAGTACATCTCCTTCTATATTTTGATTTGTCTGCTTAAAGCGCCCTTTTCTGACACAAAATGTCTTTTCATGGTCGTTCCTCCGCTCCCTTACCCGTAGGTGATGTAAAATTCTGTGGTCTCACCGGGCACATTGTAGATCATGCCGCCGCTCAGTTCCTTGAAGAACAGGGTGTAGTTGAAGTCGTCCCACTCCTCCGCGATACCCGTGTGCAGGGCCGCCGTCCCCTCCAGGGGGGAGCCGCCGTCCTCGCTCCAAAGGCAGTAGTAGTACACCAGGCCGTCCTCCGTCATTCCCAGGAGGGTGAAAGACCCCGCATACAGGAACGTAAACTCCGGGTCCACGTCGAAGCAGCTGACCTGAAGGTATACGCTGTCGCAGCCAACGAGGGACAAAAAGCAGGACTCCTCATAGCTTCCGCCGCCGTCCGTGCGCTGGGTGACCTCGGCGGCCCAGTCGTTCAGGAAGCTGTCGTACATGACGGTCTGGTCCTCTATGATCAGTGAGGTCACATCCACGCGCTCCCCGCTGAAGCAGGACGCGTAAACGGTTTCGGTGCCGTCATCGGCCAGGCCGCAGGCGAAGGACGCCACGCCCTCCAGCCCCATCAGGGGACCGCCGGCACAGAAGTACCCGCCCTTCAGGCAGGTGAGTACGTCCACGTATTCCACCCGGCCCGCGTCGGTCAGCAGGAACACGTAAGGCAGCGCCGGGTCGCCCATGACGCCGCAGAACACCTGGGTATAGTCGGAGTAGAGCCCGTGGACCGGGATGTCCCGGCCGTAGGGCGGCTGGCCGGTATAATCGCAGAGCTCCAGCAGATCCGCAAGCTCCGCCGTCTTTTCCAGCCGAAGGGTGAGCTCCCCGTCCCGCAGGGCGGCGGACAGGAAGCCGCCGTAGTCGGCGGTCAGGTCCGCGCCGGTGCTTTTTCCCGGCTCCAGTTCCAGCACGGTATAGACCCAGCCCGCTTCCGTGAAGTTATCAATGGGCACAATCACATGGCCCTCTCCACCGTCCAGATACAGCATCAGGTTGGGGGTGATGTTTTCCGACGAGATCGTCCGGCTGCGCAGCTCCTGGTACAGGCCCGGGAACTCGGCAAAGCCGTAATCCTCCCAGATGGGAAAGATCTGTTCGTCAAAGCTCTGCGCCGCCGCGCGGCGGGCGGCGGTGAGGAAATCCTCCTCCCCGATCCCCAGCAGGGCCAGCAGGTCGCCGTTGTCCAGCTGCTTGCCGGCGGCGACGTCGTAGTTGTACACGCAGTAATCCTCAAAATAGCCGTAGTAATAAATGCATTTGACCACCAAGCTCAGCACGTCGCCGCTGCGGAAGCTCTCGTAGGTCACCGAGACCACGCCGGGGGACACCCCGTCCTCCATGCTTTGCAGGCTCACTTCCACGGCGGCGCCGAAGAAAGCCGCGATCTCGCTGTTGATGGAGGCGGCGTCCGGCGTGTCGGCGTCCAGCTGGGGCACATGGTAGGAATAGTCGCAGCCCGCACCCCACATGTCCTCATACGAGCCGTCCTCGCTGTAAAGCTCTGTGATGGCCAGTTCCTTACTCTCCGGGAACTGGCCGCTTGGCTGGGTATCCGGCTGCTGTGCGGAAGCCGTCGGCTTCTCCGAGGGGTCCGCCGGGGCGTTCCCCCCTTCGCCGCAGGCGGCGAGAAGCAGCAGCAAGGCGCACGCCAGCGCCAGCGCCGTCCACCGTCTTTTCATTGTCCTCCTCACGCCCAGGGGTCGTTGGCTTTCGGCTGGCGGATGTCGGTCAACAGATACTGCTCCCACAGGCACCACTGCCCGTCGGCCTTTTTGCGCAGCTTGATGGGGCGGGGACTGTCCGCGCCGCCGCTGGCGATGTACAGCCGGGCGTAGTTCTGCTCGTCATAGGAGTGGGCGTCCGAGGTGACGGTGACGGTATAGGGCTGGTTGGGCGTGTAGTTGTTCTCCGGCGTCGCCCCGGCGAAATAGGAGAAGATGATATAGCTGCGCTCACCGCCCCGGAAGCGGTCCTTGATGAAGGAGATGTCCTGCCCGTTCAGCGGGCGCGGACCACGCAGGAAATTCAGCAGATCGGTTCCCACGTTCTGATCGGCGGCGAAAGCGCACAGGGCGCAGACCGTCAGGGCCGCCGTTTTGAACGGAGTGTCCATGGCCGCCTCGGGCAGGGCGCTCATCTGCTCCACGCTCTCGGGCAGGGCGGCGAAGGTGAAGGTCTCCCGCTGATTGCCGAGGTTGTTGATCGCGGTCTGGGCCGCAGTCTGCGCTTTGCTTTTCAACTGGTCAAAAATGCTCATAACAAAACTCCCTTTCTTATCTGGCCGTCAAGCCCACGGATAAAAGGTGTCGGTGTCCTTGATACTGACGACCTCCCAGCTGTCCTCGGCGTAGGTGATCTTGAACCAAGTCTCACCGTAGTCGTCGATGTAGTTGATGGTGTTGGCGTCCTGGAACCACCACTCACCCTCCACCAGCTCGCCGTCCCGGTCGTAGGAATAGGTGCCATCGTCATAGAAGGTGATGTTCCACTGGTCGCCCGCCTCGCAGTAGAAGGTGGACGCGGTGAGAGAATCCATCACGGCGTCGTAGTCGGCCCGCAGATACCACTGCCCGCCGACCAGGTCATAGCAGGTCAGGACGTCCACAAACACAAAGTCGAAGGCGGGGTCATCGTCGCTCCAGTTCACGATGTGCCAGTCCTCCACATCCGTGTCAAACGTGGTCCGGCTGCCGTCGTCGTCAACGGTCAGATAGCCGTCCTCAAAGATGATGTAGTAGTCCGAGAGCTTGTCGCCGTCGGGATACCAGTGCTGATAATCCGAGCTGCCCGGGGAATCGTAGCCCCACTCGATCTCAGCGGGGTCCAGACCGGCCTCCAGCGGCGGCGCTTCCACTACGGGATCGGACGGCTGCGCCGGTTCGTTGGTGTCCGTACCCGTGGGAGCAGACGGGGAAGCCGACTGGTTCGCGCCCGTGTCCGGATTTGTCGTTTTGTCTCCGCAGGCGGCCAGGGCCAGCACCATGCAGACCGCCAGAAGCAGGCTGACGAGCCTGCCTGTTTGATGATTCATTTCGTGTTCCTCCTTCCATGCCGTCCGGCTCAGCCGTTCAGCGCGCCGCCGCAGTACTCGCACGTTCCCGAGGCATCCGGCGTGGTGGTCGCTCCGCACCAGGGGCAGGTGACGGCAGTCTTGGGGGCGTTGGCCTCCGCCACAGCCTGACGGACCTCCGCGCGCACCTGGGTCAGCGCAGCCTTGATCTCCTCGCCCAGCTTCTCGCACTCCTCGTACTCCACGGGGATACCGCCGCCCATGCCGGGGTGCTGCATGCCCATGCCCGGGCGCTGCATACCGGGACGCTGCATTCCAATCCCCGCGCGCGGCATGCCCATGGGCGCGCCGGCGGAGCCGCCCTTGCTGATGGGCACCGGGGACTCGATGCTGCTGTTGTTCAGCTTGAAGCGGATCTCGTCGAAATAGGGCGTGTTGACGTTGATGATCACATAGAAATCGTACTCATAGGTGTAGCGGGGCGGGTTGTAGCTGACCTGCTTGCCGTCCTTGTCCTCCCGCTTGAGCTCGGTCTTGTCCTCCTCCACGTCCACGCGGCAGCCCGTGACCTGGGAAAAGCTCATGACGTCCGGGTTCGCGTCCCGGAGGTTGCGGGCGGAGGTCACCATGAATTTCTGCGCGTCCTCGTCCAGCAGCACCTTGGTGCCCACGCCCAGGGTACGGGTGGTGTTGAAGGCCTCCACCGCCGCCTTGTTTTCCTCCCGGTAGTCCAGCTGCTCCTTGATCTCCGCCACCGTGCTGCGGCGCCGGTCGGAGAACCAGGGGGAGAGCTTCGCCGCGCATTGCTTGCACAGATTGCCGTCTTCCAGCTTCCGGTTGCCCAGAAGGCCGATCTTTTCGCCGCAGACATCGCAGTATTTCTTATCAAACAGTCCCATTTTCAGTTCCTCCTTAATTCAAATTTTTAAAATTTTCCGCTTTTGCCGGAAAATCCGTCGCTGTCCACGCTGGTGCCGCCCCCGCTGCTGGAATCCTTCTCAATCTTCACCCGGGTCTCCGTGGTGTGGGTGAAGTGATCCTCCCGCACCGTGATGTCCACGCTCCCGGCGGGGATATAGGAGTCGGCCTCCGCCTTGACAGCCACGGATTTCATCCTCTGCCACAGGAAAGCGCAGATGGTCAGGGAAACGAAGCAGCCCAGCGCCACGGAGATCAGCAGGCCCACCAGACGGATCAGGGGACTGCTGCCCACATCCAGCGGCTGGCCCGCCCGGGCGGACTGGAGCATGTCGGCGCTCTTTTCCAGGTAGTCCTGAAAACCGCCGTACCAGTCGTCGTCGCCGAAGTTGTCCAGAAACTTCTCCGCCAGTTTGTCCTTGCCGTAGTCGGTGAAGGCGGTGTTGCCGTAGCCGTAGGCGATCAGCGTATAGTCCCGCTCCGCCATGGAGAGCATCAGCAGCACTCCGCTTTTTTCCGTGCCGTATCCGAGGTCGTAGTCCCGGTAGATGGCTTTCGCGGCCTCGTAAATGCTGTCCGTATTCACATAGTCGGTGAAGTCGTCCACCGTGATGATGTACACGTCGCACTGATACTTCTGGGAAATGCTCTGGGCCGTGTCTTCCAGCGCCATCCACTCCTCATCGGTCAGGAGCCAGGCCGCGTCGGTGACGTAGTCCAGCTGGGGCTCAGCCGCCCACGCGGGAACGGTCAGCGCCGTCAGGAGCGTGAGGGCTGCGAGCCATGAAAGCAATTTTTTCATCCGCGTCCCCCCTTATCCCAGAAACAGCTCGGCCAGCCACTGGCCCGCGCCGATCCAGATGGCCAGGGCGCTGAACAGGACGGCCAGGACCGCGAACAGGCCCCAGAACTTCCCGTAGGACACCGGCAGGTCGCCCACCACCTTGCCCGTCTGCCCGTTCATCATAAAGAGGTAATCCTTACCGCTCCATTTGGTGTGGAGAGTCCACACCGGCAGCAGGGCGTAATGTACCTTGCCCCGGAGCAGGCGCACGCTGCCCCCAGTGGGGTTCACGGTTTCGTAGCCCCCCACGTCCCGGCGCATGACATCCGTGGCCGAATTGCGGCAGCGCCGGTCGGCCCGCTCCATGCTCTCTTCTGCGGACACGTCGTATTTGTCCGCCAGGTAGCCGGGCAGGTAGGCGGTGGAAAAGGGCTTCATTTCACCGTAGTCGTAGGGCTCGATGGAGTCCATGTAGTCGTCCGGCATCTTTTGAGAGGCGTCGGCGGGCACGCGCTCAAAATCCATGGCGCCCGCCCGGCGCACGCTGTAATGCTCCGTGACGGTGACGCGCCAATCTTCCTCCTGGTGGGTGTGGGAGCGGGTGGCGTGGAAGGAGCAGTCCGCCTGCGCCCGCGCGTCAAAGAGCCAGAACGGGACGTACAGGCCCTTGATCTCCTCGATGTGGTTGGCGGCGGAAAAGGCCCGGGGCAGGAAGAATTTCCCCCGGTAGTGGTTCTTCAGCGCCCGCTTGGCCGCTTCCTTGTCCAGCTTGAAGGGGATCACATAGTCCGGTTTCAGTTCGCCGCTGAACTGTCCCGGCACAATGGTGTTGTTGCCGCAGTAGGGACAGCTCGTGGCAGCGGTGGTCTCGTCGCAGATCAGCTCCGCTCCGCAGGAGGGGCAGTTGTAGGCGCGCATCCGATCGGCGTCCGCGCCCCAGTCGCCCGACATGCCGGACACGTCCCAGGGCGTTTCCTCCCTGTCCGCCTCCGCCCCGGCAAAGGCCGCTTCCGCTTGCTGCTCCTTTTCGGCGTAGAGCGCCTCGATCTCCGCCACGTCATAGCTGGCGCCGCAGTAATCGCACTCCAGCCTGCCCGACTCCCCCACAAAGTGGAGCGGTCCGGTACAGGCCGGGCATTTGTAATCGGTAATTTGTGTTGGCATAGGCATCTCCCTCTGTCAAAGGCTTCCCATGCCCGCGCAGACACACCTGCGCGGGTATGGGTCATGCTCCGGCTGCCGCAGGGTCAATTTGCCCATTGAAGACTGCCGAGGATGTTCTGCACTTCGGAGCTTCCGAAGTCACATTCATAGCCGCGGACCAGAAGAACCTTGTCGCCGATCAGGGCCGCCGCCGCGTTTTCGGCGATGTACCAGGTGCCGTTGGCCAGCTCTTTCGATCCGGAATAGGCGCCGAAGGGATCGCCCGACTCCAGAACCGCCTGAACGGCTGCGATGTCCCGGTCATCCTTGGTGGTCTGCAGATAGGGGTCGCCGATCTCAAAATTTTCCGCGTGGCAGATGAAGTCCGCGATGTTGGCGCCGTTCATCTCGGTGCCGGAGACCAGGCTCCATCCGCCGGGGATCTCCGCTTTCACCACATCGCCGGAGGCGGGGGTGGTCTTGACCTCCGTCCCCTCGCCGGAATTCGAGGATCCGCCGCAGGCGGCCAGGTAAAGAACGACCACCAGGCAGGCAATGATAGCTATAAATTTTTTCAACAAAATACTCCTTTCATTGAAAGGCTGCAAGAATGCTCCGCATGATACCAGGTGTCCCTCAGCCAGACGTGAAACTCCTTCAGGGCGGCGTTGGAAATGATGCCCGGGGCCCCCTCCACCGAATGGCCGTATTCGCCGCTTCCGCCGCCTTGAGACTCCGTCTGGCCGTCAGGCATCTCGCCGAGAGCAAGGCTTCAGTAGTCTCCGCCGATCACGTCGGGCATCTCCGCGCCGGCCTGAATGGCGGGCAGATACCAGCTGTAGTAGTAATCCGGCAGGCCATCGGGCTGTTCTTTCTCAATATCCGCCCAGTCCAGGCCCCAGGGCCGCAGGTAGATCGTATAGTCATAGCCGCTGAAGAAATCCTCCGGGTCCGTATAGCTGCCTTCGATACAGATGAGGTTTTCGTAGCCAAGGCCATCCGGGTCCACCAGCCAGTCGGCGTTTCCGATGTCGCCGTCCGAGAACCAGCCCGCCTCGCTCTTGAGCCGTCCCTGCTCAAAACCACCGTCGGAGATGCAGACCATCACGCCGGCCCGGGGATCGTCCACAGAAGTGGCCTCATCCCAGAGGATCATAGCGCCCTCGCCGTTTTCATCAATTTCGATCCGGGCCATGCAGTCCCAGTAGAAGCCGTCCAGGCCCTCATAATTGTTGGTGCCGTTGCTGTAAATCATCCAGCCGTACCAGTCGCCGTTCCAATATTCCTGATAGGCCGTCAGGGGGTCCGAATCAGCGGTCTGGCCGCCCTCCGGCGGCTTCAGTCCCCCGGACGAGCCGGAACTGCCCGCGGCGCCCGATTTCTGAAACACCATGATGTCGCCGGTAGTCTCCTCGAGGGTAATCATGCCGTCCCGGAACTCGTAAGTATAGACCGCGCCGCTCGCGGTAACGGTGAGCGTCCCGTCCTTCCATGTAACGGGACTTTCATCTTCGTCCAGCTTCAGTACGCCGGTGCCGTCAGCAGCCAGATCCAGCGTATACAACGTATCCATCCCCGTAGATTCCAGGAATGCGTTATCAAAAGTATCTCCCTCAAACGTCATCTCATAGAGTTTGTAGCTGCCGGCTTCCTCCGGGCCGGTTTCGTTCCCGCCGGAGCTCGCCCCGCCGGAGCCTGCCCCGCCGGACAGCTTGATGGTCTGGGTGTATTCATGATTGTCAAAATCAGAGAAGGCAATGGTCACATCATCCGTTGTGTTGACCAGTGTAAGGGCGATCGCTACTTCGAGCGTCTGGCCCTTCTTGACCATCTCCTCATAATTTCTGGTGATCTGGTTGTAGTTTTCATCATACATAGGGGAGCCAAGCACCTCACCGGCTTGCGTCGCCTCAAAAAGGAACGCCCAGGCAAAGGATTGCTCGTCATTGCTCCCGTTGGTATAGTCATAGGTCAGGACTATCGCGTCGTTGCCCTCGTCGTCTTTGGTAAACGTATACCCCTTGAATACGGCGGTATACTTGCCCAGGACGATAGTCTCCGCCTTGTCGCCGCCGCCCTCGTCGGAGCCTTTGTCCTTTTCGCCGCAGGCGGCGAGGGAAAGCACCATGATCAAGGCCAGCATGGCCGCAATTATTTTTTTCATGGCCGTTCATCTCCTTATTTCACAATTTTATTAAATTCGACCGTCTCGCTTTCGGCGTCCCCGTCCGTTATGGTCATGAACAGCGCGCCGTTTCCCTCGCCGGACTCATGCCAGAGGGAATCCACCTGCGCAAACGCGGGTTCCTCCCCGTGGCAGCACTCATGGGAATCCAGCGTGAATTCCGTCTTCGGGAAGGCGTTCGGCAGCAGATAGGTGAAGTCCAGGGCGGTCTCCAGAACACGCTCGCCGTCCAGATCCAGCGTCATGCGGGTGTCATTGGCCTCGCCAAAGATGACCATGTACCAGCGGCCGTCGGCGCTGCACCAATCCCCTGCGATCACGTTATACAGCTCCTGGTTGTCAACATAGGTCCGGTCTCCGTCCCACATAAATACATCACCCGGGTCGTACCCATTCTCCGGGTCTGCGCGGAATAAAGCAAACTGCCGCCGGACACCGTTTTCCTGCCCATATTGATCGAATCTCATATCCAGATACATCATGCCATCCTCCGTATAAAGGTCCTCAATGACCCCGGAGAAATCCCCGTCCTCGCTCTCGAACCTGTCCTGCTCCGGGCACAGCTGAGTCTTTTTGTTGACATCTTCTCCCGGAACATAGGAAAAGCTAAACGAGCCCTCGTAGACCTTCTTGCCGGAGAAAAAGATCTCCATGTGATAGCAGTCTATGGACACCTGCCATCCGCACGGTTCCTCCCAATCGGCGCTCAGCAGTTCCAGCATAGGCGCATCCGGGTTTTCCATGCCGGGACGGTCCAAGACCTGGAGACCAAAGCGCAGATACAGCCCTGTTCCCACTAAAGCAGCCAAAGCCGCAAAAGCCAGGATACCCAGCATAATCTTCATTTTTCGGTTCATCCCTGGAGATCACCGTCGTCAAAGGGGTCTCCGCACTCCGGGCAGAACTTGGGGGGATGGGCGGGGTCCTCCGGCTCCCAGCCGCACTTATCGCACTTGTACTGGGGCACGCCCGCCGGCTTCTTCGCGCCGCACTCGGCGCAGAACTTGCCCTTGTTCACCGCACCGCAGGAGCAGGTCCAGCCGTCGTCGGCGGGCTTGGGCTTGCCGCACTCAGGGCAGAACTTTCCGGTGGCCGTGGCGCCGCAGGAGCACTTCCAGCCGCCGGCAGCGGGTTGGGGCTTGCCGCACTCGGGGCAGAACTTTCCGGTAGCCGTGGCGCCGCAGGAGCACTGCCAGGTGTTCGCCGCGGGGGCCGCCGGCTGCTGCTGCGCGGGCATGCCGAAGCCGCCGCCCGGCGCGCTGGGGTACTGGCTGGTCTGGGGCTGATTGCCCATGGCGTACAGGTTCTGGGCGTTCATGCCGCCGGCGTTCTGCGCCATGTTCATGCCCATGAAGGCCATGGCCGGGCCGGCGCTCTCGTTTTTCGCCGCGCTCTGCATGGCCGCCGCCTGGGCACCCACCATATGGGCCGCCGCCATGGTGGGATTGCGGAAGGTGGCGTTGCGCTGCAGCTCCTTGATCATCTGCTCGTCCTCGTCGGACGCCTTCACGCTGGACACGCCGAAGGAGACGATCTCCACGCCCCGCAGCTCGGCCCACTTTTTGGAGAGCACCTGGTTCAGGGCGTCGGCCAGCTCCTGGGTGTGGCCGGGCAGGGCGCTGTAGCGGATGCCCATCTCGCTGATCTTGGCGAAGGCGGGCTGAAGGGCCGTCAGCAGCTCGGTCTTCAGCTGGCCGTCGATCTCGGAGCGGTCATAGGCGCTCTCCACGTTGCCGCAGACGTTGGTGTAGAAAAGGATGGGGTTGATCACCCGGTAGCTGTACTCACCGAAGCAGCGGATGGAGATGTCCACGTCCAGACCGATGTTGTTGTCCACCACCCGGAAGGGCACGGGGGACGGGGTGCCGTACTTGTTGCCCACCAGCTCCTTGGTGTTGAAGTAGTAGATCCGCTGGTCCTTGGGGGCCTCGCCGCCGAAGGTGAAGCGCTTGCCGATGTTCTTCAGCACCTCGGGGATGCTCTGGCTCAGGTCGCCGCTGAAGATGGACGGCTCGGTGGAGGCGTCGTAGGTGTACTCGCCCGACTGGGCGCAGATGTCCACCACCTTGCCCTGCTCCACGATGATCATGCACTGGCCGTCCGCCACGGCGATCACGCTGCCGCTGGTGATGATGTTGTCGCTGCCCTTGGTGTTGGAGGAGCGCCCGGAGGAGCGCTTCTGGCCCTTGACCACCAGGGTGTTGGCGGGAAGCGCCTCGCAATAGAAATAATCCTTCCACTGGTCGGCCAGCACGCCGCCGGCGGACCCCAATGCCGCTTTGATAAGACCCATGATAAAAGCTCCTTTCAGAATTTGTTTTTTACATTTTAATCATCTTGATCATCGAATGTTCGTCTTGATTCCGGCTTCTAAATCAGCGTCAGTCTTCCGTCGATGGAACGATCCAGATGCTGATGGACCGACAGATATTCGTCCAGGACCTCCCGGCAGGAGGTGGCCACCACCCGGGGCTTGCGGTTGGCGGACACCTCTTCCAGCGTGACAGCCAGATTCTCCGCCATGTTCTGATAGTGGAACAGCTGCAGCCCCATGGTATAGAACTTGTCGTCCACCACCGGCTCATCCTCAAAGGACATCTCCAGAAGCTCCTTTTTGTTCCGGTCGTAGACCACCTTCATGCCCTTGGACAGCTGGTAGAACTCGCAGTGGGCGCCCTGCCAGACCTCGTCCCGAAGCATAAAGAGGATCATCCTGCGCAGTTGTTCGCCCGTCACCGTGATCATGGTGACCGAATCGTCGTACGGGAAGCACTCGACCAGGTCCGAATACAGAACCAGCGGACCTAACTGCGTGTTGCGGACAGAACCGGAGCCCAGCAGCATGATGTCCACATTCAGGCTTTCTTTCAGAATATCCGAGAACAGGCCGCCCAACTCCGTCTCCTGGTTCCGGTCCGGGTGGGTCAGTTCCCTGCGGAAGCGCGTCACCATGCGGTTGTACTTCACATCGGTATTCGCCTTGTATGTCGCGAGCAGCTTGTCGATCTCCGGGTCCCGGGGGCAGTGCGCGTCGTTGATCGGCACCGCTTCCCATGTGTACTCGCTGACGCAGTTGTTATAGGTATCCACCAGAATGTCGAACCGCCCGATCTGATCCGTGCCTGTACCCGCCTGGACGATCAGGATATCGTTCACCTTGGCGGGCTCTGTAATAAATGTGTGGGAATGGCCGCCGATGATCACATCCACGCCCCACGCCGGATTAAGCATCGCGGCCAGGCGTTTGTCCTCCTCAAAGCCGATGTGCGTCAGGAGCACCGTGAAGTCGATATCCGTGGCGTTATAGGTGTTACAGATCCGTCCCACCTCCGCCGCGGCTTCGTTGATCCCCACAAAGGAACCGATCAGTCCGTCGTTTTTCGTCTGGGCCAGCACTTCCTCGGTCAGAATCCCGATGAACAGGATCTTCATCCCGTCCACTTCCAGGATCACATGGGGTTTGAACAGGCGGGCATGATTGGTGCGGATGAACAGATTGGCGTTGATGATGGGAAACTTCGCGCATTTCTCCAGAAACAGGAGGTGCGCGACCCCGTAATCGGTCTCATGGTTCCCGATGGTCACCACATCCGGCGCCAGCGCGTTCATGATCTCGATGGTACTTAATCCCTGATACTCGGAATCGATCACCGACCCGCGGAACATATCGCCCGCGATGCAGTACAGGGTATTTGGTTCCTCTTTCCTGACCTTGTCCACGTAGCCGGAGAGCATGCTGACGCCGCCTACCAGCTTATCGTCCAGTTCTTCCGCCAGGAAATCCCCGTGCATGTCATTGGAATGAAGCAGCACCAGTTTTTTATATCGTCCCATTGCAACACACCTCTTCTTCACAAGGTCTCCATCAACGCCGCCAGATAGGAGGCGGAGATGGAACTGAAGATGAACTGGTCGATCAGCCCCAACAGCTTGGCGTTCTTGACGTCCTCCGCAATCTTGGGGTCAATGTTCTCATCCACCAGGAAAACGATCTTACAGTCCGGGTCGGTTTTTCGGATACTGTCCCGCAGCTTCATGCGCTCCTCCAGCTTCCAGGGAGTATTCGCCGTTACCTCCAGGAGAACGATCTCGGCGGCGATCCGTCTGACCTCGGCCAGCACATTCTCCGGCTGGTCCACCACATAGACCGTGAAATCTCCGCCCTTGCGCAGCGTTCTCTTGAGCATATCGGCGAACAGTGCGTTTTGCGTATTGATGATCAATCGTGCCATTTTTCATCACCAACCTTCTGAAACCTTGAAATTTTGATTGAGAAAGTCCCATCTGTACACATAAAATTTTACGGAATACCTGGAAAAGTTTCCATCCCCTGTTCGGGGGGTTTTGAGCCCTGTAACACAGTTTTTTCACGCTGCCCCGAACTGCGGGCATTTTTCTGACATATAAAAAAACCTTCCCCGGAGGGAAGGTTTTTAAATATGTATGCTCCGTCTCATTCATCGGCGGGCTTCAGAGACTTCGGTTTGGGAATCACCAGCTTGGACTGCGTTGCCAGACTGATGAGCTGAGGTTTGGAGCGGCAGCCCGTTTTCCGGAGCAGCTCCCGGATGTGGTCCTTGACCGTATCCTCGGTGATGTACAGCTGTTTGGCAATGGCGGCGTTGCTGATGCAGTCCGGCAGGAGGTACAGAATCTCCAGCTGCCGCGCCGTCAGGCCCGCCAGGGTAGTGTTCCCGATGGCGACATTCGGTTTCTCCGCAGGGTACCAGGAGCCGCCCGCCATGGTGATGTCCATGACCTCCAGCAGCTCAATGTCGCTGTAGTCCTTGAACCAGAAGCTGTCCACCCCGGCCTCTCGCGCCTGCTCCAGTGTGCGCAGGTCGGTGTAGGAGGTGGTCACGATGATCTTGATTTGGGGCCAGCGCTGCTTGATCCGTGCGGAGACCTCGATGCCGTTTTCGTAATTGGCGGTGTTGATATCCATAATGATCAGGTCGATCTTCCCGGCGGCGCACAGGGGCAGGGCGCTCTCCGCGCCGGGGATGGAATCCACCAGGGCGTAGCGGTCCGGCGCGGAGGCAACATCCGCCGTGAAAGCCTTTCGGATGTTGCGTTCGTCGTCCACAATCAGCACATTCGTCATAGAGAGGCAGCTCCTTTCCCGGCGTTTTTGTCCGGCAGGGTCACGGTCAGGGCAAAGGCGGGAAGGCTTTGAACGCGCATGACGCCCCCGGCATCCTCGATCCGCCTGCGCAGGGAGGACAGGCCGCCGCCCTCGGTGATCTCACCCTCCGGCGGTCTGCCACTGTTGGTGATGACCGCCGTCACGCGCCCGCCCCCATAGCGCACCTGCGCGTTCAGCCGGTCCCCCTGGGCATGGGTGATGGTGTTGGTCAGGCACTCCCGCATGGCGGCCACCAGCAGATAGGCGGTCTCCTTGTCTTGCGGCATGACCCCTGTGACCGTGATCTCCACGCCGCAGTTTTTCGCCACACGGACCAGCTCGTCGGAGGGGTCCTCATCATCCTCCCGGCCGATCTCGTCCTTCAGAGCCGTCAGCGTCTCTTCCCAGACCCGCAGCAGCGCCTGCTTGCCCTCCGGGGGGCAGTCCTGGGCGCAGTAGCGCTGGGTGTTGATGACGCAGTTGCCCATCTTGCTGTGGATCCGCATTTTCGCGCTCAGGATCTCCTCCTGCCGGGTGATGTCCAGCACGTTTTTTGCAATGCGCTGAAACTGGGCGATCAGCTCCCGGACCTCCTCGTTGCGCTGCTCCAGTTCGGCGGACAGGCGGTCCAGCTCCGTCACATCCTGGGCCAGAAACTGCGTGTACGTCACGCCGTTTTCGTCCGTGACGGGTGTCTCGGAAAAGCTCCACACCCTGCCGTCCGGGAACCGGAAGGCAGGACCGCTGCCCACCGGCTTCACGGCATCGGCCGGCTTTTCCAGCGCGCCCCGCAGGTCGCCGGTGACCTGCAGGTCCCTGCCGGTCATGGCATAAACAAGGCGGTGCATGGTGTAGTTGCAGAGGGTCAGCATCCCATTGGGGGCAAAAAAGCAAACCCCGCTGGGCAGATTGTCAAAGGACTCCTTGACGGAACCGCGGTTGATTCCGGCCTTTCGGGCAGGCAGGCGTTTCAGGAAGTTCTTCATTTCGCCTCACCTGCTTTCTCCGGGAAGCGGAAATACAGCGACCAGGTCTTGTCATCTTCCTCCGCCACGGTGAGCTGCGGCCCCGCCAGCGCACTCAGATCGCTTTCGCAGTACAGCGCCATGTGCAGAGCCAGGTTTCCGTCCTTCCGCTCAATTTTCAGGTACAGGTCCGAAAGCGTGTCCATGCTCCGCTCCAGCGCCGTCTCAATGGTGTCGTACAGGCGCACGGCGTCATCAAAGGACAGCGGCGCGTCCAGTTCGACAGCGAAGTCCGTGGAGACATCCCTGATCTTCAGGCAGCGCAAGGACTCCCGCACGGACCAGGTCAGCTCCTCCGCCGGGATCATCTTCTCCGCCTCCGAGACGAAGAGCAGGTTGTTCCGCCGCTTGACATAGGCGCCGATGACCGCCATGCGGTACAGCAGGTCTTTTTCTTTCTCCGGGTCGCCGCTCTCCCGGATCTGTTCCAGCAGGCCGTACAGCGTATCGATCTTCTCCGCCGTCTCCAGCTGCATCCGGTTATACAGGCGGTTGGACTCCAACAGGCTCAGCCGCTTTTTGGTGGTCTCATACTCGTCCCGGGCGGCGATGTTCTTGTCCTCCAGGGATTCGTTCAGGTCTTTCAGTTCTTCCAGCCGCTCCACGGCGTCGGACACATCCTCCTGCCACAGCACATGGCCGCCCCGGATGGGTGCTCCGGACAGGCGGACGCCGCCGTCCAGCATGACCGGGCCGTCCTCCGTCCGCCGCATCGTTCCAGCGGGGATGCTCCGGGCCGCATTGGAGGACAGGCACACGTTATAAGCCGCGTCGATGATCTGCGCCGCGATGGTGGATGCCCGGAACAGCTCGCCGTAGTGGGTGTTGGACTGGATCAGGCCGCACTGGATGCAGCTCTCCAGCGCGGCGGTGATCAGCAGGCAGAATACAACGGTCATATCGCCCGCAATGCGCCTCACCCACGGCACATGAAAAACATAAAGCGAGCCATAAATCACAGACAGTATGACGGGAACGAAGGGCAGCATCAAAACCTTACGGCTGTAGGGAATCCGGCATTTGATCAGCATCGTGACAAGGGTGGTCAGGGTGCATAAGATCTGCCAGCCGACTGCCAGAAAATATCCGATGCTATGCCGATAGTCATTCCCCCATACGGCCGCATCTGCCGGGAACACGAATACAAGCTGATGCAGGTCATTGGTCAGCACCAGCAGCAACAGAGCTGCGGCAGGTATGTTAAGCAGCGCCGTCCATTTCGGCAGGCGGTAGTTCTCCGGCTTGCCCAGCGACAGGGCGACGAACACCGCCAGAAGCGGAATGAACAGAATGGGCAGATAGTACAGGTACCAGAGATGACGCAGCACCCATGGGCATCCCTCCAATGAATACCGGATCGTCCGGACCGTTACCCAGAATACCATCAGCGCGGAAACAGCGGTGAGATAGCGGCGCACCTGGGGCTGAATGATCCGTCTTCGGATCGAAATGCCCCATGCTGCAAACAGCACGATGTATATGACAGAGCGGAGGAATGAGCAAGCCCTATCGAGTGGATCTTCCACCCGAAGACCGATCTGCCGCAGCACGACCGCCAAAAGGACGGCAAGGACAACGCAGAGAAAGGTTCTGTGGTTTTTCAGATTCGCTTTTACCATCGTGCTCCCTCCTTCCCTCCGGCACACAGCTGCTGAGCAGCCAACAGCAAAGGGGCACCCCTTTACTTAATATCCATAGTTTACAGGTTTATCTTTCTTTCGTCCAGTAGGAAATTTCAAATTATGATGGCTATATAAAACCGTTGTGGTCTTTTCCGGCGACGGGTATAAAAAAGCACCCCGCAGAAATGTTCCTGCAGGGTGGGCTATGTACGGATATTTACGATTTTGACTTTTGCCTCCTCATAGGTTTCCTGAGGGAGAAGGCCCTGTTCGAAAAGTCTCTGGTTAATCTGGAGCATCAGCTCTTTTTTCAGTTCCAACGGCAGCGGTTGCTTCACGAAGCATTCCACCTTTCAATCCATCATATTCCGCCGATTGCGCCAATACGCCTGCATCGTGCAGTCAAGCGGTTATAGGATGGTTTGCTCCAGCGCAAAAAGTTACCAGCCGTTTTCCGGCGGCTGCACCATCGAACGTTAACCAGAAGGTCTCCACATGAGCGAACAGCCTGAGGGCAGCCCTTGAGCTTCCATGCCCTTCTTGTTCTGTCTGCCGGCCGCTTTTATACTTCTGTTTGTTCTTGTTGATATGGATAGAGGGTGCCGATGCCTTCAGACGCACCCCGTACCGGCCGCCCTGCTTGACGATCTCCGGCTCCTCCAGGGTCAGCTCGTCGGTATTGGGCATGACGATGCCGTACCCCGTCTCCTTCACCTGCTTCAGCGCATCAGCCACCTTATCATAGCTGTTCTTCATCTCCGCCAGGCCGGAGAGCAGATTCATCAGGTCTCCGTCATCCCGCACGGTGAACCCGGACTGCTGGGACAAGGTGTCATAGAACAGGCTTCTGGGCAGATCCAGCTCTGCCTGGGCGATCCCGGTGCCCAGGTCCATGGAGGTGACGCTCGCCCGGCTGATGGCGTCGCACTCTCCCATGGCGTCCACGCAGGCGCGCACATCGCGCACCCGCTGCAGCCCGGCGGCGCCCGCACGGACTGCGGCATATAGTTCGCTCTTGATGGGGTGCTCAAAGGGAAGAGCGTCCACCCACGCGGGCAGGAACAGGTCCAGCTCCTGGATGGGGAACTCGCAGAGCACGCCCCGGATAATGTCGGTGACTGCCCCTTCCTCCAGTTCCATGCAGTTGGTGCATACGCAGGTCACATTGTATTTCTGCGCGATCTCCGCACGGATGGCCCGTGCCCGGTCGCTGTTGGGGTACGCGGAGTTGAGCAGCACCAGGAACGGTTTGCCCAGCTCCCGCAGCTCGGTGATGACCCGCTCCTCCGCCTCCAGGTAGTCCTCCCGGGGAATATCGGTGATGGTGCCGTCGGTGGTCACCACAATGCCGATGGTGCAGTGCTCCGCGATGACCTTCCGGGTGCCGATCTCCGCGGCCTCCGTCATGGGGATCTCGTGGTCGAACCAGGGGGTCATCACCATCCGGGGCATCCCGTCCTCCAGCACCCCCACCGCGCCGGGCACCAGATAGCCCACGCAGTCGATCAGGCGCACCGACAGGGCCGCGCCGCCGTCCATGGTGATCTCCACCGCCTCCTCGGGGACGAACTTCGGCTCGGCGGTCATGACCGTGCGGCCCGACCCGCTCTGGGGCAGTTCGTCCCGGGCCCGCTCCCGGCGGTAGACATTGTCGATCTTGGGGATGACCAGACTCTCCATAAACCGCTTGATGAAGGTGGATTTTCCCGTCCGGACGGGGCCCACCACGCCGATGTAAATGTCGCCCTCCGTACGCCGGGCGATGCTTTCATAAATGCTGCGATCTTCCACTGCCGCTTCCTCCCTTTCTACCGCTTGCGGGGAATGAGCAGCAGCGTTCCGCCGCAGGGCTGCTCACTCTCCAGCTCATTGGCTTTGACGATGTCGCCGATGGTGGTGCCGTACCGTTTGGCCACATCCCAGAGCCGCTCCCCCTCGTCCAGGACCCGCAGGACAATGGAAGGACGCGGGCCCGCTTCCCCTTCCGCGGCGTTCTCCACGCTGACGTCCCGGACTACCATTGCGTGGGCGTCCCGCAGGCAGAGATACGGGAAATCCAGCGGGAAGCGCACCTCCACACCGTCCGCCGTCGGCGTGGCGATCAGATCTCCGCTCTCGCAGGAAAACAGGCAGATGCACTCTTCCGGGACGTCCACCGCGCAGTTGACTTCAAAGCTCCGGGAGACGGCGCAGTAGTCGTTCTCCTCCGTGATGCAGACCGCCGTGACGCCCACCTGCGCCGTCAGGCGCAGCTGGCCCCCCTCCCGGTTCTGGGTCATCCGCCCCAGGGTACAGTAGGAGTCCACCACCGATTTGATCTGCAGGCCGGTCTCGATGATCTCCCGCACCATCTGGCGGCCCGTTCCTTCGGTCTGGCAGACCCGGTAGTCATAGGGGACGCGCTCAGCCCGGACCGGGCAGCAGGTGCTGTAGGTGTCGGCCAGCAGCTCCACGCTGCGCTCCTCCCGCACGATGGCCTGCGCCAGCATGGAGAGGGACACGGACACGGTGCGGCCGTCCCCGCCCAGCACGAACTCCGCGCCGGTCAGGCTCATTTCGACGCTGCAGATGCCGTCCTCCCCGACGCCGGCCACCTCCGCGATCTGGGAGAAGGGCAGCGTAAAGTCCGCCGCGTCCAGTCCCCCGCTCGCGGGCCGGTAGAGCAGCTGCACTACCGCTTCGCCCTTGAAGATCAGCTTGCTGCCGATGATCTTGGACTCACGGCAGGACAGCTCCACCCGGCTGTGGATCAGCTCTTCGGCCGCCGGGCGCCCCGCGGGGATATTCAGGTCGTCCTCAAAGGAGATCTGCTTTTCCTGGACCGCGGCAATGCAGGTCGGCTGATGGGATTCCATCAGCTGCTCCACGGTGCCGTCCACGGCGCTGATTCCCGTGCAGAGCGAAGCCGCGGCGGCGGTAAACACCTTCAAGTTCACGGCGATCTCCACCCGGGTCACGACCTTGCGGGGGTTCATGGTCCGGGTGTCCGCACCGGAGACCCGGGGCACGGCGGTCACCAGGCAGCCGGTCCGGATCCGCTTCTCCTCCGCCGTCATGGTGAACGGAATGTTGACTTCCAGGCGGCAGGGGCCGGTCCCACCGTCCGGCAGGTAAAGGACGGTCAGCCGCGCTGTCCCGGTCAGCGTGACCTGGCCGTCCGATGCCGTTTTGTTTTTCAGCAGAATCTTTCCCTGCGTATCGACCAGACGCAGGATGTCCGGGCAGGCGTCCGGAACGATGGTCTCCAGGGTCTCCTCCTGGAACACGGTCGTGTCCAGGACTGTGTCATAACCGGTCAGATGGGTTCGGTTCAATTCCAGCTCCATAGTGCTTCTCTCCTTCTGCATGGATACTTGACCATACTCTAAAGCACTATATGTAAGAGCTGTCCAAGGTATGTCATTTCAATTTGAAAAGAGACATGAGAAGCCCGCGCAGGGCCTTGGGGGATTTGACCACCACGATTTTCATACAAAAACGCCTCCTTCCGCGCAAACTGGTCTGCTACCCCAGTATACGCGGAAGGAGGCGTTTGGTCCCTTCTGCGGATCGATTTTATTTTTCCCATTCCTTGTGCGCCTTGGCCTGCTCGTACAGGCGCACGTAGCTGGCATGGCGGCTGGGCGGGATCTCACCCTGCTTCACGGCCTCCCGCACCGCGCAGCCCTTTTCCTTCACATGGGCGCAGCCCACAAAGCGGCACTGATCCAGATAGGGCCGGAACTCCCGGAAGGTGGCGGCCAGGTCTTCCTTCTGCCGCACCTCCGTCTGGTCGGTATCAAAGGAGGAAAAGCCCGGCGTATCCGCCACGACCGCACCGCTTTTCAGGCGGAACAGCTCCACGTGGCGGGTGGTATGGCGGCCGCGGCCCAGCCGCTCGCTGACCTGGCCCACCGCCAGAGAAAAGCCCGGCTCCAGGGTGTTCAGAATGCTGGACTTCCCCACGCCGGAGTTCCCTGTAAAAGCAGATACCTTTCCGGCGATCAGGGATGCAAGCTCCCCGATCCCTTCCCCGGTTTCCGCGCTGACCCGCACGGTGGAAAAGCCTGCGGCGGTGTAGATGTCGTACAAATCGTCCGCCCGCTCCAGATCGCACTTGTTGATGCAGATGATGCTGTCGCACCCCTTGCTCTCCGCCAGGGAGGTCATGCGGTCAATGAGAAACGGATCGGTGACCGGAATGGCCCCGGAGGCGATGATAACCAGCTGGTCAATGTTGGCGACGGCGGGGCGCAGGAACTCATTCTTGCGCGGGAGGATCTCATCCACTATGCCGGAGCCGTCCTCCAGAGCGGTAAACTCCACCCGGTCCCCGACCAGCGGCGTGATGTGCTGGTGGCGGAACTTTCCTCTTGCCCGGCAGGCGATCAGGCTCCCGTCGCCCGGGTCCACATAGTAGAATCCGGACAGGGCTTTCATAATGATCCCCGTTTCCATCAAGCGCCGAAATCCTCCAGGTAATTGCGCTCGACAGCACCATCAATATAGACGGTCACCCATTGTTCGCCCGTTCCGGTGATGGGGCTGGAAAAGGTCCCCTGGGAGGGATCGACCGGGCCGTTGAACTGCGTCACGCCCCCCACCTCGATCCGGATCTGGACCGGTGCGGTGTATTGGGACAGGTTGATGGAAACGGTCTTGGTGCTGCTCACAGGCTGGTTATCAGAGGGCGCGGGCGGGACATCAGGCGATGTCTCAGGCGGCTCTTCGGGATCGTCGGTGGGATCGCCCGTCGGATTATCATCGTCGGTGGGGCCGGAGCTGATGTGGAAGGTGATGGTGGTCCCCACTTCAACCTCCGTTCCGGGCGGGATGCTCTGGTAGAGCACAGTTCCCTTCGCGTGCTCGGTGTCCGTCTTTTCCACCACGTCCGGCACCAGGTTCAGCTTCTCCACCTGCTCCAGCGCCCAATCGATATTCGTATCGGTAAAGACGGGCACTGTGACCGGCGGTTCCTTCTCCGGGCCAAGGCTGATGACGATCTTGACCTCCTGGCCGGGTTCCAGCGTAAAGCCCTCCGCAGGCTCGGAGCGGATCACATAATCGCGGGTGATATCGCTGTTTTCATAGGCCGGGGTGACCTGCAGCCCCATTTCATCCCGGAGCTGTACCAAAACCTCCCGGTACTCCTGATTGACCACATTGGGCATAAGCAGCTGCTCCGGACCGGCCGAAATGTCCACGGTGATAATGATCTCTTCCCCTTTTTTCGTTTCACCGGACTTGGGGTCCTGACTGACGATCTGGCCGGCGGGCAGGTCGCTCTCCACCGTACTGCCCTCGACAATCAGGAATACTTTGTCGATGTTCCCCAGGGCAATATCCCGGTTAACCTCCTCGATCGTCATACCCAGCAGATTGGGCACCTTGACCTCCGTGCTGTGGTCGGCCAGGATCCCGCCGAAAATGGTGGTCCAGAGGAAATAGATAATGCCGGCAATGAAAACCAGAATCGCGCCCACGGCCAGGATCACGGGCCAAACGCCGCCCCGGTCTTTGCGCTCGCGGTAATCCTCCTCTTCCTCCCTGTCGCGTTCCCGATCACGTTCGCGATCACGTTCGCGCCGGCGGTGGAGACTGCCGCTGTCCTCGCTGCTGCAGACAATGGTGGGCTCATCAATGACCCCGCCCTGGAACAGTTCTTCCTGGGTGTACTCAAAATTGATGCTGGGATTCTTCCGGAACTCCTCCAGGTCGACCAGCATGGCGTCCGCCGAGACATACCGCTTGTCCACATCAGAGGCCATGGCCTTCATGGTGATGGCCTCCAGCGCCTCGGGAATATCCGGGTTGATGTCCCGGGGCGGCAGCGGAATGGAGCTGATGTGCTGAATGGCCACCGAGACGGGGGTTTCTCCCTCATAGGGCAGACGCCCCGCGGTCATCTCGTAGAGCACCACGCCGGCGGAATAAATGTCGGCGCGGGCGTCGATGTGGCTGCCCCGGGCCTGCTCCGGCGAGATATAGTGCACCGAGCCCAAAGCCTCCTGGGTCAGGGTGGACTGGGCCGCGGAGGCCACCCGGGCGATGCCAAAGTCGGCCACCTTGACGCTGCCGTCCCGCAGGACCATGATGTTCTGGGGCTTGATGTCCCTGTGGATGATCCCACGGCTGTGGGCGTGGGACAGGGCCTTCATGATCTGGGTGATGAAGTGCAGGGCCTCCCGCCAGTTCAGGGGCAGCCCCTTCTTCTGCATATACTGCTTGAGGGTAATGCCGTCGATCAGCTCCATGACGATATAGTCCAGATCGTCGGAGTGAGACACGTCATAGACCGCCACGATGTTGGGATGGGAGAGCATGGCGACTGCCTGGGACTCGTCGTGGAAGCGGCGGCGGAACTCCGCGTCCCGGGCCAGCTCCGGCTTGAGGATCTTGACCGCGACCAGCCGGTTGAGCCGGTGGCAGCGGGCCTTGTAGACCACCGCCATGCCGCCGGTGCCGATGCACTCCAGGATCTCATATCGGTTGTCGAGTAATTTACCTATGTATTGATCCATGGTAAATCTCCTCCTTCTCGTTACATCTGAAGCAGCACCGCTGTCACATTATCCGGTGCTCCTCGCTGCAGCGCCGTATCCAGCAGCCGTTTGCAGCAGTCCGACGGCTCGCCGCCGTGAATGATCTCATACAGGATCTCCTGGTCTGTCACCACGTTGGAAAGGCCGTCGGAGCAGAGCAGCAGGAAAGCGCCCGGTACGCGCGGCTCCTGAAACAGATCCGCCTTTGCCGCCTCTGCCGCCCCCAGAGCCCGGGTGATCAGATTCTTCTGGGGGTGGGTCCGCGCCTGGTCGGGGGTGATCTCTCCGCGCTCCACCAGGTCCTCCACCAGGGAGTGGTCCCGGGTGATCCGGCGGATGCCGTCGGGGGAGACCAGATAGGCCCGGCTGTCGCCCACATTGACCACGTAGCAGGTCTGCCCGGTGACCAGGGCCGCCACCAGCGTGGTCCCCATGCCTAAACAGGCCGGATCGGTATTCGCCCGGCGGCACACGACCCGGTTGGCCGCTTCCACAGATTCGACCAGCACCGCTCCGGGATCGCCCGCGCGCTCCGGGTCATTCAGCCGTTCCAGCACCGCGTCGCCGAAGGCGCCCACCGCCAGCTCGCTGGCGATGTTTCCCGCCCGGGCGCCGCCCATGCCGTCGCAGACTATCAGTAAGATCTGCTCGGGCGACAGGATCTCCACCCGGCAGGCGTCCTGGTTCTGTTGTCGGACCGCACCGGTATCGGTGATCGTCCATACGTTCATATTCGCATCATTCCTTTCGGAAAGCGGGCAGTTATTCCTGCATCGCTTTGCGCCGCAGCTGCCCGCAGGAAGCGTCGATATCTCCGCCCAAACGGCGGCGGACAGTCACGGTCACGCCGTGGCTCTCCAGCCGCTTCTGAAACGCGGCCACCCGCCTGCTGGGCTTCAGGGGGCTTTCCTCCACATGGTTCAGGGGGATCAGGTTCACATGGCCGGGCGTCCCCTTCAGCAGTCCGGCCAGAAGATCGGCCTGCGCATCCGAGTCGTTGACGCCGTCGATCATGGCGTACTCGTAGGAGATCCGCCGGCCCGTCTTCTCAAAATAGCGCCTGCAGGTATCCATCAGCTTCTTTACGCCCACGGAGCGGTTGACCGGCATGATCCGGTTCCGGGTCTCGTCGTCGGGCGCGTGGAGAGAAACGCTTAGCGTTAATTGTAACCGATACTCCGCCAACTTGTCAATTTTTTCGGTCAAACCACAGGTGGACAGGGAGATGTGGCGCATGCCGATGTTCATTCCCTTGGGGTGGTTGACCAGCTCCAGAAAGCGCAGCACCGTGTCGAAATTGTCCAGGGGCTCACCGATGCCCATCAGGACGATGTTGGAGATCTCCGCGCCGCTGTCCAGCTGGGTGAAGAGCACCTGATCCAGCATTTCAGAGGGCGTCAGGTCGCGGATCTTCCCCCCCAGGGTGGACGCGCAGAAGGCGCAGCCCATACGGCAGCCCACCTGGCAGGAGATGCACACGGTGTTGCCGTGCTGATAGCGCATGAGCACCGTTTCGATGCAGTTGCCGTCCGCCAGCTTCCACAGATATTTGATGGTGCCGTCCTGGGCGGACACCTGCTTGCGCTCCACCTGGGGGCATGTGATGAAGCACTCCGCCGCCAGCTTTTCCCGCAGCTTTCTGGGCAGGTTGGTCATTTCGTCAAAGGACGTGACGCCCTTGTGCAGCCAGGTAAACACCTGCCCGGCGCGGAAGGACGGCTCGCCCCAGCTTTTCAGCAGCGCCGCCATCTCCTCCAGCGTCATGGATTTCAGATCGGTCATATCCTTCTCCTCAGCTTGGCGATAAAAAAGCCGTCCGTGCCGTGGATGTGAGGCCAGAGGGTCACATAGCCCTCCTCCACCTTCCCGATCGGCGCGGGCAATTCCAGTTCCTCAAGTATAAAGTCCGGGTGCTTTTCAAGAAATCCCTTCACAACATCCTCATTTTCCCGCTCCAAAAGGGTGCAGGTGGAGTACAGCAGCACGCCGCCCGGCTTCACATAGGCGCAGGCGTTGTCCAAAATCGCCCGCTGAATGGCGGGCAGCCCTTCCAAAGGCGCGGGATCCTTATAGCGGATATCCGGCTTCTTCCGGATGATGCCCAGGCCGGAGCAGGGTACGTCGGCGATCACCAGATCGAACGCGCTCTCCCATTCGGGCACCCGCTCTTTTCCGTTCTGTGTTACCGCGCGGATGGAGCTGAGCCCCAGCCGGCGGGCACCGTTTTCAATCAGGGTCTGTTTATGAGGGTGGATGTCACAGGAGACGATCTCCCCCCGGTCTTCCATGGCGATGGCGGCGGCAAAGGACTTGCCGCCCGGCGCGGCGCACACGTCCAGCACCCGCATACCCGGCTTGGGGTCCGCCGCCTGCACCGCCAGGCGGGCGGCGGCGTCCTGGACGTAGAATTCGCCCTTTTGGAACGCGTCCAGCTGTTCCAGGCTGCCTGTTCCCCGCAGGGTCAGGCAGTTGTCCAGCCAGGGGTGGAGTTCGGCCTCCACGCCGGCGCTTGTCAGCTCCTCCAGGACCTGCCGGGCCGAGGCGCGGCAGGTGTTGACCTGGGCCATGGTGGGCACTTCCCCGTTGTGGCATTCCAGCAGCGCGCGCGCCCCTTCCTCCCCCAGCCGCCGGACAAAGGTATCCACCAGCCATTGGGGGTGGCTGTACCGGATGGAAAGATCCTCCGGTGGGGTCAGGTCCTGTTTGTTTCGTTCCAGATTGCGCAGGACGGCGTTAACCAGTCCCGCGGCTCCGGGATTTTTAGAATATTTCCGGGTCAGCTTCACCGACTCGTTGACCGCTGCGCTGACGGGCACCCGGGTCAGAAAGAGCATCTGGTAGGCACCCAGCCGCAGCGCAGTGAGCACGTTCAAATCCAGCTTGCCCTTGGCAAACTGATCCACATACCAGTCCAGCAGCATCCGGTTCTGGGTCACGCCGAAGGTCAGGCGGGTGGCCAGGGCGGCTTCCCGCCCATCCAGCTTTCCCTCGCTCAGGGTGCGCTTCAAAAAGCCGTCCGCCCAGGCGTCCTGCTTCTCACAGGCCACCAGGGTGCGGAACGCCGCCTCGCGGGCGGTCATAGAAGGCTGCTCCCTTCCGGAATGGGACGGCCCTGCAGGAAGGCAGACGCCGCCATACGCTTTTTGCCGTCGGGCTGCAGCTCCAGGATCTCCAGTACAGTTTCACCGCCGCAGGCGATCTTCAAACCCTTTTTGTCGGCCTGCACCACGGTACCCGGCGCGGCGGACACGCTCTCCCCGCACACGGCGGTGGAAAACACCTTGCAGCGCACGCCGCCCAGCTCCGCCGCGGCGGCGGGCCAGGGGATCAGGCCGCGCACCTGGTCGTGAAGGGCGCGGGCCGGTTTGGTCCAGTCCATGGGAGAGAGCTCCCGGGACAGCATGGGGGCGTAAGTGACCTGCGCCTCGTTCTGGGGCGTGCGGCTGGCGGTGCCGTCCCCGATCTTCTTTACCGACTCCACCAACAGCTCCGCGCCCAGAGCGGCCAGGCGGTCGTGGAGCGCCTCCACCGTCTCATCGGGGTCGATGGGGGTGGACACCTGGGAGATGATGTCCCCCGCGTCCAGCGCGGCGGCCATGTGCATAATGGTCACGCCGGTCTCCTTGTCGCCGTTCAGAATGGCCCAGTTAATGGGGGCCGCTCCCCGGTATTTAGGCAGTAAAGACGAGTGGACATTGATGCAGCCCTTTGCTGGGTAGTTCAGGATGTCCTCCGGTAGAATGCGCCCGTAGGCCGCCACCACGATCAGTTCGGGAGCCAGCTCCTGAATCTGGGCCAGCGCCGTGCCGTCCCGCAGTTTGGTGGGCTGGAACACCGGGATGTCGTGTGCAAGGCAGAACTCCTTGACAGGTGTTGGCTGCAGCTTCATACCCCGGTTTTTCGGTTTATCCGGCTGGGTAAACGCGCCGCAGAGGGTGTGTCCCGCCTCCACCAGCGCCCGGAGGGAGGGAACCGCGAAATCGGGCGTTCCCATAAACAGGATGCGCATCAGTTGTCCTTCTCCATTTCTTCCAGCTCTTCCACTGTATAGAGCTTGTCGGTGTGTTCCGTGAACAGGTGGCCGTCCAGGTGCTCGCATTCATGGCAGAAGCAGCGGGCGGTCAGATCCACATCCTCTACCTCGAACACATTGCCGTTGCGGTCCTGGGCTCTCACGCGCACACGGTAGGGGCGCGTGACTTCCCCGTACAGGCCAGGCACCGACAGACAGCCCTCCAGGCCGGTCTGCTCGCCCTCGGTAAAGATGATCTCCGGATTGACCAGCTCCAGCATCTCGTCGTCGGCATTGATGACCAGCACCACACGGCGCAGGATGCCGATCTGGGGCGCGGCCAGGCCGACTCCCCCGGAATCCTTCAGCGTCTCCCGCATATCGTCGATCAGGGCGTGGAGCTTCTCATCAAAGCTGGTCACCGGATGGCTGACCTTTTTCAAGACCGGATCTTTACTGGACAAAATTTTACGCAATGCCATTATAAAAGTTCCTCCATTCCAATCAGTCAAGCGGGTTCACATCGGCAAAGACCGAGACCCCGCGGTTTTCCTTATCCTGCTGTGCCGCGCGCACCAGATGGGCCAGCAGAGCGCGCAGCTCCTTCGTGTTTTTCCCGCTGACCGTCACGCGGTAGCGGTATCGGTTGTTTACCTTGGCCACCGACGCGGGCGCCGGGCCGAGGATCTGCAGTTCCATTTTGTCATAGGGGGCCGCTTTCAGGGCGCTCTCCAACGCCTGGCGCAGCCGCAGGCAAGCGCGCAGAACGGCGTGCTCGTCGGACCCCGAGGCGGTCAGCAGGAACAGGTCCCGGAAGGGCGGGCAGCCCCTGGCCTTCCGCATCTGGATCTCCTGCTGGTAAAAGCTGTCATAATCCTGGGCGGCGGCGCAGGTGATGACCTCGTTTTCCGGCGTCCAGGTCTGGATGACCGCCCGGCCGCTCTTCACGCCCCGTCCGGCCCGGCCCACCGCCTGGGTGATCAGGGAGAAGGTGCGCTCCCCCGCCCGGAAGTCGTCCACGTACAGGGACAGGTCGGCGGCGATCACGCCCACCAGGGTCACGTTTTCGAAGTCCAGCCCTTTGGCCACCATCTGGGTGCCCACCAGGATGGGGATCTTCTCTTTGACGAACCGGGAAAACATCTTCTCGTGGCTGTTGGAGGCGCTGACCGTATCAGCGTCCATCCGCATGACCTCCACGCCGGGAAACAGCTCCTCCAGCTCCTGCTGCACCTTCTGGGTGCCCGTGCCGATGAAGGCGAGCTTCCCGCCGCAGGCGGGACAGGCCTCCGGCAGAGGCTCCGAGTGGCCGCAGTAGTGGCACATCAGCCGCCGGTTGGCCGAATGATAGGTCAGATAGACCGAACAGCGGGGACAGGTGGGCACCTCGCCGCACTCCCCGCAGGACAGCATCCGGGAAGCTCCCCGGCGGTTCAGGAACAGAATACTCTGCTCCCCCCGCTCCAGATTGTCCTCCAGCTCCATGCGCAGCAGGGCACTGATGTCCGACGCATTGCCCGCGCGCAGCTCCCGCTTCATATCGGTGATGAACACCTTAGGCAGGGCGCGGGCGTTGTAACGGTGATTCAGGGTAAACAGGTGATAACTGCCCTGTTTGGCCAGGAACATGCTCTCCACCGACGGCGTGGCGGAACCCAGCAGCAGCAGCGCCTTGTTCTGCACGCAGCGGTATTTTGCCACGTCCCGGGCATGGTAGCGGGGCACGTTTTCCGACTTGTAGCTGTGCTCCTGTTCCTCGTCCAGGACGATCAGGCCCAGGTTTTGCAGGGGCGCGAACACGGCGGAGCGGGTGCCCAGGACCACTTTGGCCCGCCCGGACTTGACCCGCTTCCACTCATCGTACCGCTCCCCCGTACGCAGGCTGCTGTGGAGCACGGCCACCTCATCCCCGAAATGAGAGACGAAAATACTTAACAGCTGCGGCGTCAGCGCGATCTCCGGCACCAGTACCAGGGCTGTGCGCCCTTCCTCCAGCACCCGGCGGATCAGCTTCAGGTACACCTGGGTCTTTCCGCTTCCGGTCACGCCGTACAGCAGCGCCGCCGAAGGCTGACCGGACAACAGCAGCGCTTCCAGACCCTCGTAGGCCTGCTGCTGCTCTCCGTTCAGCTCCACCGGGCCCGCCGGTTCGGCTGCCTTGGTCTGCACCCGCCGCAGCACCTCCCGGCGCTCCAGCTTGATCAGTCCGCTCTTTGCCAGACCGCGCAGGGTGGCGGGAGAAGCGCCGGTGAAATAACAGATCTCCTTGGAGGATGCGCTGCCGATCCCGGCCAGCAGCTCCACCACGGAATACCGCAGGGGCGAGCGCTTGCGCTTGGGCTCCACCTGCGCCATGGCCTCCTCCGGTGGGATTGCAAGAGAAGCTACCTGCTCCGTCTTATCTCCCACGCCGCGAGAAGCGCTGGTCTCCAGGTTCAGAATGCCCTGGTCTGCCAGCAGCTTGAGCGCGGGGTTGGGATCGTGGGGCCCCAGGGCGTCCCGGAGACGGCCGACCTCCGCCGCGCCGCCGTTGGCGTACAGGATGTCCAGCAGACTGCGGGCGATGCCCGACCGCCCCGCGGCGTCATAGGCTTTTTCCTTGTCCACGCCCTCTGAAATGCGCCAGGTGTCCTGCAGAGAGAACCACAGGCCGGCGGGCAGCATGGCGCGCACCGCCTCATAGACCGTGCAGAACCACTGCTCCCGCACCCAGAGGGCCAGTTGGATTCCCTCCTGGTCCAGCACCGGCTCGTCGTCCAGCAGAGCGAGAATGGGCTTCAGGCGCCGGGTGTCCGTCCGGTCTGAAAGAGCCAGAACGATGCCGTCGCAGCGCCGGTTCCCCGCCCCAAAGGGGACGATGACCCGCATACCGGGCCGGAGCCGGTCTTCCAGCTCGGCGGGGACCAGATAGGAATAGGGGCGGTCGATCGCATAGGTCGCGGCCGCCAAGGCAACCTTGGCTTCCCGTTCCACATGCATACTGCCGCCCCCTTTCCGTCAGGCTCTCCAAAGCACCCGTGCTTCCTTAAACCTGAATGGTCACTTTCCCTTCCGCCACCTCGCGGATGGCCATGGACACCGGCTTGTCGTCCAGCGGGGTCTCATTCTCCTCCGCGGCGCTGGCGATCTGGCGGGCCCGCTGGGCCACCACGTTGACCAGCATATAGCGGCTGGGCACCTGCTTGAGCAGGTCATTCATTGCGGGATAAAGCATCATAATTCCTTACACTCCTTCCAGTAAATGCATTCGGTTGCGAACGCGGCAGTCCTCTGCCAGCAAAATGGCCATGATCTCAGCGGCCGCTTCGGGCACCTTGTCATTGACCACCAGGTAATCATAGTTTTTGATCTCTTTGCACTCCTCGCGGGCCTTCTGCAGTCGCCCGCTGATGACGTCCTCATCGTCGGTATTGCGCCCGTGCAGGCGGCGGGACAGCTCCTCAAAGGAGGGCGGCATAATGAAGATCAGCACCGCCTCCGGGCACTTGGCGCGCACCTTGGCTGCGCCCTGCACCTCGATGTCCAGCAGAACGTCCACGCCCTGGTCCAGCTTTTCCTGGATGACCTTCAGAGAGGTTCCGTAATAGTTTCCCACATATTCCGCGTGTTCCAGCAGCTCCCCGGCGGAGATCATCCGCTCAAACTCGGTCCGGTCTACAAAATTGTAGTTGACGCCGTCCTCCTCGCCCGCCCGGGGCGCGCGGGTGGTGAAGGAAACCGAAAAGTGGATGTCCTTCCGCTCGCTCAGAAGCTCGGCGATCACCGTGCTCTTCCCGACCCCGGAAGGCCCGGACAGGACGATCAGCTGTCCCTTCTGTTTCTTTCGCTTTATCATGCTTCCATCTCCTCCTCCGCGTCTCCGAGCGCGGCCTCCTTGCCGCTGAGCCGCCCGGCCACCGAAGTGGGCTGGAGCGCGGACAGGACAATATGGCCGCTGTCCATGATCAGCACTGCTTTGGTCTTGCGGCCGAAGGTGGCGTCGATCAGGGTGCCCCGGTCCCGGGCCTCCTGCACCATGCGCTTGATGGGCGCGGATTCGGGACTGACAATGGCCACCAGCCGTTCGGCAGAGACCATATTGCCAAAGCCGATATTGATCAGTTTCACCGCAATCTACCGCCCTTACTCGATATTCTGGACCTGCTCCCGGATCTTTTCGATCTCGGCTTTCATGTCCACCACCATGCGGGAGATGTCGATGTCGTTGCACTTGGAGCCGATGGTGTTGGTCTCCCGGTTAAACTCCTGGATCAGGAAGTCCAGCTTGCGGCCGGTGGCGCCGCCCTGGGAGAGCATGCCGCGCAGCTGCTCCAAGTGGCTGCGCAGGCGTACGGTCTCCTCGTCCACCGCCACCTTGTCGGCAAAGATGGCCGCCTCGGTCAGGATGCGGCTCTCGTCCAGCTGGACGTTGGCCAGCACCTCCTGCATCTTGCTCTCCAGGCGGGCGCGGTACTCGGCCACGGTCTGGGGCGAGCGCTCCTCCACCCTGGCTGTGTAGGCCTCGATGGTGTCCGCCCGGCCGAGAATGTCGGCCGCCAGCTTCTCCCCTTCCCGGGTGCGCATCCGGTCGAAATCCTCCAATGCCAGGTCCAGCACGGCGCAGATGTCCGCCGCCACGGCCTCCAGGTCTTCTTCCTTCTTTTCCACCGTCAGCACATCGGGGAACCGGGCCAGGTCGGTGGCATAGCAATTTCCCTTCAGCATCCCGCCGCCCAGCTCGTACAGCTGCCGCAGAGCGGCAATGTAGCTCTTCGCCAGTTCTTCATTCACCGTGACCGACAGGGACTCGCCCTCGGTCTGCACGATGTTGACGAACACGTCCACCTTGCCCCGGGAAATGGCCTTGGCTACCCGGGTCTTGATGGCGTCCTCGGCGAAGATGTAAGCACGGGGCAGCTTGACCCCACAGTCCAGGTAGCGGTTGTTGACCGACCGCACCTCCACCGTGATCTTGCGGCCATTCTGGGTGGCCTCCCCCCGGCCGTAGCCGGTCATACTTTTAACCAAACAGGTCATCCCTTCTATCGGTACTTGCGCGTCGCCGGCCGGATCCGGGCGGCGTAGTAGGTGATCAGCTTGCTGAACCCGAAATCATAGAGCAGGAACACCACATTGCCCACCAGAAAAATGGGCAGCGGGCTGTGCAGAAATTCCGGCAGGAACGGGAACAGCACGGAAGAAAAGCCAAATAAAAGAATGGCCAGCACCACATTGAAAAACGCCAGCTTCAGCAGCAGCTCCAGGGGGAGCTTACGCACGCGCTCAATGGCGCTTTTGACCATGGGATACAAGCCGAAAAAGATCGCGTAGAGCAGGGCGCAGCCCTTGTCGGGCAGCAGAAGCAGCGCAAGAAGCCCCGCCGCGCCGTAGCAAAGGAACCCCACGGCCAGACTGCCGGAGACCACGCCGGCCGCCGGGACAAGGCCCGCCACGGCCACCATACCGATGCGCCCGGTGGGCATCAGCGTGGCCAGGTAGAGCAAAAGAAGCGACAGCGCTGCCAGCACACCGCCCAGGGCGGTGCGGGACGCGCCTTTGGAAAATCGTTGGTTCTTCATGGCGTCAGCGTCCGCAGCCTCCGCACAGGCAGTTCAGGCACATCATGGTGGTGCAGCAGTCCATGGCGTCCATGCCGGTGCTGCCGTACCCCGCCGGGCGGTAGGCGTTCCCGCCCTGCTGCATCATGGAGTACGCCTGCCGGTACTCCATGTTGTTGGGCTCCATGTTGACCGCCATCTGATAGTTCTGCATGGCCTCGTCCAGCCAGCCCCGGCGATAAGCCACGCTGCCCGCCAGGAAATACCACTCCGCCGTGCGGGCGTTGCTGCTGCGCAGCAGCTGCTCGGCCTGGTCCAGATTGCCGCTGTTGATCAGATTGCGCACCCGGGCAAAGGTGGGGTCGCTGCTCTGCTGGCGGTAGGCGCTCTGGCTCTGATAGGCCGAGCCGCCGGAGGTGTAACCGCCCGAACCGCCGCCGCTGCGCATTTTGGTAATGGCGTCGTAGGCCTCGTTGATCTCCTTCATCTTCTCCTCCGCCAGGTCGGCCAGAGGATTGTTCTGGTAGTTGTCGGGGTGATACTTGCGGGCCAACTCGCGGTAGGCACGCTTGATCTCGTCGTCGCTGGCGTCCGGCTTGACGCCCAGTACTTGATAGGGATCGTTCATTGGCTCATTCTCCTAAGTTTTTTAGCTTTCGGCTCTGCTTTCGCTGCCAGCGGCCGGAAAGCACCAGCTCTTCCACCGCGGGCAGGCCCAGATATAAGATATTGGAAAGGATCCCGTCCCACCGCTCCGCCTTGGCCAGCTCATAGGCGGCAGCCGCCAGGCTTCGGGAGTGGTTCAGGGTCGTGCGCACATCCTGCAGGTGCTCCTTCCCCCGCCCCTGGTAGCGGGCGTCGATGGGGTTGTAGGAGCCCGTGCGGACGTCCTCGTCCAGGTCGTCCCACGCGTCGATCAGATAGATCCAGCGCCCCGTATGGTAGAGCATCTGACTCAGGGCCCGGTTTCGGTGAGCGTCCCCGGTGTCGGGGGCGGCGGAACGCAGCAGGCGCGCAAACGCATCCGCAGGACGGTCCAGAGACGGACAGCGCTCCCGTTCCAGCGCGTGCAGTTCCTCCAGGCAGGCCGTGACCGCAAGGGCGAACTCCGGCCGGGCCGCCGCCGCCTTTTTGTAGGCCGGCGTCAGGAAAAGGGCCACCAGGCGGGCGGGCAGGCCCCGGAAAAAGCCGTGGTCCGCCACATCGTCGCGCAGCTTCTGCACACTGAGAATCAGACTTTCATCCGCCGCCACCGCAAGAGCGGACATCTGCCGGCACATGTTCCGCCTGCGGAAAGGATGGGCCGGACAGCGGCACGGGGACATCCGGCACGGCTCAGGCTCAAAGGCCAGGACCATGACCAGGAAGGTAAAATCATAATTGAGGGTAAAGCGGGCGAAAAAGCCGTGCCGCTTGCCCATGGTGCGGCAAAGGCCGCAATAGACGGCTTTGTAGTCGTCCAGCTCCCGCACCCGCAGCTCCGGCGTCAGGGGCCTTACATATCCGAACAAGACTTCAGGACCTCCACAATCCGGTACTGAACCGGGCGTTTGCGGGTACGGCGGTCGAGCATGAAGTTGGCCGCGAAGCCGATGACCAGGCAGGCTATGCCCACCGCCATACTGGCGCCTTCGCCCAGCTTGAATACTCCGGACGCCACGAAATAGCCCACGAACAGGAGCACCAGTGGAACCAGGTACAGCGCCGCCGCCATACCCAGCACCCGGCCGCTTTCGCTCTCCACCCGGACGGTGTCGCCCGGGCGGGCGCCCAACTCGTTTTCCGCCACGGCAGTCACCTGCGCGGCGCTGTCCGGGCCGCAGCCGCCGCAGCTGGCGCAGTCATGCCCGCAGGCCGACAGGCGGCGGACCAGGACCTCCGCGTTTTTCTCTCCCATCAGGCGCTTCACCGTGGCGATCTGTGTCATTGCCGTTCTCCTTACTTGGAAATGTCCACGACGATCTTGTAGTCGCTGCCGACCACGCCCACGTCGCTGGTGCTGTCCAGATAGACCTTAACCGGAACGGTGTACCGTCCCACGGAGACATCCGTCCCGCTCAGGTCAGCCACCACCCGCAGGTTGTGGGAGAAGACCAGGTCAAGGGCTTCCGGCGCGCCGCGCACCAGCACCTGCAGGCTCTGGGTAACCGCCTGGCCCTCAAAGCCGTCGGGGGTCTTGACCACGATGTTGTCCACATCCAGGATCTTCGTCTCCAGGCCGTGGATGCTCACCGTAATCGTGGCTTTCGTGACGCCGCTGATGTTCTCCAGCGTGGAATCAAGGGGAATATCAAATTCAAAGGTATCGTTTCCGCTGATGATGTTGGCCAGCTCGATCTCGCCCAGGATGATCTCCTGCAGCGGCTCCAGATCCTCCTCCGCGCCGGACACGGTGATGACCTCCGGGTCGATGTCAAACGTCACATACTTATCCACGTCGGTGACGCCGCCGCCCAGGACCCACTTGACCGCCAGAGGCACGTCGGCGGTCTTCAGCACCGGCATGGTGACCGAAACGGTCTCCACGGAGCACTCCACATTCAGGTCCTTCAGTACCTCGCCCTGGTAGCTGATCAGCTGGAAGCCCATATCACCCGTAAAGGTGGTCGTCAGGTCATCGCCGCTGACCGTCACCAGCGCGTGGGAGATCCGGTTGACCTCGCTTTCAATGCCCCATACCTCGATCTTGCCGGGGAGGATCTCAAAATCGTCCCTCATATAGCCTTCCGCCAGTGTGCCGTCAAACTTGCCCTGTACCTCGATCTCCTTCTGGATACGGCGGGAGACGGTAAAGTCAATGTTGGCGGGATACTGCTTGGCAATCTGCACGCTGGAATTGTAGCCGGTGGGCAGGCTGACCGTATATGCCATCCGCTGCTCGCCGGGGGACGTGATCTTGCTGACGTCGATGGTCAGCGTGATCTTCTCCTTCTCCTGATCCAGCTTGGCCAGCGTGGTCTTCGGGCCGACCACCTGCAGGGTGACCGTCTGGTCGTGGCCGCTGGAGATCATCAGCCCGCGCTCCCCCAGCACTTCCTCATTCAGGAAGGTAATGGGGATCCCCGAGATCTCAATGTCTCCGTCCGGGTTTTCCACCGTAGCCACATAAAACCAGAGGGCAATGGAGGCGGCGATGGCCAAAAGGGCATACAGCAGCTTGCTGTCAAGAATCTTTTTGCCCATCTGCCTTGTCTCCTTTTTTCGATTTAAACAGTCCGCTCAGAGCGTTGACCAGGTCGATATGACCGTTTTTCGGCGTCTCCTCCGGCAGCAGTTCCTTGCGCAGCAGGCGCTCCAGGGTCTCGGGCGCCAGGTGGCGCTTGAGCATTCCGCCCACGGCCACCGAGATGGAGCCGGTCTCCTCCGAGACGATGGCCACCACCGCGTCAGAGTTCTCGCTGATGCCGATGCCCGCCCTGTGGCGCATGCCCAGGTCACGGGACAGGTTCACATTGGTGGACAGGGGGAGCATGCAGCCCGCGCCGGCCACCCGGCCGCCGCGCACGATGACGGCGCCGTCGTGCATGGGGGCCTTGTTCCAGAACAGGTTTTTCAGCAGCTCGGCGGAGGTGGTGGCGTCGATCGTCGTACCGGTCTTCAGCACGTCGTCCAGCAGGGTCTTGCGCTCAAACACCATCAGGGCGCCCACCTTATCCTTGGAAAAGGACGCATAGGCCGCCACGGTCTGGATGATGGCGTTTTCCATCTCCTCCGGCGCCTGCTCCCGGCTGAACACGCCGGTGAGCTTTCCGCTTCCCACCTGCTCCAGCAGGCGGCGCAGCTCCGGCTGGAAGATGATAAGCAAAGCGATCAGTCCCAGCTCCACTGCGCGGCTGAGCAGGAAGCTGATCATATTCAGGTCAAAAAGCGTGGCGACACCCAAAGCCGCAATGATGATCACGATGGCTTTGGCCACCTGACCGGAGCGGCTGCGGCGGATCAGCAGCAGAACGCGGTAGATCACATAAGCCATGATCGCGATATCCACAAAGTCGGAGATCCCCATCAGTTTGATATAACTTTTGGCGTTCTGCAGCACCTGGACGACCTGTTCCACCGATTCGCCCTCCTCCCTTTTCAAGCCGGGCAGGCTTTCAATGTTATATATCAAGTTATTATACTGTATTCCCGGAAAAATGGCAAGAGACGGTACTATGAAAAAAACATGAATTTTTGCCCAGAGCGCAGCGGCCGCTTGATGTTTTCCGAAGGGACAGATAAAATGATATTGTCTTTTTTTGAAAAAACTGTAACGAATCGGGACATTTTCCGGTGTATCAGGGTGAAAGGCCTTATCCCCTTGAGAAAGGAGAAACCCATGGACGATCTGCAGATCATTGCGTTATATTGGGCGCGCTCGGAGACCGCCGTCGCGGAGACCGCGCGCAAGTACGGCCCGTATTGCCGCTCCATCGCCCGGCGCATCCTGCGCAGCGAGGAGGACAGCGAGGAATGCGTCAACGATACATACTGGAAAGCGTGGGAGGCCATGCCGCCCCAGCGTCCCCGCCAGCTGCGGACCTTTCTCGGAAGGATCACCCGCAACCTGGCCCTGAGCCGCTGGGAAAAGGCCGCTGCGGAAAAGCGCGGCGGAGGCCAGGTACCCCTGGCGCTGGAGGAGCTGGCGGAGTGCGTCCCCGCGCCGGACAGCGTGGAGCGGGCTGTTGACGATATGGCGCTGACGCAGCTGCTGAACGAGTTTCTGGGCGGCCTGCCGGCGGAGACCAGAAGGATCTTTCTGCGGCGGTACTGGTACTTCTGCTCCGTGAAGGAGATCGCCGCGGACTTTGGGATCAGCGAAAGCAAAGTGAAAACGACCCTGTTCCGCACCCGGAACAGGCTGAAACAGCATTTGGAGAAAGAAGGTGTCATGTTATGAAAAGCAAGCGGATCTTAGACGCCCTCGGCCAGGTGGATGAAAACTATATCGAGGAAGCCGCACCTGAGGCCACACCCAAAGGCAAAAAATACCGCTGGGTCAAGTGGGGCGCTCTGGCGGCGTGCCTGTGCCTGGTCCTCTGCGGGGCGGTCTTCTTTGTCAACCGGGATGCTCCCTCCTCCGTCGCCGATGCCAATGCCGATACCGGGATCACGGTCTCGGAGGACGGCGTAGCCATCCCGCCGGCGAACGTGACCTTAGCCGTACCGGACGATGTGGAAATGTGCTGGGCATATGCCTTTTTCATCTATCAGGGCCGTTGTTACAAGGGATACGAAACGGTCTATGATGACGCGGACCTCATCGGGGAGTACCTTGGGACTGCCGCCGGTATGCTTGACGTGTGGACGCCGAAGGAGGGCTACGTGGAGCTGGCGGGCAACATCTCCGGCGACTTCTACAGCGTAAAAGGATATGACCCCGGCTTTATGCTCTGCATGCGGGAATCCAACGGAGCGATCCAGATCTTTATCAACGACAATGACCTGACCCTGAAATACGGGGCCGACCTGTTTGAAGACCGGTTCCACCTTTCCGGAAATTTTGAGGAAGTGCGGTATCAGACCCGCGCCTCCTGGTATAACAGCACGGACGAGATCTTTACCCTTGAGCGGGAAGCCGAACCGGTCGTGGACGATTTCGTGGCTGCGCTGAACCAGGGCGAGTTCATGCGCACCGCGGACATCCCGCTAGATGAGGGACAGCACAGCATTTACGACAAAGAGATCTATCATGTCACCTTCTGCAAGAACGACGGCATGACCATCACGCTTCGTCTGCTGGAAGGAGGCTATGTCCACTTCGGCACCTATTTCGGCGGCACCTGCGTCAAAGTGGATGAGAAGGCTTTCAACACCCTCATCGCCCTGTTTGACAGCGGAGAAGCCGCAAAGGCAGACTAAGATTGATAAAAACAAGGCCCGCGCCGTACGGCGCGGGCCTTGTTTCGTATTTGATTGAAATTACAGCTTTTCGATCTCTTCCTGGTCGATGCACTTGACGCCCTTGGCGGCCAGCGCGGCCGCGGCGGCCTTCAGGTCCTGCACCCGGAAGATCATATAGGCGTGATTGACGTCCTTACCGCCCAGGAAGGCGTACATGTATTCCACGTTGATCTGGGCGTCGGTCAGCACCGCGACCACCCGGTTCAGGCCGCCGGGCTCATCGGGGATGGACACGCCCAGCACGGGGGTGACGCTGTGGACAAAGCCCGCGTCCTTCAGGACGGTGGTGGCGTTGTAGACGTCGTCCACGATGATGCGGACGATGCCGAAGTCGTTGGTCTCCGCCAGGGACAGGGCGCGCATGTCGATGTTGTTCTTCGCCAGCACATCCGTCATGGTATGCAGCATGCCCGGCTTGTTTTCCAGAAACACGGAGATCTGTTTGACGCTCATATCCGTTCCTCCTCTCAAATCTTGCGCTTGTCGATGACGCGCACGGCCTTGCCCTCGCTGCGGACGATGGACTTGGGGGCCACCAGGGTGACCTTGGCGGCCAGACCCAGCATGGAGCGCAGGCCGTCCACCAGTTCCTTCTGGCGGCGCTCGATCTCGCCCAGGTTGTCGGTGAACATCTCGGGGGTCATCTCCACCTGGACGTCCAGGGTGTCGGTGTTCTTGACGCGGTCCACGATGATCTGATAGTTGGCGGGATAGCCGTTGTTCAGCAGAACGGTCTCGATCTGGGACGGGAACACGTTGACGCCGCGGATGATCAGCATGTCGTCGCTGCGGCCCATGGGCTTATGCATCTTCACATGGGTACGGCCGCAGGAGCACTTCTCCCGGGAGAGCACGCAGATGTCGCGGGTGCGGTAGCGGATCAAGGGGAAGGCCTCCTTGGTGATGGAGGTGAATACCAGCTCGCCCTTGGAGCCCTCGGGCAGGACCTCGCCGGTCTCGGGGTCGATGATCTCGGCGATGAAGTGGTCCTCGTTGATGTGCATGCCGGTCTGGGCAGAGCACTCGAAGGACACGCCCGGGCCGGACAGCTCGGTCAGGCCGTAGATGTCGTAGGCCTTGATGCCCAGGGTGCTCTCGATGTCCCGGCGCATCTCCTCGCTCCAGGCCTCGGCGCCGAAGATGCCCGCCTTCAGGGGGATCTGGTCCGGGGTCATGCCCATCTCCTTCATAGTCTCGGCCAGATAGGCGGCGTAGGAGGGGGTGCAGCACAGGATGGTGGTGCTCAGGTCGCGGATGAACATGATCTGCCGCTCGGTGTTGCCGGAGGAGGTGGGGATGGTCAGGCAGCCCACCTTGTGGGAGCCGCCGTTCAGGCCGGGTCCGCCGGTGAACAGGCCGTAGCCGTAGGAGACCTGGCACACGTCCTCATCGGTGCCGCCGGCGGCCACGATGGCGCGGGCGCAGCAGTCCTCCCACAGGTCGATGTCGTGCTGGGTGTAGAAGGCCACCACCCGCTTGCCGGTGGTGCCGGAGGTGGACTGAATGCGCACGCACTCCTTCAGCGGCTTGGCCAGCAGGCCGTAGGGATAGGCTTCACGCAGGTCGGCCTTGCTCAGGAAGGGCAGCTTGTGCAGGTCCTCGGTCCCCTTGATGTCCTCCGGGGTCAGGCCCTTCTCCTCCATCTTCTTGCGGTAGTAAGGCACATTGTCCCAGACATGCTTGACCTGCTTGACCAGGCGCTCATCCTGCCAGGCCTTGATTTGCTCGCGGGGGGCACATTCGATCTCAGGCTGATAATAACGCTCCATGTTCCATCATCTCGCAATCTATATTTATTTTTAAATTTCTTTATGCGTTCTTGCCCAGTTCAAAGGCTTTTTTGTTCAGTTCCAGGAATTTCGGCGGTACGCAGGCCTCGATGGCCTCCTGCCAGGTCTCCTCGGGGAAGCCGAAATAGTTGGACAGCCGGCCCAGAAGCACGATGTTCACGGCCTTGCTGCTGCCCGCCTGCTCCGCCAGGGACAGGCAGTCCAGAGCGTCCACCCTGGCGCCGGTGGCCTTCAGCTTCTCCACCAGGTTCTCCGGGTACTGCGCCGCGCCGGTGATGACCGGCATGGGGTCGATCTGCTGGGTGTTGGTGACGATCTGGCCGTCCGCCTTCAGGTAGGGCAGCCAGCGGGCCGCCTCCAGCAGTTCAAAGGAGATGATAAAGTCCGCCTCCCCCTGGTCAATGATGGGGGACGCCACCTTGTCGCCGTAGCGCACATAGGTGACTACGCTGCCGCCGCGCTGGCTCATGCCGTGGACTTCCGAAACCTTGACATCGTAGCCCTGGGTCAGCAGCAGATGGCCCAGCAGCTTGCTGGCCAACAGGGAGCCCTGTCCGCCCACGCCGACGATCATGACATTTTTGGTCTCCATGTTCAGCCCTCCTTCTTCCGGAACGCGCCGAAGGCGCACATCTGTTCACACACGCCGCAGCCCACGCACTGGGTGGCGTCCACGTGCGCCTTGCCGTCCCGCATGGAGATGGCGGGACAGCCGATCTTCATGCACGCCCGGCAGCCCTTGCACGCAGCCGGGTCGATGCTCAGGGGCGGCTTGTGCTTGACATACTTCAGCAGGGCGCAGGGCCGGCGGGAGATGATGACCGACGGCTCATCGGCGGCCAGCTCCTCCTTCAGGGTCTTGTCGCACTCCGCCAGATTATACGGATCGACCACGCGCACGCGGTTGAAGCCCATGGCATGGCACAGGGCCTCCAGGTCGATCTTGCCGGCCGGCTCGCCCTTGATGTTATAGCCCGTGGTGGGGTTCTGCTGATGGCCGGTCATGCCGGTGATGGAGTTGTCCAGGATGATGACCGTGGAGTTGGACTGGTTGTAGGCGATGTTGGCCAGGCCGGTCATGCCGGAGTGCATAAAAGTGGAGTCGCCGATGACGGCCACCGTGTTCCGCTCCCCCTTCTCGCCCAGGGCCTTGTTGAAGCCGTGGACAGCAGAGACGGAGGCGCCCATACAGAGAGTCATCTCCATGGCCGCCAGGGGGGCCACCGCGCCCAGGGTGTAGCAGCCAATGTCGCCCAGGACGGTGCAGCGGTTCTTGTTCAGGGTGTAGAACAGGCCGCGGTGGGGACAGCCGGCGCACATGACGGGCGGGCGGTTGGGAATGGCCTCGTCCAGGGCCTTTCCGGTATGTACGGTGCCGCCCAGACGCTGGGCGATCAGGTTCTGGGAGAACTCGTCCTCCAGGGGAAGCACATCCTTGCCGGAGACGGTCAGGCCCAGCATACGGCAGTGGTTTTCAATGATGGGGTCCAGCTCCTCCACCACCACCAGCTTGTCCACTTTGGCGGCGAAGTCCCGGATCAGCTTGACGGGCAGGGGGTTAGCCATGCCCAGCTTCAGCACGGAAACAGAGTCACCGAAGACCTCTTTCACGTACTGATAGGACGTGGAGGAGGTGATGATACCCATGGCGGTGCCGCCCATCTCCACCCGGTTGACGGGAGCGGTCTCCGCCCACTCGGTCAGCTTGCGGGTGCGCTCCTCCACCAGGGGGTGGCGCCGCTTGGCCATGGCGGGCATCATGACGTACTTATTGATGTTCTTCACATAGGGGACGGGCTCCGGCACCACCCGCTCGCCGGGTTCCACCACCGACTGGGAGTGGGACACCCGGGTGCACATTTTCAGCAGCACGGGGGTGTCAAACTGCTCGGACAGCTCGTAGGCCAGCTTGGTAAACTCCAGCGCCTCGGCGGAGTCGGCGGGCTCCAGCATGGGCACCTTGGCGGCGAAGGCGTGGTGGCGGGAGTCCTGCTCGTTTTGGGAGGAGTGCATCCCCGCGTCGTCGGCCACCCCGATGACCAGGCCGGCGTTAACGCCGGTGTAGGACATGGTGAACAGGGGGTCGGCCGCCACGTTCAGGCCCACGTGCTTCATGCCGCAGAACGAACGCTTGCCCGCCAGGCTGGCGCCGAAGGCCACCTCCAGGGCCACCTTCTCATTGGGCGCCCATTCGCAGTAGATCTCGTCGTACTTGGCGGCTTCCTCCGTGATCTCGGTGCTGGGTGTGCCGGGGTAGCTGGAAATGACACTGCAGCCTGCCTCATACAGGCCGCGGGCAACGGCTGCGTTGCCCAACATCAGCTGTTTCATCTTGCTTTATTCCTCTCCTTCCGGTCGATCTTCGGCCAGTTTTTCGCGCAAAATCACATCCCGCATGACGCCGCCCGCGCCGCCGTCCAGCATGGAACGCCGGACACGGCTGATGGTGGCGCTGCTGGCGCCGGTTTTTTCCAGAATGTCCAAATAGACCAACCCCTGCTGCAGATAGATCGCCACGTCAAACCGCTGCTCCATGGCACGCAGCTCCGCCGGGGTACACAGGTCCTCAAAAAACTTACAGCACTCCTCCGGGGATTTCAATTTCATAATGGTCTCAAACAGAGCCATGCTGTGCTCCTTTTTCCCTGTTTTTGACATGCCGTGCTCCTTTCGTACTGCTCATACTGTAAAGCGGTACACTTTAGTCCTTTCCATCTTAACACATTAAAGCGCGAAACGTAAATAGGGTATTTCAATTTTTTCTGCCGGGACGGAAAAAAATGGGGAAAAAGCGCGGTGGCTTTCCCCCCATTTCAACTCAACTTATTCGGATGCTTCAACGCAGGGTGCGCCGGCGGCGCAGGTCGCGCAGCAGGACCCGCCCCAGGTAGGCGGGCGTGACGAACCGGTACGCACCCCGCAGCCACCCCAGCAGGGCGGTACGCACCAGCAGCAGACGGTACTGGTGCATGAACTGCCGCCTGGTCAGCTTTTCCGGCGGCAGCAAAAGCCGGGTCAGATCCCAGCGCCGCAGGTCGGTGTCCAGCAGGTCGTCCTTCCGCTCCTGGTAAAAGGGCGTGGGAGGAATCGGCGTCAGCACCTGCACTGAGACGTATTTCAGCCCCATCCGCTTCACCCAGCGGTACAGGTTCCGGAACTCCTCTTTCCCGTACGCCGGGTCGGCCAGCAGCAGGGCCACGCACTCGCCGCCCGCCGCGTGGATCGTCCGGACGCAGGCCTCGTTGATCCCCCGGTCGGTCCCCTTGGACCAGGCGTCCAGCTTCGCGTTTTCGATCCCCTCCAGCCCCACGGCAAACCGGCGTACTCCCGCTTTTACCAGCCGGGCCGTCAGCGCCGGGTGGGCCGCCACGAAGTCGGCCCGGGCGTAGCAGACGAAGGTCTTGTGAATATTCCGCTCCTCCAGCCCGTCCAGGAAGGCGCTGACCCGGGTCTCGTCCAGAAGAAAGTCGGAGTCCACGATAAAAACGTTTTCCGCCTCCATACTCTCCAGCTCCGCGAACACCCTTTCCAGGCTGCGGGCCTGATACCGCCCGCCGTGGAGGTTGCGCCCATAGCAGAAGCTGCACTGATAGGGACAGGACGCCGCCGTTTTCAGGCTTGAGGTCCGCTCCAGGTCCAGATAGCGGAACCACCGGGCGTTTTCGCGCCATCCCATGCGCTCCGGCAGAGGCAGATCGTCCAGGTCGGGCGGGTCATAGGAATTCTCGGTCCAGCCCTTCTCCGTGCGCCAGCACAGGCCAGAAACCTCTTCGCACCGGCGGTGCCCCGCCAGCAACGAGGCCAGTTCGCCCACATTCTCACTGCGGAAGACATAGTCCACCTCCGGCCAGTACAGCCGCCGGTAATTGAGCTGGGCGTGTACGCCGCCGATGACCACGGTACAGGCCGGGCAGCATCTTTTTGCCAGGGCGGCCATCCGCCGCATGGGGCCCTCCTGAGTCAGATAGCCCGTCAGGGCCACCACGTCCGGCCGCACCTCGTTCAGGACGGCGGAAAAGGCCCGGTTCTCCGTAATGGCGTCATAGAGCACCGGCTCCAGACCCTCCCCGCGGAAGGCCGCGGCCAGGTAATACAGCTCCAGCGGCTCGCAGTCCATGGCGCCGAACACCGCCAGCGGATTGCGCAGCAGAGGCCGGACCAGCAGGACCCTGCGAGGGACGCTCATAGGCTCAGCAGATACTGGCCGTACAGCGTGGTGCGCATTTCCGTGCCGACGGCGTCCTTCTGTTCCTTCGTGATGAAGCCCTTACGCCAGGCAGTTTCCTCGATGCAGCCAATGTAGCGGCCGCTCCCGGCCTGCAGGCGCTTGATCCCGGCGGCGGCCGCCAGCAGGCTGTCGGCGGTGCCCGCGTCAAACCAGGTGAATTCCCGGTCCAGCAGGGCCACCTTCAGCTGGCCCCGGCGCATGTACTCAATGTTCACATCGGTGATCTCCAGTTCGCCCCGGGCGGAGGGCGTCAGGTTCCCGGCAATCCCGCTGGCCTGGCTGTCGTAGAAATACAGGCCGGGGACAATGTAGTTGGACTTGGGCTGCTTGGGCTTTTCCTCCAGGCTGAGTACGTTGCCCTGAGCGTCAAACTTCACCACGCCGAAGGGGCGGGGGTCGTCCACATAATAGCCGAAGATGGTGGCCCCCTCCTCATGGGCGATGGCCTGAGAAAGGCTCTCCCCGAAGTGGGGGGAGAAGAAAATGTTGTCCCCCAGCACCAGGCACACCCGGTCACCGTCAATGAACCGTTCGCCCAGGATCAGGGCGTCGGCAATGCCCCGGGCCACGGGCTGTTCCATATAGGAGATGCGCACGCCCAGCGCTCTGCCGTCGCCCAGCAGGCGGCGGAAGGCCTCGATCTCTCCGTGGGGCGGGGTGATGATCAGGATGTCCCGGATCCCCGCCTGGAGCAGGACGTCCAGAGGGTAATAGATCATGGGCTTGTCATAGATCGGAAGCAGCGGCTTACACACCGGATAGGTCATGGGATACAGACGGGTCCCCTTGCCCGCCGCCAGGATGATTCCTTTCATATCGACGCTCCTTTATCAGGTTGTCATAATATCAATTTCAGTGTACCACGTCCGGGCCTGAATTGCAACGGGACTGAGGAAGGAATTTCCTGCACTTTTTTCTGGAAAAAGTTTGACAGAACTCTTACCATGTGTTACAATTTGGTTACAAAAATTTGAAAGGTGATTTTGATGGCTGACGAGAAGATTCCGCTGGAGTATAAAGGACACCCTCTCCGCCGGAAAGACAATCTGATTTACTACGGCAGCATGGCCGAGAAATATATCATTATGCTTCAGGTTATGAGCAGCAAAAAGGTCGATGACCTGGACGTCGCCACCAAGGTGGCGGTCCAGCTTCAGCTGACCGATCCCGACCTGAAATCCCGTGACCGGGTGGTCAAAAAGACCGAAAAGGACAGCCTGTACGCCGCGATGGACGTGGCCGCCGTCTGGCTGGAACGCGCGCTGGCCGGCAAATAATCCGTACCCACCACAAATGATGACAATGTCGGGAGGTTACCCCCTATGAGTTATTCCGCGCGACTTCTGCGCACCGCAGCGACCGGCGCCCTGCTCTCCGTCTGCCTGACGGTCTCCGCCTCCGCCCTGACCTACGGCGCGGGCACCGTGACCGGCGATTCCCTCCGGCTGCGTGAGAGCGCGAGCACCGATTCCGCCATCCTGACCACCGCCGTCAAAGGCACCGACGTGGTGGTCCTGGAGAATCAGGTAAACGGCTGGTACAAAGTCAATCTGGCCGGCGCCGAGGGCTATATGTCCGCTGACTATCTGTCCGTCTCCCTGCAGGCGGATGCGGATCTGGGCACCTGCACCCTGAACACCGACGGCTCCACGCTCAATCTGCGCTCCGGTCCCGGGACCGGGTATGCCGCGCTGGCCTCCATTCCCGCCGACGCCACTCTGACCCTGACCGGCATCGACAACGGCTGGTACAAGACCTCCTATAACGGCGTGGAGGGCTATATCTGCAGCGACTATGTGGTTCTGAGCAAAAGCTCCGCCGCGGCCACCTCCACCCTGAGCACCGGAATTCTGAACACCAACGGCTCCAGCCTCAACCTGCGCGCAGGTCCCGGCTCCAACTATCAAAAGCTGGCTTCCATCCCTGCCAGCGCCGTCCTGACTCTGACCGGCAGTGAAAACGGCTGGTACAAGACCTCCTACAACGGTGTGGAGGGCTACGTCAGCGGTGATTACATCATTCTCTCTGATGGCGCTGTTTCCTCCAACGCGGATCTGGCCGCACAGGTCGTGGCCTATGCCAAGCAGTTCCTGGACCTTCCCTATGTGTACGGCGCCGCCGGCCCCAACTCCTTTGACTGCTCCGGCTTCACCTCTTATGTCTACAAGCACTTTGGCTATACGCTCAACCGTTCCGCCGCCGGACAGTACAGCAACGGAACGCCCATCGACCAGAGTCAGCTCCAGCCGGGCGACCTGCTGGTCTGGCGCGCTTATGGCTCCTCCAAGACCGCTACCCATGTGGGCATCTACATCGGCAACAATCAGTACATCCACGCCTCCAGCACCGGCGGCTGCATCAAGATCAACGACATGAACTATGCCGCCAGCTCCCGTTACCTGGTCGGTATCCGCCGTATCCTGGCCTGATCCGACATCCTGACATATAAATAAAAAGCCTCCTGTTCCGATGGGACAGGAGGCTTTTTGGCGTCTCACTTTTATTCTTCGCCGTTGGGAGCATCGGGAGCTGCGGGCTCCTCCGGGGCGGTCTCAGGCTCCACATCGGGGATCTCGTCGTCCTGGATGTTGTTGGCAGCCTTCATGTCGGCGATCTTCTGCTTGTTGTACTCGATCTTCTCCTTGGATGCGGTGATCTTCTCACACAAAGCGGCGTAGGGGGCCTCGGGGGCCATGGCCCGCTCGGCGTAGTACAGCTTGCCGATCTCGATATAAGCCTTGCGGATGGTGTCCTCCTCGGCGGCATTGTTCACCTTCAGCTTGGTGATCTCCGCGATCTCCCGCGCCTTGGCCGCGCCCGCCTGAGCCAGATCGGTCACACGTCCCATAATATCTTCAAATGCCATTACGAAAACCTCCTTAATTTATTATGGTCCTCTTCACTGCCCCTATTCTATTCCCTTTTCCAGTCCAGTGCAAGAGAACGGGGCCGAAATTTACAGAATCTTAAACAATTCCTAATACCCTTTAACCCCTCAGAGCGGAAATCATCGCCTGCATCTCCGCATCGGTCCCGATGGAGATGCGCAGCCAGTCGCGGATCTCAGGGATGTCCCACCGGCGCACCAGAATGCCCTCCTGCCGCAGGTGGTCGAAGATCTCCTTCCCCGGCTTGTCCGGATGACGGGCAAAGACAAAATTGGCCTGAGACGGGCAGACGATAAAGCCCAGCTTTTCCAGCTCCCCGGCCGTCCAGGCACGGGTGTCCATGACCTTTTTGCGGGTCTGCTCAAAGTATTCCCGGTCGGCCAGCGCAACCGCCGCGCCCGCCTGGGCCACCCGGTCCACGGTATAGGAGTTGATGGAATCCCGCACGCAGCACAGGGCGGCGATCAGGTTTTCCTGTCCCAGGGCGAAGCCCACCCGCAGCCCGGCCAGGGAACGGGACTTGGACAGCGTCTGCACCACCACCAGGTTGGGATAGCGGTCGATCAGCCCCACGGCGCTCTGAGCGCCGAAGTCCACATAGGCCTCGTCCACGATGACCACCACGTCCGGGTTGGCCCGCAGCAGCTTTTCCACCACGTCCAGCTCCACGGCGATGCCCGTGGGGGCGTTGGGGTTGGCCAGCACCACGCCGCCGTTGTTCCCGCAGAGTAGCTCCACCGGGTCGGAAAAGTCCGGATTCATGGGCACCTCCCGCCGGTCCAGGCCGAAGTAGTCGGTGTAGACCGGGTAGAAGCTGTAGGTGATCCGGGGAAAGACCACCTCCCGTCCCGGGTCAAAAAAAGCCTGGAAGCAGAAGGCCAGGATCTCGTCCGAGCCGTTGCCGCAGAACACCTGCTCCGGCTTCACGCCCCAGCACTCCGCCGCGGCGGCGCGCAGCGCGGTACACTCCGGGTCGGGATACAGGCGCAAATCGGCGTTGACCGCCGCGCGCATGGCCTCCGCCGCCCGCTCCGAGGGCGGATAGGGGTTTTCGTTCGTATTCAGCTTGATAAATTTCCGGTCACGCGGCTGCTCGCCCGGGACATAGGGCACCGCGTCCCGGATGCGCCCGCTCCAAAATTCCTTCATATGGTTTCCTCTTTTTCTCAGAAAGCACCGGGTCAATCCGCACTTTCCGTTCTCTGAATTTTCTTGATGGCCTTTTCCGCCTTGCTTCGGGGCAGCATCAGCTCATGGCCGCACCCCTGGCACTTCAGGCGGAAATCCATGCCCACCCGCAGCACAAGCCAGGTCTTGCTGCCGCAGGGATGGACCTTTTTCAATTCCAGCACGTCGCCCACGCGCACATCCATGTCATATCCCCTTTCCGGTTGATCTGTTTCATTATATCTCTGTCTCCTTTTCCTGTCAATTCCCGCCAACCGGCAGCATATACATTTGTCTATGGGGAACATGAAAATCGCAGGAAAGGAATTGGTCGTTTGAACGCTCATTTTCTGCCCGAGGGGCGATTGCTGTATACACCGGAAAATCAAAAGGCCTGCGCCTCCCGCCGCGCCCTGATCCAGGCCATGGGAGCGGGACGCATCCTGGAAGGGCGCGTGCTTTTGTGCGGCGCGGACCACAGCCTGATCGTCCGCGTAGGGCAATTCACCGGCTCCATCCCCCGGGAGGAGACCGCTCTGGGCATTGCCGAGGGCACCACCCGCGACATCGCCATTCTGTCCCGGGTCGGAAAACCGGTTTGCTTTATCGTGGAAGCAGTGGAAGGTCCGGAGGCCGCCCCCTCCCTGCTGCTCTCCCGCCGGCGGGCCCAGGTCATGGCCCTGCAGCATATCCTGGCCACCTGGAAGCCCGGCCAGATCGTTCCCGCCACCGTCACCCATCTGGAGCCCTTCGGCGCCTTTGTGGATATCGGCTGCGGGGTTCCTTCCATGATCGGCATCGAGAACCTTTCGGTCTCCCGCATCCCCCACCCGGGCTGCCGCCTGGCGCCGGGCCAGAAGATCTTTGCCCTGGTGACGGGGGTGGACCGGGACCTGAACCGGGTCAACCTGTCCCACAAGGAGCTGCTGGGCACCTGGGCGGAGAACGCCGCCTGCCTGTCCCCCGGCATGACCGTGACCGGCTATGTGCGGGGGGTCAAGGATTACGGGGTGTTCATCGAGCTTTTCCCCAACCTGTCGGGGCTGGCCGAGCCCAAGGAGGGCCTGCGGGAGGGGGACCGGGTGTCGGTGTACATCAAATCCATCCTCCCGGAGCGGCGCAAGATCAAGCTGCGGGTCCTGGAGCGCCTGCCCCGGGAGGAGACGCCGCCGCCCCTGCCCTATTTTCACCGGGAGGGGATGCTGGAGGACTGGCAATACGCGCCCTGATGTGATATATTGGACTCAGATACAAAAGAAAGGGGTGGGAAGATGGAGCTGTTCTGCTTCTCCTGCACCGGAAACAGCCGGCGGGCGGCGGAAACCGCCCAACGGGTCTGTGGGAATGCGCCGCTGTTCCTGGCGGTCTTTCCCGTCCACGCCCAAACTCTGCCCGACCTGGCCCGTACCCAGTTGGAGGCCCTTTCCCCCCGGTCCGGCCCCGCCTGCCTTCTCTGCACCTACGGCGGGGTCAGCGCGGGCAGCGCTCTGGCCGACGCGGCGCGCATTCTGACCGCCAAAGGCCTGACCGTCATTGCCGCCGCCGAGCTGCCCGACCGGCATTGCTACGACCGGGCTATCAAGGGAGATGACCTGTCTATTCCCCGGCGCTGGACTGAGATCGAACTAACGGACTTCCTGACCCGTGCCGTCCAAAAGGCTGCGGCCGGAGGCGGTCCCGCCCAGCTTCCCCGCCGTTTTCCCGGGGAAGCTCTCCCCCGGCGGCTGCTGACCGCGCTGGGGACCCGGTATCCCGCCGCCGACCCGGGCCGCTGCACGGGCTGCGGTTCCTGTCAAACAAGCTGCCCCACCGGGGCGGCACGGGGAGACAAACGGGCCTGTATCCGCTGCGCCTCCTGCGTGGACGCCTGCCCCGTAAATGCCCGGACGCTGCGCTTCCGCACCCCGATCACCCACTGGTATCTCAAGCACGGCATCCGAAAGGAAAAAGAGCCGTCCTTCTATCTATGACAAGCTGCCGCCCGGGACAGGGGCGGCAGCTTGATTCTTTATTCCAGCGCGTCGGTCATCAGTTTGTGCTCCTCCGGCTTTTCTTCGGTAAAACCGGAGTGGACGTTCAGCTCGTAGATGGCAGCGTCCCGGTCCACCGAGCCCGCCGCCGAGGCGAGAGACATCTCAATGGCGGAAAAGGGGATCATGGTGGTCTCCATGTCCCGGAACCGGGTGAACTGGGACCACTCCTTGCACCGCTCGATGGAGCAGCTGGTGTGCAGGCCCTTGCCCGCCTCGGGGGCGTCCATCCACCCCATTTCCCGGCTCAAAAGCTCCTTCACCGTATCCCAGCGGTACACGCCGCCGGCGGCGGCGTCAAAGTCGATGTGGACCAGAGAGGGCAGCCGCCCCGTCTTCCCCGCCCGGCGCACCGCCGCCCGGAAGGGCGCCAGAAACTCCGGGGCCTGGGCCAGAGAAGCGCAGGTGTTCTCCACCAGTTCGTTTTTATACCGCAGCAGCCTGGTCGCCGGGCTGCGCCCGAAGGCCAGCTGGCGCACGGTCTGGTACAGCTCCATCCCGCCCTTTCGGAAGGGGCGGCGCAGGGTCAGCACCCGGCCCAGGTTATACCCCAGGCGGGTGGCCTGCTGCACCCAGGGTTTGAAGTAGAAGGCCGGGGCCATGCCGTTGTAGATCAGATTCTTGCACTGGGCGGGCTCGTTGCCCAGCACCAGATAGGGCACTTCCCACTCCACCAGGCGCTGGAAAAAGAGCACATAGGCCACGCTGGGACAAATGCACACGTTTTTCTGCAGTTCGTAGGCCTTGCGGTAGATCTTTTTCAGATCCTCCTCCGGGGCGCGCTCCACATAGAAGTCCGCCTCAGGCAGAGCTTCCCGGGCGCGCTCGATGCTCTCCCGGGCCCAAGGGGACATGAAGGGGGTCTCCCAAGTCAGGGCGGCCACCCGCAGCTTTTGTTCCCGGGCCAAGTGGTACAGCAGCCAGGAGGAATCCTTCCCCCCGGTGTAAAAGACCGCCGCGTCATATTTAGCCGCCGGAGTCGGCGGAATACGGCCCACGGTCGGCAGCACGTTCTTTCGGCCCCGGAACTTTTCCCGGGTGGCACACATGGGACAAAGGCCGTCCCTGTCCAGCTCCAGGCCGGGGATCACATAGTCATTGGCGGCGCATTTACGGCAGTACTGTGCGCCGTCCAGGCTTTTGGGGGCTGGACGATGTTCGCTGACATCCACCACAACCCCCAGGCGCACCAGCCGGGACAGCCCCGGAAAGTCCTCCAAAGGGCGCACCCCGTCCAAGGCTGCCACGGCAGCGGCCGTCCGTCTGCTCAAGCGGAGCGTGCGTCGGAAGGTGTTGGGCGCGGCACGCAGGCCGTAATAGGTCAGGGTGCGTCCCTCCAGCTTCCAGCGGCTTTGGAGCACCGGGATCATGGCGTCTCCCCCTTGATCTTCTCCCAATAGGCTTTGGCGGCCTGTTCCGCCTTGTTCTCTCCGTAATGGTAATAGACCCGATCCTTGATCTCATCGGGCAGATACTGCTGCTTCACCCAGCGGTTGGGAAAATCGTGGGGATAGAGATAGCCCTGCTCCCGCTCCATGCCGGAGGAGTCGGCGTGGACGTTCTGCAAATGCCGGGGGATATCCCCGGTCTTCCCCGCCCGTACGTCAGCCATGGCCTCATCCAGAGCCACATGGCCGGTGTTGGACTTGGGCGCGGTGGCCATGAGCACCGCCGCGTCCCCCAGGGGGATGCGGGCCTCGGGCAGACCCAGCATATTGGCTGCATCCACGCAGGCCTTCACGATGGGGATGATCTGGGGATAGGCCAGGCCCACGTCCTCGCAGGCGATGACCATCAAACGGCGGCAGGCGGAAATCAGGTCCCCCGCCTCCAGAAGCCGGGCCAGGTAGTGGCAGGCAGCATCCGGGTCGGAGCCGCGGATGGACTTCTGCAGGGCGGAGAGAATGTCATAATGGGCGTCCCCGTCCCGGTCGTACCGCATGGCGGAGCGCTGGGCCGCCATTTGCGCGTCCTCCAGGGCGACAAGCAGTTTTCCTCGCTCCCGCTTGGCGGAGCTGAGAAGCAGTTCCACCGCGTTCATGGCCTTGCGCACATCGCCGCCGCAGGCGGAAGCGATGTGGTCGCGCACTTCGTCGGGCACCTCAGCCTCCGCCCCCAGGCGCTCGGCCATCAACCGGATGCCCCGGTCCACGGCGGGGCGCACCTCGGCAGGTGTGACCTGCTTGAACTCAAAGACAGTGGAGCGGGAGAGCACCGCGTTGTAGACGTAAAAATAGGGGTTCTCCGTGGTGGAGGCGATCAGGGTCACGTCGCCGCTCTCGATGACCTCCAGCAGGGACTGCTGCTGCTTTTTGTTGAAGTACTGGATCTCGTCCAGGTACAGCAAAATGCCGTTGGGGGCCAGCATGGTGCCCACGTCGGCAATGACATCCTTGATGTCGGACAGGGACGCGGTGGTGGCGTTGATGCGCCGCAGGGCACGGCCCGACTGCTTGGCAATGATGTTGGCCACGGTGGTCTTGCCCGTGCCCGAGGGGCCGTAAAAGACCAGGTTGGGGATATTGCCCGACTCGATGATACGGCGCAGCAGGCCGTCGGGGCCCAGAATGTGCCGCTGGCCCACCACCTCGTCCAGGGTGGAGGGCCGGATCTCGTCCGCCAAAGGCCGGTATGTCATGGGAACGACCTCCCTTATGAAGAAAAAATGGAGGGGAAACTTCCCCTCCATTCTAACACATGTTCGATTATTCGTAAAGAGGATATTTATCGGTCAGTGCCTTGACCTCGGCCCGGATGGCGTCGGCCTTGGTGTCAAATTCCGTGGCGGTCTCCCACATCAGGCGGCCGATGACCTTCATGTCCTCCTCCTTAAAGCCGCGGGTAGTGGCGGCGGGAGTGCCCACCCGGATGCCGGAGGTCACAAAGGGCTTTTCCGGGTCGTTGGGGATGGCGTTCTTGTTGACGGTGATGTTCACCTCGTCCAGGCGCTTCTCCATCTCCTTGCCGGTCAGGTGGGCGGGCCGCAGGTCCACCAGCATCAGGTGGTTGTCGGTGCCGCCGGAGACCAGGTCGAAGCCCTGCTCCAGCAGGGTCTGGGCCAGCACGGAGGCGTTCTTTACGATCTGCTTCTGATACTCCTTGAACTCCGGCTTCAAAGCCTCGCCGAAGGCCACCGCCTTGCCGGCGATGACATGCTCCAGCGGGCCGCCCTGGCTGCCGGGGAAGACGGCGGAGTCAATTTTCTTCGCCAGCTCCTCTTTGCAGAAGATCACGCCGCCCCGGGGGCCCCGCAGGGTCTTGTGGGTGGTGGTGGACACCACGTCGGCATAGGGGATGGGAGACGGGTGCAGGCCCGCCGCCACCAGACCGGCGATATGGGCCATGTCCACGAAGAAGTAGGCCCCCACCTCATGAGCAATCTCGCCAATGGTCTTGAAGTCGATAATACGGGGATAGGCGGACGCGCCCGCCAGGATCATCTTCGGCTTGTGCTGCCGGGCTAGGTCGCGCAGCTGGTCGTAGTCGATATAGCCGTCGTCGTTGACGCCGTAGGGGACGATGTTGTAATTCTTGCCGGAGAAATTCACGGGGGAGCCATGGGTCAGGTGGCCGCCGTGGGCCAGGTTCATGCCCAGCACGGTGTCCCCGGGCTCACACAGGGCCTGATAGACCGCGTAGTTGGCCGAAGCGCCCGAGTGGGGCTGCACGTTGGCGTGGTCGGCGCCGAACAGCTGGCAGGCGCGCTTGCGGGCCAGGTCCTCCACCACGTCCACGCATTGGCAGCCGCCGTAATAGCGCTTACCGGGATACCCTTCCGCGTATTTGTTGGTCAGCACCGTGCCCACCGCCGCCAGTACGGCGGGACTGACAAAGTTCTCCGATGCGATCAGCTCAATGTTGCGGCGCTGACGGTCATACTCCGCCCGGACTGCCTGGCCCACTTCAGGGTCATAAGCGGTCAAAAACTCCATGTTCTCAATTACCAAATCGTCCACTCCTTGTATACAAATGTCTTTCATTATTATACACACTTCTCCCCGGCTTGGCAATTGTGGGAATGTGAAAAAGCCTGTCGATTTTTTGTCTGTTTTGTGTTATGATGACAGGGAACGAGGTGAGAGCATGAAAAAAACGGAAGAAATCCGTGCCATCATCGAGGAGCTGAAAGCCCTCTACCCAGACAGCATCTGTTCTCTGAACTATCCCAAGCCCTATGAGCTTCTGTTCTCCGTTCGTCTGGCCGCCCAGTGTACCGACGAACGGGTCAATCAGGTCACCCCCGCCCTGTTCGCCCGCTACCCCACCCTGGAGTCCCTGGCCCAGGCCGACGTGACCGAGGTGGAAAGCTACATCCACTCCACCGGCTTTTTCCGGGCCAAGGCCCGGGATATCGTTGCCGCCTCTCAAATGCTGCTGGAGGAGTTCGGCGGCAAGGTGCCCGACAACATGGATGACCTGCTGCGCCTGCCCGGCGTGGGCCGCAAGACGGCCAACCTGATCCTGGGCGACGTGTACCACACCCCCGGCGTGGTGGTGGCCGACACCCACTGCATCCGCATCACGGGCAAGCTGGGCCTGACCGACGGCACCAAGGACCCCGCCAAGGTGGAGGAGCAGCTGCGCCCCATCCTGCCCCCGGAGGAGTCCAACGACTTCTGCCACCGCCTGGTACTCCATGGCCGGGCGGTCTGCATGGCCCGCAAACCGGACTGCGCCAGCTGCACCCTGCGCCCCTGGTGCGATTTTTTCCGGGGCAGCCAGGAGCAGGAATCGTAAATCCCATATTGTAAGACTGCGCGGAAAGCAAAGACTCCCAGAGTCATTGTTTTCCGCGCAGTTTCTTTTTATCCTCCGCCGCTTTTCTTTTTCATCCCGGAAAAAACTCTTGACTTTCCGCCGTGAACCGCGTACAATCAGTTCAGTTATTTTAATTAAATAATTTTAAGTAAAAGTTTTTAATCTTTTGAGAAGGAGAATTTCCGATGATTGATTTTGAAACGGTACGCAATGTGATCGCCACGACCCTGTGCTGCGAGGCGGAGGAAGTGACTCTCGAGGCCACGCTGGCCGATGATCTGGGGGCCGACTCTCTGGCTTCCGTGGAGCTGAACATGGCGCTGGAAGAGGCCACCGGCATTTCCATCCCCGATGAGGAGCTTCCCAACCTGAAGACCGTCAGCGACATTATGAACTATCTCACCGCACATCAGAATTGACTTACTCCCGTCGGGGCTTTCCGGCGGGAGTATTTCCATGACCTGAATCCGGCAAGGAGGGCCTATGAACGGAATCAAAATTCGGGGAACGGGGCGCTGTGTCCCCGAACACATCATCACCAATGAAATGTTGGCCCAGCAGATGGACACCTCGGACGAATGGATCACCTCCCGTACGGGCATCCGTCGGCGGCACCACTGCACCGGCGAATCGACCTCCGGGCTCTGTGCGGAGGCCGCCCGGGCCGCCCTGACGAAGGCAGGCGTCTCCCCCGACCAGATCGGGGCCTGCATCGTCGCCACAGTGACGCCGGAGGCCCTTGTCCCCAGCACCGCCTGCGTCCTGCAGCGGGAGCTGGGGCTGCCCGACGACATACCCTGCTTTGACCTGAACGCCGCCTGTACCGGCTTTCTGTTCGCCCTGCACACCATGGAGTGCCTGCTGAACGCCTCGCCCCGAAAGTTCGGCCTGGTGGTCGGGGGCGAGGCCCTGAGCCGGCGGATCAACTGGGATGACCGGGGCACCTGCATCCTCTTCGGCGACGGCGCGGGCGCCGCTGTGGTGGAGTGCCGGGAGGGTTGGCCGTCCATCGGGGCTGTTCTGGGCTGCCATGGAGACGATGAGCTTCTGCATCTGGCCGGTCCCGGCTCGGAGGAACCCGGCCTGATCGCCATGGAGGGCACCAAGGTCTTCAAATTTGCCGTTCAGGCCGTGCCCTGGTGCATCGACCGGGTTTTGGAGCGCCACGGCATGACCATGGAAGAGGTGGACTTCTTTGTGTTCCACCAGGCCAACGCCCGCATCATCGACCTGGCGGCCCGGAAATACGCCATCCCGCCGGAGAAGTATTACAAAAACCTGGACGAGTACGGCAACACCTCCGCCGCCAGCATCCCTCTGGTGCTCAGCGAGCTGGAGGAGCAAGGCAAGGTCGGCCCCGGCAGCCGGGTGGTGGTCGTGGGCTTCGGCGGCGGCCTGACCTGGGGCGGGGCTCTGGTCGAATTTGTGTAAGGCAGCGGGAGGAATACATCTATGAACAAACGACGTGTGGTAATTACGGGCCTGGGCGCCATCACCCCTCTGGGGCTGAACATGGCCGACAGCTGGAAGGCCGTGCAGAAGGGCGTGTGCGGCATCGCCCCCATCACCTGCTTTGATGCGGCGCAGCAGAAGGTGAAGCTGGCCGCTGAGGTCAAGGGCTTTGTTCCCGGGGAGTTTCTGAGCAAACAGGAGGCCAAGCGCATGGGGCGCTTCACCCAGTTTGCCGCGGCGGCCGCCCGGGAAGCTTTGAACGACGCCGGCTTCCAAACGGAGCAGGCCGACCCCGACCGCTGCGGCGTCATCGTGTCCAGCGGCATCGGCGGCCAGGCCATTACCGAGGCGGAACACGCCCGGGGGCTGGAGCGCGGCTGGGACAAGGTCTCCCCTTTTTATATCCCCACCGCCATCTGCAACATGGCCGCCGGGCAGATCGCCATTAACGCGGGCTTCCGGGGCATGTGCAGCTGCCCGGTGACCGCCTGCGCCGGCGGCACCAACGCCGTGGGCGACGCCTTTCACTACATCCGGGACGGCTACGCTGAGGTCATGCTCTGCGGCGGAACCGAGGCCAGCATTACCCCCCTTTCCCTGGGCGGCTTCACCTCCATGCGGGCACTGACCCTGACGGAAGACCCGGAGCGCGCCTCCATCCCCTTCGACGCCGAGCGCAGCGGCTTCGTCATGGGCGAGGGCGCCGCCATTCTGCTTCTGGAGGAGCTGGAGCACGCCCGCAGGCGCGGCGCGCATATTTACGCGGAGGTCGTAGGCTACGGCGCCACCTGTGACGCCTATCACATGACCGCCCCCGCGCCCGACGGCAGCGGCGGAGCTAAAGCTATGACCGCGGCGCTGGCGGACGGCGGGGTCAGCGCGGAAGCGGTGGACTACATCAACGCCCACGGCACCTCCACCCCGCTCAACGACGCGGGCGAGACCGCCGCCGTGAAGACCGCATTCGGCCCCCACGCCTACAAACTGATGATCAGCTCCACCAAATCCATGACCGGCCATATGCTGGGCGCCGCCGGCGCGGTGGAGGCTGCGTTCACCGCCCTCGCGCTGCGGGACGGCTTTGTTCCGGCCACGATTAATTACCGGGTGCCGGATGAGCAGTGCAATCTGGACGTGGTGCCCAACGAGGGCCGCCGGGCTGACCTGCGCTATGCCATGTCCAATTCCCTGGGCTTTGGCGGGCACAATGCCAGTCTGCTCCTGAAAAAGTGGGAGGGCTGAAATTTTCATTGCTGTTTTTCCGCAAAATTGGTATACTGTAAAAAATACGGGAAGGTGAGCGGACACAATGTTAAAAGACGCCTTTTTTACGGTGTATACCAAGTTCAAGCTGCATTTTTATAAGGAGATCTTTCAGCGTTTTCAAAGCCGTGAGGCCAGCCTGACCACGGTGGAGACCTTCTGCGTGGAAAGCATTATGGCTCTGGGCAGCCCGACAGTCAACGAGTTTGCCTCCTTTATGTGCATCTCCCCGCCCAACGCCGCCTATAAGGTCAACAGCCTGATCAAAAAGGGGTACATCAACAAGATCCAGTCGGAAACCGACCGCAGAGAGTACCACCTGGAGGTTACGCAGAAGTACATTGATTACTACAACATCAGCACCACCTATGTGACACAGGTCATGGACCGCATTTCCGAGCGCTTCAGTGCCCAGGACTGCAAGAAGCTGGAGGAAATGCTGTTCATCGTCAGCCGCGAGTTGATGCCCGAGGTGGATATCCCGGAAGTGCGCGTTCCCGAGTAATCGTTGAAGGCGGTCCCCGGCAGACAAAGTAATGCACGAACAAAATCTCCCCTTCGCTGGGTCTCAGAAATGAGGCCCAGCTTTTTTGTCACATTTCAGCCATATTTGTGCTTCTTTGTTTATACAGTATAACCATTATTTATTGGACAGCACGCGGTCCTATTTGTATAATCTGTACAACCCCAATATTCAGGGCCTTGTTTCCGACCGACAGAGCCCGCAGGAAGAAAAGAGTTTAGGAGGAGAAAAATCATGAAACGCTTATCCAAGTATCTGGCAGCTGTTCTTGCACTTGCCCTTCTTGCGACACCAGTGCTGGCAGCCCAAACAGTGAGAACCACCCAGGCCACGCTGACCTACAGTGACATCGCGATCATTGTCGACGGCAAAGAGATCATCCCGCAGGATGTGAACGGGCAATCCACGGAGCCCTTTTCCATCAACGGCACCGTCTACCTTCCCATCCGGGCGATTTCCGAGGCGATCGGCTATGACGTGAGATGGGACGAAGCTGCGAATGCGGTTGTGGTGACGACCAAGACCAACGGCGCATGGTACAGCTTCCAGAACAACGGCGTGATCGATATCACCGATGCCTCCATGGATTCGTATTTCAAAGAGGGCACCGCTTTGACCGGTGTGGAGGCCCTGCTGGATGCCGGCCGGGTCTATGTCAACAACCAGCAGGTACCGGCTTCCGCGAACGATACCGACGCCTTTGTCATCAACGGCTTCCCCAGCCTGTGGAAAACCGGTGAAAACACTTGGGCGTACAGCGTCCATAAACTGTACAGCGGAACGGACCTGACCTTTGAGGAGGCCCGTCTCGGGTTTATTCAGGGCATCTCCAAAATGCGCGGTCTGACCATGGAGCTGTACAGCGAGGACGGGGTTTCCGCGGACAGAATGGAAACTACCATCAAGGAGAGCACCCTGGTCAACAGTATGACGATCAACAGCACAAGCACGACCATCACCCGCTACGACTTCGCCCTGGCCACCGATGAGGACCGCCCGGACGTAAACGAAGTGGAGTTCCCCACCAAGAACGTGGACCCGGATCTGAAGGTAGGCGATATCGCCCTGTACTGGTATGACGGTTCCGAGTGGCACATCCAGCGTGCCGTGGCCGAGACTGGTATCCTGGTCAGCGGCACGGGCGAAGAAAAGTTTGTCATGAACGGAACGGCTCACTCCGACGCCCTCATTACCCGCTATAACCTTCAGGCAGCGAACCGGACCTCTCAGTTCCTGACGGGCCATACCAATTTGGGGCTGACGGATATTCCTGTGACCATGTGGTCTACCGAGACCGGCTTCCCCATCGGCTTTACCCGTGGGGACGGCGACGCCCGCACCGCGCTGGAGACCGCCGTCATCAATGCCCGCAATATCGGCAGCGGCTACAAGATCAGCGCTGACGGTTCCGATGTTCTCACCACAGAGTCCTGGGTGACGCAGGAGACCATGGACGCCTATGTCGCCGCGATCAACGCAGCAGAGGCTGTCCTGGACAATTCCGGCGCCACCAACATTGACCTGGATATGGCGATTTACAACCTGTCCAGCGCTTTAGGCTCCGCCACCGGGCGCCAGCCCTCCGGTCTGCTCGGCAATGCCAAGCAGGGCAGCATGCCTGTTTTGGCCTCTATCCAGGAGACCGGAAGCACCCCCATTACCGACGCTTCCTACGATAAATACTTCAAGGGCACCGCTGCCGAAGGCGTGAAGGAGATTCTGAACGCGGGCAAGTTCTTTGTCAACGGTTTCGCACTTCCCGCCACGGAAAGCGAATTCAATATCAACCTGGGCTTTATCACTCTGGTCAAAACCGCCGATGGCAGCTGGTCCAGCAGTGTCCATAAGGGAAATACCAGCGACCCCACCTTTGAGGAGGCCCGCCTGAAGCTTGCGGAAGGGCTGACCAAGTTCGCCGGACTGTATGTAAACCTGTTTGACGATAATGGAGACGGTTTTGCAGACCGGATCGAAACCACGGTGAAGCAAAGCGTCCGCGTGGATCAGCTCATTGTGGACGGCGACAGCGTCAAAATCGACCGCACCAATTTTGAAGTGGCAGTGAAAGAAGGTGCGGAAGAGGTCAATGATGTGGTCTTCCCCGCCTCGCATGTGGATCCGACTCTGAAGGCAGGCGACGTCGGCCTGTACTGGGAGACCCCCGACGGCTTCTACATTGATCGCTGCGCCAGCAAGATTGGCCGCCTCACCGAGGGCACAGACCACGGTTACTATGTGTTTGACGGCGTACGATATGAGGATATTGGCGGCGTGACCAAGTACCACCTGGCCAAAGCCAACCGCCCCGGCCAGTTCCTGGAAGCCATGCGCACCCTTGGCCTGCTGGGTCAGATAGACGTGATCGCGTGGACCGTTGGCGATTACCAGATTGCCAGCTTCTCCAACATTGATTCGGCCGCCGTCCTGAGTCAGGGCATCGCGGCAGCCAGCGCCGCAATAAACACCGCCGGCGCAAGTGCCGACTCGCTGGCCGCTCTGAGTGCACAAATTGCCGCGGCAAACACCGCTCTGGCCAACAGCACCTCTACCAGCGCCGACCTGGACAGAGCGTTCTATGAACTCGCTCTCGCCGTGGATGCGCTTGCGGCCGCCTGACATTTCCGCAAGGCTATCTGCGTCAAGCTGCTGAATTACGTTTCAGCCGCCCAACCGCGCATATATACAAAAGCGGACCCCCGCAGCCCACATTTCTGTGGGCCGTGGGGGTCCGTGTTCTGTGAACACCGGAATGGCAAGAAGAAGCGGCACGGCCCAAGGGCCGTGCCGCGGAGAATACTTTAAAATTTCTCTTTCTTCTTTCCTGGCTGCTTAATCATCGGTATGAGGAGCCGTACTGATCAGGTAATCGATCAAATTCTGCTGCTCCGTGGTCAAATCGTTCTTTCGATTCCAGGCTACCACCAGATCGCAATAGAGCGGCGGGGACAGTGGAACGCTGTTGGGACCGGCAATATGCTTGGGTGCGAGGGCCACCCCCTGCCCGCGATGGGCCAACTGAACATTGCCGTCCGGGAACCCGTCATGCAGCAGCTTGTGGGCTTCCACGCCGTGGTCCTCCAGATACATTCGGATATGCCCGGGGACGGAGGTCACTTTGGAAAAGATCAGCGTCTCCCCCTGCAGCATCTCCGGCGTGATCGTGTCGCAGCTATGGAAGCGGTGTTCCGGCGAGAAAGCGGCATACAGCTCCACCCTCGTATATTCTCTTTGCTCCAGCAGGGGATTGACGATATCCTTACTGAAAATACCCACATCAATGCTGCGATCCGCCAGGCCCTTTGCAATCGCCGCATGGCCTTTTTGCAGCAGATGCAGCGTAATGGTCTTGTTGCGCACCACATAATTGGAGAGCAGCTCCGGCAAAAGCGCCGGACACATGGTAAACGGAATCGCCAGACGGATCACCTCGCGCTTTTTGAAAAAGCCGGCGTTCAGCTCCTGGCGCATATCGGTCACTTCGTTGTGGATGGCAATGGCGTGCTTGAGCACCGTCTCCCCCATCTGGGTCAGCGAAAAGGCCTTGCTGTCCCGATCGATCAGCTCAACGTTATATTCTTCCTCCAGCTTTTTGACCGCCATGGAAACTGCAGGCTGCGTTACCATCAGCTCCTCTGACGCGCTGGTAAAATTTCCGTATTTGCACAGAATACGAAAATACTCCAACTGGTAAAGTTCCATTGCTCCACATCCTTTTCCCGCTCCGGCATAACCGATCCGCATATCAACACACATCTACGGCTGTTCAGTCGACATAATTATAGCACAAAAACAGCAAAAACGTCAACAAAGCTCCGGCCTTCACCGGAGCTTTGTTGGAAAAAATTGAATTCTCTCAAGGCATATATGCGCCCTCAGTTGACCTTGCAGCACTGCACGAAATGTCCTGGTGACACTTCCCGCAGTTCCTGCGGCTTCAGGCACTCCTCCGTGGCATAGGGGCAGCGCTTCGCAAACCGGCAGCCGGGCTTCGGCTCAACGGGAGAGGTCAGCTCACCCTTGATCAGGATGCGCTCCTTTTTCTGGTGAATATCCGTAGAGGGAATCGCAGAGAGCAGCGCCTGTGTATAGGGATGCAGGGGATGCTCAAACAGCTCCTCGCTCTCGCAGGTCTCCACCAGCTGGCCCAGATACATGACGCTGATGGTGTCGGAAATGTGGCGGACCACCGACAGATCGTGGGTCACGAACATGTAAGTCAGGCCCTTATCAGCCTGCAGATCCTGCAGTAGATTCAAAACCTGTGCCTGAATGGACACGTCCAGAGCGGACACGGGCTCGTCACACACCACGAACTTGGGGTCCATTGCCAGGGCGCGGGCAATACACACACGCTGGCGGCGGCCGCCGTCCATCTCATGGGGGTAGGACAGCCGCAGACGGCGGGCGATGCCCACCATGTCCATCAGCTTGGTGATCTCGTCATTCACTGTGGCCCGGGTGGCCTGACCGGAGCGCAGCAGCACTTCCTTCAGGGTATCCTCCACCGTGAAGCGGGGGTTAACAGAGGAGAACGGGTCCTGGAAAATGATCTGCATATTCTTGCGCAGTTCCTTCAGCTGGCGGGACTTCAGATGCGTGACGTCCTTGCCTTCGTAATAGATACTGCCGCCGGTACTCTCCAGCAGGTGGATGATCGTACGGCCCAGCGTGGACTTTCCGCATCCGGACTCGCCGACCACGCCCATGGTTTTGCCCTGCTCAAAGGACATGGTGACATCGTCCACCGCGTGGAGCATTCCCCCCGGGGTATCGAAATACTTTTTCAGTCCTTTAATTTCAACTAAAGCAGCCATGTCAACCCTCCACCTGCGCAGCTTTTGCTTCGGCCAGGACCTTCTTGCAGCTGCAGTAATGTGTCCCGGACAGCTTTTCCATTGTCATAGCCTGCTCGCAGCAGCCTTCATCGGCGTACGGGCACCGGGGATGGAACTTACAGCCTCTGGGCAGATTGGACGGATCCGGCATCATGCCGTCAATGGGCTGCAGCCGGCGCGCGCCTTTGCTCATGTTGGGCAGGGAGTTGAACAGGCCCAGCGTATACGGATGCTGCGCATGGTCAAAGATCTCCTCGATGGTGCCGCTCTCCACGATCTCACCGGCATAGACAACCGCCACGCGGTCGCAGGTCTCGGCGACCACGCCCAGATCGTGGGTAATGAGAAGCATGGAGGTATTCTTTTCTTTTTTCAGGTTGTTGATCAGATCCAGCACCTGGGCCTGAATGGTCACGTCCAGGGCGGTGGTGGGCTCATCCGCGATCAGCAGGTCCGGACTGCAGGCCAGCGCGATGGCAATGACCACGCGCTGCTTCATGCCGCCGGAGAACTGATGGGGATACTCACGGGCACGGCCCTTGGGAATGCCGACCATTTCCAGCATCTCCGCGGCCTTGTGCCGGGCTTCCTTTTTGCTGCAGCCGGTGTGCAGCCGGATACCGTCCGCGATCTGGTCCGCCACGCGCATGGTCGGGTTCAGGGCGGTCATGGGGTCCTGGAAGACCATGGAGATCCGGGCGCCGCGGATTTTCCGCATCTCATTGTGCTCCAGTTCCATCAGATTCTGACCGTCAAACCAGATCTCGCCGTTCTTCACGCGGGCCGGGGGATCGGGCAGAATGCGCAGGATGGATTTCGCAATGGTCGTCTTGCCGGCGCCGGTCTCGCCCACCAGGCCCAGGGTCTCGCCCTTGCCCAGGTCGAAGGAAACGCCGTTGACCGCCTGGATCACATCTTTGCCGGAGGTATACTCGACCACCAGGTCCTTGACAGACAGGAAGGCGTTTGTATTATTTTCCATAACAACTTCCCCCTTCCGTCAGTCTTTCAGCTTCGGGTCAAGCGCATCGCGCAGACCGTCGCCAAACAGGTTCAATGCCAGTACAAAAAACGCCATAAACAGGCCGGGGAACAACACCTGATAGGGATAATACCGCATCATGTCGCGGGCGTTGGAGATCATGGCGCCCCACTCGGGAGTGGGTTCCAGAACGCCCAGCTGAATGAAGCTCAGGTTGGCGGCCATCATGATGGTACCGCCGACGCCCATGGTGGAGTTCACGATCAGCGGGGAGATCGTATTGGGCAGGATATGTACAAACATCTGCCTGACCTTGGAACAGTTTGTGGCCTGCGCCGCCTCAACATACTCCAGTTTTCGCTGGCTGAGGAACTGCGCGCGGAGCAAACGGCTGGTCAGAGTGATGCGGCCGATACCCAGGGCGATCATCGTTTCAAAAAAGCCGGTGCCCAGAGCCATGGAGATGATGACGGCCAGCAGCATGGAGGGGATGGACTGCATCAGATCGCCGAAGCGCATGATGACTTCCTCCACCCAGCCGCCGAAGTAGCCGGCCAGACAGCCCAGGATGATACCGATGACCAGGCCGATGACCACGGCGCCCAGGCCTAAGCCGATGGAGTACCGGGTGCCGATCAGCAGGCGGCTGAGGATATCACGGCCGAACTGGTCGGTGCCGCACAGGTGTGCCAGTGAGGGAGCCTGGTTTTTCTCCACCAGATTGAACTCCGCGTAATCATAGGGGGCCAGCAGCGGAGCAAAGATCGCAATGAGCACATAAATGGCGAAGATGATCATACCCGCCACAGCCAGCTTGTCTTTGAACAGGCGGCCCATGACCTCCTTGAACTGGCTTTGCTTCTTCAGTTTTTCGAGGGTCTCGCCCTGCGCCAGGGTCTTTTCGTTAAGCACGGCTCACGACCCCCTTCTTCCGCAGGGCGCGCGCCTTTCTGCGGTGCTTGCCGGCGCCCTCATACTGCGCCTTGATCCGCGGATCCACGAAAGCAAACGCAACGTCGACGATCAGCATGACCAGGCAGAAGGCAACCGACAGGACCACCACGGTGCTGCGGATGATCGCGTAGTCGCGTCCGCCGATGGCCTGGACCATGTACTGGCCGATACCGGGGATGGAGAACACGTTCTCAATGACCACAGTGCCGCCCAGGCTCATGCCGAAGCTGTTGCCCGTGGTCTGGATCAGAGGAATCAGGGCGTTGGGCAGGGCGTAGCGGAACAGGATGGCCTTTTCCGAAATGCCCTTGGCCCGGGCCGTAGTAATGTAGTCGCTGCGGATGACCTCCAGCATACTGGAGCGTGCCTGCCGCGCCATCTGGGCGATGCCGCGCAGGGAGTTGACGAAAATCGGTAAGATCCATCCCGTCCAGCTTGTAATGCCATAGGCGGGCAGCAGGTGCAGCTTCTGGGAGAAGAGCAGGATCAGCTGCAGGCCGAACCAGAAGGAGGGGACGGAAACGCCGATCAGGGCGATGACCATGCACAGGTTATCCAGCCACTTGCCGCGGTGGACTGCGGCGATCATGCCCAGAGGGATGCCGATGACCATCTCCAGCACGATGGCGGAGAAGGCCAGGATCAGGGTCTTGGGGAAGCGCAGGGCCAGCTCGTTGATGATGGGCAGGCCGGTCACATAGGAGGTGCCCAGGTCAAAGCGGAGAAACACGTTATACATGTACTTGCCCAGCTGGACAAAGAACGGGTCGGTCAGACCGAGCTTCTCCCGCATGGCAAGGATATCCTCCGCGGAAGCGGTCGCGCCTACAATCAGTTCCGCAGGGTCGCCTGGGCAGAAATACATGACAGTGAAGACCACCACGGCGACCAGCAGAACGACTGGAATGATCATGAGTATTCGCTTAAAAACATACCGAATCATAATTGAACCTCAACCTTTGTCTGTTTGAAGGTATTTAAAGGTAAAAGGGCTCCGCCGCTAAAGGTCCATCATTAGCAGCGGAGCCGCTTGGTTTACTCAGCGAAAAGCAGTTTCTTCAATTACTTACCGGATGCGTTCCAGTCATAGGTCAGCGCGCCCAGGTTCAGGCAGTTCTTAGCGCCGGTCGCATGGATCGTGTTGCCGATCCAAGAGGCGGCAGCGCCGAAACCGTCCACATAGATCAGGTTCTTCATGTAGCACTGCTCATTGATGTACTCCTGGAAAGCAGAGACGGTCTCACTGCTGGTCGTGGCGACCTGGATGGCGGCCATCAGCTTCTCCTGCAGCACGTCGTCGTTGGCGTGGAAGCAGTTGTAGCCGTTCTTGGTCTGGTTGACCAGGTTGTCCCACTCATAGCCGGAGTGGCTGCGGGTGACCAGCTGGCTGTCAACGACCAGCATATCAAACCCGGTGGCGTCCTTCTTGGCCTGGGTGAAGGTGGCGCGGTCATAGCTCTTGACTTCCACAGTGTTGGGGTTGCCGGTCAGCTTGCCCACAGCAGACTGGATGGTCAGAGCCAGAGCCTCGGCGTCGTCCTCGTTCTGGAGAATGATGCTCAGCTTCAGGTCGGAGGCCTTCTTGCCGGTCTCCTGCTCCCACTTGGCCAGGTAGTCCTTGGCCAGATCCAGGTTATACTCGAAGTAGTCCTGGCTATCCCACTTTTCCTGATAGTCCACGAAGGTCTTGTAGGACCAGGCCTTGGCGACCTCGCCGTAGCCGTCGGCGACCGAGATCAGGCAATCCTCGGAGTTGATGCAGTGCGCAATGGCCATACGCAGATTGTAGTTGCTGGTGGCGGAATTCGAGGAGACATTGAAAGCCACGCCGAGGGCGGCATCGGGAGCGGTAAACACGATAAAGTCATCGTTGCTCTCAAACAGCTTCAGGTCCTCCTTGCTGATGGAACGGGCGATGTCGATCTCGCCGGTCTCCAGAGCGATAGCCATGGTGGAGCTGTCGGTGATGCACTCAAAGCGGATCACATCGATGTCGGTGTAATCCCACATGCTGCAGTAGCCGTCCGCGGGATCCTTGCTCTCATTCGCGGCTTCGTTCCAGTAGCTGTCAGCCTTTTCAAACACAACATAGGAACCGGCCACATATTCCTTCATAACCATGGGGGTCGTGCCGACAGGCATGGAGACCATGCCGTCGGGAGAGGCCTCGTAGGACTCCTTGGTGACCATGTTGATGGCGTTGCAGACATCATAGAAGGTACCAACCGTGTTGGCGGTCAGGGTCATGTTAAAGGTCAGCGCATCGACGAGCTCCATGCTCTTGATGATCTTCACCTGGGTCAGGGAGCTGACTTCCTTGCACTTCTCAAAGGAGAAGATGGCGTCTTCCGCGGTAAAGGGATTGCCTGCGGTGTCGACGATGCCCTCGCGGATCTTGATCTGATAAGTCAGATCGTCGATCTGCTCGGCGCTCTCAGCCAGAACATAGCAGTGGACCATTTCGCCCTTCTCCAGATCGACCACGTCGGTGGTCAGGTTCTGGTAGACGACAGGGGCCTCATTCTGACGGGCCAGGTTGAAGCCGCCCCAGGGCTCCCAGGTCTTGATGTCGCCGCTGACACCGACCACGATCTCCTTGACGCCCTCAAACGCGGGCTCATCCTCTTTCTGTACGTTGTCGCTTACGGACGGGTTGCTGCTGTCGCTGGGCTTGCTGCTCTCCTGCTCCTTACCGTTGCCGCTGTCGCTGCAGGCGGCCAGGCTCAACGCCAGGGCTCCAGCCAACATCATTGCCAGGATACGCTTTTTCATGTTCATCTTCCTCCTTAATATTTTTTGCCAGCCGCAGGACCCAACAGGGTCTCGCGATCAGGCAGGGCCCACAGGTTCAGGTTTCCGAAACATTTGACTTTGCTCTTCCTCAAGGTTTTTGCCGAATGCAGCTGCGTCTCAGCTCATTATATATATTTTACAGTTCTGCGCCGGCAAAGTCCAATCAGACATAGTTATAATGCATAAACAACGTCATAAAGCTCTGCAATAATGGGTTTGGTTCCTTCTAAATTTTTATTCTTCCACTGCTCAGAAATTGTCAAGATTCTCCAACATTCCGGGGTGATCCACCGTGTACCGGATGACATGCTCCGCCTTGGGGCTGTCCACCACATCTCTCATCTCCCAGCCGTCGTCCCGGAAATTCATGAGCTTGGGAGATTCCGGGGTCATGGGCGTCCAGCGGGGCAGATCGCCGCCGTTGGGGTCGCCCGTCCGGGCGAAATTGGTCCAGTACGCACCCATGGCGGCGGACAGCTCATAGTCGTACGCCTCCCACGCGAAGTCGGTGGTATCGCCGCCGCTGTCCAGATTACCGAACACATAGGCGATCTCCGCGCTGTGGGGTGCAAGCAGCCACGCCGCGCCGTCAGGCGTTCTGCGGGCATTCTCACCGGGGCGCAGATGCTCGAAGAAATAGCCGTACAAAGGCGCCCGGCCGTTGAGATTCTGCGCTCTGCCCCAGGAGACCGTGGGCGAATAGGCAAAGGCCCGCAGGGTCTCCTCATCGCCGTTCAGCTGGCGGCGCACCTTGCGGCTGAACATCCAGGAATCTCCGGATACCGTGCCGCACATCAGGCTGACATCCGCGGGAAAACGCCCTTCCTTGATCATTTTGCCGGGGACGTCCACAATGCTGAACCCGTCGATAAAGGGCTGGAACACAAACAGCTCCCTGCCGCCGGTCGCCGCATGGCCGGCCTCCAGCATCCGGGCAGTCACTTCGTCGGCGTCCCGGGTCATCAGGTCGTCCATTGTCCAGCCGAGATGCTCCAAAGCACGGGTGCAGATCTCCTCCATCTCCGCCGCCGGGCGAACCGGATCGCCCTCGTTCAGGCCGCCACCGGAATGGACGATGACCCGTTTGATCAGGCCCTTTGCCGGAGGCGCACACAGGAGCATCCGCACCGACATGCCGCCCGCCGACTGGCCGAAGATGGTCACGTTCTCCGAGTCGCCGCCGAAAGCGGCAATGTTGTCCCGGATCCACTCCAGCGCCGCGATCTGATCCAGAAGGCCCAGATTGCGGGGGGCGTCGGCTCCCACCCTGCGGGCCAGCTCCGGCAGGGCCATAAAGCCCAGGGGCCCGCAGCGGTACGTGCAGGTGACAAGGATGACGCCCTGTTTGGCAAAAGCCGCGCCGTCCAGCTCAGGTGCGGCAGCTCTGCCGGTGGTGAAGCCGCCGCCGTAGATCCACATCATCACCGGGAGCTTTTCCTCCCCGGCCTTTGCCGGCGCCCAGATGTTCAGGTACAGGCAGTCTTCCGATGTGAAATACCGCTTTGGAGTGCTTCCGTCATGACTTCTCTGGACCGGCTGCACGCAGGCGGGGCGGAAGCAGTCGCACACCAGTTCTTCTTCCCAGGGTGCGGGCGGGCGGGGCGGGGCAAAGCGCAGCGTTCCGACCGGCGGGCTGGCAAAGGGAACTCCCTTGTAGGAGACCACCGAGCCGTCCCGGCTCAACACACCGCGCACAGGTCCGTATTTTGTTTTAACCGCAGGCCTTGCCATTCCCGTTTGCTCCTTTTCTGCCGCCCGCCGGCCGCATGCCGGCGGGCAGGCTTGATTGAAATACTCTTATAAAATTAATAAACCAGGGTGTGGGTGCCGCCGACGTACTGACCGTTGGGCCAGGGGAAGCCGTCTCTCTGCACGGGGTCGCGGGAGTCCAGGATCTCCTGGGGCATGATGTTCAGATCGGGACGGCCGGAAGCGAAGGTGCAGCCCTCGGGCACGGGCAGCTTGTACAGCCGGGCCGCGTTGCCGCCGACGATCAGGTTGATCTCGTCCTGGGTACACAGGTTCAGATCCTTCAGGCGGTGGATCTGGTGGGTGGCCCAGCCCAGCCAGTCGGGCTGATAGTTGGTGGCCTTGGACTTGGCCCAGATCCAGTTGTTGCGGTTGTAGCTGAACTTGTTGCTCTCGGCGAGGGTGGTGCCGTGGACGATCTGCGGATACCAGAGGTGGCTGCCGGTGTCGCCGCCGCCCCAGATCAGCTTGGCAGCGCCCAGGTCCTGCTCCATCAGAGCGTACTCATAGTACTCCGCCTTCCAGTAGCCGGTCTCCAGGTACACGTTCTCGAAACGGCTGGCCATATCCACCGCACGCTCGATGTCGCGGGGCTTGCTGCCGCCGCCGTGAGCGATGATCAGCTTAAACTTGGGGTACTTGGAGCAGATGCAGGCCAGCATGGTCAGGGGGTCCTCCATGTTGAAGCTGGAGAACTCATGGGCATAGCAGGGCACGTCATAGTTGATGCAGAATTCCGCGGTGGCGCACCACTCCGCGAAGCGCTCCTTCTTGGAGGGCTGGTCACGGACGCAGCCCAGAGAACCGGGAGCGAACTCACCGACGCCGACGAAGAATTCCTTGTCCGGGCCGGAGAAGTAGCCGTCCAGCTCCTTGATGGCGTCGTCGATGTTCCACTTCCGCTTGCCGTGCATGGCGTCCAGACGCAGCTCGGTCTCCACGGCGCAGGTACGGAACTTGTCGGGATGCTTTTTGCAGATCTCAGCATAGGCGGAGCTGTGGGTGCCGTTGAAGCTGGGCAGCAGAATGCCCATATCAACGCCGTAGACACCCATGTCGTACAGGGCCTCGGTGGAGTTGTCCACGGACTCGACTTCCTGGTTGAAGCCGGAGACCTTGGTGTTCTGCGCGGTTACGTCCTTCTTGCCGCAGTGAATGTGTCCGTCTACTACAAATCTTCCAATTTTCATGACTGTCTCTCCTTTTATGAATTTGGCACAAAAAGTGACGCTTATTTTCCGTTCTTTCTGCACCTTTCGCCTATCCCAATTATCAGGTTGACGTTCATAAAAAGCAAATCAAAGATTTTTATCTTCTGATTAAAAAGGTTGATGTTCCGTCAGTCTGCTGCCCTCTCTTCACAGTTTTTTCTTGATAAAACCGGAAAATTTGGTATGATGGAAAAAAGAGAGAAAAACCACCGGAAAATCGGAGGACAACATGGAACTTTATCAATTGGAATACTTCCGTGTTTTGTGCAAACATGGCAGCTACACCAGCGCGTCCCAGGAATTGAATGTCTCCCAGCCCACGATCTCCATGGCGGTGAAAAAGCTGGAGGAAGAGTGCGGCGGCGACATCATCGACCGGAAGCGGAAGACCTTTGCCCTGACCAAAAAGGGCGAAACGCTGCTGACGTGGGCCGTGGTCATCCACAACGATGTGGAGAACATGCTGCAGGCCATCGGCTCCTTCTCCACCCGCCAGCGGGAGGTCATTCGCCTGGCCTTTCCCATGCCCCTCTGCCCGGAATTGATGACCGACGTCATCCCCGCCTTTACCCAACACCACTCCGATGTTGCCATGCACATCACCCAAGCCGGACACACGACCATCGCGTCCAACCTGATGGACGGCTCGGCGGACCTGGGGGTTCTGTGTAAGGATATGCTCACCTCGGCGCTGGACTCCGAAAGCTACAAGGATCTGGAATACTGGGCCTGCTTCTCCCCCACCCACCGGTTTAACAACTATGATGTCATCACGCCCGATATGCTGAAGGACGAGACCATCATCATCCCAAAAGGGAAAAACGGCATCTCCGTGGCCATCCGGGAGTATTTTCAGGCGTTCCACCAGGAACAGAAGATCGTCCTGGAGGATGTTTTTCCGGACGACATCTGGCAGCTGGCCCATCATGGGAAGGGGATCGTATTCGTGCCGAAGCACAAGCACGGCAAGCACTGCGCGCCGCTTTCACCGCCGCTGTACAGCCGGCTTGTGATCGCCTGGCGCAAAGGGGAAATGCTGACGCAGCAGAAAAAGGAACTGATCGCGTACATGACGCAATCCTACGATGGAACATGACCGCCGCTGAATCCATACGGCTAAAAAAGAACTCAGGTGAGCAATGCTGTGGCATCGTTCGCCTGAGTTCTTTCGTTTCTTACTTACGCTTAATTGCCCGCAGTGCGGCCTGGACGATAGCAGTATCGGTCAAGCCAAAACGCTCCCGCAGATAGCTGACCGGGCCCACTTCGCCAAATTCGTCGTTCACGCCGACCATTTCCACCGGCACGGGCTTGTTCTTGATCAGGACTTCGCTGACCGCGCTGCCCAGACCGTTAATGATATTGTGGTTTTCCGCCGTCACAATGGCTCCCGTGTTCGCCGCAGCGCGCAGGATCGCCTCTTCATCGATGGGCTTCCAGGTGAACATGTTGATCACACCGGCGGAAACGCCCTGCTCCGCCAGGATCTTCGCGGCGCTGATGGCCTCGGACACGCAGAAGCCGCTGGCAATGATCGTCACGTCGGTGCCCTCGAACAAAACGGCGGCCTTGCCCAGCTCGAAGGAAGAGCCGTCCTCATACACCTTTTTGACGTCCTTGCGGACAAGGCGCATGTAAATCATACCCTCCGTTGCCGCGATCTGCGGCATCAGGTCGCGCAGCATCACGATATCGGTGGGCTCCACGACCATCATTCCGGGGATTCCCCGCATGATGCCCATATCCTCAAAGGGCATATGGGTCCCGCCGTTGTACGCGGCGGTGATGCCGGGGTCGGAGCCGATGACCTTCACGTTGGCGTGGTTGTACGCACCGGAAATAAAGATCTGGTCGCAGGCGCGGCGGGTGCAGAAGGGCGCGAAGGTGTGGGCAAAGGGGATCTTTCCCTGTACGGCCAGGCCGCAGGCCATGCCGATCATATTGGCTTCCTGAATGCCGCAGTCCACCGTGCGCTCGGGATACTTTTTCTGGAAGGGCTTGGTTCCCATGGCTCCCATCAGGTCCGCGTCCAGCAGCACGATTTTTTCATTCTCAGCCGCCAGATCCAAGAGGGCCGCGCAGAACGCGTCGCGCATATTGGCGACGTCTTTCCCATTTTCTTTTGCTAAAATCAATTTTGTCATGCTCGCGCACCTCTCAAATCCGGTCCATTTCCGCGCGAAGCTCGGACAACGCTTCTTCGAGCTCCTCGGGTTTCAGGCCGCGGCTGTGACTGCCGACCTGGTTTTCGGCCTTGCTCCAGCCCTTGCCCTTGATGGTGTTGAGAACGATCACGGACGGCGATCCGGTATGGTTCTTCGCGTTCTCGATCGCCTGATTGATCTGAGACACATCGTGTCCGTCGATGGACTGGCTGTACCATCCGAAGGCGGTGAATTTGGCGGCGATGTCGCCCACGCAGCACACCTCGTCGTTATCGGTCCGGCCGTCGATCTGCAGCTTGTTGAAGTCCACCAGAGCGATCAGGTTGTCCAGACGCTTGGACGCGGCAAGCATCGCCATCTCCCAGACCTGTCCCTCCTGAATTTCGCCGTCCCCGAAGATCACGTAGACCTTGTTCGGCTTTCCGTCCATTTTCAGGCCCATGGCGACGCCGGCCGCCGTGGATGCGCCCTGGCCCAAACTGCCGGTCGTCATGTCGATCCCCGGCGTACGGTTCCGGTCGCAGTGGCTGGGCAGATTGGTATGGGGCTGATTCAGCGTCTCCAGCATCTCCTTGGGGAAGTATCCCCGCAGCGCCAAAGCGGCGTAGAGAGCCGGGCCGCAGTGTCCTTTGGACATCACGACCCAATCACGATCCTCCCAGCCGGGATTCTTGGGGTCGTGCTTGAGCTGTCCGCCATAGAGCACCGCCAGAGCATCGGCAATGGACATGGAACCGCCCAAATGCCCCGCCGGAAGCCGCGCGATCATTTTGACGATCTCCATCCGGATCTGAACAGCAAGTCGTTTTGCCTCTTTTTCAGCAGCTTGATCCAGCATTTTGATTCTCCTTGACTTGTGATTCAACGTTCCTGCGCTCCGAAACAGAGCTCCGGAGCGCAGGAAACATCGATATGATTATCTGTTAAAAATACCGCGCTTGGGCAGCTCGTGGACGGAGACCCAACCCTCGCTGAGCGGCTCCTTGAAGCAGCCGGCCACTTCCTCCGCGGGACGGGTGGTGAAGCCCTCGATGGGAGCGGTGCCGGCGGGATACTTCTCCAGCATCTCGGTGATCATCAGGGTGATGTACTCGCAGATGGCGGCGATGGGGCGCTTGGCCTTGAAGGCGTCGCCGCGGCTGGGATAACCCACGACGCCCTCGGGAGTGCCGTAACGCTCGATCACGTTGTGGCCCTCGCCTTCGGACCAGGTGTGGGCGCGGCCGTAGGAGTCCACGGAGGTGTCATAGTGGCCGGCCAGAGCCAGGCCCTTGGGCTGGGCGTCCACGCAGACGCTCATATCGACCATGTCGCCGAACAGATAGTTGGCAACGCAGGTCTCGGCCTCGTCAGCGTGCACAAAGTGGGTAGTCAGGGAGTCGGGCTCATCGATGGGGATCCAGAACTCGCGGATGGCGCGGTGCCACTCCAGCTCAGAGACGATGGCGGGCAGCTGATATCTCTTGAAGAACTCCTGCACGGCGGACTCCAGCATCCACTTGTGGCCGTGGTTGTTCACCAGGATGAACTTGCGGTAGCCGTCATCCCACAGACCCAGCATGGTGTAGATCAGGGTCTCACGCACCACTTCCTCGGTGACCATGTAGGTGCCGGGCATGGCGACGTGATGATAGGGATGTCCGCCGTAGTTGATGGGGGGCAGAGCCAGTGCGACCTCGATGCCCATCTTGGCAGTCTTGCGGCGCACGGCCTCGCAGATCTGGGTGACCATGTAGGTGTCCAGGCCGGAGGGATTGTGGACGCCGTGGTTCTCAGTGGTGCCGATGGGGATCAGAACGACGTCGTTCTTGCGGCGCTTCTCCATCACCTGATAGCGGGGAGTGTTCTGGATGTAGCAGCCGGCCTTGCCCAGCTCGGACTCGGCGGGCAGACCGTAATCCTTCAGGATCTCCTCGATCTCGTCGGTGGAGGCCTCCCAGATGCGCTTCTTCAGCAGGCCGGTGGAATTGTTCTCAAACTGGATCCGGGGGTAGTCGGTCATGTACCAGGTCTCGCCCATGACTTCCTTCTTGTAAGTTTTTCTTGACATTACAGATCGCTCCTTTTATATTTTGGTACCGTTTTTTTCGGTTGGCCTACAGGATTCAGGGGGTGACAACCACCTTCATGGCGCCGTCCAGGCGCTTGGTGAAGGTCTCCATTGCCTTGTGGAAGTCCGACAGCGGGAAGACGTGCGTGATCATATCCTTCGCATTGATCTTTCCGGTGGACATCAGCTCCAGCACGTCCTTGCAGCAGGTGGGATTCGCCCGGGAGCCGTGCAGATGGATCTGATTCATAACCATCGTCTTGATGGGGATGGGATGCATGTCCTGCGTCGGCAGGGCGATATATGCGACCTGGCCGTTTTTGCGGGCGGCGTAGATGCACTGGGCCATCGCGGCGTCCGTTCCGGCGCAGTCAAACGCCTGATCCACGCCGATGCCGCCGGTGATGTCCCGGACCGCCTTTACCACATCCGTCTCCTTCTCAAAGTCGATCAGATAGTCCGCGCCCAGCTTTCCGGCGATGGCCAGACGGTTGCCCCGACCGACCATGATGGTCTTGCTGCCCATGGCCTTGGCCAGCTCCATGGCGAACATACCGATGGGGCCGGGCCCGATAACGAGGGTGTAGCCGCCGGGAACAATGCCGGTCAGACGGGTCGCCTGCAGCGCCGTGCCGGCGGTGTCGGCCAGAGAGGCCTCCTCATACGACACATTCTCGGGGATCAGGGTCAGCGCCCGCACATTGTAGGCGTTGTAGTCCGCATACGCGCCCTGATAGGTAAAGCCGTAATGGCGGTGCCCGGTCTCCACTTTGCCGTAGTTCAGGCAGAGGTTGTACATACCCTTGCGGCAGTTTTCACAGGTGCCGCATCCGCAGTGCGCCTCGCCGGCCACCCGGTCGCCGACCTTGAATTCGGTCACATCCTCGCCCAGCGCCACGACCTCGCCCGAAAACTCATGACCGGGCGTGAACGGGAAGCTGGGGGGCCATCCGATGCTCAGGTATCCGCCGTCAAACACCTTGGGGTCCGAGCCGCAGATCGAGACCGCCTTGATCTTGACCAGCACTTCCTTGCTCTTGGGACGGGGCACCTCCACAGTCTCATAGGAGTAATCATTCGGGCCATGCATTACGATCGCATGCATTGTCGTTTCCATCACGCTGTACCTCCAATATGTAAGCTTATTGATCTGCTCCGTTTCTTATGCTTGAATTCATTTTAATCGATTTGGTATTTTCTTTGTATTTTTATTTTAATTTTTTAAATACAAAATGTCAAGTGACTCTTTCCATAATACGCGGCCCCAATATTTGTTTACTATTTCCACACCTCTGGATAAAACGCACATTTTTCCCTTTTCCTGTTTCAAAAGCAGGGATATTTTGCTCAAAACAAGCCTATAAACGCGCTGTTTGTCCTCAGGCTCCCCTGTTTGGAAGAAAAATTTTTTCAACTTCGGCAGAAATATTTGAATTTTAAACTTGATTATCCGAACAGCAAATTGTATACTGTTAGCATTAAATTGTATTTACGATTTATTTCTAGTTTTTTCCTGCATCTTTTCTATCCCAGACCGCGCGATTTTTTCAGGCTCTTTTTTGTATACCACCGGAATACACGATTAAAAACATTCGTGCTGGAGGACAGAATGGCAAAACAGACGACTTCAAAAAAACAGCTGGCGTATGACAGCATCAAAGAGATGATTTTAAACGGCGAGCTGAAAACCGGCGAACCTATCATTGAGCGGAAGCTCTGCGAAAGCCTCGGCATCAGCCGCACACCGATCCGGGCGGCTTTTACCGAGCTGTCCAAAGAGGGTCTGGTGGATATCGTCGAGGGCCGCGGCGTGTTTGTCTCCAAGATCCGCTTTGAGGACATGATCGAGGTCTATGATATCCGCGAGGCGCTGGAGTGTATGTCCATCTCGCTGATGACCGAGCGGATCACCAGCGAGGAGCTGGCCCATCTGGAGGAAATCGTGGACCGTATGAAGTCCCTGACCGGCAGCAAGTTCATGGCGCTGGACATGGAGCTGCACACGACCATGGCGGTCTATTCCAAAAACAAGCGGCTGGCTCAGAACGTGGCCACGATCTACTCCCCCATCCGCCTGATGGCCGCGACCGCGCAGAACGACCCCGATCTGTGCGCGACGGCTCTGAAAGAGCACCAGGAGATTCTGAAGGCCGTCACCGACCGCAACGTCGAGGCAGCCGTGGACGCCATGCGCCGGCACATCCACAGCGTTAAGGAATACCATATTAAAAAGTATTTCCTGTTCTCCTCTTCCCAGTGACCGGCGCGGGTCCGTCCGTTCCCGGTCAGTCCCCCTATAGTCGTTCCGAGCACCTGACAGAACCACGGGTTTTGCCAGGTGCTCTCTATCAAATGAAAGAAAGTGAGGCCAGTAACCATGTCCATTGATCTGCGGTTTGATCCCACCGCCTATGTACCCGGCATCGTAACGGTAAACGGGACCGAGGTTCCCTATCGTCTTTACCAGAATATTCCCTATGTGTCAAAGCCGAACGCCCCCGAGATCCAGGTTCTGAACATCTATGTGCCCGAGGCGCTGGCGGAAGACCACAGCGCCCCGATCTATTTTCTCCAAAGGACCGGCGGCATGGGCGAGTGCGAACCGTATACCATGGAAAAGGAACGGGAAAGCATCGCCGCCGCGCTGAAATTTGAAGCACAGCTCAAGAAAGGCCCTCTGACGCCCGTGGGCAAAAATGAGAGCTATGAGGGCGCGACCGAGGAGTGGCAGGACTCCACGCGCTGCTTTATCCCCCGTGTGCTGTATGAGGGCTATGTCTTTGTCTCCCCCGGCGCCCGGGGCCGGGATACCGTCGTCGACGGCGTCTATGTCGGCCGGGGCGAGCTGCCCATGAGCATCGTGGATCTGAAGGCGGCCATCCGCTATCTGCATTACAACAAGGGCGTGATCCCCGGCGACCCGGATAAGATCATCGCGGACGGCACCAGCTCCGGCGGAGGCATGAGCGCCCTGCTGGGCGTCACCGGCAACAGCAAGCACTATGACAAATACCTGATGGACATCGGCGCGGCCCCCGCCCGGGACGATATCTACTGCAGCGTCGTCAACTCCCCCATCACGGATTTCAAGCACATCGACCTCGCCTACGAATGGATGTTCAGCCCCGACCGGGTCAAGGGCCTGTTTGCGGACGACCCCGTCTCCGCCGCCATGAGCAAGGCCATGGCAGGGCGGTATGAGGAATATGTCAACTCCCTGGAGCTGAAGCACCCGGAGACGGGAACGCCCATCGGGTTCGGCGAACAGGATACCTACACGCCGTATTTTCTGGAGCAGCTGAACCGCTCCGCCACGGTCTACCTGTCCTCCCTGTCCGACGAAGAGCGCCGGGCGTGGCTGGCGGATGAGCGCAATCAGGGCGTCGTCACCTGGAACGGCAGGCGCGCGGAGATCACGGACCTGGCGGCGTTTATCAACTGGAACAGCGGGCGCTGGATGCGCTACATCGGCTGCTTTGACGGGTTCGACGCCCAGCCCTCCCGGGAAAACCAGGCTTTCGGCTCCCCCGACGGGAAGAACAGCCATTTCAGCCCGCCGATGGGAGAGGTCGTCTCCTCCTTTGCGGGGTATGAGCAGGCCGGAAAAGAGTGGATCGAAAGTGCGCAGACGAACGTCAGGGGCGAATATCTGGTCAACCCCATGAACTTCATCGGCACCGATGAGAAGGCCGACATCGCTCCCATCTGGTACATGCGCTGCGGAGCCCATCACGAGACCACGCTGAACCTGTTCCTCAACCTGGTGCTGCGGCTGCAAAACCACACCAACGCCCTGATCAACGCCCGGTACTCCTGGACCATGCGCCACACCACCATCTCCAACATCCAGGCGGACGAAACCTTCGCGTTTCTCAACGCCCACTGCAAATAACGCGCCCCGGAGCGGAAAGGAAGTCCTGCGGCTGTGCAAGTGGATATATCAGCCCAGGCCTGTGTGGAAGGGTACGTCGCCCTGGCCACCTGCGAGAGCGCAGTGATATATAAAATTGGAGGTGACTCACTCGTGAAACGCGGGTATTTGTACTTAATTGTCACGTTTTTTCTGTACGGGAGCATCTACGTCGCCAACAAGTTTGTTCTAGGAAGCGTTCCACCATTTACCCTCCTTTTTTTGCGTCAGGCAATCGCAGCCATCGTTCTCGCTGCTTTAGCTTTGAAAAAGGGATTAATGCATGTTGAAAAAAAACACTGGATCTATTTCTTAGCTCTTGGCATCGTGGGCTACTTTTCATCCGTCGGCCTGCAAACCGTGGCAACAAGTCTCATGGACGCATCTGTATCGGCATTGCTCAACTCCATGAACCCAGTCTTTATCTCTTTGTTCGCGGTTCTTTTACTGAGAGAAAGGCTGACCTGTAATAAAGTGGTTGGAATCCTCTGCTCTTTGGTTGGCGTCTGTATCGTTATCGGAATTCAGGATAACGGCATCAGTTTTTTAGGAATCATTTTTTCCATTACCTCGGTACTGCTCTGGTCCCTGATCTCTGTATTGGTTCGTAAAATTTCAGCATATTATCCGAGTGAGCAGATCACGTTAATTGGTTTTTTGATTTCGCTTCCATTCTGTTTTATCGCATCTGAAATCGAACTTCAGGTTAAAACAGCAACATTCTCGACACAGACGGTCCTTGCGATACTTTACATTGCAATTTTTTGTACCGCTTGCGGTTATTTGCTTTGGAATCGCAGTCTAACCCTGCTGGATGCTTCCGTATGCTCACTATTCTATCCGCTTCAGCCATTGTTTGCAGCAATTCTAGGTATTATTCTGTTGGGTGAATCCATCAGTATAAACTTCATCGTTGGCGGATTATTCATTTCCGCTGGTGTTCTTATTGGCCTGCTTGAAAAAAAGCATAATACTTGAGTCAAAGCCGGAGTTCCTGAAAGTTTTAGCTTTCAGGAACTCCGGCTTTCTTTACGGCAGGTTCCCCTTCGTGACCTCATGCAGCACATAGGGCCGCGTCAGCTCATAGTGGTGGACCGGCGCGGTCGTGGTGCAGCGGTACGCCGTCAGAGGATACCCAAATGTTTCGTTGGAAATCCCCAGGGACCGGGTCGGGCAGTTTACATAGCATTGGCCGCAGTTCTGGCAGTTCTCCGGATAGGCAAGGACCGATTTCCGCACCTCGGGGGCCAAATAAAATACATCCATCGGGCAGACATCCACGCAGTTTCCGCAGCCGATGCACTTGTCCAGATCAACTCGGATCACGCTCATGTCCGCTTCCCCCCTTCGGGCTTTTCTTCCACGGTGAGCCCCTTCGCTTCCGCCTCGCCGGGGAAATAATAGAGATACCGTTCGGAATACTCCAGGGACCGGTCTCCCGCCCATTCCTCCTTGACGGGCACCTTTTCCAGGCACACACCGCCGTCGCCGTCCTTCCGGAGTGTGATGTAGCACAGGAAATTGTCGTCGTCCCGGTACGGATAGTCCGCCCGGTAGGAGGTCCCGCGGCTCTCCTTGCGGGCGATTCCGGCACGGAGCTTCAGCTCCGCCGCAAGCGCCTTGTGCTTCATCTCGATGCACAGGCGCAGGTCATGGCTGCTGCGGGCGGTCAGCTTGGGGATCACATGCTCCCGCATGTATTGAACCTGCGACAGCGCGGCCTGCAGCATGGTCTCGTCCTTGACGATGCTGACCCAATAAGGAGCCATGATAGAAAGCAGAACGTCCCGCGCCCAGTTGGGGTCGAAGCCTTTCTCCAGGTGCAGGGGGGCGCAGATCTCCCCGGTCTTCCGCGCGATCACGTCCGCCGGGATCCCGGCCGATGCGGTACCGGAGGCGTACTGCGCCGCCGCTCTGCCCGCGTGGTCGCCGTCGAGAGAGCAGAAGCAGGACGCAAACCCGATCCCGCAGGGATAGGACGCGCCGGAAGGCGAGGTGGAATGGGTCCCGTCCCCCGCCACATACAGCCCGGCGACGCCGGTCGCCCCCGTCTGGTCCTCCAGGCCGCAGAAGACGCCGGAAGCCAGGTGGCAGCACATTCCCGTGGCCGAGCCGAAGATATCCGGAGCGGGAGCCACTTCGTTCTTTTTTCCGGTCCGCACGTCGTTCGGGTCCGTCAGGCTGCAGAAGGAGGCTCCCTTCCGGGTAAAGACCGTCTTGTCAATATTGAAGACCGCTGTACCGTCGCTGGGCTTCACACCGTCGAGGGAGTCGTGGACCCGGCGCATGATCATGACTTTTCCCTTGGCCGCGGCATAGCTGTGCGCATTGTCCGCGATGATATCCCCGCCGCAGAGCCAGATATTCTCCACATAGGTCCAGATATTGTCGAAGAACGCGTTGCCGGGCGCGGCCGAGGACGTGGCGTGGAAGTCCTCAAATTCCTTGCCCGCAATGGGAAGTCCCAATTGGTAGGCGATGTATTCCCCGTCGAAGGAATTGCCGCCCACCGGATATCCCGCGGGGCGGATGCAGCCGCCGCCGGTGGCCAGAACCACCGCTTTCGCATGGACCGTGATGACCTGTCCGCTGGGCACATGGAAGCCCATGATCCCCTGGACCCGGCCGTCCTCCGCGATCACATCGGTCACCATGGTGTGCTGCAGGAAGGGGATCTCATAGCGGCGCAGCACATTGACCCACTTCTTCCGGCGGTCGAATTTGTCAAACGCCTCCCGGTATCCCGCGTAATCTTCCTTTTCATAGTAGTCCCCGGCCTCCGACGCCTTGGGATACTGCGCCAGGATTCCCCAGTCCCGCAGGCGCTCATAGATGCCCTTGGATTCCCGGAGCCATGTATCAAACCAGTCCAGGTTGCTGAGATAGTCTCCGCCGGTCATCATGACTTTCCGATAGGCCTCCGCGTCGTCCCGTTCCGGATCGAACCAGCGGAAACTGCTCGCCCAGGGAGTCAGGCCGGAATACCCGGGGCGGCCCTTGTCCACAACAAGAACGCTCGCCCCCTGCTCCCGCGCCGACACCGCCGCGTTCAGGCCCGCGAATCCGCATCCGCAGACGACCACATCACATGTATAGGACGCCTCATACGGACAAACCACCTTTTCCGGGCGGGGAAATTCCCCGGTCTGGGGGACGGTTGTGTGCCGATCCATCAAATCCAATCCAATCATCTCCCTTCCTTGTGTTCTGCCGGAAGCTTTACGCTTCGTATGCGGTATGGAACCGCTGCTCGTACACCTCGATCAGCCCGGGCCGGAAATCGGGGTGGGCGATCTGGATCAGAGCACGGGCCCGCTCCTTCAGCGTGCAGCCCTTGAGATGGGCAATGCCGTACTCAGTCACGATGTAGTCCACATCATTGCGGCTGGTGGTCACGGCAGCGCCCTCATCCAGCAGGGGGACGATCTTGCTGACGGTACCCTTGGCCGCGGTGGACGGCATGGCGATGATGCTCCGCCCGTCCTTGCTCATGGCGGCGCCGCGGACAAAATCCACCTGTCCGCCCACGCCGGAGATCTGCTTCAGGCCCACCGACTCCGAGGCCACCTGGCCCATCAGGTCCACCTGCACGCAGGAGTTGATGGACACGATGTGATCGTTCTGCGCCACGACCATGGGATGGTTCACATAGTCCACGGGGTACAGTTCCACATCCGGATTCTTGTCCACAAAGTCGTACAGCTTTTTCGTTCCCATCAGGAACGCCGCCACGAACTTGCCCGGATGGAAATTCTTCTTTTTGTTGGTGATCACGCCGGCATTGACCAGCTCCACCACGCCGTCGGAGAACATCTCGGAGTGGATGCCCAGATCCTTTTTCTCTTTCAGGAACAGCAACACCGCGTCCGGGATCGCGCCGATGCCCAGCTGAAGGGTGTCGCCGTCCTTGACCAGCGAGGCGCAGTACTCGCCGATGGCGCGCTCCACCTCCCCGATACGGGGCGGTGCCAGCTCAATGATGGGGGCGGAGTGCTCCACAAAGCAGTCGATCTCCTCCACGGACACCAGGCTGTGAGGGCCGGTATAGGGCATCTGGTCATTCACCTGGGCAATGACCAGCTTGGCCTGTTTGACCGCCTCCTGCGTGTAGTCCACCGACACACCCAGGCTGCACATTCCGTTCTCGTCGGGCGGCGTCACCGTGACCAGCGCCACATCCACGGGGAGGTCCCCGGAAAACAGGCTCGGGATCTGATAGAAAAAGCAGGGCGTGTAATCACCCCGGCCGCTGGCCACGGCCTCACGGGTACCGCCGCCCACAAACAGGGCGTTGTGGCGGAAATGGGACGCCATCTCCGGCTTGGCGTACTCGCATTTCCCCATCGCCACCATGTGAACGATCTCCACATTCTCATAGGCCTCGGCGTTGGCGACCATCGCGTCCACAACGTAACTGGGCTCGCCCACCGCGTGTCCGATGACCACCCGGTCGCCGGACTTGATCTTACGGACCGCCTCTTCCGCGGTCATCTTTCGCTGCTCGTAAACGGTTCTCCAATCCATATTCGCCAACCTCCGTTATTTGATCATCTGCGCAAGCTGCTCCAATACCGCAGCATACTGCGCGCTCGTGTGAACGACCGTCTTCCCGAAGACGCCGTTCAAATCCTGGTGCCGTGCGCACGCGGCTGTGCAGCCGCATACCACCAGCACAAAATCCAGGGGCTCCCCGGCTGCCCCGGCGCCGACCCATTCCACGCCGCCGCCCAGCTCCTCTTTCAGCCGCGCGACAAAGCCCGTCCGGTCATACCGCGGATTACACCCGCCGCAATACTTTACACCGATCCGCATTGTTCCCTCTGCTCACGGCGTGACTTCAGGATGGATTTGGCCATATCCCAGATCTCGTCGCTGACAGAGGTGTCGAGAACGACCTGCTTGATCTCAGGCAGTTCCTCCTGCAGGGGAAGCGCGACCAGTTCTTCCGCCGTCACCACCGCGGAGGGACAGTTGGAGCACTGCCCCAGCAGCCGGAAACGCAGCACTCCGTCCTGGTAACTGATTACTTGCAGGTTTCCTTCGTGCTGCGCCAGCAGCGGACGCACCTTCGCGTCCAGCACCTGCTCAATTTGCTCCAGCGTCAATTCCGACATAGCGTCCTCCTTTATATGGGACGGCCGGTCTCCCGTCCGCCGGATCGACGGGTGGGAGACCGGCCCAGTACCTGAAATAATTACTCTTTGATATGAGCGATGTTCTTGGCCAGTTCCTTCTTCATGGCCATGTTGCTCTGGCGGGCGATCATGATGCGCTGCGCCTGGGGCGAGCCCGCGCCGTGCATGGACTCGGTCCGGTAGCCCACCGCGGCGGTGCCCAGCGCCAGGTTTTCGATCAGGCGCAGGATGCGCAGGCGGTTCTCGGTGGACACGCTGGCGACACCGCGCAGGTATTTGTCCACGATGGGGCCCAGCTTGGGATCGCGGAAATCGGCCTCGGAGGGGGCGGTGACCATGATGCCGCCGGCAATGTCCTCCGCCAGGCGGACGATCTCATAGGGGAAGCGGGTCACGTTCTGCTTGCACACGTTGGCCAGCAGCAGGTCGATCAGGTAGTTGCCGCTCTCGGTGGGATAGCCCTCGGCGGAGCAGGCAATGCCGCAACAGTACAGCGTCTCGTTCAGGTGGGTCATCTCGATCAGCTTATCCTTGACATGGCTGGCCTTGGCGGCGCCGTTGTAGTCGGCGGCCACGGCGGCGGCGCCGATCAGCACGTCGCCCACGCCCACCTTGCAGCCGCCGTAGCTCTGGCGGTGATAGCCGGCGAAGCGCTCCACCATCATGCCGGAGAAGTCATACTCGCCGGCCATGAAGATGCGCTCGTTGGGCACGAACACGTCGTCGAAGACCACCAGGGCTTCCACGCCGCCGAACTCGGCGTTGCCCACGTCCATCTCGGTGCCCTCCAGCTTGCGGGTGTCGCAGCTCTGGCGGCCGATGATCATGAAGATGCCCTTGGTGTCGATGGGCACGGCGAAGGAGACGGCGTAATCGGCGTCCTCGGCGCGCATGGTCTGGGTGGGCATGATGATGATCTCATGGGAGTTCAGCGCGCCGGTCTGGTGGGCCTTCGCGCCGCGCACCACGATGCCGTCGGGACGGCGCTCCACGATGCGCAGGAACATATCCGGGTCTTCCTGCTCATGGGGGGCCTTGGAGCGGTCGCCCTTGGGGTCGGTCATAGCGCCGTCCACGGTCAGGTCGTTCTCCTGGCAGTAGATCATGAACTTCTTGAAGTTCTCATGGTAGTGGGTGCCGTACTTCTTGTCGGTCTCATAGGTGGTGGAGAACACGGCGTTGAAGGCGTCCATGCCCACGCAGCGCTGGAAGCAGGCGGCGGTCTTCTGGCCCAGCAGACGCTGCATCTTGACCTTTTTGATCAGGTCGTCGGTGGACTGATGGATGTGGGTAAAGCGGTTGACGCGCTTGCCGGTGTAGGGGCTGATGGCGGTCATCAGGTCCTCGTACTCGGGCATCTGGGCCAGATCATAGGTCATGCGCACGGAGTTCAGGGAGGGACGCAGGATGGGGTCATCCACGGGGACGTCGATCTTCTTGCCGAACATGTAAACTTCCATCTTCAGGTTGCGGATGCTTTCAATGTACTGCTCGCCGGTCATCAATGCCATGATATTTCCTTCCTTTCATTAATCTGTTCTCAGAACAGCTCTTTATAAATCTTATAGACCCGGTCACGGTCCAATTCCACGAAGTTGTTGGCCATCAGGCGGCCCTGCTCGGTCATGACGGATTCGGTGAAGTCCACCAGATCCTGCTCGGTGACGCCGTACTCATGCAGCGCCTTCTTGGGGAGCATCACGTTGAGCAGCTCCTCCAGCTTGGGGTACACGTCCGCCACGCTGCAGCCCAGGATATTGGCGATAAACTGGTTCAGGCGCGCGATCTCGCCGTCCTGCTTGATCTCCATGTAGTTGTTCATGACGCCGGTAAACATGGCGTAGTTGGCTTCGCCGTGGGCAACATGATAGGTGCCGCCCAGGGGGTAGCTCATGGCGTGGACCGCGCCGCAGCCCGCGTTGCCGAAGGCAATACCGGCATAGGTGGACGCCACCAGGAAGTTGTCCAGCAGCGGCAGCCGGGCATCGGGGCCCTCGGCGGCGATGGTCTTGTAGCCGCTCAGGATCATTTCGATGGCCTTGTAGCCAAACAGCTTGGTCATCTCGTTCCCCCTGGGGGAAAGGCTGGACTCCACGGCGTGGATCAGGGCGTCAATGCTGCTGGTGGCAAAGAACTTAAAGGGCAGCCCCTTCACAAGCTCCGGGATCAGAACCGCGCTGTCCGCGTACATCTCATCCACGGCGAGGCCCTTCTTGGTGCCCCGGCTGTTCAGGGCCAGAATGGCAACATTGGTCACCTCGCTGCCGGTGCCGCAGGTGGTGGGCACCAGGACCAGCTCCTTGTCCTTGACAATGGGCAGCTTCCCGTCGTACAGATCCAGGACGGGAGAAACATGCTTCAGGGCAAACAGCTTGGAGATATCGATGATCGTACCGCCGCCGATGGCGATCACGCGCTTGGGCTGTCTCTTGATGTCCCGATACATGGCTTCCACCATATCGTCGGAGGGTTCACCCGCGCCGTACTTTTCCTGGTAGAGCACGTCGCACTTCAGGCCGAGATCGCCGAAGAAGGGATCGTAGATGTACGCATTGGTGATGACCAGGTCTCCCTCGCCGATCTGAAAATCCTCCGCGAACTCTTTGCTGGTCGCATAGCGATAAATGCTGGGTTTCAACATCAACTGTTTCATAAGCCGGTATACCGTCCTTTCTGAATTGGTTCAAAGTGATTGTAACTGGTTACTTGGATTCTGTCAAGGAATGCTGACACATTTCTCCTCAGAAATTCTCCAGCGACTCCAGCATACCGGGGTTTTCAATGGTAAACTCGATCACACGGTCGGCCACGGGCCCATCAATGATATCCTCAGCTGCAATGGTATCGTCGGTAAAATGCATGGCGTACGGGGTCTCTTTGGTATAGCAGGGCCACTCCGGCAGCCCCGGCCCGTTGGGATCGCCCGTCTTGGCAAAGTTGGTCCAATATCCGTTGACTGCCTCCTGCAGACGGTAGTCGAAATCGGTCCAGGGACGGTCAAACAGGGAGATCGTACCAAACAGATAGGGCAGCTCCACGCCATGGGGAGAGGTCCCCTCCGGGCCTGGAATAATGTGCTCAAAGTAGTAGGAACGAATGGGCTTGAAGCCTTTGCGGACATTATTGCGGCCCCAGGCTTCACCGGGGGTCTTGGCAAAGTGGGCAATTGCCTCTTCTTTCCCCTGTTCCCGCAGTGCAGCCTGTACCTTGCGGGAGAACATCCAGAAGTCGCCCTTGACCGAGCCGCAGATGACGTGGACACTCTGATCATAGTTGCCTTCTGCAATGCTCTTCTCGGGCAGCTCGGTGAAGGCGTATCCGTCAATGCAGGGCTGGAAAATGAAGATCTCCTTCCCTTCCGTCACCGCGGCGGCGGCGTCGCAGAGCATGGTATTCATCTCATCGGCCGGCCGGGTGAACAGGTCGTCCACCGTCCATCCCAGATAGTCCAGAGTCCGCTGGGTAATCTCCTGCAGGTCCTCCACCGGGCGGAACGGGTCGGCGGCATTCAGGCCGCCGCCGGACTGCACAATGGAGCCAAACAGCAGCCCCTTGCTCAGGGGAGAAACCAGATGCAGCTTGGAGGAAATGCCGCCGGCGGAATAGCCGTGGATGGTGATCCGGTCGGGATCACCGCCGAAGGCCGCGATGTTTTCCTTGATCCAGCGCAGGGCCATGACCTGATCCAGGAAACCGTAATTTCCGGTGGCTCCGGTCACATCGCGCCTGGCCAGTTCGGGATGGGCCAGAAAGCCCAGGGCGCCCAGGCGGTAGTCCACCGTGACCAGGATGACGCCCTGCTTGTTGATCAGCTTGCCGTCGATCTCGGGCTCGCATCCCCAGCCGATGGTGAACATACCGCCGTGGATCCAGCAAAGTACCGGAAGCTTCTCGTCCCCCTTCTCGGCGGGAGTCCAGATATTCAGATACAGGCAGTCCTCACTGACGGCCGGCTCCGCGTATTTTTTGTTCGGATCCGGGCGCAGGCAATTGGTGGCAGAGATCTTGCGGCGGCTGTACTGACAGGCAACGGCGTTTGGCTGTGTGCAATCCAGCTCCCCCTCCCACGGCTCGGGCTCCACCGGCGAGTGGAACCGCAGTTCACCCACAGGCGGCTTGGCATAAGGGACCCCGCGAAACACCGTGCTCGCACCGTCGGCTACGCCGGCTACAATCCCATATTTTGTCTTGACCTTTGTAAATGCCATTCTTACCTCCCCTTATCTGCCCGGCCTCCGGGCGGCTCCCAAAAAGTCAAAAGGCGATCCGCGGTCAGGAGCTCCCACGGATCGCCTTGATAATCGTCTGCACCTATACAAGGATATCCTTTTCAAGTAATCACTGATTTAATCGGCAAGAGCAGATTGCGATGAAAATTTGTGTCAGAAAAAGGCGCATTTTCGCAGGAATACTTGATGCATTTCAAGAAAAAGCAACGCATTTATGGCACAAAATTTCCGCAAGCTACCGCCGACGCATTGAATCAGTGGTTACTTTAGGGCGCTTTTTCTGTATCACTCGAATTTGGAGACGTCCACATCCAGAAACTCCGGACGCCAGAAGTTCTCCTTCAGCTTGAAAGGCACGCTGGCGTCATAAATGACCTTGGTCGCGATGCCGTTTTCACGCAGGTTGGGATCGTAAATCTGCTTTTCCGTCGGGTCGCCGATGTGGCAGCGCACGCCGGGAATCTGGATCATATCCAGGTCGGGACGGAAGCGCGTGGTCAGCGCCCACTGCACGTCATAGGGATCGAAAATGTCCACATCCTCGTCCACGATGAAGAGGTTTTTGGTCTCCGGCAGGACGCCGAGAGCGCCCAACGCCACATGACGCTGCTTGCCTTCGTCGGCCGGGGACCTCTTTTTGATCTGAATGATGGCGTCAAATTTGCCGCAGCCGCTGGGCGGGCAATACGCGTTCAGCACCAGACCGGGCGCGGCGTTGTTGGCGTAGCTGAGGATGGACGCCTCGTTGGGAATGCCGGCCATATTCACATGCTCCTCGCTGGAGCCGATGCAGGTCTGCAGGATGGGGTTCTTGCGGAAGGTCACGGCCTTGACCTTGAACACCGGGCAGGCCCGGGCAGGGCCGGAATAGCCGGGGAATTCCGGCAGACCGCGGCCGGTGCCGGTATTGATATCCTCCTTGATCTGGCAGTCAGGCAGCAATTCGCCTTCGATCACGATCTCCGCGTTGGCAATGCACAGCTCGTCGATGGACACGCAGCGGGTCAGCTCGACAGCCTGATTGCGCATGCCGCCGGCCACAGTCAGCTCATCGAAGCCCAGGGGCGTCGTGGGCGGCTCAAAGGAAGACGCCAGGTAGAGGGCGGGGTCCAGACCGATGTTGACGGAGATCGGGAAGTTTTTGCCCTGGGCAAAGGCCTTATCCCGGAATACGCCCATATGGCGGTATCCGCCGAAGCCCATCACCATCTCGTCCTTGCCCACAATGCAAAGACGGTGGACCGCCGCGTTGCGCTGGGTGCGGTCGTCGGGATCGCTGGCGTAGCACAGGCCCATAGTGATGTAGGGGCCGGCGTCCCGGGGCGTCGTCTTGGGGACAGGGAGCAGCTTAAACAGGTCGAAATCTGGATCGGTCGCCAGATGGACTTCCTCATGGCAGACGGCCTGATCGCTGGGGATCTCCACGGGAGGCACCAAATTCTTCAGGCAGTCATTATAGAAGTGGGGCAGCCGGTCCGCCGGGACCCCCAGCAGATGGCCCACGCGCTGACGGGTGCCCATCACACCGATGGCGACCCGGGCGCCGGGGCGGTCCTTCACGTTAGTAAACATCATCATGGGGCCCAGCTTCGTGGGACGCTGAGAGGTCCCCCGCGCCCCCATCTTGTGATAATAGCCGATCATTTCGGCGTCGAGATCCGCGCTCTGCGTAATCTCCCTGTATTCGCCGGGAATCTCCTGCAGTACTTTCAGCGCGGACCGCAGGTCAAAAATATCGTCTCGCATGATAAAGCGCTCCCTTCTATCCTTTTCAACGGCCTTTTAAACGCTTGGGCCTATTTGCAAGATATCATACAAATAGGCCCAAGTGAAGTCTTATTTGATTAAGCGGGAACCAGGTGTCGAACCATCAATCAGATGATGGTGTGAGCGCCGGCCACATAGTCAACGCCCTCAGGCCACAGGAACTGAGCACGCTTGGTGGGATTCGGGTTGTCCAGGATCTCCTGCGGCATCAGGTTCAGGTCGGGACGATCGCAGGCGAAGGTACAGTTCTCGGGAACGGGCAGCTTGTACAGACGGCAAGCGTTGCCGCCGACGATCAGGTTGATCTCGTCCTGAGTGCACAGGTCCAGATCCTTCAGGCGGTTGACCTGATGGGTGGCCCAGCCCAGGAAGTCGGGCTGATAGGGAACGGCCTTCTTGCCGGTCCAGATCCAGTTGTTGCGGTTGTTGTACACAACGGTCTTGGGAGAACGGACCGCGCCCTTGCGGATCTGCGGATACCAGATGTGGCTGCCGGTGTCGCCGCCGCCCCAGATCAGCTTGGCAGCGCCCAGATCGGGATCGGTCAGAGCGTGCTCATAGTACTCAGCGCGCCAGTAGCCGGTCTCCAGATAGATGTTCTCGAAGTTGCGGGCCAGGGAGACAGCCTTCTTGATGTCATCCTCATAGCTGCCGCCGCCGTGGGCGATGATGACCTTGAAAGCGGGGTACTTGGTGCAGACCGCAGCGATCATGGTCAGGTGCTCTTCCATGCAGTAAGTCGTAAACTCATGGGTGTAGCAGGGGATGTCATAGTGGATGCAGAACTCAGCGATCTTGCACCACTCCTTGAAGCGCTCCATCTTGGTGGGACGGTCACGGATGACGCCCATGGAACCGGGAGCAAACTCACCGATGCCGACGAACCACTCCTTGTCGGGGCCGGAGAAGTAGCCGTCCAGCTCCTTGAGGGCGTCGTCGATGTTCCACTTCTTCAGGCCCTTGGAGGCGGCCAGACGAAGCTCGGTCTCGATGGCGCAGGTGCGGAAACGGGTGGGGTTGCGCTTGCAGATGTTGGCGTACTCATCGCTGTGGGTACCGATGAAGCTGGGCAGCAGGATGCCCATATCGACGCCATAAGCGTCCATGTCAAACAGGGCCTGGCCGGAGTTATCAACAGCCTCTACCTCGCGGTAAACGCCGTCAACCTTGGTGTTCTTGCTGGTCTCATCCTTCTTGCCGCAGTGGATATGGGCGTCAACAACAAATCTTCCGATCTTGCTCACGTTTATTCTCCTTCTTTCTGAAAATATGGTTGGATGCTTCGGGACAGGAAACGTGCTTTGTTTATACACATTTTACATTTTGGCCCCGGCAATGTCCAATCAATAATAGTTATAATGCCATAAATCAGCCTTGATTTATTTGCTGTTTTACGGCGGAAAAAATTCAAAAACTCCGGGTACCGTTCTGCCGCGATACCCGGAGCTTTTTGGATGTTCAATTTTCTGTTATTCCGTCAGCTTGCGGCGCAGGCTCTCCACCGCCCGGCGCTCGATGCGGGACACCTGCACCTGACTGACCCCCAGCACCTTGGCGGCCTTATCCTGAGTCAGATTCTTATAAAACCGCAGCAGGATGACCTGCTTTTCCCGCTCGGGCAGAGCGTCGATGGCGGCGCGCAGGGCCACCCGCTCCACCACGCTCTCCTCCATGCCGTCCTCGCCCAGCACGCTCTCCAGGGTAAAGCCCTCCGCCGTCTCCATCTGGAGGGAGGCCACCGGCCCGGCGGCGGTCTCGGTGGCGGCGATGTCCTCGGCCGTCAGGCCCGTCTCGGCGGCCAGCTCGGACAGAGAGGGCTCCCGGCCCAGGGCGGCGGTCAGCCGGGTGCGGGCGGCGTAGATGGCGGCGGAGCGCTCCTTTACCCCCCGGCTGACCTTTACCGGGCCGTCGTCCCGGAGAAAGCGGCGGATCTCCCCGGCGATCTTGGGCACAGCGTAGGTGGAAAACTGAGTGCCGTAGGAGTCATCAAAGCCCCGCACCGCCTTCAGAAAGCCCAGGCAGCCCAGCTGGTACAGGTCCTCCGGCTCCACGCCCCGGCCATAGTACCGGCGCACCACGCTCCAGATCAGCCCGGCGTTGTCCTCCAGGATGCGGGTACAGGCCTCGTTGTCCCCCGCCCGGGCCGCTTCCAGCAGCTCGGGGGTGTCGGCGATGCTCACCGCTGCGCTCCCACACGGCGGGAGATCTTCTTGGAGAGCACCACCGTGGTCCCCTTCCCCGGCGCGGAGCGCACCTTCATGCCGTCGGTGAAGCTCTCCATGATGGTGAAGCCCATGCCCGCCCGCTCGGCTCCGCCGGTGGTGTACAAAGGCGCGCGGGCCTGCTCCAGATCGGCGATGCCCACGCCCCGGTCCTTGACGGCGATCTCCACCGTGTTGTCCTCAAAGAGCTTCATGACCATGGTCACCTTCCCCAGCGTGTCCGGATAGGCGTGGACGATGGCGTTGGTCACCGCCTCGGACACGGCGGTCTTCAGGTCATTGATCTCGTCCAGGGTGGGGTCCAGCTGGGCGGCAAAGCAAGCCGCCGCCGTGCGGGCGAAGCCCTCATTGGACGACCGGGACAAAAACTGCACCGTGGCCTGATTGATCGGTTGTTTCATCTATGTATCACTCCTTATGCGAATTTCAGCAGCCGGTCCAGGCCGGCCGCCTTCAGTACCCTTTCCGCCTGGGGCGGCGCCTGGCTGACCACCAGAGTGCCTCCCAGCTGCCCCATCCGCCGCCAGGCATTGAGCAGCACAGCAATGCCCGAGCTGTCCATAAATGTGACCTCCGACAGCTCCAGCACCAGATGCTCCGGCAGGGCAGCGTCGATCTGCTCGGCCAGCTCCGCCATGATCTCCTTGGCTGCGTGGTGGTCGATCTCCCCCGCCAGTCGGGCGGTCAGGGTGCGCCCCTGCTCTGTACATTTGACCGGCATGGCTTGTCCTCCTTTGTGTCCTATAAATGCAAATCACGGTATACCAAATTTTGGTATACCGTGATTGTAACAGGTTTCGTTGTATGATGTTGTCGAAGGAAGGAAACGGCGGTAAAAGTGCGTGGATTTAAGCCTTTAAAACTTCTTCCGCGATCCGCTCCGCCGCCGGCTGGGCAAACATCTCCCGCTGCCGCTGCGCCATGGCGCGGCACTGCTCCGTGTCGTCCAGCAGGGACAGCGTCAGCTCCACCAGGCCCGGGACATGGTTGGCGGTGACCGCCAGGCCCCGGCGGACAAAATACTGCCGGTTCCGGGTCTCGCAGCCGGGCACCGCGTTGATGCAGACGAACGGCACGCCGATGGTCATGGCCTCGGTAGAGGTCAGGCCGCCGGGCTTGCTGAGCAGAACATCCGCCGCGTGCAGCCACAGCGGCATTTGATCCGTAAAGCCCAAAACCCGCACCCGCTCCTTATGCTTCAGGATGGACAGGTCCCGCTTCAGCCTGCGGTTGCTGCCGCAGATGACCGTGAACTCCACGTCCTCCGGCAGCTCCTTCGCCAGCAAAAGCGACAGGGACCGCATGGGGCCGCAGCCCATACTGCCGCAGGAGAGCACCACCTGCCGCATGTTCGGGTCAAGGCCCAGCGCCCGGCGGGCGGCTTCCCTGCCCACCGGCTCATAGCAGGAGGAGTGGACCGGGATGCCGGTCTCGACCAGCTTTTCCTCCGGCAGGCCGCACTGCATGAACTCCTGCGTCAAATCCTTGGGAATAAAGTACCCATCCAGTTGCGTCATATCCACGCCGGGCGAGCAGGTGTAGTCGGTAGCCACAAAGCAGGAGCGGAACTGTGCGCCATACTTTCGACGGATGTGGGTCATCATGACGGCGGGGAACACATGAACGCAGAGGACGGTGTCGTAGCCGTGTTCCTGCAGAAAGGGGTACAGCTTGACCGCCGCCGCGCCGCAGAGGAGGTCGATCGTCTTGGGGGAGTGCCGCTCCTCAAACCGATAGGCCACGCCGTAGAGCTTCGGCACATTCTTATAGGCGAAGACATGCCCCTTGGTGATGACGTTCGACTCCAATTTCGGCATGAAGTCCAGCGCGTTAACCAGATCACATTCCGCGCCGCCGGACAAAAGCTGTTCCCGGATCGCGCTGCCTGCGGAGTTGTGTCCGCCGCCGGTGCTGCAGGTCAGGATGGCAATTTTCATAACTCGCTCCTCTGTTTTCGTTCTTCCCGCCGCCGCTCCAGGCGGAGCAGCGCAGCCAGCCGGGGCCGGTTATACCGCTGGATGACGAGGGACACCAGATTCGCCACGGCGTAGATGAGAAACCCCGGGATGCTCAGGGGCAGATCCATGGTCACAAACATGAGTGGACTCAGGAGCAGCAACGCCCAATGTACTGTCTCCGCCACGCAGGTCTCGGCCAGAAGGGACTCCAGATGCGCGGAGGTGGCGTCATTGCCCACCGACTTCGTAACCGAACTTTTGACCGCCTGGCTCTTGTCCAGCATCCGGTCCTTCCAGTGGGAGATATGGAACTTCTTCTCATAGAACCGGCCCTGGTCTTCCCACTTCCAGGGGAGATAGGGCCTGCGGTCATAATGGAACCAGCGCCGGGGAAGCGCCTCCCCGATAAAATGGGCCAGCAGGCCGATGACCACCACGGTGGCGCCGAAGCGGAGATACTGTTCGCCCAGCGTATACAACCAGCCCACCGGACAGGGGGCGGCCACCGCCCAAATGGACAGCCCCACCGACACGATGGCGAATAAGACAAACCACCAGAATTTTTGAAGGATGTATTTCATCGTCCCACACTCCCTGTTATGTACGGATCAGAACAAAGACATCTGGCTGGTATCCGGTAAAGTGCCGAAGGCCCCCATCTCCTTCAACTGCTCGATATGCGTTTTGGACGCCTTGGGGCAGGCCCGGGCGATCTCCTCAATGGAGATGAAGTCCTTCTGGTTCTTGACCGCCGCCAGATCCAGGGCCGCCGAATCGCCCAGGCCCGGGATGGTGTTGAAGGGAGGCAGCAGAGTCCCCTTCTCCTCATCGGGTACAAAGCGGGTGGCCTCGGAGCGGAAGATGTCCATGCGCTCAAACTGGAAGCCCCGCAGGTAGAACTCGTAGACCACCTCCAGGGTGACCAGCATGTCCTCCTCCACGGCGGTGGGGCGCTTGTCCTTCTCCTTGAACTGGCTCTTGGCCTGGATCTCCTTCATCTTCGCCAGGCAGCGCTCCATGCCCTGGCACATGACGGTGGCGTCAAAGGCCTTGGCACGGATGGAGAAGAAGGTGGCGTAGAAGGCCAGCGGACGGTGGACCTTGAACCAGGCGATGCGCAGCGCCATCATAACGTAGGCCACCGCGTGGGCCTTGGGGAACAGGTACTTGATCTTCTTGCAGGAGTCGATGTACCAGTCGGGCACCTCGTGGTCGATCATCTCCTGCTCCGCCCCTTCGGGCAGGCCGCGGCCCTTCCGCACCGCCTCCATGATCTTGAAGGCGCGTTTCGGCTCAAAGCCCTTGGAGATCAGGTAGATCATAATGTCGTCACGGCAGCCCACGCATTGCGACGCGGTGGCGGTCTCCGAGAGGATCAGATCCCGGGCGTTGCCCAGCCACACGTCGGTGCCGTGGGTAAAGCCGGAGATCCGCAGCAGAGTGTCCACCTGCGTGGGCTGGGTCTCCTCCAGCACGCCCCGGGTGAACCGGGTGTTGAACTCGGGAATGGCCACGGCGCCCGTGGGGCCGAGGATGGGGTCATTCTCGTATCCCAGTGCCTTGGACGAGGTGAACAGGCTCATGGTGCCCGGGTCGTCCAGGGGGATCTTCTGGGGGTCCACCCCGGTCAGGTCCTGGAGCATGCGGATCATGGACGGGTCATCGTGGCCCAGCATGTCCAGCTTCAGCAGGTTGGACTCCATGGAGTGGTATTCAAAGTGGGTGGTGATGATGTCGGAGTCCTTGTCGTCCGCCGGGTGCTGCACCGGGCAGAAGTCGTAGATCTCCTTGTCCTGGGGGATAACCACCATGCCGCCGGGGTGCTGGCCGGTGGTGCGCTTCACGCCGGTGCAGCCCAGGGCCAGGCGGCTCTCCTCCGCCTTGGAGATCCTGATGCCCCGCTCCTCACAGTATTTCTTCACGTAACCGTGGGCGGTCTTTTCCGCCACGGTGCCAATGGTGCCCGCCCGGAACACGTGGTTCTGGCCGAACAGCTCAAAGGTGTAGCGGTGGGCGTTGGCCTGGTACTCGCCGGAGAAGTTCAGGTCGATATCGGGCACCTTATCGCCGCCGAAGCCCAGGAAGGTCTCGAAGGGGATGTTGAAGCCGTCCTTGTCGTACTTGGTGCCGCAGACGGGACAGACCGCGTCGGGCATGTCCGCGCCGCAGCCGTAGGTGTGCGCCGGGTCCTGGGCGAAGTCGAAGTCCGAGTGCTTGCACTTGGGGCAGCGGTAGTGGGCGGGCAGAGAGTTGACCTCCGTGATGCCCGACATGAAGGCCACCAGGGAGGAGCCCACGCTACCCCGGGAACCCACCAGGTAGCCGTGGGCCAGGGAGTCCTGCACCAGCTTCTGGGCGGACATATAGATGACGTCGTACTTGCAGTTGATGATGTCGGTCAGCTCGGCATTGATGCGGTCCACCACGATCTGGGGCGGCTCTTCCCCGTACAGGGCGTGGGCCTTCCCCCACACCAGGTCCCGCAGCTCGCCGTCGGAATTCTCCAGCTTGGGGGCAAACAGACCGTGGGGCAGCGGCTCGATGGGTTCGCACCAGTCGGCCACCAGGTTGGTGTTGGTCACGACCACCTCATGGGCGGTCTCCTCCCCCAGATAGGAGAACTCCTCCAGCATCTCGTCCGTGGTGCGGAAATACAGGGGGTTGGGAGAATCGGCGTCCTCAAAGCCCTTGGAGGCCAGCAGCACGTGGCGGAAGATCTCGTCCTCCCGGTTCATGAAGTGGACGTCGCCCGTGGCGCACACCGGCTTGCCCATACGCTTACCCAGCTCCACAATGCGGCGGTTCCAATTGCGCAGCTGCTCCTCGTCCCTGGCGGCGGCGTGGCCCTCCTTGTCCGGGCGGAGCATAAAAGCGTTGTTGGAGATGGGCTGGATCTCCAGGTAGTCGTACCAGGAGGCGATGCGCTCCAGCTCCTCGTCGTCCGCGCCGTCCACCATAGCCCGGAACAGCTCGCCCGCCTCGCAGGCGGAGCCGAAGATCAGGCCCTCCTTGTTCTCCTCAATGACCGACTTGGGCATGACGGGCCAGCGGGAGAAGTGCTCCAAATGGGCCAGGGACACCAGCTTGTACAGGTTGCGCAGGCCCGTCTTGTTCTTCACCAGGATGATCAGGTGGTAGGGGGTGCGGCGGCCCTTGCCGCCCCGTTTCATGGTAACCAGGGTGGGATTCACCTGATCCAGGGTCTCCACGTTCCGCTCCCGCAGCAGGGGGAGCATCCCGCCCAAGGCCAGAGCGCAGGTGGCCGCGTCATCGTCCGCCCGGTGGTGGTGGAAACCGGGCAGCTGCAGGTGGGCGGCGATGGTGTCCAGCTTGTGGTCCTTCAGGTCGGGCAGCAGATACTGGCCCAGCACCACGGTGTCCACCGAGGGGTTGATGAACTCCACGCCGTCCCGGCGGCACTGGGCGGCAATAAAGGAAGTGTCAAAGGCGGCGTTGTGGGCCACCAGGGGCCGCCCGGCGGCAAACTCCAGAAACTGCTTCACCGCTTCCGTGGGCGTGGGCGCGCCGCGCACCATGTCGTCGGTGATGCTGGTCAGGGTGGTGATCTTGGGCGGGATCAAACGCCCGGGGTCCACGAAGGTCTGGAACCGCTCCTCGGTCAGCTCCCCATTGCGCAGCACGGCGGCGCCGATCTCGATGATCACATCCCCCTCCCGGTCAAAACCGGTGGTCTCCAGGTCAAAGGCCACGAACTCCCCGTCCAGGGGATAGGGCTCCCTGCAGCGGTGGACGGCCACCTTTTCGTCCACATCGTTCTGGAAATAGGCCTCCACGCCGTAGAGGATCTTGATGTCCTTGGCGGCGTGCCAGGCGTCGGGGAAGGACTGCACCACGCCGTGGTCGGTGATAGCGATGGCCGGGTGGCCCCACTTCTCCGCCTGCTTCACCGCCGCCTTGGTATCGGTCAGAGCGTCCATGGCGGACATGCGGGTATGCAGATGCAGCTCCACCCGCTTTTCCGGGGCGGTGTCCGCCCGGGGAGGCAGCGGGGGCAGCTCCACCACGCCGGCGGGCTCCAGCACGATCTCCCCCTCAAACTGGTTGAAGGAGGGCGTGCCCTGCACCTGTACACGCATGCCGGGGGTGATCTTGTCCACGATGGGCTGCCCCGTGTCCCCCGCCATAAAGCGGGACACGCGCACAGAGTTCTGGAAGTCGGTCACGTCAAAGGAGATGACCCAGGCCTGCCGCTTCTTCATCTCCCGGTGGTTGACGGCGGTGACCTGTCCCTCAATAACGATGGCCCCCATATCCAGCTCTATGTCGGAGATGGGGGTGATCTTTTTCTTGGAGATCTTGCCGTAGATGGTCTTGTTTTTGGGGCCGGGGGCGCCGCCCCGGGCCTTCAACGCCGCCTGCAGCGCCTCCTCCCGCATGGCTTCCGTGCGGGCGAACACATCGTCCTCTGGGGGAGCACATTCCGGCGCGGGGGGCGCTTCCTGCTCCCAGACCGGGGGCGGCGTCTCCTCCCATACAGGGGACACGTCCTCCTCCGGGGGCGGGGGCGGCGCGTCCTCCCACACGGGAAGGGCACTCTCCGGCTCGGACTGCACAGTCAGCCGGGCGCTGCTCAGCCGGTAGGCGGCGGCCAGTTCCGTCTCCAGACGCGGCAAAAGCGCCCCCAGGGGCCGGGGGCACTCCAGCACCGCCTCCAGGGTGCGCGCCTTGGCGTCGATGGAGGCGGAAACCACCAGCACATCGGCCAGCTCCAACCCCAGGGCGGCGTCCGGGTGGTAGGCGGTAAACATTTTTAAAAAGCTAAGTTTTTCAGACATGGCGTTTCCTTTTCTACAGAGTCTCGATCAAAGCAAACAACTCGTCCACCAACTGTTCCTCGGGGACCTTTTTCACGATCTCCCCCTTGCGGAACAGCACACCCTCGCCCTTGCCGCCGGCCAGACCCACGTCGGCGGCGGAGGCCTCCCCGGGGCCGTTGACCACGCAGCCCATGACGGCCACGGTGATGGGCTTGTTCACGGTCTTCAGGCGCTCCTCCACCTGATGGGCCAGGCCGATCAGGTCGATGGAGGTCCGCCCGCAGGTGGGGCAGGAGATCAGCTCGGGGCCGTCCTTGCGCAGGCCAGCCGCCTTTAAAATCTTTTTCGCGGCGACGATCTCCTCCACCGGGTCGGCGGACAGGGAGACCCGCATGGTATCCCCCACGCCCAGGGCCAGCAGGCCGCCGATGCCGATGGCGGATTTCAGCGTGCCCATCTCCACGGTACCCGCCTCGGTCACGCCGAGGTGTAAAGGATAATCACTTTTCTCGGCCATGAGCCGGTAGGCCGCCATGGTCAGGGGCACGGAGGAGGATTTCAGGGAGACACAGATGTCGTCAAAATCGAATTGATGTAACAGCTCAATGTGTCCGAACGCGGACTCCACCAGGGCTTCCGGGGTGACGCCGCCGTACTTCGCCAGAATGGGCTTTTCCAGGGAGCCGCCGTTGACTCCAATGCGAATGGGAAGGTTTTTCGCTTTACAAATATCGGCCACGGCCTTCACCCGCTCGGGCGCGCCGATGTTGCCGGGGTTGATGCGGATTTTGTCCGCCCCGGCGGCAGCGGCCTCCAGCGCCAGCTTGTAGTCGAAGTGGATGTCGGCCACCAGGGGAATGGAGATCTGCTCTTTAATGGCTCCGAGGGCGTGGGCGGCCGCCAGGTCGGGCACCGCCACACGCACGATGTCGCATCCGGCGGCCTCCAGGCGGTGGATCTGCTCCACCGTGGCGCGCACATCGTCGGTGCGAGTATTGCACATGGACTGGATCGTCACAGGCGCGCCGCCGCCGATGGGGACGCCGCCCACCAAAATCTGTTTGGACATATTACACCCCCGCTATTTTCAGCACATCGCTGACCGCGATGACGACCATCAGGGCCATCAGGGCGACAAAGCCCGCCGTATTGACCCAGCCCTCATATTTGGGATCGAGCTTTTTCCGGGTAAGCAATTTAAAGACTCCGCCCACGATCAAAAAGAAGATCCGTCCGCCGTCCAGGGCGGGAATGGGCAGCAAGTTCATGACCGCCAGGTTGATGGCGATAAAGGCCATAATACCAAAAATGTTTTCCAGCGCGCCCAGGATGGGCGACATCCCCTGCTGCGCCGCGGCCGCGGCGCCCGCCTGTCCGGACTGCCCCACCAGGTCCACGATCCCGATGACGCCGGACATATCCCGGATGCCCACCGCGCCGGTGATCAGGTCGCCCAGGCCGATCCACACAGCGCGCACGCAGTAAATCGCCTGATACCAGCTATACTGCAGGATGCGCCCCGGTGTGGCCTTTTCCGGCATGCCGAAGTAGATGCCGCGCTTGTAGGTGGTATTCCCCTGCTCATCCACCACGGGCACCTTGCAGGCAAAGTCGAAATTCTCCAGCACAATGTGCTCCCCGTCCCGCACGACCTCCAGATCCACCACGTCGCCCGCGCGGCCCAGGAACAGGCTGACGTCGTTCACCAGGTAGGTGCGGTGTCCGTCGATGCGGTAAAAACGGTCGCCCGCCTGCAGGCCGCCCTGCTCCAGGTGCTCCGCCCCCTCCATGAAGCCGGTGACCACGGGCGCGGAAAAGGCGGTGGCCTGGGAAAAGAGCACCAGGATAATCAGAAGGCCCGCCACAAAATTCATGAAGGAGCCGGCCGCCAGAATGATCAATTTCTTCCAGGCGGCCTGGCACTCGAAGGAGCGGGGATCGTCGGTGGCCTCGTCCTCCCCCTCCATGGCGCAGAAGCCGCCAATGGGGAAAGCCCGCAGGCTGTACTCCGTCTCCCCCTTGGTCTTGTGCAGCAGCCGGGGACCCATGCCGATGGAAAACTCGTTTACCTTCACCCCCAGCAGCTTGGCGGTGAAGAAGTGTCCGAATTCGTGCACGGCAATGAGCAGGCCGAAAAGGATGATCGCGATCAGGATATACAGGATATACTGCAACAAAGTCACCTCGCTGCGATTTTCCGTCCGGCGGCGTCAGCGGCCAGGATCTCTTCCAGGCCGGGCGCGGAGACGGCGGGCACCTGGGACAGAGCATCCTCCACCAGGCGGGGGATGTCGTAGAAGCCGATCTCGTCGGCCAGGAACCGGGCCACGGCCACCTCATTGGCGCCGTTCATAATGGCGGGGGCGGTGCCGCCGGTCTTGGCGGCGCCCATGGCCAGAGCCAGACAGGGAAACGCCTCCAGATCGGGGGGAGCGAAGTGCAGCGGCCCACACGTCAACAGGTCCAGGGTGTCCGCCGGGCCGGGCAGCCGCGCCGGCCAAGTCAGGGCGTACTGGATGGGCAGGCGCATATCGGGCGCGCCCAGTTGGGCCAGCACCGCTCCATCGCAGTATTCCACCAGGGAGTGGACAATACTCTCCCGGTGGATGACCACGGAAATTTTCTCCGGCGGCATGTCGTACAGCCGCATGGCCTCGATGAATTCCAGGCCCTTATTCATCATGGTAGCAGAGTCGATGGTGATTTTTGCACCCATGGACCAGTTGGGGTGTTTCAGCGCCTGCGCCCGGGTGACATTCTCCAGCTCGGCGCGGCTCTTTCCGAAGAAGGGCCCGCCCGAGGCGGTCAGGATCAGGCGCTTCACCTCTCCCCTGCTGTTGCCCTCCAGGCTCTGGAACAGGGCGGAGTGCTCCGAGTCCACGGGGATGATCTCAGCCCCCTTCTCCCGGGCGCGCTTCATAACCAACTCCCCGGCGCACACCAAGGTCTCCTTGTTGGCCAGGGCGATGCGCTTGCCCGCGTCGATGGCGGCCAAGGTGGGAACCAGCCCGGCCACACCCACCACGGCGGTGACGACGGTGTCGGACTCGGGCAGAGCGGCAGCCTCCACCACGCCTTCCGGCCCGGAGGCCACGCGGATGGACGTATCCGCCAGGCGCACCTTCAGGTCAGCGGCGGCATCCGGATCGGTGAGCACCACCAAGCGGGGCCTGAACTGCCGGGCCTGCTGCTCCAACAGGTCCACGCTCCGGTGGGCGGTCAGCGCGCCCACAGAGAAACCAAGGGCGGCGATCACTTCCAGCGATTGCCGCCCGATGGAGCCGGTGGAGCCCAAAATCGAAATGGTTCTGTTTTGGTTCATATGGTTTCGCCTCAATTAAAAGACAGGAAAATAGGTCACGATGAAGAGGATCACCGGCCCGCAGAAGATCATGCTGTCAAAGCGGTCCAGCATCCCGCCGTGGCCGGGCAGCAGGTGGCCGTAATCCTTGACCCCAAACTGCCGCTTGATGAAGGAGAAGACCAGGTCGCCCAGCTCAGTGACCAGCGCGCCCAGCAGACCGCACAGGCCCAGCGGGACCAGCGACACGTCGCAGCCCTCAATGGCACCGATGACCAGGCCGTACAGCACCGCGAACAGGACGCCGCCCGCGAAGCCGCAGAAATACCCCTCCACGCTCTTCTTGGGGCTGACCCGGGTGACGCCCCGGTGCTTGCCCAGGAAGACGCCGCCGAAATAGGCTGCGCCGTCGGTGATGAAGCTCAAAAGCACCGCCAGCAGGACCAGGTATCTGCCCTGCACCATGCCGCGCAGCTGCACCAGAGCGGACAGCCCCAGAGGGATCGCCGCGCCGGCGAACAGGGTCAGCAGCACATGGTAAAAGCCGAGAGAGACGTCCCCTTCGTCATAGGCCCGGATGGCGCACCAGAAGGAGACCGCCGTGACCACAAACAGGCACACACAGGCCACGGGTACCCCCAGGCCCGCCCAATTTCCCAGTGGGATCAGGACGGCGGAGAGCAGGGTGACCACCCGCATGGGAACGGTGATCTTTCCCTCCCCCGTGGCACGCAGCAGCTCAAAGGCCGCCATACCGGAGATAAAGGCCACCACCAGGGCCCACCAGAAGGGGGGCAGGAACAGGATGACCGCCATCAAAAGCGGGACAAAGATCACGGCTACGATGATTCGTTTGGCCAAGTTCAGACACCTCCGTAGCGACGGGAGCGATGCTGATACGCAGCGATCGCTTTCAGCAGTTCTTTTTTGCTGAAGTCAGGCCAAAGTACGTCAGTAAAGTAAAATTCGGCATAGGCCGACTGCCAGGGTAAAAAGTTGGACAGGCGCAGCTCTCCGCTGGGCCGGATGATCAGGTCGGGGTCGGGCACCCCCGCGGAGAACAGATAGCCGGAAAAGGCATCCTCCGTCAGGTGGTTGGGATCGGCCTTCCCGCTGATGCAGTCGGCGGCAAAGGCCCGGGCAGCCCGGACGATCTCATCCCGTCCGCCGTAGTTCAGGCAGATGTTCACCTGGCAGCCCTCGTAGTGTGTGGAGATCTCCTCCGTCTGCTCGCAGAGCAGGCGCAGCTCCTCGTCCAGGACGGACAGGTCGCCGAAGAATTTCATCTTGACCTTATCCCGCTCCATCCGGCTGATGGCCTCCAGAAGGTACTTCTTCAAAAGGCCCATGATGGCGGCGACCTCTTCCGCCGGGCGTTTCCAGTTCTCGGTGGAAAAGGCGTACACCGTCAGGTAGTCCAGGCCGATGTCCTTGCAGTAGGTGGCAATGGTGCGGAAGGTCTCCGACCCCGCCGCGTGTCCGGCGGTGCGGGGCAGGCCCCTGCGCTTCGCCCACCGCCCGTTGCCGTCCATGATGATGGCGATGTGACGGGGCAGGTGGGCGAAATCTACGTCAGGTATATTCTCTTTTTTCCTCAAAAATGCCATAGTGGGATCAGACTGCCATCAGCTCGGCTTCCTTCTTGGCAGTCAGGTCGTCGATCTCCTTGCAGCGCTTGTCGGTCAGGTCCTGGAGCTCCTTCTCGTACTCCTTGCGGTCGTCCTCGGTCATCTCGCCCTTCTTCTCCATGGCCTTGTACTTGTCCATGGCGTCCCGGCGGATGTTGCGGATGGCCACCTTGCCGTTCTCGCCGTACTTGCGTACCTGCTTGCTCAGCTCCTTGCGGCGCTCCTCGGTCAGCTGGGGGAAGGTCAGGCGGATCACGCGGCCGTCGTTCTGGGGGTTGATGCCCAGGTCGGAGGTCTGGATGGCCTTCTCAATGGCTTTCAGGAGGCTGCCGTCCCAGGGCTGGATCATCAGCACGCGGGGATCGGGGGTGGAGATGGCGGCCACCTGGTTCAGCGGGGTGGGAGAGCCATAATAGTCCACGGTGATCTTATCCAGCACGCCGGGGTTGGCGCGGCCGGCGCGTACGGAGGCGAAGTCGCTCTTGACCACTTCAATGGTCTTGCCCATCTTGGCGTCAAATTCCTTGTTGATCTCTTTCATGGGTGCATCCTCCTTTTTTAATCTCTCACGATAGTGCCGATCTTCTCGCCCATGACCGCCCGGAAGATGTTCTCCGGGTCCTTCAGGGCAAAGAGCAGCACGGGGATCTTATTATCCATGGACAGGGACGTGGCGGTGGAATCCATGACCTGCAGCCGCTGGGCCAGCACGTCGCCGTAGGTGATGGAGTCGTACTTGACGGCGGAGGGGTCCACATGGGGGTCGGCGGAGTAGACGCCGTCGATGTTCTTGGCCAGCAGGATCACGTCCGCATTGATCTCGGCGGCACGGAGCACGGCCGCGGTGTCGGTGGAGAAGAAGGGGTTGCCGGTGCCGCAGCCGAAGATGACCACGCGGCCCTTCTCCAGGTGGCGGATGGCCCGGGAGCGGATGTACGGCTCGGCGATGGCGCGCATCTCGATGGCGGTCTGCACCCGCACGTCCACACCCTTCTGCTCCAGCACGTCGGCCACGGCCAGCGCGTTGATGCTGGTCGCCAGCATGCCCATGTGGTCAGCGCGGGTGCGCTCCATACGGCCGCCGCCGTCCTTGACGCCCCGCCAGAAGTTGCCGCCGCCGACGACCACGCCGACCTGCACGCCCTGCTCCACGCAGCGCTTGATGACGTCACATACCTGACCGATCACAGAAAAATCCAGCCCGCGGGAGGCGTCCCCCGCCAGGGCCTCGCCGCTGATCTTCAGCAGCACACGACGATATTTCGGCTGTTCCATTGTAAACACATCCCTTGCGTTTTCTTCGTTCATACAGATGATATTATATTAAAAATTTACCCGTTTGCATAGGGGGTCAAAAAACTTTTTTACAAAATGTTTAGACTTGCCTGGATTATCGGTGGACCGCGCTTTCCCCTGACATTCATGCTTTCCCGGGAATCCCTCTTGTAAATTTTTGTGATTGCAGTATAATATGGTATTAGCATTGAAAATGTAGAGAGAGGAAGTATCCTATGGAACGCATACAAATCGCCCGCATCTTTGCCGACCAGGAGTCCTTCGGCGGCCAGACCGTCACAGTCATGGGCTGGGCCCGCACCATCCGCGACATGAAGACCTTTGGCTTCATCGAGCTGAACGACGGCTCCTGCTTCAAGAACTTGCAGGTGGTCCTGGACGCCAACGCTCTGGATAACTATAAGGAGATCACCGGCCAGAATGTAGGCGCCGCGCTGATCGTCACCGGCACCGTGGTGCTGACCCCCGAGGCCAAGCAGCCTTTGGAAATCAAGGCCGCCTCCATCGCGGTGGAGGGTCCCTCCTCCCCCGAGTACCCCCTGCAGAAGAAGCGCCACAGCGTGGAGTATCTGCGCACCATCCAGCATCTGCGTCCCCGTACCAACCTGTTTTCCGCCGCCTTCCGGGTTCGCAGCGTAGCCGCCCACGCCATTCACTGCTTCTTCCAGGACCGCGGCTTTGTCTACGTCCACACCCCCATCATCACCGCCTCCGACTGCGAGGGCGCCGGTGAGATGTTTCAGGTGACCACCCTGGACGTGAACGATCCTCCCCGCCTGGAGGACGGCAGCGTGGACTGGTCCCAGGACTTCTTCGGCAAGCGGGCCAACCTGACCGTGTCCGGCCAGCTGAACTGCGAGAACTTCGCCATGGCCTTCGGTTCCGTGTACACCTTCGGCCCCACTTTCCGGGCTGAGAACTCCAACACCCAGCGCCACGCCGCCGAGTTCTGGATGATCGAGCCGGAGATCGCCTTCGCCGACCTGTCCGATGACATGGATCTGGCCGAGGATATGATCAAATATATCATCAACTACGTCATGGAAAAGTGCCCCGATGAGATGAACTTCTTCAACTCCTTCGTGGACAAGGGGCTGGTGGAGCGTTTGAAGCACGTGGCCTCCTCCGACTTTGGCCGGGTCAGCTACACCGAGGCCGTGGAGATCCTGAAGCAGAACAACGACAAGTTCGACTACAAGGTGGAGTGGGGCTGCGACCTGCAGACCGAGCACGAGCGCTTCCTGACCGAGCAGATCTTCAAGAAGCCCGTGTTCGTCACCGACTACCCCAAGGACATCAAGGCCTTCTATATGCGCCTGAACGACGACGGCAAGACCGTGGCCGCCGCCGACTGCCTGGTGCCCGGCATCGGCGAGATCATCGGCGGCTCCCAGCGTGAGGAGCGCCTCGACGTGCTGGAGGCGCGCATGGCGGAGCTGGGGCTGAACCCCGAGGATTACTGGTGGTATCTGGACCTGCGCCGCTACGGCTCCTGCCGTCACGCCGGCTTCGGCCTGGGCTTCGAGCGCATGGTCATGTACCTGACCGGCATCTCCAACATCCGCGACGTGGAGCTGCACCCCCGTACCGTGGGCAACGCGGAGTTTTAAGCCATGAGCCGGAAAACACTGATCGTCAACGGCTCTCCCCGGGTGAACGGCAATACTGTAGCCCTGCTGAATGAGCTGAAAAAGCACCTTGAAGGTGAGGTTATCGAGGTCTCCGCCTATCGCTCCAAAATCGCGCCCTGCGTGGACTGCCGGGGCTGCTGGACCACCGCCCGCTGCGTGGTCCGGGACGATATGGAGGTCTTCTACGGCGACGACTTCGACAACGTGGTCCTCGCCTCCCCGGTCTATTTCGCGGACCTGCCCGGCCAGGTGATGAATCTGATCAGCCGGATGCAGCCGTGGCACGCCGCCACCTATTTCCTGAAACAGCCGCTGGTCCAGCGGCCCAAAAAGGCGGGCCTGATCCTGACCGCCGGCAGCAAGGGCAACGCCATGAGCGCCACCCGCCACGCCGGGACCCTGTTCATGCTGCTCAACGCAAAGGGCTATGAGGACCACCTGGTGGTGTCCGGCAATACCGACACCATCCCCGCCGACCAGGACGAAAAGGCTCTGGAAGGCGCCCGCAAACTGGCCGAATGGCTGAACGAAGAATAAACATTTCAAAAGGCCGCGCTGCTAACACAGCGCGGCCTTTTCAGATAGAAACGCCAAATCTTTATGCCTTTTTAAGAAATTCGGCCCGGTTTTACGATATAATCTATTTAACAATGGAGGTGATCTTGATGAAAAAATCTGCATTCGTGATTGCCCTGCTCCTGCTGGTTTCTCTTGCGGGCTGCGGAAAAACAGCAAATGTAAACCGGGATACCGGCAAATCGTCCCTCTACTCTGAAAGCGAGATCCAGTCCGCCATGGATGTCGTTGTCGTGGAATTCAAACACAGCTTTCAGGGATGTGAACTGACTGACCTGTGGTATGATGAGGAATATTCCTCCGCGCGATCCGCCGACTGGGCCGAGCAATACGGTGCCGAAGAAGCCATCGTTTTGCTCTCCAACTTCACCGTGGATGGTTCGGGCGGCGACGGTTCTCTGAACCCCAACAGCACCTACAAGAATTGGAACTGGATCCTGGTCCGCGGCGGCGGCAGCTGGACATTGAAGGACCGGGGGTATTGATTCTCCCCCCTCTTGACATTTTTCCCGCCCGGTGATACACTTACCTCTGTTCAATCGGCGTTGACGGAGAAGAACCCGCAGAGGCGGCGCACAGAGAGGGGCACATTGGGTGGAAGTGTCCTGCGAAGCGCGGCGGCTGTACCACTCCCGAGCCGCCCGGGATGACCGGGCCGGGCCCTCCCGTTACAGGGGACACAAGCGGCGGTCGTTAGACTGCAAGCAGGGTGGAACCGTGGAGTATTTAAGGTAAATGCTTCACCCCTGAAATTCAGGGGTGAAGCATTTTTTGTTTCCCCCGTAATACGAAGGAGAAATCAATATGAGCGAAGAAAACAACCAGTACACCTTTGAAAATGAGACCTACCGCAAGACTTATTGGCACACCTGCTCCCATGTGCTGGCCCAGGCCATGAAGCGCCTGCACCCCGAGGTCAAGCTGGCCATCGGCCCCGCCATCGACAACGGCTTCTACTACGACTTCGACACCCCCGAGCCCTTCACCGAGGGCCAGCTGGAGGAGCTGGAGGCCGAGATGCGCAAGATCTGCAAGGAGAAGCTGAAGCTGGAGCGCTTCGAGCTGCCCCGCGCCGAGGCCATCAAGTTCATGGAGGAGAAGGGCGAGCCCTACAAGGTGGAGCTGATCCGAGACCTGCCCGAGGACGCCGTCATCTCCTTCTACAAGCAGGGCGACTTCACCGACCTGTGCGCCGGCCCCCACCTGGACTCCACCGGCCGCATCAAGGGCAACGCCATCAAGCTGACCGCCTGCAACGCCGCCTACTGGCGGGGCGACTCCAACCGGGAGACCCTGCAGCGCATCTACGGCATCGCCTTCCCCAAGAAGGAGGAGCTGGACGAGTACCTGGCCAAGATCGAGGAGGCCAAGAAGCGCGACCACCGCAAGCTGGGCAAGGAGCTGGGCCTGTTCATGCTCCGGGACGAGGGCCCCGGCTTCCCCTTCTTCCTCCCCAAGGGCATGGTGCTGCGCAATACCCTGATCGACTACTGGCGTCAGGTCCACAAGCGCTACGGCTACGTGGAGATCTCCACCCCCATGATGCTCAACCGCCAGCTGTGGGAGCGCTCCGGTCACTGGGACCACTATAAGAACAACATGTATACCACCGTCATCGACGACACCGACTTTGCCATCAAGCCCATGAACTGCCCCGGCGGCATGCTGGTCTACGCCAGCGAGCCCCACTCCTACCGGGATCTGCCCCTGCGTGTGGGCGAGCTGGGTCTTGTCCACCGCCATGAGCTGTCCGGCGCTCTGCACGGCCTGTTCCGGGTGCGCTGCTTCACCCAGGACGACGCCCACATCTTCATGACCTGGGACCAGATGAAGGACGAGATCAAGAACGTGGTCAAGCTGTTCGACGAGGTGTACTCCGTCTTCGGTCTGAGCTATCAGATCGAGGTCTCCACCATGCCCGACGACCACATGGGCGACGAGAAGGACTGGGATTTTGCCACCGAGACCCTGAAAACCGCCGTGTCCGAGATGGGCAAAGATTATGTCATCAACGAGGGCGACGGCGCCTTTTACGGCCCCAAGCTGGACTTCCACCTGTCCGACTCCCTGGGCCGCACCTGGCAGTGCGGCACCATCCAGCTGGATCTGCAGATGCCCGAGCGCTTCGAGCTGGAGTATGTGGGCGAGGACGGCCAGAAGCACCGCCCCGTCATGATCCACCGCGTGGTGCTGGGCTCCATCGAGCGCTTCATCGGCGTCATCACCGAGCACTTTGCCGGCGCGTTCCCCGTGTGGCTGAACCCGGTCCAGGTGAAGGTGCTGCCCATTACCGACCGCGCTCTGGAGTACGCCAACCAGATCTCCGCCGCGCTGGATGAAAAGGGTTACCGCGTGGAAGTGGACGAGCGCAACGAGAAGATCGGCAAGAAGATCCGCGAGGCCCAGCTGGCCAAGACCCCCTATATGCTGGTGGTCGGCGACCGCGACGTGGAGAACCAGACCGTCTCCGTCCGCCTGCGCACCGGCGAGGACCTGGGCGCCATGTCCCTGGACGAGTTCACCGCCCGGCTCAAGGACAAGGTGGACAGCAAGGCTCTGGACCTGTAAGAGGAAAGTACAAAGCACCCCCGTCCGGCAGACGGGGGTGCTTTTGTGCTTAAAACAGCATATACGCCGACAGCCTCCCGGATGATCCGGGAGGCTGTCGGTCATTTTATGAAGTTATCTCAGGCCTTATCCAGCGTGATGACGTCCACGTTCTTGGCCTCGTCCAGCACCACGGTCAGCTCCTTGGGCTGATAGCCGGGCACCTCCGCCCGGATGGTGTAGGTGTTGCCCTTGACCAGATACTTGAACTCAAAGTCGCCGAAGAAGTCGGTCTCGGTCTCGAAGACCTTGCCGCACTCCTTGCAGGTCAGAGTGACCTTGGCGCCCTTGACGCAGTCCTTGCTGTCGCACACCATGACCTCGCCGCAGATGAAGGGCTTGGGCAGCTTGTAGTAGCGCACCACATAGTCCGCGCCCTCCTCGGGCATGTAGTCCTCGATCTCGTCGGGGTGCTCGGCAATGAACTTGCTGACGTCGCTCTCGGGATCCTCCAGATCGCCCCAGTGCATGGCCTGGGTCGGGCAGCTCTCCACGCAGCGGGGCAGCTTCTCGCCCTCGTCCAGACGGTGGGCGTCCAGGGTGTAGATCTGGGGCAGCTGCAGCTCCTCGTTCCAGAAGATGGTGCCGTCCTTGCAGTTGTCCACGATGGCCTTGCAGCCCTTGGCCTTCTCCGGGTCGATGATGGTCAGGCCGTCCTCGCGCACATACATGGCGCCCTCGGGCACGCCCTCGGGGAGCTTCAGGTTGCGGTTGTGCTTATACATCACGGGGATGTAGTCCAGCTTCACCTTGGTGCCGTGGCCCTGCTCGATCTCCACCAGGTCCAGCCAGTTCTGGCCGTTCATGGGCTGGGGAGCGCTGTAGCCGGGATAGTTGTTGCCCACATACTCGTCCTTGACCGCCAGCAGGCAGGAGCCGCAGCCGTCGCAGCGGGTAATATCAATGACTAATCCGTATTTCGCCATGTTCTTAACCCTCCCACTTTCTGATCTCGCACAGGCAGGAGTTGGGGGTCATGCCCGGCACGTTCTTGGCCATCATGGTGGACGCGGTCAGCAGGTTCACGCAGCCGGCCCGGTCGGTGGAACCGGCCACGCCCGGCTCCAGAGGCTCATACCAGGCGGAGCAGCCGTAGCTGTGCATGACGCCCACGGGCACACGCTCGGTCACAGAAGCGATACAGAGAACGCTGCCGCGGTCGTTGTACAGCTCCACGATGTCGCCTTCCTTGATGCCGCGCTTCTCGGCGTCCACGGGGTGGATGCGGCAGGGCCAGTAGGGATAGCCGTCCTTCATCACGCGGTGCATGGGAATGTCGTTGAGCCAGGTCTCATGCTTGTCGTAATGGGTGTGGAAGGAGAAACGGGGGTGCGGGGAGATGATCTGCAGAGGATATTTATACCACATATCGCTCTTGTAGCCCTCCCAGGAGGGGATGAAGTGAGGCACCACGGGGCGCTCCCGGTCGTGGGGGGTATGGGCCTTCAGAGACTCGGAGGCGAACTCGATCAGACCGGAGTAGGTGCTCAGCTCCTTGGGCTTGCCGGCCTTGACCTTGGTGTTGCCGGGGTCGGGCGTATCGCACTCGCGGCCTTCGGCGAACCAGCGCAGGGCGACGGCGTTGTTGCGCGTCTCCTTGGGCGGGCAGGGCACGATGTAATAACCCTTGCGGTCGAACTCTTCCCAGGTAACATCGCCGTCCTTGGCCAGGTCAGACAGCTCAAAGTACTTACGGGCCCAGTCGTCCTCAGTATTGCCCTCGGTAAAGTCCTCTTCACGGCCCAGCTTGGCGGCGATCATGCTCAGGATCTCATAGTCGCTCTTGGACTCGCCCAGAGGCTCGATGGCCTTCTGCTCCCGGACGATGACGCGCCAGTTGTTGCCGATGTGGGCCATGGTGGTGTAGCCGCCGCAGGTGGCCCACTCGCCCAGGTCGTTGCGCTCGAAGTTGGTGCAGGCGGGCAGGATGATGTCCGCCATGTTGGTCTCGCTGGACCACCAGCAGTCCTGGGTGACCACGCACTCCAGCTCGGGGGACTGGTACATCTTCACCCACTTGTTGGTGTCGCTCAGAGTGCCCATGAAGGAGCCGCCGTAGCGGTACCACATATGCACCTTGCACTCAATGGGATAGCGGTTCTGGGTAAATTGCTGCTCCAGAGTGGCGCCGCAGAAGCCTTCGCCGCGGAACTCGTCGTGGCCGTTCAGGATGGCGTCGGGCACGTTCAGGCGGAACAGGCGCTGCTGGGTGGGGTTCATGAAGCACCACTTGTTCTTGGCAACCGGAGAGCGGCCCATCTGGCTGGGGGGCTCGCCGTAGCCGGGGAACCACTTGTAGCTGGCGGGAGCACCCATGGTGGTGCCCCAAATGGAGATGCCGGGCTTGCCCAAGCCCTGCATGGCCTGCAGCAGGACCATCATGCGGGCCCACTCGGTGGCGTAGGCCGCGCGGCAGGCGCTGCCCTGGCCGCCGCGGCAGCCGGAGGACAGGCAGGTGCGCTTCTGGGCCCACTCCCGGGCCAGGGCACGGATCTTGCGGGCGGGGATGCCGGACTGGGCCTCGGCCCACTCGCAGGTCTTGGGATACATATCCTCGCTCTCGCCCATGATGTAGGCGCGGAACTCCTCAAAGCCAATGGTGCGGTTGGCAACGTATTCTTTGTCGTAAGTACCCTCGTCGATCCAGGTGTAGGCGATAGCCATAGCCAGGGCGGTGTCGGAGCCGGGACGGGGGCCGAACCAGGTGCCGTCCATGACGGCAGCGGTGTAGTTGTACAGGGGGTCGATAAAGACGCTCTTCACACCCTTCTCCTTCAACCAGACGCGCCAGATGTGGCTCTCCTGGCCGGAGTAGGTGCCGCGGGTGGAGTCGGGGTCGTTGGACCAGAACACGATCATCTCGGTGTTCTGCAGGGCGTCCTCCAGCAGGTTGAACTGCTCGGGCATGCCCAGACGCCACTGGAAGCCGTAGGTGTGGGTGGCGCCCCAGTGCCAGCCCTCCCAGGAGTCGGGGTTGTCGTACACGGGGGTGAAGTGCAGCATGTGCATGAAGCGGTGGAAGGGGCCCATCTTGTAGCCGACGATGCCCCAGTTGTGGTGGGAGGAGGTCATGCCGGACAGAGTGGCCTCGCCGTACTTCGCCTGCACGCGCTGGATCTCGCTGGCGACCAGAGTGGTTGCCTCGTCCCAGGAGATGCGCTCATAGCCGCTCTTGCCGCGGTTCTGGGGGTTGCGCTCGCCGTTGGGGTCCCAGTCCACACGCTTCATGGGGTAGAGGATCCGGTCGTCGGAGTAGACGCGGTTCTTCTCACCATGAACCGGGGGGGACAGGCGGAACGCCTTGGGGGGAGAATACTTCTTCCCGTCAGCCTCGATGACCCAAGGCTCGGGGAAATCACTCTCGGGGATCTGCAGCGGGCGCACGCGGGTGATCTTACCGTCTTCCACGTAAACGGAGACCGGGCCGCCGCCCGTCATGTTGGTATACATTTTCTCCATGAAAATGGTTCCCTCCTTCTTGATTTGGGAATTGTCGTCAGGACCCGGCCCGCAGAAGCGCGCCGGATCCTGACCAAATTGTTTCTATGCCGTCCGGCGCTGGTGAGCTTCCCGGCAAAATGTCGGTTTTTGCAGGAAGATCAGACTCAGTGCACCAGGCCGATGGTCGCCACAAAGATACCGGCGATGATGGCGGAGGTGATGACGCCGGAGATGTTGGCGCCCATGGCAACGGGCAGGATCATGGCAAAGGGATTCTCATCCTGCGCAGCGTGCTGGGCCAGCTTGGCGGTGGTGGGCACGCAGGACACGCCGGCGATGCCGACGACGGGGTTGTAGTCCTCACCCTTGCGCTTGTGCCACAGGTACATGATCCAGCCGCCGGCCAGACCGCCGACCGCGGAGATCGCCAGAGCCAGGATGCCCAGGATCAGCAGGACGATGACGGTGGGGTTCAGGATGGTGGAAGCCTCACACAGGACGCCCAGCAGCAGGCCCAGGAAGAAGGTGGCGAAGTAGCTGATGCCGTTCTCCAGCAGCTCGGTGTAGCGGCTGATGCCGGCTTCCTTCACGGCCATGCCGATGAAGAAGGACAGGATCAGGGGCGCGGCCACGGGCAGCAGCAGGCACAGGATGAGGCACACCAGAACGATGAAGATGAACTTGGACTTCTGGGAGACCTCGGGCATATCCACATACATATCGATGCCGCGGTACTTCTTGGGCACCATCAGCTTAATAATATAGGGATATCCGCCGTAGGTCAAAGACAAATACAGGTAGGCGATGATCGAGATCGGTACGAACAATTCGGGCGACAGCATCAGGGAGGTGAACAGCACCATGGGGCCGTCGGCTCCGCCGATGGTGGCGATGGAAGCGGCCTGCTCGGGGGACAGGCCGAAGGCCAGAACGCCCAGGACCAGGGTGACGAAGGTGCCCAGCTCAGCGAACAGGGCGACGATCATGGAGGACCAGGGCTTTGCCAGCAGGAAGCTGATCTCGCTGCGGGCGCCGATGCCCATAAAGACCAGGCAGGCGATCAGACCGTTGGAGAAGGTCAGGTTGTAGATGGGCTGCAGGAAGTTGACCTGCATGGCGTCGATCATGCCGACGGCGTCGGAGACCAGCGGATCGATGATGATGTTGGTGATCGCACCGTTCATGATCAGGTTGGCGCAGTTGATGGCGATCATACCGAAGCCCATGGGGACCATGATCAGAGGCTCCAGGGTGCCCTTAAAGCCCAGGTAGGCCAGCAGGAAGCCCAGAGCGATCAGGAACAGGCGGGCGATGGCGATCTTCGGGTCGTCCGCGAACTGCATGAAGAAGGTGCTGATGCCGGGGAACAGCTGTGTCAGGAAATCAGCCATTGTCGTCACCCTCCTTCTTCTTCTTGGACCGGTTCATCGCATTGTTGGTGATGACGATGATGGCCACGACCAGCAGGGAAATCACGATCGTCAGGCCATATGCCATCAGCGCATAAGGGATAATTCCCATTGCTTTTCTCTCCTTCTGTTCGGAAACAAAGATTCAGTTTCCCATATAAAAGGGCATGTTGCCCGTGAAGCGCCGCACTTATAAAAGAATCCATTAAAAAGCTTTTAAGCTTTTTATAGCGCGGAGCGCGTTGGATTCTTATGAGATGTGTTGTCGTGCAAAGTACGGCAACGCAGCGCCAACGGCGCTGCTTCTCCGATTAAATTTTTAATCGGAGAAAGTATTACAGCGGCATGTTGCCGCGCACGCGGCCCTCGCGCTTTTTGTTCTGCAGGACCTCCAGAGCCTCCATGATCTGGGCACGGGTCTCGGAGGGCTTGATGACCATATCCACGAAGCCGCGCTCGGCAGCCACGTAGGGAGTGGCGAAGCGGTCGGAGTACTCCTGGATCTTCTGAGCGCGGGTCTCAGCGGGATTCTCAGAGTCCTTGATCTCCTTGCGGAACACGATGTTGGCAGCGCCGGCAGCGCCCATAACGGCGATCTCGGCGGTGGGCCAGGCGTACACATGGTCGGCGCCCAGGTCCTTGGAGCACATGGCCAGGTAGGAACCGCCGTAGGCCTTGCGCAGGACCACGGTGATCTTGGGCACCTCGGCCACGGAGTAGACGTACAGCAGCTTGGCGCCGTGGCGGATGATGCCGGCATGCTCCTGATCCACGCCGGGCAGGAAGCCGGGCACGTCGACCAGGTTCACCAGGGGCACGTTGAAGGCGTCGCAGCACTGGATGAAGCGGGAAGCCTTGTCGGAGGCGTTCACGTCCAGGGAGCCGCCCATGGAGAAGGGCTGGTTGGCGATGATGCCCACGCTGCGGCCGCCCACGCGGCCGAAGCCGGTGATGATGTTGTCGGCATAGTAGGGCTGGATCTGGAAGAAGGAGCCCTCATCCACGATCTGATCGATGACGTCCAGCATGTCGTAGGGCATGTTGGAGGAGTCGGGGATGATCTCATCCAGGGCGGGACGCTCCTCGTCGCCCTTCTCATAGGGCAGGACGGGAGGCTTCTCGTCGGCGTTGGAGGGAAGATAGCTCAGGATGTGGCGGACCTGCCACAGGCACTCCTCCTCGGTGGAGGCGGACAGATGGGCAACACCGGACACGGTGGTGCAGGTCTCGGCGCCGCCCAGCTCCTCGGCGGTGACTTCCTCGCCGGTGGTGGCCTCAATGACGGCGGGGCCGGTGATGAACATCTGGCTCTCCTGATCGACCATCAGGATGAAGTCAGTCAGAGCCGGAGAGTACACAGCGCCGCCGGCGCAGGGGCCCATGATGACGGAGATCTGGGGGATGTGGCCGGAGGCCAGGCTGTTGCGGTAGAAGATCTGGCCGTAGCCAGACAGGGCGTCCACGGCCTCCTGGATACGGGCGCCGCCGGAGTCGTTCAGACCGATGACAGGAGCGCCGGCCTGCATAGCCATATCCATGACCTTGCAGATCTTGGCGGCGTGCATCTCACCCAGGGAGCCGCCCTGGGCGGTAAAGTCCTGGGCGTAGACGAAGACCAGACGGCCGTCGATCTTGCCGTAGCCGGTGACCACGCCGTCGGCGGGGATCTCCTTCTTCTCCATACCGAAGTTGGAGCAGCGGTGGGTGACGAAACGGTCCACTTCCTTGAAGGTGCCGGGATCCAGCAGCAGGTCGATGCGCTCACGGGCGGTCTTCTTGCCCAGCGCATGCTGCTTCTCCACAGCCTTGGGGCCGCCGCAGCCCAGGATCTTGGCGGTCTTTTCCTCTAAGAGGTTCAGCTTATCAGCAGTGCTCATGCTTTTCCTCCTCGCTTACTTGCGCTCACACAGCTCCAGCAGGATGCCGTGGGTGGCCTTGGGATGGACAAAAGCGATGCTGGCATTGCCGGCGCCGTAGCGGGGAGTCTGGTCGATCAGGCGAACGTCCTTGGCCTTCAGCTCAGCCAGAGTCTCCTCGATGTTATCCACGCGCAGGGCGATGTGCTGGATGCCCTCGCCGTTCTTCTCGATGAACTTAGCGACGGCGCCGTCGCCGGTGGTGTCTTCCAGCAGCTCCAGCTCGCTCTCGCCGATGGGCAGGAAAGCCACCTTGACCTTCTGCTCCTCCACGATCTCGGTGCCGTGGGCCTTGACGCCCAGGGTGTCTTCATACCACTTGATCATCTCGTCAAGGTTCTTGACGGCGATGCCGATGTGGTCAACGCGGGTTACGTTCATGATAATCTTCCTTCCATGATTTTTTGCAGCATATCCTCCACCCAGTGGAAGGGATTCTCCTTGTGGGCGAGGAAATTGTCAAAGGCTTGCTTGAATTCGGGGGACGCCAGGACGGGGTTCACGATCCTGCGGCCGAACTCATCCTGGATCAGGGTCAGAAGCTGCTGCTTCAGGCGGGCGGCGCGGCGCTTGTCGATCTCTCCCTCGCTCAAAAGGGTTTCAAACCGCGCGTCCAGGGTGTCGCACAGCTCATCCACGCCCTGGTTCTGGGAGGCGCACACCAGCATGACAGGCATGTTGCGCTTGCGCTCGTCCTCCTCCATGTCCAGCATGGTGCGCAGTTCGGTTGCCGTGCGGTCGGCGCCGGGGCGGTCGGCCTTGTTCACCACGAACAGGTCCCCGATCTCGAAAATGCCGGCCTTGATGGCCTGCACGTCGTCGCCCAGGCCGGGCACGGTGACCACCGCCACCACGTCGGCCACGTTGACCACTTCCACCTCGGACTGGCCCACGCCCACGGTCTCGATGATGACGACGTCATAGCCGCAGGCGTCCAGCACGTTGACCGCGCCGGAGCAGGCGGAGGACAGGCCGCCCAGCTGGCCGCGGGTACCCATGGAGCGGATAAACACGCCCTGGTCCAGGGTCAGATCGCCCATGCGCACCCGGTCGCCCAGAATGGCGCCGCCGGTGAAGGGAGAGGTGGGATCCACAGCCACGATACCGACCTTCAGGCCCTGGGCGCGCCAGTGTTTGGCCAGCTTGTCGGTCATGGTGGACTTGCCCGCCCCCGGAGGGCCGGTGACGCCGACGATCTTTGCCTTGCCGGTGTGGGGCCAGAGCTTGGCCAGAACGGCCTGGGCCTCCTGGCCGCCCCGCTCGACGGCGGAGATCAGCCGGGAGGTGGACCGCTTATCCCCCTGCTGGCCATTGGCCAGCAGGGTATCCACATCAGGGGTCCCCATATCAGGAGCAGTGCTCCTTCAGGAATTCGATGGTGGCGCTGGTGGGAGTGCCGGGGGTGAAGACCTCGGCGATGCCGGCGGCCTTCAGGCCGGGGATATCCTCCTCGGGGATGACGCCGCCGCCGAACACCAGGATGTCGCCGGCGCCCTTTTCCTTCAGCATCTCCACGACCTTGGGGAACAGGTAGTTGTGGGCGCCGGACAGCAGGGACAGGCCCACAGCGTCCACGTCCTCGTCGATGGCCGCGGCCACGATCTGCTCGGGGGACTGGCGCAGGCCGGTGTAAATGACCTCAAAGCCGGCGTCACGCAGAGCGCGGGCAACCACCTTGGCGCCGCGGTCATGACCGTCCAGGCCCGGCTTGGCAATCAGGACACGAATCTTTTTCTCACTCATCTTACAGTACCTCCAGAGGACGATATTCACCAAAGACAGCGCGCAGCTCGTTGCAGATCTCGCCCTCGGTGGCGTACACGCGGGCGCAGTCCAGGATGAAGGGCATCAGGTTGGCGTCGGTGGCGGCAGCGGCACGCAGGGCCTCCAGGCGCTGCTTGACAATAACGTTGTCGCGGCCTTCCTTCATCTTGTGCAGCTTGGCGATCTGATGGTCGGCCACGGTGGACTCCACGCGCAGCAGGCCCTTCGCCGGGGGCTCCTCGATCTGGAACTTGTTGACGCCGACCACGATCTGCTCGCCGGCCTCCATGGCCTTCTGGTAGTTGTAGGAGCTGTCGGCGATCTCACGCTGGATGTAGCCCTGCTCGATGGCCTTGACAGCGCCGCCCATATCATCGATCTTGGCAATATACTCGCTGGCGATACGCTCGATCTCGTCGGTCAGGTGCTCCACATAGTAGGAGCCGGCCAGCGGGTCGATGGTGTCGGCCACGCCGGACTCGTAGGCGACGATCTGCTGCGTACGCAGAGCGATGCGCACGGAGTCCTCGGTGGGCAGAGCCAGGGCCTCGTCACGGCTGTTGGTGTGCAGGGACTGGGTACCGCCCATGACGGCGGCCAGGGTCTGGATGGCCACACGGACGATGTTGTTGTCCGGCTGCTGGGCGGTCAGCGTGGAACCGCCGGTCTGGGTGTGGAAGCGCAGCATCTGAGAGCGCTCCTTCTTGGCGTGGAAACGCTCCTTCATGATCTTGGCCCACAGGCGGCGGGCGGCGCGGTACTTGGCCACCTCTTCCAGCAGGTTATTGTGGGCGTTGAAGAAGAAGGACAGGCGGCCCGCGAAGTCGTCCACGTCCATGCCGGCCTTGATGGCGGCGTCCACATAAGCGATACCGTCGGCCAGCGTGAAGGCCACTTCCTGGGCGGCGGTGGCGCCGGCCTCACGGATGTGATAGCCGGAGATGGAGATGGTGTTCCACTTGGGCACTTCCTTGGAGCAGAACTCAAAGATGTTGGTGATCAGACGCATGGAGGGCGCGGGCGGGAAGATGTATGTACCGCGGGCGGCGTACTCCTTCAGAATATCGTTCTGAATGGTGCCCATCAGCTTGTCGGCGGGAACGCCCTGCTTCTCAGCGGCGGCGATGTAGAAGGCCAGCAGCACGCTGGCGGGAGCATTGATGGTCATAGAAGCGGAGACCTTGTCCAGGGGGATATCCTTGAACAGGATCTCCATATCGGCCAGGGAGTCGATGGCGACGCCCACCTTGCCCACCTCGCCGGTGGCCATGGGGTCGTCGGAGTCGTAGCCGATCTGGGTGGGCAGGTCGAAGGCGATGGACAGACCGGTCTGGCCCTGCTCCAGCAAATACTTGTAACGGTTGTTGGACTCCTCGGCAGTCGCGAAGCCCGCGTACTGACGCATGGTCCAGAAACGGCCGCGGTACATGGTGGGCTGCACGCCGCGGGTAAAGGGATACTGGCCGGGATAACCCAGCTTTTCATCGTAATCCCCGGTCACATCGTCGGGGGTGTAGAGCCGCTCGGTGGACACCGAGGTGGCGGAGAAGGATTCGCGCCGCTCGCCGTTCTTGGCCAGGGCCTTGGCCAGCGTGGTCTCCTCCCACTGCTTTTTCATTTCGGACATTCCTTTTCACACTCCGTAAAAGGCGGCGGAGCTTCAACTCCGCGCCGGTTTTCTTACCCTGAAAACGGCGGCCACGCAATGAATGACATGACCGCCGCTTTCCAGCATTTTGATATGAATTACTTGCCGGTCTCGAACCGGAAAGTCTGGTCGGGGTCGGTGAGGGCGAGCACGCGCACACCGGAACCCTCGCCCATGACGAAACGCCAGGGGAAGGCAGCAAAGAAGCAGCGCTTGCCGGTGACTTCATCGAAGTCGCCGCCTTCCTTGCGGTAGCCGTCGTCGCCCACGTTCTCGATGCCGGGGATACCGCCCTCGACCATCAGGAACTTGTGGCCCGGCTCCCACAGGGGGAAGTCGATCTTGGGATCGCGGCCATACTCGGCCTTCCACTCATCGATCAGATGGGGATGGGTGGGGCCAAGGCCATGGTCCACCAGCTTGGTGGCCATGGGATGGTCGTTGGCCTGGCAGCCGTAGCCGACCATCTTGACCTTCTTCTCAACAAACCACTTGGCCAGCTCGCCGGTAGCGCCGCAGCCATAAGCAAAGTAGTCGTCGCTGTCGGTCCAGATGTGGTGCTGATCGGTGTTGATCATGACGATGTCGCCTTCCTTGATGACGTCGTCAAACTTCTGCAGATCCTCGGGCTCGATCTTGCCCCACTTGCCCTTGGGAATGTGCAGGGCAACGCCGGTGCCGAAGAAGCGCCACAGGGGGTACTGGGTGATGTCGGGGGTCAGCTCGGTCACATGCAGAGGGGCGTCCATGTGGGTGCCGCGGTGCATGATGCCCTCCCACTGAACGTTGTACATGCCGTCGAAAGCGTGGAAGCGGATGACTTCCTCCTTCAGGTTGCAGCCGGAGGGCCACTGGGGCATAAACGGCTCAAAGGTATGGGACAGGTCAAAAATCTGAACACTCATGTCGTTACTCTCCTTTCCTCTCAATTAAAAGGCTTCGCCCTTGTCGATGCGGACATTGCCGCTGGGATCCAGGATCGCGGTGAAGCGGACGGGGCAGGCGTCGCCGCGGCGGATCTTCCAAGGAGCAGCGTACATGGTCACGCGCTTGCCGGTGATGTCGTCCACATCGCCGGACATCTGCTGGATGACAGGGATGCCGGCCTTGGCCAGAGCCTTGTGAGCGGGATAGAAGCCGGGATAATCCTCCATGGCGTCACGGCCGGTCTCCTCCTTGTAGGTGGGAACCAGGCGGCGCATGAAGGGGCCGGGACGGCCGGTGTGAGCGGTCAGGACGGTAGCGACGGGGCAGTCCACATAGGGCATATCCACGGCGACCAGCTTGACCTTCTTGGAGACCAGGTACTCGGCGGCGTCCTTGGTCAGGCCGGGAGCCTGGCCGAAGTACTCCAGGGAGTCGGAATACTTGTGGTGCCAGCCGGTGTTGATGGCGACCATATCACCCTCGCGGATCTCACCGGCGGCCTTCAGATCGTCCGCGGTGATCTTGTCCCAGTTGCCCTTGTTGCGCAGGTCCAGGATGATGCCGTTGCCGAAGAAGTGGTCGGTGGTCAGCGTCTCCAGGTCGTCGCCATAGCAGTACATATGGATGGGGGCGATCATGTGAGTGCCGGTATGGAAGTTGGTGCGGACCTTGAACGCCTGCACGCCGAACTGAGCGTGCTTCACGCCGTGGTCAAAAATAACGTCAGCGTCGCCGGGATAGGAGGGGACGCCGGTACCCCACACGTGGCTGAGTTCATAGAACACCAGGCCGTTGTAGGGGTCAACGACAGGGCCGACATGGGGATCTTCCAGAGGGGTGTAATCCTTATACTGTTCCAGTTCTTCAAAATTGGGCGGTAGCATTTGCATAACCTCCTTATAACTTTTAGAAAGGCGCCGCACGGAGTTGCACGTCAAATCCTTCCTATTTTGATACATGTCCATGGTACCAGACTCCTGTCAAATTTTCTACAGATTTTTTTTACAAAAGGGTCAAAATTTTTTTGGGCACTTCCTACCAACGGGCGTTGAACTGTCTCATAGATTGTGCTATATTTAGTGTGGTAAATTATGATTGGCACTCGATATCCTGGAGGGATTTTTTCTTGAAACTGAGCATGTGGACACTGAGCGGCTGGCTGGAGCGCAGAGGGTTCAACCCCACTCCCATCATCTCCAACGGCAAGCCCTCTTTGACCGGCCCCCGCTTTATGCAGCGCGGCGTGCCGGGTTCTGATACGGTGGGGATCATCCCCGCCAGCAATGTCACCGGCGGTGCAGGGTATCAAACCGCCTTGACCAACGACGTGGATCTGGTCTTCATCCCCGACGCCGACCCCGTGGAGGTCCATAACGAGATCACCCGCTGCTTTGAATCCTTCAACCAGTGGGAGCGCTCCCTGCTGATGGTCCTGGTGGACGGCGGCAGCCTGCAGGACCTGCTGGACGTGGCCCACCAGGTCTTCAAGCAGCCCATGTTCATCAAAGGCGACTCCAGCTGGGTGTTCGCCATCACGCCGGGCTATGACCCCTCGGTCCACCCGGACTGGGCCAACCTGGAGCGCTCGGCCGTCAACCGCACCGCCGACTTCGAATCGGTCAAGACGGTCAGCCTGGACCCGGAATTCCAAAAGGTCTTTCTCCAGCGCTACCCCGCCCTGCTCCGCTCCCCCTTCTACGGCGGCATGGTGCTGCGCACCAACGTGTGGGTGGACGGGCAGCGGGTATGTGAGATCGTGGCCCTGGAGTACAAGGACCACTTCAACCCCGGCGACACCCACCTGATGCAGGTGTTCTCCGACATGGTGTCCCGCTACATCTCGGCCAACCGCTCCCTGTACTTCTCCTTCTCCGGCCTGACCAATTTCTTCACCGGCCTTCTGGACCAGCAGGAGTGCAACCCGGCCAACCTGCAGACCGTGCGCGAGGCCACCGGCTGGCGGGAGGAGGACTCCATGGCCGTGGCGGTCATCCGGGAGCACGCCCGGTGCGAGACCCCCCTGCTGGGCGTGCTGCGGGAAAAGCTGGTGGAGCAGATGCCCAACTCCTGCGTGTTCCACTATGACGGCGGGGTGGTGTGCGTCTTCAACGTCACCAAGAGCAAGGGCTACATCAAGGCGGTGGACCGGCTGGGCGAGCTGATCCCCTCCGACCCCTTCACCTGGGGCGTCAGCTATGACTACACGGGGCTGGAGCGTGTGCCGGAGTTCTACCGCCAGGCGCTGACCGCCCTGGAGACCGCCGAGAAGCTGGGACGCACCCACGCCACCATGTACCAGGCGGCCTGTACCTGCATCTCCGCCGAATTAAAGGAGATCCCCGGCCTTCAGAACTTTGTCCACCCCGACCTGCGCCGGCTGGAGGAGGTGGACCGCCGGGGCGACTCCCAGTACGTCCACACTCTGTTCGAGTTCCTGCTCTGCGGCGGCAACTACACCGACACCGCCTCCCGCCTGGGCCTGCACCGCAACAGCCTGATCTACCGCATGTCCCGCATCCAGGAGATCATCACCAGCGACCTGGCCGACCACCAGAACCGCCAGCTGCTGCTGTACTCCTATTTCCTGCTGGGGTGGAATTGATCCATACAGAGACAAAGAGCCTGCCGGCCGGCAGGCTCTTTGTTATTTTACTTTCATTTTTTAATCAACAGACACCCGATATTCCGGAAGGACCAGGCGGGTGATCAGGACGATGGCCTCGCCCCGGGTAATGAGATTGTCAGGGTAGAACCAGACGCCGTCCGCCTCCTGCACGCCGGTCAGAATGCCGGCCCGGCAGAACGCCTCCACCGCACTGAGATCGTCGATCTCGCCGGCGTCCGTAAAGTCGGTCCAACGGTTCAGCTGCTCCAGCTCCACGTCCTCAGGTACGACGGCATACAGCAGGCTGATAAACTGATCCCGGGTTGTCATGCCGCTGTAGTCCAGGTCAGAGTCCAGGATCTCATTCTCCTTCAGATAGTTCACATACGGGTCGTACCAGTTTTGGCCGCTCTCCGCCTGAAATTCCACGCCGCCCACGCTGAGCAGGCTGTGCACCCGCGCCGCCAGGGTCACCGTCTCCGCCAGAGTCAGGCTTCCGCCGTAATCCAGGGTGTTTCCGCTCTGGGTCAGGCCCAGCTCCTCCGCCGCCTGCACGTGGTCGGCAAGCCAGTCGGCCGGTTCATAGCTCTCCGGCTCGTCGGGAACGTCCACGTTCTCCGCGTAGTCGGCCTCATAGATCCAGACCTTTTTGTATAATCCGTTGCAATACGCGGCAAAATTGGCATATGTAGAATAGCGCAGATAAATGCGGGGGTTCTGGTCGCCCGCGTAATCCATGTAATAAAAACCGTCTTCATTGCCGGAGACAAAGGTGACCGAGTGCTTGCTGTCGATCCGGATGTGCTCACCCGCCTGGGCGTACTGCTTCAGAAAGGCCTTCAGGCCGTCCGCAGTGATGCGTCCCGCGCTCTCCCCCAGGTCATGGCGCTGGCCCGCGGTGCCGTAGATCACCTGCGAGACAAATTTACAATAGGAAAAGCAGCCGGTGGCGCTGACCACTTGATAATAAGTACCGTCCGTGACCGCTTTCCCCGCCCAGTAGCCCTGGGCATTGGTATAGGGATAACGTCCGCCGTAAATGGCCGAAAAGCTGCTGCGGTACAGGAAATGCTCAATGTAGGAGCGAACTTCAGATGCGCTGATGACAGAGAAGGTCTGGTCGGAGATCCCATCCAGCATGACCGCGATCTCATCCGCATAGCCGGAGTCTAAATTGTAGGAGTAGAGCTGTCGGGCGGAAGCTGTCGGCATCAGAACGACCACCAAAACCAAGGCCAGCAGGCCGCCGGCCAATCGCTTGCATACGCGCACTGGGAATTCCTCCTCGTGTTGTTTCTGCTTTGTAACCTCAGGGGAACCACTGATTCAATCTGCCCCGGCGCCTTGCGGAGCTTTTATGCCGAAAATGCGTTGTTTTTTCTTGAAATACATTCAGTATTCCTGCGAAAACACGCCTTTTTTCGGCACAAAATATCTTGCAATCCGCTCGTGCCAATTAAATCACTGCTTCCCCAGTATACGACAATCCTGTTACAATTTCAATACTTTTTGTTACTTTTTTGTAATTTTTTATTTTCATCGTTTTTGTCTCTTTTTAATATAATTTTAATAATTATATTTCGCAATTTTTATATTGCTTTCTCATGATGAATGGTGTATACTGCTTCCAGGTGATCAAGATGGACGAAATTATCAACCCCCGCACCTCTCCCCTGTTTCAGGCAAACCAGACAACTGAAAAAAAGCGCCGCCGGGCGCCGAAGGAAAAAGGGCGCAATCCCTATGACGCGCTGCGCCCCTGGTCCGCGCTTACCCACGGCGCGGGCGCTGCGCTGGCGATCTTAGGCACGGTGCTGCTCCTGGTGCGCACCGCGATGCTGGGCGGCTCCGTCTGGCACTATGTGACCTTTTCCATCTACGGCGCCACCATGATCGGGCTGTACACCGCCAGCACCCTGTACCACTGCGTGAAAACCTCGGTGAAGGGCCGCGTCGCCCTGCGGAAATTTGACCACGCCTCCATTTACTTCCTCATCGCCGGCACCTACACCCCCATCTGCCTGATCCCCCTGCGGGGCCCATGGGGCTGGTCCCTGTTCGGCGTCATCTGGGGGCTGGCCCTGGCGGGACTGGCCATGTCCCTGCTCTGGATCAACGCCCCCCGCTGGGTAACGGCGGGCATCTATCTTTTCATGGGCTGGCTGGCGGTCATCGCCATCTATCCCATCGTCCGGGTGCTCCCCCTCCAAGGGGTATTCTGGCTGCTGCTGGGCGGTGTGCTGTACACCATCGGCGGCGTGCTCTACGCCCTGAAATGGCCCGGGCGGAGCAATCCGAAGTTCGGCTGCCACGAGGTCTTTCACGTGTTCATCGTCCTGGGCAGCGTGTGCCACTTTCTGCTGATGGTCCGGGTCGTCATGTTCCTGTAAGCGCAAAAAGCCCGCCGCAGAGCGTTCAAACTCCGCGGCGGGCTTTTCATATGCTTTTACCGGTATTCCTTCATCAGCTTTTCAAAGGCGGGCAGAGATCGCTCGATGCGCTCGGTGGGCACGCAGAAGGACAGGCGCACATGGCCGGGGCAGCCGAAGCCGCTGCCGGGGACCAGCAAAAGGTCGAACTTCTTAGCCCGCTCGGAGAAGGCCGCGTCGTCCGGCTCCAGGGTGCGGGGGAACAGGTAGAAGGTCCCGCCCGGTTCCACGCAGTGGTAGCCCATCTCCCGCAGGCTCTTGACCAGCAGCTCCTTGTTGCGCTTGTATACCGACAGGTCGGCGGTCTGCCCATCGCAGCGGGCGATCACATACTGGAACAGGGACGGGGCGCAGACATAGCCCAGCTTCCGTCCCGCGCCGGCCACGGCGGCATAGACTGTGTCGTGATCCTCCACTGCGGGGGGCACCAGCACGTAGCCGATACGCTCGCCGGGCAGGGAGAGGGATTTGCTGTAGGAGTAGCAGACCAGGGTGTTGTCATAGAAGCTGGGCAGCCAGGGCACCGTGACGCCGTAGACGATCTCGCGGTACGGCTCGTCCGAGATCAGGTAGATGGGGTGGCCGTACTGAGCGGACTTGGCGCGCAGAATGTCGGCCAGGCGCTGTACCGTCTCGGCGGAGTAGACCGCGCCGCAAGGGTTGTTGGGGGAGTTGACCACCACGCCCTTGGTGTGCTCGTTGATGGCCGCCTCAAAGGCGTCGAAGTCGATCTGGAAGGCCTCGATCTCCGCCGGGATGACCACCATCTTCGCTCCCGCGCCCCGGATGAACACCCCGTACTCGGGGAAGTAGGGCGCGAAGCAGATGAACTCGTCGCCCGGGCAGGTCAGGCCGTGGAAGCAGCAGCACAGGGCGGCGGCGGCGCCCACGGTCATATACAGGTGTTCCGGGCGGTAGGACGTGTTGTAACGCCCATTCAGGTGCTCGGCGATCACCGTGCGCACGGTGGCGTCGCCCTGGGCGCTGGTATAGCCGTGCAGGGCGATGGGGTCGCCCTCCAGCAGCTCTTTCGCGGCGTCCGCCACGCACTGGGGCGACGGCACGCTGGGGTTGCCGATGGAAAAGTCAAACACATTTTCCGCGCCGACCTGGGCGGCACGGACCTTGCCAAACTCGAACAGCTCACGGATCACGCTGCGGTTCGTGCCCAGCTGGACCGCTTCTTGGGACAGCATAAAACAAGTCTCCTTTTGCAATTCAGTATGTATGGTCGCAGATTTCTTTGATCTTCGCCTGCAGGATCTTCAGGTCCACAAAGGCGTCCGGCTTGCGGCGGGGGTCCCGCAGCAGGGCCGCCGGGTGGAGCATCGCCATCATCCACACGCCGTTTTTCTCAAACCACTGGCCGTGCTCCTTGGTGATCTTGAAGTCCTCTTTGATAATGCGCATGGCCGCCACGCGCCCCAGACAGACAATGATCTTGGGGCGGATCAGGGCCACCTGATTGCGCAGGTAGTCGATGCAGGCGTCCTGCTCGGTGTTCAGCGGGTCCCGGTTTCCCGGCGGACGGCACTTGACCATGTTGCCGATGTAAATATTGGTCTTCCGGTCCAGGTCGATGATGGAGAGCATCTCGTCCAGCAGCTTGCCCGCGCGGCCCACAAAGGGCTCGCCGGTCAGGTCCTCCTGTTCGCCGGGGCCCTCGCCGATGAATAGGACCTCGGCGTCGCGCACGCCCACGCCGAAGACTACGTTGGTGCGGGTGTCCGCCAGGGCGCATTTCCGGCAGGACTTACACTGGCTCTCCAGCGCATCCCAGTCCAGCATCACGGTTCCCCTCCCTTGTTGTGATAATATACAATGCATTGTAGCATACTTTTTTCCGATTTGCAAAAAAATATGATTGACAAATTTGCAAGTTGCGTTTATACTTCTTGCATCAAAGGCAATGAAAAAGACCGCACCCTATGGCGGCCGCCAGAGAATTCGGGTCACCGACTGAGAGCCCGATCCGGCAAGATGGGGATGCGCAACACTTTTGAGCCGGCGGCCCGAGCGTCTAATGGCAGGTAGGTCCGCACGTTTCCCGCGTTAAGGGTTTGAGCGGTCACGGTTTTCTCGCCGTGGCAACTCGGGTGGTACCACGGAATCGTTGATTTCGTCCCGAGCCGAATTTCGGCTCGGGACTTTTTGTTTTCCGGGCCGCCAAAGGAGAAATGAATCATGCAGTTTACAACCGGAACTCATTGCACTGACCGCGCGGAGCTGCGCGACCTGCCCGGACTGGTGGGACGCACGGTCTCGGTCCACGGTGCGGTCCACGCCCTGCGCGATATGGGCGGCATCACCTTCCTGACCCTGCGCAAGCGCGACGGGGTGCTCCAATGCGTGTGCGACCCCAAGCTCCTGCCGCCGCCGGAGGAGTCCACCGTGGTGGTCACCGGCACCGTCCATGCCGAGGAGCGCGCCCCCGGCGGATATGAGCTGCAGGTCTGCGCCATCCAGACCCTCTCCCGCCCCGCCGAGCCCATGCCCGTACCTGTGAACAAGTGGAAGCTGAAGCTCAACCTGGACACCGAGCTGTCCCTGCGCCCGGTGGTGCTGCGCAACCTGAAAATGCGTTCCGTCTTCAAAATTCAGGAGGGTCTCACCCGGGCCTTCCGGGACTACCTGACCGGCCAGGGCTTTACCGAGATCCACACGCCCAAGATCGTCCACGCGGGCGCCGAGGGCGGCTCCAACATCTTCCGTCTGGATTACTTCGGCCGCAAGGCCTTCCTGGCCCAGTCCCCCCAGTTCTACAAGCAGACCATGGTGGGGGTCTATGAGCGGGTGTACGAAGTGGCCCCCGTCTTCCGTGCAGAGAAGCACAACACCACCCGCCACCTGAACGAGTACACCTCCCTGGACTTCGAGATGGGTTATATAAACTCTTTCGAGGACATCATGGAGATGGAGACCGGCTTTTTGCAGCACGCCATGAAGCTGCTGCAGGACGAGTACGCCGCCGACCTGAAGCGGCTGGATGTGGTCCTGCCCCGGGTGGATCAGATTCCCTGCCTGCGCTTTGACGAGGCCAAAAAGCTGGCCTCCGCCAAGTACGGCTACCAGATCCGCGACCCCTACGACCTGGAGCCCGAGGAGGAGATCCACATCGGCCAGTACGTGAAGGAGGAGTTTGACAGCGACTTCGTGTTCGTCACCCACTACCCCTCCAAGAAGCGCCCCTTCTACGCTATGGACGACCCGGAGAACCCCAAATACACCCTTTCCTTCGACCTGCTGTTCCGGGGCATGGAGGTCACCACCGGCGGCCAGCGCATCCACGGCTACGGCGAGCAGATCGCCAAGATGCTGGACCGTGGCATGGACCCGGAGGAATTTCAGAGCTACCTGATGATCCACAAGCACGGCATGCCCCCCCACGGCGGCCTGGGCATCGGCCTGGAGCGGCTGACCGCCCGGCTGTGCGGTCTGGACAACGTGCGCCACGCCAGCCTGTTCCCCCGGGACCTGTCCCGGCTGGAACCGTAATACTGATTTTTGATTAAAATCTTTAATCAAAAATCACGCGTGCTGCGCACGCTCGCATCGTGCAATCGCACGATGCGCCGTCTCATAAGAATTTGACGGGCTCCGCCCTATAAAAACCTTTTTAAAGGTTTTTATCAAATTCTTGTATAAAAGGAGGTCACTTTAATGAAGATCACCGAAGAAATGGTGGACTACGTGTCCATTCTCTCCCGGCTCAAGCTCCCCGAGAGCGAGAAGGCCCAGATGGCCGCCGAACTGGAATCCATCGTCACTTATATGGACGTGCTCAACACCCTGGACACCGAGGGCGTGGAGCCCATGAGCCACGTGTTCCCCGTGCGCAACGTCACCCGGCCCGACACGGTGGCCCCCTCCCAGGCCAGGGACGAGCTGCTGGCCAACGCCCCGGTCCCCGACGAAGAGGCCTTCCTGGTCCCCAAGACCGTGGAATAAGGAGGTACCCATGGAACTTTTGGAATTGACCGCCCTCCAGTTGGGCGAGAAGATCAAAGCGGGCGAGGTCAGTATCCCGGAGGCCACCCAAGCGGCTCTGGACCGTCTGGCCGCCCGGGACGCGGACTGCAACGCCTTCATCACCGTCACCGCCGAGCAGGCCCTGCAGCGGGCGGAGGAGCTGCAGAAGGGCGTGAAGGACGCCGCCTCCCCCTTGTACGGCGTGCCCATGTCCTTCAAGGACAACATCTGCACCAAGGGGGTCAAGACCTCCTGCGCTTCGAAAATTCTGGGGGACTTCAAGCCCCCCTACGACGCCACCCTGGTGGAGCGGATGAGCGCCGCCGGCGCTCTGAGCCTGGGCAAGCTGAACATGGATGAGTTCGCCATGGGCTCCACCTCGGAGACCTCCTTCTACGGCCCCGTGAAGAACCCCTGGGACCTGTCCCGAGCGCCCGGCGGCTCCTCCGGCGGCGCGGCCGCCGCCGTGGCCGCCCGCATGGGCTGGTACGCCATCGGCAGCGACACCGGCGGCTCCATCCGCCAGCCCGCCTCCTACTGCGGGGTCACCGGCATGAAGCCCACCTACGGCACCGTGTCCCGCTACGGCCTGATCGCCTACGCCTCCTCCCTGGACCAGATGGGTCCCCTCTGCCGGGACGCCGCCGACTGCGCCGCCATTCTGGATGTGATCCAGGGCCGGGACAGCCGGGACGGCACCAGCCTGGACGGTGACTACGGCCACCTGCTGGAAAACCTGACCGGCGATGTGAAGGGCATGAAGATCGGCATCCCCGCCGACTGCTTCGGCGACGGTCTGAATGAGGAAGTACGCAAAGCCGTCCTGGCGGCGGCCGACGTGCTCAGGGCCCGGGGCGCTGTGGTGGAGGAGTGCGCCCTGCCCATCATGCCCTACGTGGTGCCCACCTACTATATCATCGCCGCCGCCGAGGCCTCCTCCAACCTCTCCCGCTTCGACGGAGTCAAGTACGGCTGGCGGGCTGAGGGCTACGAGGACCTGACCGACCTGTACAACAAGACCCGCACCGAGGGCTTCGGCGCCGAGGTCAAGCGGCGCATCCTGCTGGGCACCTTCGTACTCTCCACCGGCTATTACGACGCCTACTACAAAAAGGCCCTCCAGGTGAAGGCCCTGATCAAGCAGGCCTTCGACGAGGCTTTCGGCAAGTACGACCTGCTGCTGACCCCGGTGGCCCCCACCACCGCCCCCAAGCTGGGTCAGTCCCTGTCCGACCCCCTGCAGATGTATTTGAGCGACATCTACACCGTGTCGGTCAACCTGGCGGGCCTGCCCGGCCTGTCCATGCCCTGCGGCTTTGACGCCGACGGCATGCCCATCGGCTGTCAGCTGATCGGCCCCCACTTCGGAGAGGGCAAGGTGCTGAACGCCGCCCACGCATTCCAGCTGGACACCGACTATCACAAGAAGGGGGCGAAGTAACATGACCTGGGAAACTGTCATCGGCCTGGAGACCCATGTGGAGCTGGCCACCAAAACCAAGATCTTCTGCTCCTGCACCACCGAGTTCGGGGGCGATCCCAACACCCACTGCTGCCCCGTGTGCACCGGCATGCCGGGCACCCTGCCCGTGCTCAACAAGAGCGTGCTGGACTTCGCCGTCAAGGCCGGTCTGGCTCTGAACTGCACCATCACCAAGTACAACAAATTCGACCGGAAGAACTACTTCTACCCCGACCTGCCCAAGGCGTACCAGATCAGCCAGCTCTACCTGCCCATCTGCCAAAACGGCGCGGTGCCCATCTCCACCGAGAGCGGCGTGGAGAAGACCATCCGCATCCATGAGATCCACATGGAGGAGGACGCGGGCAAGCTGGTCCACGACCCCTGGATCGACCAGACCCGGTGCGACTACAACCGCTGCGGCGTGCCCCTGATCGAGATCGTCACCGAGCCCGACTTCCGCTCCGGCGAGGAGGTCATCGCCTATCTGGAAAAGCTGAAATCCACCCTGCAGTACCTGGGCGTGTCCGACTGCAAGATGCAGGAGGGCAGCCTGCGCTGCGACGTGAACCTGTCCGTCCGCCCCGCCGGGAGCGAAGAGCTGGGCACCCGCACGGAGATGAAGAACCTGAACTCCTTCAAGGCCATCGCCCGGGCCATTGAGTACGAGGCCCGCCGTCAGGTGGAGCTGATCGAGGAGGGCAAGCGGGTGATCCAGGAGACCCGCCGCTGGGACGAAAACAAGGACGCCACCTACGCCATGCGCTCCAAGGAGAACGCCCAGGACTACCGCTACTTCCCCGAGCCCGACATTCCCCCCATTGAGCTGACCGACGAGTATCTGGAAACGCTGCGTGCCCAGCAGCCGGAAATGGCCGGGGAAAAGCGCGCGCGCTATGTGGCCGACTACGGCCTTCCCGAGTACGACGCGGGTATGATCACCGGCGACAAGGCCCTGGCCGATTTCTTTGAAGCCGCCGTGGCCCTGGGCGCCGATCCCAAGCAGGTGTCCAACTGGATCATGGGTGAGGTCATGCGCCGCCTGTCGGCGGACGGCCTGGAGCCCAAGGACCTGCCCATCTCCCCCGCCACCCTGGTACGGCTGATCACCCTGGTCAAGGAGGGCAAGCTGAACCGCAACACCGCCGTCAAGGTGTTTGACGCGGTGTTCGCCGACGACGGCGACGTAGACGCCTACGTGAAGGAGCACGGCCTGGAGCAGGTTTCCGACGCCGGGCTGGTCAAGTCGGTGGTGGAAAAGGTGTTCGCCGCCAACCCCAAGTCGATCGAGGACTACAAGGCCGGCAAGCAGAAGGCCTTCGGCTTCCTGGTGGGCCAGACCATGAAGGAACTGAAAGGCCAGGCCTCCCCCCAGGTGGTCAACGAGACCATCAAAGCGATGCTGGAACAGCTGTAAGTCAAACGGCTCCGGAGATTTTTCTCCGGAGCCGAATTTTTTCAAAAAGGTCTTGACCTTACCGCTGCGTCATGGTTTACCATGTTCTTGTCAGGAGGGATCACGCCATGCAGTATACCGTCAAACAGCTTGCCGAACTGGCCGGGGTCAGCGCCCGGACGCTGCGGTACTACCACCAGATCGGCCTGCTCACGCCCGGGCGTCTCAGCGAAGCGGGCTACCGGCTCTACGGTCCCGCCCAGGTGGACCGGCTTCAGCAAATTCTGTTTTACCGGGAGCTTGGCTTTCCGTTGGACGAGATCGCTTCCCTGCTGGATGACCCCGAATTTGACCGTCAGAAGGCGCTGCAGAGCCATCTGGCGGCCCTGCGGCAGCAGCGGGAGCGGCTGGATTCCCTGATCCTGACTGTGGAAAAAACCATACAGCACGAAACAGGAGGAACCATGATGACCGACACGGAAAAATTTGAAGGCTTTAAAAAACAAATCGTTCAAGAAAACGAGGAAAAATACGGCCCGGAGATCCGGGCCAAATACGGGGATCAGGAGATCGACCGGGCCAACGCCCGCGTGCTCTCCCTGGCTCCGGAGGAGTATGACGCCTGGAATACTCTGGGCGCGGAAATTTTGTCGGAGCTGGAGCAGGCCGTGCGCTCTCACGCCGACCCCGGCGGTGAAGCGGGCAGACACCTGGCCGACCTTCACCGCCGCTGGCTGTCCTATTCCTGGGAGAAGTACTCCCCCGCCGCCCACAAGGGTCTGGCGCAGATGTATGTCTGCGACGAGCGCTTCACCGCCTACTACGACCGCAATATCCCCGGCTGCGCCGCCTTTCTGCGCGACGCGATTCTCTGCCACATTTAAACAGCGCGGCCCCCGGGAGCAAAGCTCCCGGGGGCCATTTCTTTTATAAGCTATTCAACCGGAACGATCCGGGGCGCAATAACACCGTTCTCAATCTCGATTACGCCGTAGGTGGCCCGCGCCCATTTTCCACCCACGGTGCCGGGGTTCATGATCCACAGGCCCGCCGACCGCCGGCAGACCGCTTCATGGGTGTGGCCGTACAGCAGGATATCCGCGCCGCGTGCCCGGGCGGCGGCCACGGCCTGGTCGGGGCTGGACTTGACCCGCCACTGGTGGCCGTGGGCCAGCAGGATCCGCACGCCCTCCCGCTCCAGCATCAGGCGGTCGGGCATGTCCGTCCAGCCGTCACAGTTGCCGGGCACCCGGATCATGGGGATCGCGGGAAAGGCAAAGGACAGTGTCTCCGCGTCCCGCAGGTGGTCGCCCAGGTGGATGATCTCGTCGGGCTTCTCCCGTTCCGCAATGTCCAGCATGTCGCCCACCTCGCCGTGGGAGTCGGAAAAAATCAGCAGCTTGATTGTAGTCACCTTCTCAGATTTATTTCATACAATGAATTGAAAATCAACTCATGTGGAGGGAGTACCATGAATCCAAAGCAATCGGGTCTTGACGACCTGTTACACGCGCCCCAGGCGGCCAGCCTGCTGAAAAACAAGCAGGCCATGGAAAACCTGATGAAATCGGGCGAGGCCCAGCGCCTGATGGAGCTGCTGAACAAAAACGCCGGCAGCGGCCTGAAGGACGCCGCCCAATCCGCCATGAACGGGGACACCTCGCAGCTGATGAATCTGGTCCAAGGGCTGATGAAGGACCCCCAGAGCGCCAAGCTGGTGGAGGAGCTGAACAAAAAGGTCAATCAATAATCTGGTTCATACCGGCGGGAGGTGCAGGATTTGAGTGAATTTGAGGACAAATTGCAGTCCATTCTGGGCAATCCGGAGGCCATGAGCCAGATCATGTCCATCGCTCAGTCCATCACCGGCAATTCCAACAGCGGCAGTGACACCGCGGAGGAGGAGCCCGATCCGCCGCCGTCGGAAAGCCAGGCGGCGGGCGATCCGCTTTCCATGCTGGGAAATCTGGACCCCCGCCTGGTGCAGATGGGAATGCGTCTCTTGTCCGAGTACAACAGCACCGACGACCGGAAAGTCGCCCTTCTGACCGCTCTGCAGCCCTTTGTCCGGGAAGAGCGCTACGCGAAAGTCGATAAGGCCATCCAGATCGCCAAACTCGCCCATGTCATCCGGGTGGCGCTGGACGTCTTCCGAAAGGGGGATGGGGATCATGTATAACCGCTATATCCCCAGCGGTACATCCTATGAACGGGTCAGCGAGCCGGAACCGCCGCCCAGGCACAATCCGGGACCGCAGCGCCCCCGGGCGGAAGCAAAACGCCCGCCCCCGCCGCCGCCCCAAAAGGGGGCGGGCCCCCTGGAGGGAATCACCGGCTGGCTGGGCGGGCTGCTGAAAAGCGTTCACCTGGAGGAGCTGGACA